>NZ_JBFBAK010000002.1:0-887418 GCF_040689485.1 Streptomyces sp. NPDC051322 | reverse complement strand
CGATCGCCCTCCGCGCGCCACCGACGCACCCACTTGTGAGCCGTTGCCCGCGAGATTCCCATCTCAGCGGCGACGTGCGCGACCGGACGCCCGGATGCGACACGTTCGACCAGCAGACGCCTCCCGAAGACCGTCAGCCGGGCATTACGGTGGGACACGAAGACCTCCGTGTGGTGCGTTCCTAGACAGCTCCACCACATCGGAGGTCTTCGCCATGTTCAAGGCCCACGACTGTCAACAACGCTCGTGATCAATACACCTAGTAGCTGTCGTAGCTGGGCTTACCGTTCGTCCGGTAGACGCCGACGATGGTGCCGCCCTTCGTCGTCGAGACGCTGACCGGTTCCAGCGCAGTGGGGATCGCTCCGTCGGCGAACAGCCGCTTGCCGGTGCCGATGATCACCGGGTGGATGGTCAGCCGGTACTCGTCGACGAGGCCGTGATGCATGAGTGTCTGGGCGAGGTCGCCGCTGCCGACGACGTTGACGTTGCCGCCGTCGGACGCCTTGAGCTTGCGTACGGCATCGACGATGTCGCCCTCCAGCAGCGTGGAGTTCTGCCACTCGACGGATGTCAGGGTCCGAGACGCCACGTACTTGTGCATGCTGTTCATGTGATTGGTGAACGGGTTCTCGGGATCGGCGGTCGGCCAGTACGACGCGAAGATTTCGTATGTCTTGCGGCCGAGCAGCATCGCGTCGGAGTGCTCGTACCAACCGGCGATGGCCGTGCCGACCTCGTCGTCGTCCACCGGTTTCTGCCAGCCGCCGTGCTCGAAGCCGCTCTCCGCGTCCTCGTCCGCACCGCCCGGCGCTTGCATGACGCCGTCCAGCGTCAGGAACGTGCAAATGATGATCTTGCGCATGGTGCGCTCCCTTCGTCGACGGGTAGACCGCACACCCCCCGGAAACTCATCGGCGGAACTTCCGCGGCGCAGCACTAGGTGTTCTGTCTCAGGAGGTTGTGGACGGTGACGCAGGTTTCGGCTGAAAGATCTTGAAATGGGTGCGGGTCTTCTGACCTGGTGTGGATTGCGACATCTACACCGGCGATCAGAAAGGCCCCCGCAGCCCACGGGGACGCTGAGGGTCTTGTGCGGATCGACGGTCAGAGAGTCGAGCCGGTCCACGCCCGCGTAGTGCGGGGCGAGCGCCGGGACCGAGGCGCCGAGCCCGCCCCACGCGCCGTCGGCGTGGTGCCACATGCCATGGTCGCGGCAGATCGCAGCAACGGGCCCAGCGGGTCGATGGCCCCGGTGGGGGTGGTGCCGAGCGTGCTGACGGTGCAGAACGGCAGCAGCCCCGCGGCCGCGTCGGCCTCGACCGCCGCGCGCAGGGCGGCGGGCATCGTTCGGTCGGCGGCATCGGTGACGATCGGACGCAGCCAGTGCGAGGGCAGTCCGATGGCGGCGGCTGCCTTGGCGACGGACATGTGGGCCTGCGCACTGTAGCCGAGGGCCAGCCTGGAGTGATCACGGTCGTATGCCGGTCCGTCGGCGGCTCCTCGTCGGGTGAGGTACCAGGTGCGGGCGCAGGCCATGGCAAGCAGGTTGGCCATGGAGCCGCCGCTCGTCAGCACGCCGCCGCTGGCGTCGGGCAGGCCGACCAGCGCCGCCAGGTCGCGGACGGTGCCTCGTTCGAGGTCCCACCAGGGCGTGCTCGCCCATCCCGCAGGGTCGCGTTGACGGCTGTGGCAAGCAGTTCCGCGATGACCCCGGGTGCGGAGGGTGGTGAGTTGATCCAGGCGAAGGCGAGGTGCCCGTTGCCGGTCGGGTAGGGAGCGATGGCCTCCTGGCCGAATGTCAGCAATCCGCCGAGCATCATGCCCTGTTCGGGAAACGAGGGTCCGGCCAGGCGCGTCCTGTGCTTACTGGGCATGGGCTGGGCGACCGGCCGATCGGGCACCTCTGTCGGCAAGAGTGCCGTCTCGCCCGAGACGTTTGGCTGTCGAGGTGAACGAGGGTGCACAGACGCTCGCCAGGGATCGCAAACAGGACCCGGTCAGGTCGTGGCAGCAGTTTCGGCGGGGACCTCGGTCATGCGCGCGTCGTAGCCGGTTTCGGGGTTGACGACACGGCCGGCGGCCCACCAGTTCTCGCGGGCTGTTTCGAAGACCATCAGCATGACGTCCTCTTCGGGGACATCGGCGAACAGTCGGAGGTTGTTGACGATCGCCCGGAACAGTTCGCTCTTCTGCTCGGCTGTGCGCTGGTTGAAGGACAGCTGGATGAACATGGTGCGCTCACTGCGCGACAGGCCGAACACGACCGGCTGCATGTGGAAGTTGTCGGGCGTGACCTCGTGAAAGACGTGGAACTGGTCGTCGTGGGGGATCTTCAGGACGTCGATCATCGCCTTGTGGAGAGCGGCGGAGACATTGCGGCGGTGCTCAGGGGTGGTGCCCTGGCGCAGGTAGACGTTGATCAGCGGCATTGTCGTTCTCTTTCCGATGCGGTATTTGGGGTTGCGGTCAGGCGGTGGCTGCCGTGGTGCGGTGCTGGGCGGGGGCGGGGACCTGGAAGCAGGCGCGCAGGGCGTGTCATCGATCCGCCGGAGTGCCACGACCGCGGTCTGGGGCAGACCGGCACGCTCCGCTCCCGCGGTGTGGGCGTAGAGCGCGTACTCGGCCCGCCAACGGGCGGCCACGGTGAGGATGACCACCTCACGGGCATCGGCCGGGATGCCGGAATTGGCGATCGCCTGGGCCCATTCCAGCAGGGGCTGGGCCAAGCGCGGGTTGCGCAGCATGACGTTGAACGGGCCGATCAGCCGCCCATCGGGCAGCGCGGCCGTGTAGGTCGCCCCCTCTCCACTGGGCAGGCGTGACCTGCAGTCCGGCATGGACGGCGTGCTGCGCCTCATCGAGGGCGCCGGGGAGAAGGAGGGGCAACCGGCCGCCCAATCCGGAGGCGCCGTGGGTGGGTTGTTCGTTCATGCCTTTCACGTTAGGAACGCCGACAGCCATTCGGCCAGCGAATGCATCACATGGTGGGTATGCTGATTGCTCATGGACATCACGGTGGTCGGACTGCGGGTGTTGCGTGAGGTAGCCGAGCGGGGCACCTTCACGGCCGCGGGTCAGGCACTGGGCTACACGCAGTCGGCTGTCTCCCGGCAGGTGGCCAGCTTGGAGCAGGCCACCGGCGTCCGGCTGTTCGACCGCTATCCCGGCGGTGTACGACTGACCAGCGCGGGCCGAGCCCTGCTGCCCCACGCCGTGACCGCGCTGGACGCGTTGGACGCGGCCGGCCGGGAACTGAGCGGCGCAGGGGACGACACCGGACCCGCGCGGCTCGGCTTCTTCCCCGCCGCCGGAGCCGTGCTCGTGGCCCGCGCCATGACAGCGCTGGGCCAGCAACGCCCCCGCATCCAGGTCACCACCCGGGAGGGGACCACCCCATCGCTGCTGAGGGCGCTGCGCTCCGGCGCCCTCGACCTCGCCCTACTGTCCTCGCGGCCGCCGCACCGCTCACCCGACGACGATGATCCGCCCCTGCATGTGGAGCCGTTGCTGGAAGACCGTCTGGTCCTAGCAGTGCCGGCCGGCGGCCGGTTCGCCGACCGCGCCGGCGTCACCGCTCAGCACATCGCCGGCGAAATGTGGATCGCCAGCCCGGCCAGCACCGACGAGCCCCTGCTGGGCATCTGGCCGGGCCTGCCCGGACGGCCCCGGGTCCACCACTCCACCCGCGACTGGCTGACCAAACTACACCTGGTCGCAGCCGGCGTCGGCATCACCACTGTCCCCTCCATGCTGCTGTCCGCGGTCCCGCCCGGCGTCCGCCTCATCACCGTCGACGACCTTCCCGAGGAACGACGCCGCGTCAGCCTGGCTCGCCTGCCGGGCCCTACCACGCCCTCGACGGACGCCCTCATCCACGCCCTCCGCCGACACGCCGCCGACCTCGCGGAATAAGAACTCCCCAGCCGTGGTCACCCGCTAGGACGAGCACCGGATCGTTCACGCCGTCACCGACAAGCCAGGGGTTCTCCTCGGTGTGACCGACGAACAAGGCCGGGACCTCTCCGTTTGTCACCGTCCCCTGAACGACGGCTCCGAGGTTCGGAGGGAACCCAGCCTTTTCGAACGGCCACGGGAGGTACCGGAAGATCTCATGCACGGCAGCACGCCATAGGAGCCCCAACCGTGATCGACGACTCCTCGCCGGATCCGCACCATGTGTCGTGCATGCCTCAGGAGCCGGCGGCTTCCTCCACCGTTGCTCGTACGTGAAGGATGGCATCGGTCCCGGTCACCTTGAGGAGCCGCAACAACTGTGGTCCCGGTGCGACCACGCGCAGGGCGGTGGTCTGGTGTACGAGAATGATCAGGTTCAGGAACGAGGAGTCCGCGAACGTGACACCGGAGGTGTCCAGGAGCACCTTCGGATGCTTGATAGCTGCGGTGGTCAACGCCTCTGCCAGGGGCGTCACCGAGTCCATGTCGTACTCGCCGTCAGCAACGACGACCCAGGCGTCCCGCCACTCGTACTGAACTACCGAGGCATGCGTCGGCGCCTGCCCACCATCGGGGTCAGGCAGATGCGCGCTGCTTCCGGCAGCGTCACAATCGGGCCCTGCTATGACGGCCTCGTCCCACGACATTCCCGGACCTCCCAGCCCACTTCACCGAACCACGTCACGCAATGCGCGAAAATTATGTCATGTATTTGAGTACGGGTAAAGCCGTCGCCTAACATGTACGGCATGATCGGAGAGTCCGAAACGCACTCAGGGTGGACGTTCATCACCAACCACGCGCGGGTACTTGCGGCCATCGCCGACGACCCGAACATCCGCATCCGCGACATCGCCGCTCACTGCCAGCTCACCGAGCGCGCCGTCCAGCGGATCATCTCCGACCTCGAGCAGGACGGCTACCTCTCCCACACTCGCGAGGGACGTACCAACACCTACCGAATCAAACCGGACAAGGCACTGCGCCACCCAGCAGAGGCCGGCCTGCCTGTCGCCTCCCTGCTCTCGCTCCTCGTGCAGGACGAGACCGACCGCGGCAGGAAACCAGTCGCCTAGCGGTCCCAGGATGGCGGACAGTGAGGCGGAGCCGCCTTCGGATCAGCCAGCCTGACAAGGGGTCCCGTTGGGTGGTGACGCCAGACGCCACGGTCCCGCGCCGCGTCGCCGCTGATCTTCGCGTAGAGATTGGGGCGGACGGGGGCGACGTTGCTACCGCGACGGCCGTCGTTCGAACGCGATGCGACGTCTTCTCCAGCCGTTCGGCCTGATCGGCGAGTCCGTCACTCTGAGCCGTAGTACAGCCGGAGGAACTCCTCCATCGCCGCGTCGACGCCGCCGCGGTCACCGGTGGCGAGCAGGTCAAGCAGTAGACCGCGGACGGTGGCGAGTCCCATTCGGGCGCGTCGCTGGGCCACGGCAGGGTCCGCCCCTGCGCTGACCTCGGCGGCCACGAGCGGCTCCAGCCAGTCCTTCACAAGCCTTTCGAGGACCGGAGCTGCCTCGGGGCGGCCCCGCAGCGCGCGCCCGCAGATTTCGAAGAAGAGCCGCTCCTGACCGGCCAGGCGAGGGTCCGTCAGCTGCTGCCACAGCCGGCGCGCGATGTCGGCGGGTGATCGACCGGGCTCCAAGCGGAGCTGGGACAGGAGATCGCGCTGACGTCGCTCCGACGTCCGGACGATCTCGACGAGCAGTTGTTCCTTGGAGCCGAAGTAGTGGATCAACATGCGATGACTGACGCCGATCGCGACGCCCAGGCGGCGCAGGCTCAGGTCCGCGATGCCGTGTGCCGCGACGTGATCGACGGCCGCGTCCACCAGTTGTGCGCGCCGGTCCCCGTGGGTGCCTTGCCTGGACTTGCCGACGGGGTGCGAGTCGCTCGTATTCACCACGCCGCGAGTGTACCCATCGGTACATGCCACATGTACCGTGTGGTACATGAAGTCTGTCACCGTGTCGATCCACGTACCTCAGACGCCAGAGCAGGTCTACGACTTCCTCGATGTCATGGCTCACCACGAGCGGTTCACCAACCACTACCTGACCGACTGGCGCTACAGCGGCCCTGCCCTCGGCGTCGGATCGTGCGCGACGGTGACCGCCACTCTGGGCGGCACCAAAACCGACGTCACCATTGAGGTCGTGGAGGCCGACGTGCCGCGGCGCATCGTCGAACGCAACGTCAGCGCGGCCGGCCGACGCCTGGCCCACGGCACCTATGCCCTGGAACCGCTGCGAACCGGTGGGACCCAGGTCTCGTTCACATACAGGTGGGTGCACGCCCCTCTCGCCGAGCGGCTGCTGGCCCCCGCCGTTCGAACCATGATGCGGCGCGCCAACCGCACGGCCATGCGACGCCTGGCCACCGAATTGGCGCACCACGTGCCCGCTGCCGAATCCTGACGGCGGTACATGCCGCCCCCTCTCTCCGACGCCCACGACGGTGCAGCCCAGGCATCCGGGCGCCGGACTCGTCGGGTCGGCACGCAGACGGGCGCGTGGAACCGCACTATCGCCGGGCCACCCCCGGGGCAGCCGTTCTTGCTCCACTGTGTTCTGTTGCATCGAGGCAGTCAGGTGCAGACGTTCACGCAGCTCGTGGGCAGGTCACGGTCGACCTCGACGGTGCCCTGGTACTCGGCTGCGTCCTTGCCGTAAGCACCCGATCGGCCCGGCTCGGCTCGGTAGCATGCAACGCATGGCCATCAAACTTGAGAACGTCGGCATCGCCGTCCGCGACCTCGAAGCAACGATCTCCTTTTTCACCGACCTCGGCCTCACGGTCGTCGGACGTGACACGGTCAGTGGTGAGTGGACCGACACCGCCGTCGGCCTTGATGGCAATCACGCCAACATTGCGATGCTCCAGACGCCGGACGGTCACGGTCGCCTTGAGCTCTTCGAGTACATCCACCCCGAAGCGATCGAGTCGAATCCCACTCGTCCCAACGAGATTGGCATGCATCGCGTCGCCTTCTCAGTCGACGACATCGACAAAGCCCTTGAGACAGCCGCAAAGCACGGATGCCGTCCGCTTCGCGGTGTGGCGACCTATGAGGACGTCTACAAGCTCACGTACGTCCGCGGTCCCAGCGGCATCCTTGTGATGCTCGCCGAGGAGCTGAAGAGGAACTGACGGCTGATCGGGTCCATTGGCTTCGCGCATACACAAGCTGCCCTTCCCTCAACTGGCCATGGCCCAGCTGCCGAAGCAGTACCGGCGAGGGCGACTGACCCTGATCCGCACGTATTCCGCCGGCGGCACTCACGATGTTGCGGAGCCCACCCGATTGCAGCGGAGCCCCGTCGAGAAGGCGGTCCCTCGCGGCGAGGGTCGTCTCGCGGGCCGGGTCTGCGTCAAGGCCTGACGGAGAACGCAGGGTGGGGTGATCCGGCAGTGCCGGATCACCCCACTACGGATCGGATTCTGTCTACCAGCGGTACCAGCGGCCACGCTTGCCGCCGCCGCTCGTGGGACGGATGACAAAGCCGAGTAGCCAGACCACAAGCACGATCACGGCTATCCACCACAGGGCCTTGAGCGCGAAGCCGGCACCGAAGAGGATCAGGGCGAGGAGGAGAACAAGAATGATGGGAAGCATGACCAGCCAGATGCCCCGAACCCTTCGATCCACTCCCCCAACGTTTGCAGCTTTGATGACAGCGCGGGTTCGACGGCACGATGTTTGGACGTCGTGAGGGCGGTCAGGCGGTGGTTGTTCCTGAAGTCGACCACAGCAAGGTGTGAGTGACATGGCTGCCAACGAGAAGTCCCATGCCAAGACCGAGCAGGCCAAGGGCAAGGTCAAGGAAGCCGCCGGCCGCACCGTGGGCAACGAACGCCTCACCGCAGAAGGCCGCATCGACCAGGTCAAGGGTGACGCCCGCGAAGCCAAGGAAAAGGCGAACGACGCCTTCAAACACTGATCCCTCACCCACCCCGTGAACGCTCCCCGGACCGCGCGGGGCGTGTGGCCCGGCCCCGTGCCGGGCCACACGCATGCCTCCACCGGCCCGATCGCAGCCGGGCCGCCGGACCTCCAGTTACAGCCGTGGCGGCGGTTGGCCTCGCCGACACGTCTGCGGTGTCGCGTCCACGCGCCTTTTCGCGACTGCACGGAGCGCCGTCGGCGTCGGCGTCGGCCAATCGCCCCTCGCACGAGGCGACTTCTCAGCTACGATCGCGTCGGCTTTGGTCGTCGCGGTCGTCGCGGTCGCCGTCGTGACCGGAGAGGGAGCCATGTTGCGGAGGCTGATCGGCTCGGTGATCGGTCTGCTCGTGTTGTTCGTCGGCAGTCTCGCCTTCAACGCCGCCTCCGGGCAGAGCCGCTGGCCCGGGGTGCTCGACTTCGTCCGCGTCCACCCGTGGGTGGTGCTCCTGCTCCTGGTCCCGCTCGCATTGGTCGAGCTGCGGCCGGATCAGCGCGGTGGCCGCACACCGCGCCCGACGGCACCCGCGACGTACCGGCTTCCGCCGCGCAACACCCACTTCACCGGCCGCGACACCAACCTGCGGGAGCTGCGACGGCGCCTCACCTCGGCGGGCGACCTCGCCATCCAGGCCGTGCACGGGCTGGGCGGCGTGGGCAAGACGCAGCTCGCGGTCGAGTACGCGTACCGCTACCTGGCGAAGTACCGGTTCGTCGCGTTCGTCGACGCAGAGGACCCCGACCTGGTGGCGTCGCAATTCACGTCGCTGGCCAGGGAGCTGGGGCTGGTGGAGGTGGGATCGGAGCAGGTCGTTGCGGGCGTGTACGGCGAGTTGCGGGACCGCAGGCCCTGGCTCATCATCTTCGACAACGGGGAGAAGCCGGGCATGCTCACGCACGCACTGCCGTCGGGAGACCTGGCAAGGAACGGCCATGTCATCGTCACGACCAGGGTGAGCGGATGGTCGGGCAGAGCCGGCGTGCTGGACCTGGAGGTGTTCACCAGGAAGGAGTCGGTGGAGCTGCTGGTCCGAAGGGTGCCCGGTACTACCGTAGAGACAGCGGACCGGATCGCGGAGCAACTGGGAGATCTGCCTCTCGCGTTGGAGCAGGCAGCCGGCTACATGGGCTACAACCAGACGGCGCCCGAGGAGTACCTGGTGCTGCTGACGTCGCGGTTGGAGGACATGCTCTCGAGGGGTGAGCTGGCCGATCGACCGGCGGTGGTCGTCACGACCCTGTGGCAGCTCAGTGTCCGGAGACTGGAGCGGGAGCAGCCCCAGGCAGTGCGGCTGCTGGAGCTGTGCGCCCTGTTGGCGCCGGAGCCGATCCCGCTGGACCTGTTCACCGGCGCCCCGGAACGTCTGCTCACGGCGGCGGCCGACCCGCTGGCGTGGGACACGACGGTCGGTGCCCTGGCCGGCCTGGGTCTCGCACGGCGCGAAGGCCCCTGCCTGGTACTGCACCGGCTGGTCCAGGCAGCGATCCGCGCCGCGATGACGGACGACGGGCTCGCGACCGTTCGGATTTTGTTGTGCCGTGCGCTCTTGGCGGCCGTGCCGCACGACATCCATGGCGACCCCAACGCACGGCCGCGGTGGCACGGGCTGCTCCCGCACGTGCTGGCCGTGACCAAGGACGACCCACCGGCCGGGTGTGCCGCGGAGGCCGCGGTGCTGCTGCGGCTGGCCTCGGAGTTCCTCCTGCAGATCGGTGACCGCGGGGTGGCGCTGCCGCTGTGCGAACGTGCCCTCGCGCTCGACGAGGCGCTTGGGGGTCGGGAAGCGGAGGTCGGCTTCGACCTGATCACCCTGGCGCAGATCCACCGGGACCTCGGCATGCCGGAGACGGCACGCCCGTTGGCGGAGCGCGCGCTGCGCCTGCACGAGTCCTGCCTGCCGGCGGGGAGCCCCGCCATCGCGACGGACCTGGCGACGCTTGCCCGGACGCTGTGCCTTCTCGGCGAGCACCAGGCGGCGTTGCCGCTGGCCGAGCGGGCGTTGCACATCGACGAGGCCGCGTACGGGCCGGACAACCCCTATGTGAGCTTCGACCTGATCGCTCTCGCCACCGTTCACGCAGACCTCGGCGACCACGCCACAGCAGTGCGCTTGATCTCACGGGCGCTGCGGATTCGTGAGGCTCTCTACGCGCCGGACCACCTGTACATCGGGTACGCCCTGCTATTCAAAGCCGAAGTCCTGCACGCATTGAGCGACCCGTCCGCGATCATCCCCGCTCGCCGGGGGGCACACATCCTGCACACGCAACTCGGCAGGACCCACCCCAAAACCGAGGACGCCCTCGCGCTGGTGGACCGGCTGAAACGGTGACCCGCCAGGGGCGGGAAGACCTTCAGTGCCCGGCCGGCACGCCCAGCACACCGCAGAGGCGGAGGTCCTGGCCCTCGCGCCGGTCCGACTCCCCCGAACACGGTGAGCGGCCTCGAACAGCGATGGTCAGCCGGAGCCCTGGGCGGCAAGAAGGTCGGAGCCCGCTGTGTGCTGCTGGAGGGGGCTTGCGGTGGCCAGGCCGGCCGCGAGGCCGGGAAGATCGTCGAGGAGCACGCTTGTGGCCCCGGGGATGTACCCTACGGCGTACTCCGCGCGCGTTCGTATGTCCACCGTGACCGGGGCCTTGCGGCAAGTTCCCCAGCGCGCAATATGTTGAGAGTGGCAAGGAGAGAGTTCTCCTTGCCTTTCCCTTTGGGCAAGGCCCGAACATATGGAGCGCGCCGCCGTCTCCCAGAGGTCGTAGCGCCACACGAGTGCTGGGCCATTGCCGGGCCGCTGGTCCCCCGTCGAGGGTGCGGGTATCGATGTTCTCGGCACGCAGGGCCTCCACACTTGGGCGTACGGCCCCCAGGGGCGGCACCTGCCGGAGTGGCCGACGTGCAGTCAGCTTGCAGGCTGACATCATGTCCCCATGGGGAAAAGCGCTCTCATCGTGATTGACATGATCAACACCTACGATCATCCCGACGCGGAGCTTCTCATCCCGTCCGCGCGCGCGGCGTTGCCACAGATCGTCCGGCTCCTGGAGCGAGCGCACACCCAGGGTGTGCCGGTCATCTATGTCAACGACAATTTCGGTGAATGGCGCTCTCATCACGGGGAGCTCGTCGAAGCCGCCCTGGCGGGACCGGAACCCGAACTCGTTCGACCTGTGCAGCCGGGCGAGGACTCGCTGTTCGTGGTCAAGGTCAGACATTCGATCTTTTACGAAACTCCTCTCAGCTACCTGCTGTCCCGGCTCGGTGTGGACCATGTGGTTCTTACCGGCCAGGTGACCGAACAGTGCGTGTTGTACTCGGCTCTGGACGCGCACATCCGCCATCTGCGTGTGACAGTCCCCGACGACGCCGTGGCCCATATCCACGACGATCTCGCCCGGGCAGCACTGGTCATGATGGAGCGGAACATGCACGTGGCCGTGACCACAACCGAGAAGATCGAGTTCTAGCCCTTTCGTTGCCGTCCTGCCACTCGCACAGCGCGGCGGACGGCACGCGAACCCACGAGAGGGCACCCCTCGTGAACGCCGGCAACGACACCTTCACCGGCAAGGTCACCTTCGTGACCGGAGCTACTCCCGGCGTCGGCCGAAGTATGAGTGGGCGACGTCAGACGGTGAATTCGTCCAAGACAGTGCCCACCTGGTCCGAGCCGAGCTCGTCCACCATCGAGGGCCCCCAGGGCGCCGGCCCCGAGCCCTTTGCCCAAGCGGCGAGACAAGCGCCGTCCACGCACCGGATACCGGATGCCGCGGCGTACTCCCGGGCCGGTTCCGTGAACTGGCTGGTTGTCACGACTGCGGCGAGCTGGGCTCCGTGAATCGTCCAGCAGGTGCCGCCGAAACGCTGGAGGTCCTGGGAGCCCACCTTGTGCGTAGGGCCGTACAGCTTGCACTGCACGACGACGCGCCGGCCGTCGGGGGCGATCGCCACGACATCAGCACCAAGATCACCGGCGCCGCCGACAACCTCGACCTCGCGGCAGCCGTCTCGCTCGCACAACGCGGCGACGGCGGCCTCGAAGCCCTCCGGGTCGAGGACCGGAAAGTCGGGGGCGGCCGTGTCGCTGCTCTGAGCTGTCTCGGCGAATTCACGATCGGCCTGAGCCATCCCTGCGCGGGCAGCGCGGCGCAGCTCCCGGGCCCTCGGCATCGCACGGAACAGGATGTAGAGCACGGGAATGGCGAGCAGCCCCAGGAGTACGGCAGCGAGCGGATGCTCCCCGGCCCAGTGAGCGAAGCGCCAGAAAAGGAGCGCGGCGGCGCCGAGCAGGGCACCGACCAGCGCGAGGGCGACAACCGGCCCGGGCAGCGATCCCGCTGCTCTGGGGCAGCCCGCGGCACTCCTGCTCTTCCGTATCAGCACTGAGCCTCCTCCACATCGTCACGAACCTCTGTGAAGGACGTGTGCCCCGAACACCGCAATCCATGATCAACAGACAAGGCCGGCATCACGCCTGATCCCTCTGCGTTATTCGCTTTCCCTTGACCCGGCCCTCTTCTGAGGTTTTTCATCCTTGCCGGACCGTTTGCCGTGGCTCTGCGTCCCGGGCTTGGTATGCATTGCCGTATCGGACCTACCCTTGGCCCGACTGGACGGTTTGCCGCCCGCGGTGGAGTGTGACGGTGGTGCTGCAGTGCCGGGTACGGCTCTGTCGGTGACTGGCTCCCGGCTCGGGAGCGCCGAGGCAGGGCTGCTTCTCTGATCGAGAGCGGGGTCACGGACCTGCGCGGCGACGGCATCGCGGGTGGAGGACGTCGGAGCCGCAGGTCCCGCCTCGTTCCTATCAGCGGGCGTGCCTGGAGGGTCGGCTTTTGCGGAGGGGCTGCTCGTGGCCCGTGTCGTTCTGTCACCATTTCCTTGGGGCGAAACGCCGTCGGAGACGGCGACAGTGGCGGCGACGACAGCGGCGAGCACGACGGCTCCACCGGCGACCGCCATGCGTGCACGTGCGGGCGCGGACTTCGGCGCGGCTGCGCCTGCGGCGTGCGACGGAAGCGGGTGTGTGAGGTCGGCCTGCGCCGGCGCCTCTCTGGGAACCATGCTCGTGACGTGGGCCGAGGATGGAACGGACTCGCAAGGGGCCGTGCCCGCCAGGGCGATCAGTGTCCGAGCGCAGTCGGGCGCCGGTGGGCGGGCCCCAGCCTCCATGGCGTTCATATCCCGCAGCAGAGCCACAAGCTCTTCCGGCAGGAAGCTGGGCAGTTCGGGCCGCCGGTGGAGTCGCGCGATCGCGGCCTCCAGGGGACCACCGTCGTATTCGAGCCTGCCTGTGACGCATTCGAGGAGTACCAGCCCGAGGGCGTAGATATCGGCGGGCGGGCCGACGGACTGGCCGAGCACCTGCTCGGGGGACAGGTAGGCGGCCGTGCCGAGGAGTGTGCCGGTAGCTGTGCGAGTGGTGGCGTCGAGCACCCGGGAGATGCCGAAATCGGTCAGGTGAGGGTGGCCGGACGTATCCAGGATGATGTTCGAGGGCTTGACGTCGCGGTGAACGACCCCTGCCTCATGCGCGTGGGACAGAGCCTGGGCGATGCCGGCACCCAGTGCGGCGGTCTCACCGGAAGCCAGTGGACCCGCGGCGATGCGCTCTTTCAGAGTAGGGCCTTCGATCAGCTGCATGACCAGGTAGGCGCGGCCGTTGTGCCGTCCGGCATCGTAGACGGTGACCAGGCCGGGATGCTGCAACCGGGCAAGGATCATCGCCTCGTTGTGGAAGCGTTCCTCCATGTCGATATCTGCGCCGGCGCGGAAGACCTTGACTGCCACCGGCCGTTTCAGACGTAGGTCGAAACCCCGGTGGACGTCGCCGGCGCCACCCGAGCCGATGACCGCGTCCAGGCGATATCGCCCGGCCAGCACCTCCGCGGAATACCGGGACAGTGTCAAAGCCGACTGGCCGAACCTCATGCCATCTCCCACTGCTGCAACGGGTACTACATGCATGCGCGCTTCATCAGACGGTCGCTCGACACGTGTACCCGTGAAGGGCTGGAGTAGCCCCATAACGGTTCTCCGCGCCAAGTGACTGACGACCGGAATCGAACCTGCGGCGACCACCACAGCCCGGCAAGCCGAACAACAGCCGCCCAGGCACCAACGTGAAAGGGGCGCAGACCCCGGCATCCGGCTGACACAGTGATCTAGTGTGAGTCGGTAATACCGTCAACAAGCGGACATAGGCTCCCGGTGGGAATCTCCCCGCTACTGCCGGGCATACGATGCGCGCGTTCGCCGTCGACGCTCGCCGCCAGCTTTGACGCGCGGGGCGTGTGGCCCGGCCCCCGTGCCGGGCCACACCCATGCCCCCACCGGACCGATCGCAGCCGGGCCGCAGCCAGAACCGGACGTCTGCCGGTCGAACGTTTCGTATCGGGCCGTCCGGTCGGCGGTCACCCGGTCGAGGTGCGGATGCGGCGCTGTACGGCGGGGACGGCGGCCAGCAAGACCAGGCCCACCACGGCGCTCGCACCGCCGATCACCCCGAAGTACGTGGCCGCGTGGTCGCGGTCGTAGAGCTGCACCACTTGGGCGGAAATCCCCTGCGCCGCGGCGTTCGAGGCGAGCCACAGGCCCATCGTCTGGGTGACGAACGCTGGAGGGGCCAGTTGCGTGGTCACGGAGAGACCGACCGGCGACAGCAGGATCTCGCCGACCGTGACGACTGCGAAACTCGCGAACAGCCACAACGGGTTGCTCCTGGTGGACTGGAGCGCCGGATAGACCAGCAGGACGTAACTGAGCCCCGCGAACACCAGCCCCAGGCCGAACTTGGCCGGGGCGGGTGGCTGGCGGCTTCCCAGCCGGACCCACAGCACGGCGAAGCACGGGGTGAGGCAGATCAGTACCAGAGAGCCGGTGGACTGGAACCAGGACGACGGCACGGTGAAGCCCAGCGCCCCGAGATCGGTGCTGCGGTCCGCGTACAGCGCGAGGACGCTGGCGCCCTGCTCCTGGATGAACCAGAAGAAGACCGCCGCGACGAACAGCGGGATGTAGGCGCGAACTCCGGCGCGTTCGCGGTGCGTCGTACGCCTGCTGCGCAGCATCACCGTGAAGTAGCCCACCGGGAGGGCGACGGCCAGCACGCTGATGCCGTCCACGACGGCACCGGCGGTGAGGGTGCCGGTGAGCGCCGCCGCGGCCAGCAGGGCCGTCAGGGCGGTGAGAACGGCCGCTGCGGTGAGGACCCGCGCGGGCCTGATGGCCGACGGGTGCAGCGGGTTGCTGGGGCGCAGGTCCACGGGGCTGAGCCGGTGTCCGCCCCGGACGTAGACGACCAGCCCGGCCGCCATGCCGACGGCGGCGAGTCCGAAGCCGAGGTGATAGTCGTAGCGCTGGCCGAGGGTGCCCACCAGCAGCGGAGCAAGCACCGCGCCGACACTGATCCCCATGTAGTAGAGGCTGAAACCGGCGTCGCGGCGGGGGTCGTCCTTGGCGTAGAGGTTGCCGACCGATGTGGAGACATTCGGTTTCAGCAGCCCGGTGCCCAGGACGATGAGCGCCATGGAGGCGTAGAGGGCGCCACGTCCCGCGGGCAGGGCCAGACAGATGTGGCCGAGCATGATGAGCGCGCCCCCGTACAGCGTGGCGCGGCGGGCCCCCAGGAGCCGGTCGCTGAGCCAGCCGCCGGCTATCGCGGCCAGATAGATCGACGCACCGTACACGGCGATCAGCGAAGCCGCCGTGGAGGGAGCGATTCCGAGCCCTCCCTCGGTGGCCCGGTCGTACATGTAATAGAGCAGGATCGCTTTCATGCCGTAGTACGAGAAGCGTTCCCACGCCTCCGTCGCGAAGAGAGTGGCCAGCCCCCGGGGGTGGCCGAAGAAGCCTCGCTCCCCGGCCGGCCCGTCCGTCCCTCCCCCCTGCTCGGGCGGGCCGGCCGGCAGCGTCCGGTCGCCATCCCCCGCCACCCCCGGCCCCTCTGCCGCTCCGGGTCCCTCAGGCCGGTCCTTCGATGCCCCACTCATACTCACTGCCTCCAGGCGGGTCGACTGACGCATCGACTGCCCCGGGCAGGGCTGTCCACCCGCGCGGCCGAACTTCCTTCCACCGGAAGCGCGAAGTCACGCGGACAGCGACGGGCCGACCCAGTCGACCCGGGCAGCAGCCAGGCACGGGCAGCCGAAGCAGTGCTCGGGTGAGCCCGCCGGGAACAGGAAACCCGGGCCTCGTGCTTCCGACGCACAACTTGACCGCTCATCTCCGGACTCCCGCACCGCAACGCAGGTGACCGGAGGTGAACGGCGAGGCCCGGCGTGCGGAGATCAGGGATCTCCTGCAGGTCCGCGTGGAGTTGGCCCGTACAGACTGATGCCGTGAGAACGGCGAGCCCGCCGAAGCCGTACGTGTAGTCAGGTTCGGCACGGGCCGATCGCCGTCGACACACTTCGGGCCGCCGTCACCAGGCTGGTGAACGCCACCTTCGCCGTTCGCGACACCGCATGGTGGGGCCGCGGCACCGCGTGCGCGTCGGACTCGAAGAAGTTCGGATCCTGGTCCTCGAACTTCATGACCGAGTACCACGCCCGCTACGGCGGCAACGGCCGTGATGATCCACTGGCACGTCGAGCGGAAGAACGTCTGCATCTACTCCCAGCTCAAGAGCTGTTCGTCGTCCGAGGTCTCCGCGATGATCGAGGGCCTCCTGCAACACTGCACCGACGCCGAGGTCGAGTTGAACAACGTCGACACCCACGGCGCGAGCGTCGTCGGGTTCGCCTTCACCGAACTGCTCAACTTCCGCCTGCTGCCGAGGCTGAAGAACATCGGCAGCATCCGCCTGTACCGCCCGGAGGACACCCCGCCCAGCTGGCCGGCGCTCGGCGCTTCACTGACAAGGCCGATCCGCTGGGAGCTGATCGAGCAGCAATACGACCAGATGGTGAACTACGCGACTGCGCGCCAGCTCGGAACGGCGGAGGCAGAGCAGGTGCTGCGTCGCTTCACCCGGGGTGGCCCCAAGCACTCCACCTACCAGGCACTCGAAGAACTCGGCCGGGCCGTGCGCGCGATCTTCGCGTGCGACTACCTGGCCAGTCCCGGCCTGCGCCGCGAGATCCGCGGCGGGCTCCAGGGTGTGGAGAACTGGAACAGTGCTCCACTACGGCAAGGACAGCGCCCTGACGGGCCCCGACAAAGAGCACGCCGAGACGTCAATGCTCGCCCTGCACCTGCTCCAGCCCGCGCTCGTGCACGTCAACACCCTGCTGGTGCAGCAGGTCCTGGCCGAACCGGCGTGGGCGAAGAAGCTGACCGACGAGGACCGGCGCAGCCTGACCGCGCTGTTCTGGTCCAACGTCAACCCGTACGGGCATCCTCCGCCTTGACATGGGCCAGCGCCTCGACCCGGCCTCAGCCGCAGCAGCCGTGCCCCGCCCCCGCACAGCGGCGGATACGGCCGATCGGTCGGCTGCGCAGACGCGATAGCGGAAAAACTGTCCGCGATACCGCCGGTAGTTGTCCCAGTCGTGGAGTGCTGTAGCCGGCGGCTACGGTCAGCGCGCCTGACTATGCCGCTGCGCGACTCGGGCACCTCCCGGTTACATCATCCGGTGGAAGTGCCGACGACCAGGGCCTGCGGGCCGTGGTCGCCAGATATGTGCTGTCTGACGCGTCGCTAGAGCGCGGTGAAACCGCCGTCAGCGGCGACCTCGGCTCCCGTGACGAAACTGGAGCGGGGCGAGACAAGGAAGCACAGGACTTCGGCGATCTCCTCGGGCTGCGCCACACGTCCCAGTGGCTGCGCGGCGGCGAAGGACGCCAGGTAGGCGCGGCTGTCGGGACGGATCGTGTCGAGGAAGTCCGTCTCGATGACGCCCGCGGCCACGAGGTTGGCGCGGATGCCCAGCGGGCCACCCTCGACGGCGAGCACCTTGGTCAGTTGGGCCAGAGCGCCCTTCGACGCACTGTAGGCGACGCCTTCGGGCAGGGCGACGGTGGAGGCGTACGAGCCGGTGCTGACGATGGCGCCGCCGCCGCGGCTCTTCATGGCCCGGAATGCCTCGCGGGCCATGAAGAAGGAGCCGCGGGCGTTGACCGCCATCACGGTGTCCCAGTCCTCGGCCGTGGTTTCGGTGACGGGCTTGTTCTGGGTGCGCCCGGCATTGTTCACGAGGATGTCCAGTCCGCCGAAGGCGTCCAGGGCCGTTGCCACCGTGCGGTGGGCGGTCTCCTCCCGGGTGATGTCACCGTGTGTCGCGACGACGCCGGGAAACTCCTCCGCCAGCTTCGTGACGTCGGGGCGGAGGTCGAGAGCGACGACCCGGGCGCCGCGGGCGTGGAGGAGCGCCACGGTCTCCCGGCCCACCCCTCGCGCGGCTCCAGTGACGAGGGCGATCTTCCTGGCGAACTCGGTGGATTCGGATGTTACGGCGGATGCGGTTGCAGGTGTCATGATGCGGTCCCTGGAGAAGGTGAGTGTGAGTGCGGGCGCCGGTGCAGGGCACCTGAAGTGCTTGTGCAGTGGTGCGGTGCGCGGACCGGGTGGGCCGCGCCGTTGACGCATTCACGGCAGGCCCACCTGGACGTCGTACGGCTGGGTTGTTCAGTGCGCGGTGAGCCCGCCGTCGACCACCAGCTCCGAGCCAGTGACGAACGAGGAGTCGTCGCAGGCCAGGAAGAGGATCCCGGGTGCGATCTCGTCGGCGCGGCCGGCTCGGCGCATGGGGGTGCGTTGGATGTCCGGCTGCTGGTCGCCCTCATCGTCCAGGAGTTCCTGGATCATCGGCGTGGCGATCACCCCGGGATGCACCGAGTTGATCCGTACTCCCTGCCGGGCGTACTCGACCGCGGCGGTCTTGCTCAACAGGCGCACGGCCCCCTTGGACGCCTGGTAGGCCGCAGCCGCACCGCTTCCTACCAGACCGAGTACTGACGACGTATTGATCACCGACGCGTTTCCGCTCGCACGCAGGAGCGGCAACGCCGCCTTCATGCCGAGCCATGTGCCTTTCTGGTTCACGTCGATGACACGGTCCCATGCCTCTTCCCGCGTGTCCTCGATACCTGGCCATTCCAGGATGCCGGCGAGGTTCACGAGCACGTCCAGCGTTCCGAACCGGTCGCGTACGACGGTGATCACTTCGTCCCACTCCCGCGCGGAGGAGACATCGAGGCGAGCAGCGACGACCTCCGCGCCGCGTGCCCCGATCCGGAGGGACAGGTCCCGCAGGGGGCCTTCGGCGATATCGGTGATCACTAGCCGGGCGCCTTCGCGGGCGAAGAGTTCGGCGGTCGCTGTGCCGAGGCCGCCGGTCGCGCCCGTGATCAGCGCGACCTTGCCGTCAAGTCGTTGTCCTGTCATGGATATGGTCCTTGATTCTCGTTGCTGCTGGCTGGCTGACTGTTGCGTCGGGACTTCTTGGTCCGCCGACGGCGGATTCGCCCCCGGTGCCCAGGGCGGCCGTGGCCCGGCCTCTCTACGACGACTTCTGCTCCCGGTAGAGCACGAGGTGATCGTGATAGAGCGCTCCGTCCCGGATGCCGCCCGTGGCGGTGAACCCGGTGTCGTCGACGTAGTCCAGGTGGCTGCCGGTCACCGTGTACCGGCCGGTGTACGCGCTGCGCCGCTCGCCGCGGGCTTCGTCGTAGCGGCCGTCCGGCAGCAGCTCCTGACGGATGTGACCATCCGCGGTCACCCACATCCCGACCACGTCGACGTGGTCACCCTCAACGGTCCCGGCCATGGCGGACTCCTCTCCTCGAATGGTGTGGTCCTTCCCGCTCCACCGAGTCTGGGCAGGTCAGCGGCCATCAACCAGGACGCGTGCTGCCTGGGTGTGGCACACCCAGGCAGCGCACCGGGCCGCCGCCTAGCCTGAACACATGGACAAAAACCACCTGGGAGACTTCCTGCGCGCACGCCGCGACGGCCTGCGGCCGGAGGACGTCGGCATGGCGAGCTACGGGGCCCGCAGAGTCGCCGGACTGCGCCGCGAGGAGGTCGCCGTCCTGGCCGGAGTGAACGCCGACTACTACACCCGCCTGGAACAAGGCCGCGAGCGCAACCCCTCACCCCAAGTGGTCGACGCGCTCAGCCGCGCGCTGCGCCTCGACGCGGACGCACGCGCGCACTTGTACCGGCTGACCGGGGCCACGCCGAACGACCAGCCCTCCGTCCACTCCGCCGAGCGGGTCAGCCCTTCGCTGCGACAGCTGATGGACGGCTACCCGAACACTCCAGCGTTCGTCATGAGCCGGACCCTGGACCTCCTCGCCGTCAACGCCCTGGCCGATGCCCTCTACGCCCCGTTCGAGCCGGCGGACAACTTGGCCCGCATGACCTTCCTCGACCCCGCGGGCCGCAACTTCTACACGGACTGGGACCGGGCAGCACAGGCCACCGTCGCCAACCTTCGCGAGGCAACCGGATTCGACCCGGACAACCCGCGGCTGCGCGAACTCGTCCGCACCCTCACTGAGCACAGCGCGGACTTCACCCACCTCTGGAACGCCCACACCGTGCGCGGCAAGACCCAGGACGCCAAACACTTCCTCCACCCGGACGTCGGCCCCCTCACCCTCACCTACCAGGCTTTCGACGTACGCGACGCCCCCGGCCAGCAGCTCGTCATCTACCACGCCGAACCAGGCAGCCCCAGTGCCCAGTCCCTCAATCTGCTCGGTTCCATCCACGCCACCCGGCGCCGGCCCGCCCCCCGGCCCCACCGCTGATCAGCCGACGGAACATGGAGATAGGTCGGCAATAGTGCCCGGTCGATTTCGCCCCCGCGTGTTTCATTGGTGGTCGCTCGTGAAACACCCGACCGGGCAGTCGCCCACGTGCGGCGACCATGTTTCATGAGTTGTTGCAAACGACTAGACGTCTGAAACACCCGCATGTAACGGTCCGCGGTCGTGAGCCACGACTTCAAGCGCGTGGAATCGCAACCCTGCCCGATGTCCACCTGCGCCGCCCCCGCGGGCTCTCCGTGCCGGACCGGCAAGGGCAAGGTGGCGATCCAGTACCACACCGCCCGCTTCCGCCTGGTGCCCCAACTCGCCAAGGCCCTAAGCGTGCAGACCCCCGCCGCACGCAAGCCGGGCTCGGCGTGGACCGAAGTGCCCCGGCCCGGGCGCACCGGCGCCGAACCGGTCGGACACGTCCGCCTCGGCTACGCCCGCGCATCGACCGCCCGGCAGTACCTCGACGCCCAGCTCGACTCGCTCGGCGAGGCCGGGGTCACCCGGGTCTTCTCGGAGAAGGTCTCCACCCGTGCGACCAAGCGACCGGAGTTGGAGGCCGCCGTGAAGCTCGCCGGGGAGATCCGCTCCTCCGGTGTCGCCGTCACCCTCGTCGTGCACGAGCACAAGCGGCTCGGCCGCGGCATCGAACTCGCCATGCTCGCTGAGGACTGTGCTGGATACGTCAGGATCAGCGTGCCCTGGGGTGCCTCGATGCCTTCGCTGGCGGTGTTCATGGAGGCAACAGCCAGGGGGCCGGGGCCGGGGTGCGCGCAGTGGGTCAGTTATGGGTGGCTGCACGTACTGCTCTGCCCCGGGGGCCATGTCTCCGGTCAGTCCGGCCCAAGCCGACCACAAGGAACAGCTCAGTCAGTCGCTGGTGGTGAAGGCCGGGCACAACGTCTTCGCTTCTTGAATTCATTGCGCAGGTCATTGACGGGCTTCGTTCATAACTTTATCGTCGCTGCGACCTTCACAGTGACCCTCGCGATCCACCGGAGAACGATGAAGCACCCCCCACACACCGCACGGCTGTTCGCCTTTCTCCTCGCGGGTGTCCTCACCGCTGCTCTCCCCTCGGCCGCGCCGGCCGGAGCACATCCCTCAGCGGCTACCGCCGCCAGTGCCCCGGGCTCGTCCGGCGGCGGTAGCTGGCAACTGACGTCCACGCACATCGATCCGAAGGACAACGCACACGCCTACGTCGGCAACGGCTACCTCGGGCAGCGCATCCCGCCGAACGGCTCCGGGTACGCCACCACCAACGAGACCCGCACCGGCTGGCCGCTGTACACCCCTGGCTACGACGGGGCCTATGTCGCCGGGCTGTACGCCCACAACCCCAAAACCACCGAGAACCGCCAGGTCGCGGCCGCCATCCCGACCTGGACGCCGCTCACGGTGAGCACCGGTGGCAAACACGCGGAGACGTTCACCTCCGGGACTTCCGCGGGTCGGATCTCGCACTATCGGCAAACGCTCGATATGCGGCACGGCCTGGTGCACACGTCCCTGACCTGGACAGCTACCGACGGCCGCGCCACCGACCTCGTTTACGACGTGATCGCCGACCGCACCGAGGCGCACGTCGGTGCCGTCCGGCTACGGATGTCCCCGCACTGGAACGGGGATGCCAGGGTCACCGACCTCATCGACGGGCGCGGCGCCCGCCGCATCGCACAGACGGGCGGAGGGGCACGACCGGACGGCCGGACCATGGACGTCGCGTTCCGTGCGGATGGCACCAAGACTGCTGGCGCCGTTGCCTCATCTCTGCGTACCGGCAAGGGAGTTCGTACAAGGAGTGAACAGCCTGCAACTTCTGCCAGGAAGCTGAGTTCCCACCAGTCCGTCCAGTTCCCCGTACACAACGGCCGTTCCTACGAGCTCACCAAGTACGTCGGCGTCGACACCGCGCTGACCTCGAAGGATCCCGAGCGGACTGCCGTTGCCGCCTCGCAGCGTGCCGCACGCCGCGGCTGGCCGGCCCTCGCCGCCGCGCACACCGCCGCCTGGGACAGGCTCTGGCGCAGCGACATCGAGGTGGCCGGCGGCGGCGGCCTGCAGTCCTGGGTGCGCTCTGCCGAGTACGGGCTGTTGTCCAACACCCGGCGCGGTTCCTCCGACAGCATCTCGCCCACCGGCCTGACCAGCGACAACTACGCCGGACTGAAGTTCTGGGACGCCGAGACCTGGATGTTCCCGAGCCTGCTGGCCGCCCACCCCGACCTCGCCAAGTCCGTCGTGGACTACCGCTACCGCACCCGTGCGGGCGCCCGCTCCAACGCGAAGAAGCTCGGCTACCCCGGCCTCTTCTACCCGTGGACCAGTGCGAGCAAGGGCAACCTCTGGACCGAGTGCCACAGTTGGGACCCGCCGCACTGCAAGACCCAGAACCACCTCCAGAGCGACATCTCCCTCGCCACCTGGCAGTACTACCTGGCCACCAAGGACACCAACTGGCTGCGTACCCGCGGCTGGCCCGTCATCGAGGGCATCGCGCAATTCTGGGCCGGCCGCGTCACGCACAACAGCGACGACAGCTACTCCATCAAGAACGTCGCCGGTCCCGACGAGTACAGCAACGGCGTCAACGACGGTGTCTTCACCAACGCCGGTGCGGCCACCGCCCTGCGTACCGCCACCCACGTCGCCCAGTTGCTCGGCAAACAGGCCCCCGCGAGCTGGACGACGATCGCGGACAAGCTGCGCATCCCCTACGACGCGAAGAAGCAGGTCTTCCAGCAGTACGACGGCTACAAGGGCTCTGACATCAAGCAGGCCGACACGGTGCTGCTGATGTACCCGCTGGAGTGGCCCATGTCGAAGCGCGCAGCAACCAACACCCTCGACTACTACGCCGCTCGCACCGACCCCGACGGCCCGGCCATGACCGACTCGGTGCACGCCATCGACGCGGCCTCCATCGGCGAGCCCGGCTGTGCCACCTACACGTATCTGATGCGCGCCATCAAGCCGTTCGTTCGCGGCCCGTTCGACGTCTTCTCGGAGGCGCGGGGCGACAAGGCAGGCGCCTCGGACCCGCTGTCCGGCTCCCCGGCCCAGGACTTCGTGACCGGCCAGGGCGGCTTCCTGCAGACCTTCACCAACGGCTTGACCGGGCAGCGGCTACGCGAGGACCGGGTGCACCTCGACCCGGTGCTGCCGCCGCAGCTGAGTCAGGGCGTGAAGCTCAAGGGCCTGCGCTGGCAGGGCCGGACGTATGACATCGCGATCGGCGCGCACGAGACCACGGTGCGGCTGACGCACGGTGCGCCCTTCGAGGTGGAGGGCCCGCAGGGCTCGCAGGTCGTCAGCGCCTCCGCACCCGCAGTCCTCAAAACCCGGCGGCCCGACCAGGTGCCGACCGACAACATGGCCCGGTGCCGTACGGCTCAGGCGAGTTCGGAGCAGCCGGGTCAGTACGCGGATGCCGCACTCGACGGCAGCACGGCAACCGCCTGGGTGCCCGACGGCGCGGACGGCACCCTGACCGCCGACCTCGGCCGCATCGCTCACATCTCCGGTATCACCCCGCACTGGACCGACCAGCGCCCCGCCTCGTACCGGATCAGCACGTCGGTGGACGGGAAGCACTGGCGGGCCGCGACAGGGCAGGCCGCGACAGCACGGTACGTGCGGGTGTCCGTGCACGCGGCTGACGCGAAAAAGCCGGTCGGGGTGGCGGAGTTGGTGGTGCGGCGCTGAAAAAGGGCGGCCGTGACTCCAAAGCTGTCGTCGATCGCCGGAGGGCTGATCTCAGCTCCTCCGGCGATCGAGGGCATGTCGCTTTGTCGTCAGCGCCTCGGGCCAGTCGTTCGGGACCGACACCGTGTGTTCCGCGCATGCGGAGCGGTCGGTACCGGAGGCGCCTCGTGAACGCGAGCCCTGGTCCGACGGCTCGTGCTGCCTGATAAGAGCGCGGAGCACGCTGCGGCGACCGTGCGCTGGGTGAAGTCAAGCGGCGAGCGTGCTGCCGGGAGGCCCGGAGAACGGCGCGGCTGGGCCGCCGGATGCCGAGGATACGCGTCGTGCACATCAAGGCGGGGTGAGTCCTCCGGCACTCCATTCCGGTGAGTTCACCGCCCATAGAAGACACTTCGCCCGTGCACGATCGTTTATCCGGGCATGCGACACATCACGCGCGCAGCCGCGACTCTGGCAAGCTCCGCCGTCATCCTCACGACCATGGCCGCCACATCTGCTTCCGCCGCACCTCTCCCGGGCGGCGGCGTCGGCCAGGGCCTTCCCCTCCTGTCCGCCCTCCTCGCCTTCGTCCGGCGAACTTTCCTGGTGCTGCCGTCCTACATCTCCTGAACCCACGCCACCCGGCGCGAGTACCGATCTGTTCGTGACAGACCCTGTAACGCCGCGCAGTCCGGGTGCGGAGATTAGCCGCGCCCCCGGGCCTTCCCGGTAACGCGCCGGGGCGCGGTCCGCTCGGCTACTTCTGCCGCAATCACTTCGTTCCCGTCTCCAACGGTCTACTCGCTCGCCGAGTTGAACGAGATGCATCCACCCGGTTGCGGGAGCCGTAGCGAAGACGTCCGGGTGTCAGTGCGCCACGACCGTCATCTCGAACGAATAGCGTGAGGCCCGGTAGACGTGAGAGCCGTATTCGACCGGCTTGCCGGAACCATCGTAGGCGGTGCGGGTCATGGTCAGCAGGGTGGCGCCGCGGGACTCCTCGAGCAGCTTTGCCTCGGCGGCCGTCGCCCGGCGGGCGCCGATGGTCTGTTCCGCGGTGCTCAGGCGGATACCGGACTGGCGCAGGAGCTGGTACAGGCCGCCGTCGGCCAGCGCTTCCGCGGTCAGCTCGGTCAGGTCTGCTGGCAGATAGTTGCGCATGAGCGCGATCGGCTGGTCGTCGGCGAACCGCAGACGTTCGATCGCCAGCACCGGCCCGCCCGCCTTCACGCAGAGCGCGGCAGCAACGCCCTCCTCGGCCGGCATCGTGTCGATGGACAGCACCTTCGTGCGTGGATGCCGCGCCTCGCGCTCCAGGTCCTCGTAGAGGCTGGTGAACTCGACCTGACGTCGTATGCGGTTGGTGACGACCTCGGTGCCCACCCCGCGCTTGCGGGCCAACAGTCCCTTGTCGACGAGGTGCTGCATGGCCTGGCGCATGGTCGGGCGGGACAGCCCGAACTGGTCCGCCATGGCGATCTCGTTGTTCAGCCGGGTCCCTGGCGGCAGATCGCCGATCTCGATGAGGTGCTGCAGCTGCTGGGCGAACTGGAAATACAGGGGGACCGGGCTGTTCCGGTCGATGGTGATCTTCTTGGTGAGCGGTTCCACGTCACCCTCCTGCGGGCTGCTGCCTAGACACGCCAGTATGCCTCAGACCCGTTAAGCTCCGTACGTCAGTATGTCATGACAATGTCTTGATTCATGGCGCGGCAGAGGATGGAGGATGGAAGGCAACGGGCTGTTCGTCGTCGCTTCAGTAGCCGCTGAGCAGGGTCCGCACAGCGCGAAGGTTTTCCGGTCCCGCGTCGCTGTGCCAGCGTGAGGGATCTGCTGGGCGCCGCCCCCAGAGGAGGAGGGTACGCACTGCGGCGTCACTCTCGATGGTGGCGGGACCCTCGGGCGCCGTGAAACGGATACTGGTGCCGTCCGCGTCGGCCGTGACCAGGATGTCGTCGGTCCCGGGGACGCGCAAACGTCCCTCGATGCTGCCGTCGGCATCGAGTTCCAGAGCGGCGGAACCCCGGCGCAGGAGCGGTGGGCCGACTTCCTTCACGCTGTGTTCGGTCATCCACGGCTCGGTGAGCGCCTGCACCGCGGTGCTGTCGTCGCCGGTCATGTCCCAGCGGTGCAGCACCAGTTCTTCCCGCATGTGTTCGGCGAAGAAGGCCGGCTTCACCACACGCCCTGTCCAGATCACCTCGGTGTCCGGTGACAGGTCATGCACCGCAGCCTCGGCGACGTCGACGAGCTGTTCGCACCGCACAGTGAACGCTGACCACAGCTCGGAGTCGGACAGCGCCCGGTAAGGGACCTCGCGGTCGAATCCCCGGGTTTCGACCGGTGCGCCGGCCATGTGGGCGGCAAGCACCCGGGCCAACTCCTCCGCGTTTCCCGTCTGGTGGACGAGGACATCGCGTACTGTCCACGCCTCGCACCAGGTGCCGTCATCCGGCCTCCGCGCTTGCACAGCGTGCACGAAGGGATCCAGTTCCGGAAGGAGATCGTTGACGCGGGCAGCAACCATGTCTGGCGGAGTATCCAAAGGACCAGGAACGCAAACGACCACCGGAATGTGTCCCTCGAACGGCGTCCATCCCGACCCGGCGCCAATCCGCCTGCGCTGTCCGAATCCGGAATTGATGAGACCACTTGATGATCAAAGCAATGGGAGAAACTGAGGCCCATAGGTTCCGGGGGCGTCGGGGTTTTCGATTTCCATGAGCTCGAGGGCAGGATCCTCCATCCCGTGCATGGCATGTACGGCCACGCGAAGGGCGCGGGGGTCGCCGCCGGCCCAGGCCGTTTCGAGGTTCGACAACACAGCCATGAAGGTCGCATCGAAGTGGTCGAGGAGCTTGCGCACCCGCGCCGGCGGGCTCGGCCAACCGCCGATGGGGACCCTTCCCATGGGACGAACCTCGGGAAAGGGTAGGGGTTCGCCGGTGAACTCCCACGTTCGACCGACTTTTCGCAGACGCCGCCCGTGGTAGATCTCGCCGAAGGCGTAGTAGTGGGCCGGCTGGTCGTCGTCGAACTGCTCGGCAGGTGAACTGACGGTGCCCTCCCCTTGCTCCTTGATGATGTCGATGGCCTGTTCGACGGCGCTGAGGCTGTCGATCGGTTTCAGGACGTCCGAGCCGATGCGCTCCGAGAGCTGGCCCCGTGTCGACAATTCCGGTGCCAGCGTGCGGAAAGCCGTCAGCAGCGCGGTGTAGAAGTCGCCGACAGTCGAGGAGGAGTCCCGGGCTTGGGTGAGCGGGTCTTCGGGAGCTTCGATCGCCATCATCACGTCGTGCACGTAGGACTTGGTAAGGCCCGATAGATACACGGTCACTTCAGGGCGTACGCCGCCCGGCAGTGGACCGGGATAGGAGGCCAGCGCCTCCTTGATCCGTGGCCGTCCGCCCACGGCCACCAGCAGGTTGCAGACGACACCCAGGTGATACATTTCGTCGCCGACAATGCGTCGGATAAGCCGTGCCGCCTCGGATTTGCGGTCGATGATGGACCACCAGCCGCACAGGTACGGCGGAATCGTGGCCAACTCCAGCTCCACGGCATGCTGAAGGCTCTGCCGGAGCCAGTCGAGGTCGCGACGGCGCTCGGGAATGCTCAGCAGGCGGGCTACACACCCGTAGTCGATGTCATCCTGCGGCCCGGCCTTCTGCGCTGCTGCGGCCGGCCCGGCAAGGGAGACGGGGGCGGCGGCAGCCAGGGCCGCCGAAGCCAGGAAGCTCCGCCGTTTGAATGGGGAGACACTCGGCATGTCCGGGTCTCCAGTCGTATCAGCCACCGTTGCCTCCATCCCTGCCTCGAACCCGCCCTCGGCTCGAGAGCCCTGAGCCCTTCGAAGGCTCGTGAAGCTAGCAGCGATCATGGCGCGCCCGGCGGCACGCCAGCCGCGCGGCGCAACCATCACCCTGTCGGCCCCGCACAGCCTTCGGCCCGACCGCGGCAGAGAACCTGGGCCGGCATCGGCTCCGGCGGACGCGCCGCTACATAAGCTATAAAAATGTACGCATACTCCCGCATAGCCTTCGATGGAGAGGGTGCTGGTGGACTTCGACGCCGTCGCCGACGAGCTGTACGGGCTACTTCCGGATGACTTCACCGTCACCCGCAACGAACGTGCCCGGGAGGCCCGGGAAGCCGGCGATCGGTCATTGGCACGGCAGATCAGCGAGCTGCGTCGTCCGAGCCTCTCAGCCTGGGCCAGCAACCTCCTCGTTCGCGAGCATCCCGAGGAGGTCGAGCCGCTTGTTCAGCTGGGAGCGGGGCTGCGTCAGGCGCATCAGGACCTCGACGGCGAACAGCTGCGTGAGCTGTCGGGTCAGCAGCGGAGCCTGGTCAGCGCTCTGTCACGGCAGGCCGGACAGCTTGCAGGGGAGGCCGGTCATCGCATCAGTGAGGACGCCCAACGGGAGGTCGAGGATACGCTGCACGCCGTGCTCGCCGACCCTCAGGCGGCTCGTGACTGGGCGAAAGGCCGGCTCACGAAGCCGCTCGACGCCACCCTGAGCTTCGCCGCCGCCGCAGAGGTATCGCCGGACTCCGGCCGGTCCCCCGGGCGTTCTGGGAAGCCATCGGCGACGGCCGGCCGCGCTGCCCGCCGGCAGACCACGGCCACGGCGGAAAAGCAGCGGCGCAGACGGTTCGCCGAGGCCCGCCGCGAGGCCGAGGATGCCGAGCGCGAGCTCCTGGCGTGCCGGAACGAGGCAGCGACGGCGGATCGCGAGGCGGAAAGGGCCGGCGTGCGTGTGACCGAATGCCGGCAGCGCGTCGTCGAACTTTCCGACGAGCTCAAGAAGGCTGAGGAGCAGCACCGTCGGTCACGCGACGGTGAGCGGGAAGCCCGCGACCGGGCGCGAGCCCGTGGCCGGGAGGTGCGGGAGGCGAAGAGGCGCGCCGAAGCGGCCGCGGCGCACGTCGAGAGCTTGGCGGAGCCGGGAGGTGACGGGTAGCACCTCGCCGCCACGGCATGCCTTTTTGGGGCCGGATGCGCCGTCACTGGTGCGAGTGACAGCGCACCCAGCGCAGAGGCGGGCACGTCACCTCACATTCCGGGGCGCTGCGTCGTCGGACTGCTGAACGCACAGACGCGTACACCGGCTTCGGTGACAAGGAGAAAATCGATGAGTGACTTCCAGGCCATCGCTGACCGCGTCGAGATCGAGGCGCTGCGCGGCGAGTTCACCGATGCGGCGATGATGCGTGACCGCGCCCGTCTCGCGTCGCTGTTCACGCCGGACGGCGCGTTGCGGATGCCCAACGTCCCGGTCGAGCTGGTCGGCCGGGAGGAGATCCGCGTCGGGGGCGAGCGGCTGCAGAGCCAGTGGGACTTCTTCGTGCAGAACACGCACCCGGGCATCATCCAGCTTGACGGCGACACCGCGACCGGCCGTACGTACATCCAGGAACTCGCGCGCACCCGTGACGGCCGTCAGGGGCTGAACTACGCCATTTATCATGACCGCTACCGGCGCACCACGGACGGCTGGAAGTTCACCGAGCGGGTTTACGAGGTCAGGTACCTCGACACCACTCCCCTGGCAGGCTCGGCGCCCCGTTCCTAGGGGCTGCCCGCCGGTCAGACGCGCCAGGCACGGATCCGGTCGGCCGACTGGTAGACGGTGGCCTTGCCGGCCTGGATGTCCCGGACGAGTTCGACCAGGGCGCCGTAGGGCGGGTCGATGCCGTCGCCGGAGGCGTGCATGTAGGCGACGGAGACCTGGCAGGCGAAGAGCGCATTCCGGTACGGCAGGGGTTGCAGGCATACGAGAGTGTGCAGGAGGGCCGCCGCTCGCCAGGCCGGGTCGGGGTCGGCGGTGGTCGGGCGCGGGATGCGGGTCTTGTGGCGAGCGACGGCCGCGACGAGAGCCGAGTAATCGGCGATGGAGACGTCCTCGGGGACAGCTTCTTCCTGGACATCGAGGAGCCAGGGAATGTCGATATGCAGCACCATCAGGCGGCTTCGGCCCCTCGCTGTCCGGCGGACGGAGGTACCTCGTCGGGGAAGGCGGCGTCGAACTCCTCCCGGTGCTGCTCGCCCCAGGAGACGGCGTAGCGGGCGAACTGCCTGCGCTGCTGTTCGCGCAGCGGCAGGTCGTGGACGAACTGCTTGAGGGACTTGCCCTCGGCGGCCGCGGCGGCGCGGACCTCGTGCAGTTCCTCGTCGGTGAAGGTGATGTTCAGGGACGGCATGACCCCATGGTACCTAGTAGGTACCAAACCTTCCAGGGAGCCCTCGCAGCGGACCGCCGCGCCGGAGACCACGGTCCGCCGGCGGGGCGGTCGACGGCCGGGTCACTGCCGGCCGCCGGTGCGCAGCCGACGGAGGGCCCCGGTCAGTGCGTCGCCGACCGGGCAGGGCATGGACTCGCCGGTGGCGGTCGCTACCAGGGCCTCGGCGACGTCCCGGAGCTTGGTGTTGCTGTGCTGGGAAACCTCGACCAGTACCTCCCACGCCGTCTGTGAGGAGCACGGTCCGAGGACCATCACCATGCCGCGGGCCTGGTCTATCACCGGGCGGGTCTTCATCGCCTGCCGCAACTGACCCACCTCCGCACGCAGCTGATCGAGCTCCGCACACCACGCTGCCTCTCCCGGCGTACCGTGGGGTTGCTGCGCGGGGGCTGCGTCGTGCGGGTCGCGGGCGTGGTCGAAGGCAGTACTCATTTCCGTCTGTCCCCGGGTGGTAGCGCGATCGTCCTTTCAGCTCAGAGCCTTCATCGGGAAGCCGGAAGCGACCTCCCGCAGCTTCTGATGGTGGACCCCTGAGGCCCTCGAATTCAACCGCTACCCGCACTCGGTGCCGCCATGCACGGGAAGCGGCGCCGGGGGCTGTTTCGGCCAACCCCCGGCGCCTGCGCCAGGCGACGTCGCTCCGCGCTGCCCGACGACTTACCAGTCGGTTCCCCGGCCAAACGTGTGGACTCGGTGCGGATGCGCCGGCGTCCTCCCCCATGCGGCACTCGTCGGGCGCGATTACGGTGAAAAAAGGGGATGGCGTCCGAGGAGGATTTGTATGGGCCTGCATACCCTGACCCGGCAACTGCCGCTGAGGATTCCGCTCGGGGCTTTCTTCCTGAATTCCGGGCTTTCCAAGCGTGGCGCGGACCGGCCCACGGCCGAAGGGCTGCACGGGTTCGCCTGCACCGCTTACCCGTTCCTGAAGAAGCTCGATGCACAGCCGTTCGTCCGGCTGTTGTCGGCGGGAGAGATCCTGCTCGGCGCGGCGCTGTTGGTGCCTGTGGTTCCGGCGGCCGTCGCCGGAGCGGGCGTGTCGGCGTTCTCGCTCGGCACGATGGGGCTGTATCTGCGCGTCCCCGGCGTGCGGGAAGAAGGCAGTCTGCGCCCCACGCAGGAGGGGCTGCCCCTCGCGAAGGACGTGTGGATGCTCGGCATCGGGCTCTCCTTGATGCTGGACGATCTGATCGAGCGCTGTCGGCACCGTCTGCTGATGTCGGGCAGCTGAATGTCGCCACACTTCTACCGGTGGTGAATCCACGTGGGTTTCTGGCGCCGGCAGATCGGCCGTGTCCGCCGCGGATTGCGGGCGGGACGGTTCTTGGAGCGGGGGAACGAGCTGGAACTGCTGCACCGCTCCATGGGATTCGCGGCACTCGGTCTGGTGACCCTTGCCCCGCTGCTGATCGTGGTCGCGGCGGCGGATCCGTTCCGCCGCCGCGGCTTCGCCATGTGGATCGTCGACGGCATGGGCTTGTCCGGGCATTCCGCACGCGCTGTCCAGGAGCTCTTTGCCTCGCCGCGGCAGGTGATCAGTACGACGGGGCTTGTCAGCGTGGTCGCACTCGCCGTCTTCGGGCTGACCTTCGCGGCGAGCGTCCAGACCGGGTACGAGAAATCATGGGGTCTGTCCGTCGGACCCTGGCACCGCCTCTGGCGGCAGGCGGTCTGGTTGGCGGCGCTCATCGCCTTTCTGTATGTCGCGGTGCAGACCCGGGATGTGCTGTCCGGAGCGTTCCGTGTGGTGGCGGCCCTGGCGGTCGGCACCGCTTTCTTCTGGGGCGGGCAGCATTTCCTGCTCGGGGCGCGTGTGCCCTGGCGGTCCCTGCTGCCCGGAGCCGTGGCGACCGTGGTCGGTCTGGTCGGTCTCCGGGTCGTCTCCGGCCTGGTCTTCGTGCCGCTCATCGTGTCGAGCGCTGTCAGCTACGGACCTGTCGGCACCGTGCTCATGATCGAATGCTGGCTGGTCGGCGTGGGATACGTCATCTTCGGCGGAGCACTGCTCGGCCGCCACTTCCACCGCTCCGCGTCCGCCGAACGGTGCAACGCAGCGCGTAGCAAGGACGGTGGGCCGGGAACCCCGGCTTGAGCGTTTGCCGGACAACGTTTGCCGGACGACGAGACTCGGGAGTGCAGGCATCGGGTTGTCATCGCGACAGCGTGGTGGGTGCGGTGGCCGCGGTGGCGGCCGCAGGATGCGTGTTCGCTGCTCAGAGCTGCCGGTCGTCGGCAGGGCAGGTGTGGAACGGGCATTGCCTCCTTCGAGGCGGGGCGCGCCGTTTGCTCCGTGTCGGCTAACGCCTCCGCGCGTCGTGGGCCGGGCGGCGGCCGGTCTTCCTGCTGCGTGGCAGGGTGACGCCTCGAGGTGGTGGCGATGGTCGGCGCGGTGGAAATCCTGTGGTGGTGGGGCGTGGCGGTGGCGATCTGGCTGGCGACGCTCTCCAGCGTCACGCTCTGGGAATGCGTGGTTGCCGCGGCCTGCGGGCTTCCCTGCGCGGTGGCGGCGCGCGCCGGCCGCAGGGCGGTGGGGGGCGCCTGGGCGCCGAGGCTCCGGTGGGCCGCATGGGCGTTGCCGTGGGCCGGTGCAGTGGTCGCGGACACGGCACGGGTGCTGCTTGTACCTCTCCGTCGGCGGGACCGGTCCCGGCCGTTGGGAGAGCTGCGGGAGATCGAGCTTCCGAAGGGTGAATCCCGTGAGGTCGCCGCCGCCCGCGTCGCGTTGGCGACGATGGCGCTCTCGGCGACGCCCGGTTCGTTCGTCGTCGATCACGATGCGGAGGAGCACACGCTGGTGGTGCACTCCCTGGTGGAGGGGCACCCGCGGATGGAAGAGGTGGTCGGCCGGTGAACCCGTGGCTGCTCGGCACGATCGTGCTGCTGGTCGGCGGCTTCTGCCCGGCCGCCTGGCTGGGGACGCGTGGCGATCCCGTCGATCGGCTGGTCGGGCTGGAGATCGGCTCGGTGGTGGCGTCCTTGTTGCTGGTGCTGCTGTCGCAGGCGCTCGGCCAGCCCTCGTACCTGATCGTGCCCTTGGTCATGGTGCTGCTTTCGTTCGCCGGCACGCTTGTGTTCACCCGTCTGCTCGTGCCTCGGGCGCCCGACTCGTGAGCGGCCTGGTGCATGGAGTGATGCTGGCGTTCTACGCCGCCGGGACCGTCGTGGTGATCTGGTCGGTCCTCGCGGCGTTGACGGTGCGGCGGGCCTACAACCGTCTGCACTTCGTGACGCCGGCCACGTCCCTGGGGGCGCCGTTGATCGGTGTGGCGCTCGGCATCGAGAACGGGTGGGGTCTGACCACCGCCTTGGACGAACTCATCATCGTGCTGCTCGCCATCACCGGACCGGTCCTGGAGTCGGCGACCGGGCGGGTGGCGGCCCAGCGCGACGGTCTGGTACCCGAGGACGCACCCTCGTGACGGTCCTGATCGCCGTGGCGCTCACGGTGGTGGGACTGCTGGGTACGGCGGTCGTCCTCACTGCTGCGCCGGAACGCCAGGCGGTCAGTCTGTCGGTGTTCGGGCTGGCGCTGACCGTGCTCTTCGTCGTTCTCCTGGCCCCCGATGTCGCGTTGTCGCAACTGGGTATCGGTGCGGCGATGGTCCCCTTGATGGTGATGCTCGCCAGCCGCAGGATCCGCCGTGACCAGGACCGTGAGAGGCACCGTGCGGAGGGGGAAAACGGGTGAGCAGGAGGGCTCGCACGCTGGTGTTCCTGGTGGGCGCGGCGGGGCTGGCCGCGCTGCTGGCGCTGGTGTTCCTCGACATGCCGGTGTTCGGCGGGTCAGTGCATCGCTACCGGGATCTCGCTGTGGCGGTGGCCGCTCGGCAGGCAACCGCGAACGTGGTGGCATCGGTCAACTTCGATCAGCGGGCCATCGACACGCTGGGTGAGGAGACCATCCTGTTGGGTTCCGTCATCGGTGTCGCGGCGCTGCTGCGTCCGACCCGGCGGGAACGGGAGCAACGGCCGCCACGGACCGGCCGGACGCTGGAGACAACCCGGCTGGCGGGTTACGTGCTGCTGCCGGTGACCCTGATCATCGGCTTCGACGTGGTGGCTCACGGTCAGGTGACCCCGGGCGGCGGGTTCCAGGGCGGAGTCGTGCTGGCCACCGGCCTGCACCTGCTGTATCTGACCGGGAACTACCGGGCTCTTGTCCGGCTGCGCCCGGTGCGGATCTTCGACGCGGGTGAAGCACTCGGTGCGTCGCTGTTCGTCGCACTGGGGCTGGCCGGCCTCGCCGTATCGGGTGCGTTTCTGCGGAACATCTTTCCGACGGGCACCTTCGGGCAGTTGCTGTCCGCCGGGACCGTGCCCGTCTTCAACCTCGCTGTCGGGGTCGAGGTCGCCTGCGGGATGGTCGTGCTGCTGAGCCACTTCTTCGAGGAGGACATCACGGTGACCGCCGGCGCCCGATCGGCGAAGGACGGGGAATGAGCATCTACGCGTACTGTGTGGCCGGCTGGCTGCTGCTGGTCGGCGGCTACGGCATCGTCCGCAGCACCAACCTGGTGCACACGGTGGTGTCCTTGTCCGTCGCCCAGTCGGGCACCTATGTGCTACTGCTCGCGGTGGGCTACCAGCAGGGTGCCACCGCGCCGGTGTTCGGCTCCACCAGCCCGCCGTCCACCGGCGTCGTCGATCCGGTGGTGCAGGCCATGACGCTCACCGACATCGTCGTGTCCGCAACGGTCACCGCGCTGCTCCTGACGCTGGCCGTCCACGTCAACAAACAGCACGGAACGGTCGATCCGCAGGCGCTCACCTCGCTCAGGGGCTGATGTGGGTCACGACACGACGGCCGCCCCTCTGCTTCCGCTTCTCGTCGCGCTGCCCGTCGCCATGGCGTGTGTACTGGTGGCGCTCGGTCGCCGGCTGCCGCATCCGGCCCTCGACATCGCCGCGGTGGGCACCGCCCTGGGCGTCACCGCGCTGGCCGGCACCACGCTGGCTCTCACCGGCACGAGCCGGGTCGTCACCTGGATGGGCGGGTGGACGCCCGTCCATGGTGTCAGTGTCGGCGTCCCGCTGGTGGCGGACCCGGTCAGCGCCGGTCTGGCATTGCTGATCGGTGGCCTGGCCAGTTGCGCCCTGTTGTTCAGCGGGCGCCACTATCCGTCGGTTCGTGGTTACTTCCACGCTCTGGTGCTGCTCTTCCTGGCCGGCATGGAGGGCTTCGTGCTGTCGGGCGACGTCTTCGACATGTTCGTGTTCTTCGAGCTGATGGGTGCGGTCGCCTATGCGCTGACCGGCATCAAGATCGAGGACCGGACGTCTGTGCAGGGCGGCCTCAACTTCGGCGTCGTCAATTCCTTCGGTGCGTACGTGTCCCTGGTCGGGGTGGCGATCCTGTACGCGCGCCACGGGCAGCTGGGACTGGCGCAGCTCGGCGCCGCGGTGGCCGCGCACCGGCCCGATGCGCTGGTCGTTGGCGCGTTCGTCACGCTCATCACCGGTTTCCTGGTGAAAGCGGCGGTGGTGCCGTTCCACTTCTGGCTCGCCGATGCTCACGCCGTCGCGCCGGCCCCGGTGTGCGTGCTGTTCTCCGGGGCCATGGTCGAGCTCGGCCTCTATGGCGCCGCACGTGTGTACTGGACTGTCTTCGGTGTGGCCCTGCCGCATGCCGACATCGGCCGGGCCTTCATGGTGGCGGGTGCGCTGACGGCCGTGGTCGGCGCGGTCATGTGCTTCACACAGCACCATCTCAAGCGGCTGCTGGCCTACTCCACCATCGCCCATGTCGGGCTGTTCACCATGGGGCTGGCCACCCTCGACCAGGACGGCACGGGCGGCGCGGCCCTCTACGTCGCCGGTCACGCGGGGGTGAAGTCCGCTCTGTTCCTGCTGGTCGGCATCCTGTTGGGAAAGCACGGCAACGTCGATGAGCGCCGACTGCACGGACGCGACCGGAAGGCCCGCGTCACACCGGTGCTGTACTTCCTGGCAGCATTCGGTCTGGCCGGTCTGCCACCGTTCGGTTCGGCGCTGGGCAAGTCCGTCACGGAGGAAGCCGTGGGCTCCGCCGGATACGCGTGGGGACCGGCGCTCTTCGTGCTCGTCTCCGCGGTCACCGGTGCGGCCGTGCTGCGGGCCGGGATGCGGATCTACTTCGGTCTGGGGCCGGCGCCCGACGTCGACGGCCCCCACCGGGAAGCCGACCGTGAGAGCAGCGGTAACGAGGAACACCGCGAGACGCCGCCGCTGTCCGGTACTCCGGTGAACATGGTCATCGCCGTCGCGGTGCTGGTGGCCGGTGCGCTGGTGGTCGGCGTACTGCCCGGTTCGGGCGAGGCGTTCGGGCACGCGGCCCAGACCTTCGTCGACGGGAGCGGTTACATCAGCCGGTCCCTGACCGGCCGGGGCGGCGAGTCCCCCGGTCTCGAGCCGCGTACGGAGTGGACGGCTCTCGGCGCGGGCCTCGGCCTGTTGTCGGCGGCCCTCGCGCTCGGCCTGGCGTGCCTGGCCGTGTGGGCGCCACGTCTCCCTGCCCGGGTGCGCGCCCTCGGTCATCCGCTGTCGCCGGCTCTGGCGTTGCTGCACCGGCTCCATTCCGGGCACGTCGGGGACTACCTCGCCTGGCTGCTGTTCGGTGTGGCAGGGCTCGCGGCTCTGGTCGGCCTGCCGCTGCGCTGATCGCCGGATAGCCGTGGTTGGGTCTTCCCCGCCGGGAAAACGCGGTGGGTGAGGTCGACGCGGCACGCGGCATCGGAGGTCACGGGTGCATCCTCGTCCACGTGTGAAGGGTGTCCCGGAGCGGGGAGGTCAAACGGCTCCCGGATGGTCCGGGCGCCCTTCGTTGAGCGGCCCGCACGGCCCGCACGGCCGGTTCGCGCGCCGGGCAGGGCGACGTGGCCGGGGCATGGCTCGGCTCGGCATCGGTGATGTGGCCGATGCCGAGCCGAGCACTATGCGGGGAGCTCAGCGGGGGTGTAGGGAGCCGGCCCGGAAATCCACCATCCGCCAGATCCTGATCTCGCGTGCCAGTCCCGGGAGCTCCTTCACCAGGATGGCGAGTCCGAGTCCTCCGACCAGCACGGCCTGCGCGATCAGCACTCGTTTCGCAGTCACTCACATTCCCTTTCTCTGCTGCCCCGTTGAGTCAGCGTCCCTCGCCTCTGGGGATGTCAGCCGGGCGAGATGTTCGGCATGACCTTCATGATCGCGTTGTGCTTCTTCCAGTGGATGCCTGTTGAGCGCCGTGCGTCGGAGGTGCCGTCCTTGTGGTGCCCGGGCTGGCGCTTGAAGGACTTCTCATTGCCTCTGTGGGTACCGAAGACCGTCTTCGGCGTGTCGGGTTTGACAGCAGGCTTTCCTACTCGGATCTTGCCCATTGCTTCCTCCTTACCGGTGTTCGGTCAGTTCTGCGAAGAACCGCTCGATCTCGGGCCATACCCGGCCGCCGCCGGACAGTCCCTTCCATTCTCGCCGTACGACGGCGACCATGCGGAAGCAGTCGTCGACGGGGACGATCCAGTGGTGCCGGGCGTCACGCGCGGTGTTGACCAACAACGCCTCCACGTCCGCCGCCAGATCCGCGAGCTGGGGGCAGTGGTCGACGACCTGGCACCAGGCCTGCGCGTCGACCTCCCACTCGGTCGCTCCGGCCGGGCTCGGGTAGTGCGCGGACACCGTGCCGTCCGCGCGCGGTACGAAGAAGGCCAGGCCGACCGGCACGCCCAGGGGTTCCGTCGAGACAGGGGCCAGCCGGATCCGCCGTTGCGGAACCAGTCGGTAGTGGCCCCGGCTGGCGGCATCCCGGACGAACAGCAGCGAGCACGGGCGGCACGCGCACAGCAGTTCCCCGCGGTCCGTGTCGACCATGTGCCGGTGGTCGGCGGGCACGGGCTCGCTGCACAGTTCGCAGTGTTCCGCCGCTTCGGCCCGCCGGGCACCGGCCCGGCGAATGACGCGTTCGAGGGCGCCGGCGCTCACGCCGTGCCTCCGGACGCCACGGGCCGGCGCGTCACCGAGTCCAGGGGAACGAAAGCGGCGTCCGGCTGCTCGGCCGCCGGTTCCCAGCGGACGGCCGACAGTTCGGGTGCGGCGGCCAGTACGGCCTCGCGGACGGCCTCCTCGACAGGGGCCGCGGAGGAGCCGCAACCTTTGACCGTCAGCCGCACGCTCGCCACACCGTCGCTGATGCCGGTCAGTTCCATCTCCCCGCCGTGTTTCCGTACGGCCGGCCGGAGGTTGTCCAGAGCGCGGACCACCCGGTGTTCCAACGGGTCGGGATGGATCTCGTGCAGCACCATCAGGTGGCCGAGCAGTTCATCGTCGACCAGCCGGCCGCTGAGCTGCGGGTCGGCGAGGTCCCGCACCCGTGCCAGCGCCTCACCGTAGACCTCGGCGAGCGCCTGGACGGCTTCGATCGCCGCGTCCGACGTCGGCCCCGGCGTTCCCTCGACACGCTCCAGCAGCTCGTCGATGCGGGCGAGGCGCTGACCGATCGCCGGGGCGTCGAGCCTCCCGTGGTCAGTCATGGGTGGCTCCGAACGTCGGCGAGTGCAGCTTCTTGAGTTCCTTGCCCTGACCGAGGTACATGTGCACGCCGCAGGGCAGGCAGGGGTCGAAGCTGCGGACGGTACGCATGATGTCGACGCCCTTGAAGTCGTCCGGACCGTTCTCCTCGAAGATCGGTTGCCCCTGTACGGCGTCCTCGTAGGGGCCGGGGGTGCCGTACATGTCCCGCGGGCTGGCGTTCCACGGCGTCGGCGGATAGGGATGGTAGTTCGCGATCTTCTTGTCCTTGATCACCAGGTGGTGCGAGAGCACGCCCCGGACCGCTTCGTGGAAGCCGCAGCCGATCGCCTCGTCGGGGACTTCGAAGTTGGTGAACATCTTGGTGTCGCCGGCCCGGACCATCTGCATCGCCCGTTCGAGGAAGGTGAACGCCATGGCCGCGGAGTACGCGACGAAGTACGGGCGGGCCCGGTCGCGTTCCAGGGTGTTGTTCCACTGGGGGATCTTCCACTCCAGTGTCATCTCCGGCAGCTTCTCGCTCTTGGGCAGGGAGATCTGCACACTGTGCCCGGTGGCCTTGACGTAAGGGGTGTCGACCAATCCGTTGAGCGCCGTCGACCACAGCCGTGCCAGTGGGCCGCCACCGGTGTCGAGCGCGAGGTGCTCCTCGGTGTTCTTGTCGTACCAGCGTGGGCTCATCACCCAGCTGTAGTTGCCTTGCAGGTCCCTCTTCTGAGGCACCGGCACGGTCGTCTGGTTCCAGGGATGGCGCATGTCGACGGGGTTGCCGAGCGGGTCATGGGTGACGAACGGCTCGTCGCCGGTCCAGTCCTCGTAGTAGGAACTGCCGAGCAGGATCCGCATGCCCAGGTTGATGTCGACCAGGTTGTTGGTGACGAGTTTGCCGTCGACGATGATGCCGGGGGTGACGAACATCGCCTTGCCCCATTCGTTCATGTTCTTGTAGCTGTAGTCGCAGACATCGGAGTCCTGCCACGCACCCCAGCAGCCGAGCATCGTGCGGCGGCGTCCGACTTCCTCGTAGCCGGGCAGCGCGTCGTAGAAGAAGTCGAAGACGTCGTCGTTCATCGCCACCGACTGCTTGACGAAGTCGAGGATTTTCACCAGCCGGGTGAGGTAGTCGGTGAAGGTACTGGGCGCCGGCACGGTTCCCACGCCACCGGGATAGAGCGTCGACGGGTGGACGTGGCGCCCCTCCATCTTGCAGAACATCTCCCGGGTGACCCGGCTGATCTGCAGCGCCTGTTTGTAGACCTCGCCCTCGAAGGGATTGAAGGCACGCATGATGTCGGCGATGGTGCGGTAGCCGTGGATGTCCCCGTGCGGCGCGGGGGTCTTCTCGGCCTTGGCGAGCACACCGGGGTTGGTGACCTTGACCATGGCCTCGCAGAAGTCGACGAACACCATGTTGTCCTGGAACAGGGTGTGATCGAACATGTACTCCGCGGCCTCGCCGAGGTTGACGATGGCCTCGGCGAGCGGTGGGGGCTTGATGCCGTAAGCCATCTGCTGCGCGTAGTTGGAACAGGTGGTGTGGTTGTCGCCGCAGATTCCGCAGATACGGCTGGTGATGAAGCCGGCGTCCCGCGGGTCCTTGCCCTTCATGAACACCGAGTAGCCGCGGAAGAGTGACGAGGTGCTGTGGCACTCGGTCACTTCCCGGTTGGCAAAGTCGATCTTCGTGTAGATGCCGAGATTGCCGATGATCCGGGTGATCGGGTCCCACGACATGTCTACGATCTGCGCGGGCTTGCGCTGCCCGGTGCGCGCCGGCCCCTCGGTGGTCGTCATGTCCGTCCTTGCCTCGTTCCTCGCTCGGTGATGTGGGGTCAAGCGGTGCCGCCGGTCCGGCCCTGCTGGTGGCTCAGGGGCGAGTGGGGGCCGTGGTGTGCGTCAGCGGTGGTGTGCGCCGGGAAGCGGTGCGTGTCAGGGGCGCCAGTGCGGGTCGTAGCCGCTGGTCAGCTCGGACCGGTTGTGGTGCCACTTGGGTTCCTGGTTCACGGCCATGTTGGTGATGCCGCGCATCCGCCGGATGAACGCCCCGTACGGCTTGATGAGGAGGGAGGACAAGCTGCCCCCCGACGGTTCGTCCATGAAGGGCATGAAGGCGTCCGGGAATCCCGGCATCGTGCAGCCGATGCAGATGCCGCCCACGTTCGGGCAGCCGCCCACGCCGGACATCCAGCCGCGCTTGGGAACGTTGCAGTTGACCACGGGGCCCCAGCAACCCACCTTCACCTGGCACTTGGGCGAGTTGTAGTCCTTCGCGAAGTCGCCCTGCTCGTAGTAGGCCGCACGGTCGCAGCCTTCGTGCACGGTCTTGCCGAACAGCCACTGCGGCCGCAGCATGTGGTCCAGCGGGGGTGGCGGCGCCGATCCTGCTGCGTGGTAGAGCACCCAGGTCAGGGTCTCCATGAAGTTCTCGGGCTGGATCGGGCAACCGGGTACGTTGACGATCGGCAGGGCGCCCTGTGACTTGAAGTCCCAGCCCAGGTAGTCGGCCAGGCCCATGGAGCCGGTGGGGTTACCCGCCATCGCGTGGATCCCGCCGTAGGTCGCGCAGGTGCCGGCGGCGACGACTGCCCAGGCTTTGGGGGCGAGTTGGTCGATCCACCAGTTGAGGGTGAGCGGCTCGCCAGTTACCTCGTCGTTGCCGAAGGAGGTCCAGTAGCCGTCGCCCTCGATAATGTTCTGGTTGGGGATAGACCCCTCGATGACGAGGATGAAGGGGGTCAGCTCGCCGCGAGCAGCGGCCCGGAACGGTGCGAGGAACGATTCGCCGCCTTCGGTGGGCGAGAGCACCTTGTTGTGCAGGTTGACTTTCGGCAGCCCGGGGATGAGACCCAGGACGACGTCTTCGATCGATGGCTGACCGGATGCGGTCATGGAGACCGTGTCGCCGTCGCAGCTCATCCCTTCGGAGATCCAGAGGATGTCGATTTCCTCGAAGCCGCTCCGGTCCACTGCCCTGCTCGGCTGCTGGCTCGTGCTCGTGGTGCCGCTTTCGATGCTCATGTCTTCGGCCTCCCTTGCATCCTGTCGCGGAGTCGGTCGTAGATGGCGGCCACCGGGCCCGCGAGCGCGAGACCGGGCGGCTCGTCCGGTGCGTTCGGGTGCGGCCGGGTCGGTGCCTTGCCCTTCGCACGATCGAGCTCATGGCCCAGTTCGTCGAGGGCCTGCTGATCGACCGCATCGCGCAGCTGTGGCAGCAGCTCGCCCTCCTCCTCCCGTACGTGCTCCTCGATCTCCCGCTGCAGGTCGGCCAACAACGTGTCCTCCTGGTCGTCACCCGCGGAGAGTTTGTCGAGGGCCAGCAGGGTCTTCTTGACGTCCATGTGCTCGGCCAGATGCCGGTCGATTTCCTGTTGACCGTCGGGAAGAACCTTCTTGGCGAGGGGATAGACCATCAGCTCCTCCAGCGCCGCGTGCTTGGACAGCTCGCGGACGAGGATCTCGACCACGCCGCGGCGCTGCGTACTGGATGCTGCGGCGGCGTAGTCGCGGAACAGCTGCTCGACCATCCGGTGGTCATGCTTCAACAGCTCGATGGCGTCCATCGGTCCTCTCCTGAGCGGGGTCGGTGGCCAGTGGCTGCAGCTCGTCCGGCCGGAAGTAGAAGAACCGGCCGTACCAGCTGTGCAGTTCAGCGGTCGGGTCGTCCTCGAGGCTGACGGCGACGTGCACGCTCCCGTCGACGTCATGGAACACCGCCTCCACCCGGGCGGTGCGGTCGATGAGGAACATGTCGTGGGCGTCGGCGCCGCGCCCACGCGGGCGCAGTCGCACCCTGCTGCCCTTACTCACCGGCACGCCGTCGACCAGCGCGCTGTCTGTCGCCGGAGACAGACCGTCGTCCCCGCCCTCGTCCCACCAGGGCGTGGACGCCCGTTCCGGTGCCGTGAGGGCGGGCTCGACCTGCGACGGATGAGTGGCTCGCAGGGAGCGGATCGCTCCGTGCAGTCGTGCGAAGACCTCCGGCGGCATGCCGTCGACCCGGTCGAGGATTTCGGCGGCGCGCGGGTCGGTGGCCCGGGCCTCCCGCTTCTCCTCGTCGGTCAGCAGCAGGGTCCGCAGCGACAGGATCTCGTCGATCTCCGCGGCGTCGTGCAGGTCACCGGGGCTCTCGGGCGCCACCTGCGGGTGGTCGGGCAGGAGAATCGGTGAGGACAGCAGCAGATCGCGTGAACCCGCGTCGTCGGCCAGCACCGGGTAGGTGTGAATGTTCCGGCAGGCCCGGGCGGCATCCTCGGCCCACTGGGGCGGATCGGTCAGGGAGATGAACTCCAGTTCGCTGCCGCCGATAAACGTGTGGGTGGCGATGAGGGTATGGCACAGAGCTTCCTCACGCGCGGTGCCCGCTCCGACCGACTGCCCGGTGTTCTCGGTGCGTACCCGCAGCCGGTGGAGCGCGCAAGGGCCATCGAGGCGCTCGGTGCTCAGCGTCGTCACGGCCTCGACCGGGTGAAGCCGGCGCACCACCCGCCCGGCGCCGCCGTCAAGCTCTTCGCTCTCCTCACCGCCGGGCGCGCCGACCGGGAACTGCCGGTCGCCGGTGAGCAGGTCGGCCAGCGGGACGACGATGTCATGCTCTCTCGGTACCGCTTCGTCGAAGGTGAGATGAATCCCCCCGTCGGCTTCCAGGGACTCCACCGGCGTGTACCCATCTTCCGTCCGGCGCTCCACACTCTTGTGCTGCAGTTGCAGGTAGCGCACGCGCACGTGCACCGTCGCATCGGGTCCGGCCTCGAGCAGGCACTCGGTCTGCTGCTGCCAGGACTCCACGGAGCCGGCCAGCGCCGCCGGCACCGGGCCGTCCGCCTCGACCCAGGCGCGTGGGGCAAGGATGCCGAACTGCCAGCGCACCCGGTTCTTGGCCGACGACCTGCGATACGGGTAGAGGAGGTAGCCCTCGTACAGAACGGCGTCGGCCACCGCACGTACGCGCTCGAAACCGGGTCCCGCCGGGCCCGCACTGCCGAGCGCGATCTGCGCCGGGTCTTTCATCGTCCCGTCTCCGTTTCGCAGGTGAGGCTTCCAAACTTCGCAGGTGCGCGTGCACTTCGCAGGTTGCCCGGAGCTCATGAGGGGTGGTCGAGCCGCGCGCCGCTGTCCGGCAGTCAGACTGGGGGCTGCCCTGCATCGGCTCGGCTACCCGCTCCGGTTCCGCCGGAAAAGTTGCTCCGTTAGAGGCCGGGCGGCCCCGCCATTGGTGGGGCCGCCCGGCAAATCGGAAGCACACGACGGAGTGCATGCACCCAGATTCACATCATTCGCGACGAACAGCGCGTTGTGCTGTTGCTGGGCGGGAGGGGAGCTTCCCGCGCATCGGATGCCGGGCCAGGGGTACCCGGCGTGGCGCTCGAGATCAGGACGACGGACGGTTACGCGGACATCAGCTGAGGAGGCAGTCATGGCCGGCACGAACGTGCATGACGTCCTGGGTGCGGTGCGGGATGTGCGTTTCCCCGCGGGCGAGAAGGAAGAGGTGGCACGTTCGGTGCGCTCGGACCCCGCATCGGATCTGGGCCACGGCCGGGCGCAGCGTGCCGAACAGGCGCGTCAGGGCGGCAAGCCCGGACTGTCGCAGCACCTGCGGGACGCCCCGACACCACCGGTGGAGGACGAGCTCGACCAGTGAGGTGGGTGCGCCGCGAGGAGGCCGGGTATGTCACGCAAGGCCGAAATCCGTGTACGGAGGGTGTACGAGGAGCCCGCGCAGGGCGACGGCACCAGGGTGCTCGTCGACCGGGTCTGGCCCAGGGGACTGACCAAGGAGAAGGCCGGACTCGACGAGTGGTGCAAGGAAATCGCGCCCTCGACCGAGCTGCGCAAGTGGTACGGCCATGATCCGCAACGCTTCGAGGAGTTCGGCCGGCGCTACCGCAGCGAGCTGGAGGAACCGGCGCGGGCGCAGGCCTTGGGACATCTCAAGGAAACCGCGAAGGACGGGACGCTGACCCTCCTCACCGCCACCAAAGAGCCCGGGATCAGTCAGGCCCAGGTACTGGCCGATCTGCTCGACGGCTGACGGCTCGACGGCTGACGGGGAGCAGGCGCGGGCGTCAGCGCCGAAACGGGCAGACGTCCGCCACCGTTCATCTGCGGCCGTGGCTCCAGCGAGGCCCGTTGACGGCCCATTCACGCTCCCATTGGGCCATGCGGTGTGCATCGAACCGGGACCGGACGACGGCCCAGAGCAGGAGCAGCAGGAGACCGGTCCCCAGGACGGCGTTGGCGGCGGTGAGGGCAGCCGCGAAGACGGTCTGGGCCGGGCTCGGCGGTCCCGGTACGATCCGGGACTTGTTCGTGACCCACACCTGGGTGGTGGTACCGGCATGCTGTCCTGGTCTCACCATGGCGGTGGCCGTGTGGGTGGTGCCGTCCGGGGAGGTCCAACGCACCGGGGTCTGGACCGTGGGGTGGTCCTGGCTCTGTGCCGCCGGAGCAGAGACCGGCGCGGTGCGCTGGAGCACGGCCGTGACGTGGTGGACGTCCGAGCGCTGGCGGGTCGCCGCGTGCTCAATAGCGGAACTCGTCACCAGAGCCATGAGCGGTGCCATGCTCAGGAAGACCAGGAGGAGGAGCAGGGCCACCCATGCCTCCACGCGGTCGCAACGGCGGCGGAGAGGGTTGTGCCGCCATCTCCACAGGTGCGTCGACAACGGTTGCATCGCTGGACCTCCTGCCGGAACGGAGTGCCGTAAGACCATTGTCCCGCCGACCGTCGGGACTCACCGGGTGGCATTCGAACCAGCTGCGGGTGTTACCCGGTTCGATGGCCGGCGTTGGGGGAAGGGAAAGGAAACGGACAGGTGGACGTGGAACGGTGCCCCTGCCCGGACCACCTAGGAGCAGACCAGTGAGCACACCCCCCAACGACCCGGTTCCGCCCACTCCGACGCCTGCGCCCGGACCGGGTGGGCCGCGGCCGGGACCCGTGCCCGGGCCGGCCCCCGCACCGGGCGGCCCCGACCCCGTACCGCCCGCGCCGCCGCAGCCGGAGCCGGATCCGCCCGCGCCCACGCCGCCGCCCGAGCCCCGCCCGCAGCCAGGACCTCTCCCCGGTCCGGGACCGGCTCCCGAGCCCATCACCTGATCGATCCGCCCGCGCGCAGTCATGTGACCGGGCACAGTCCTGTGACCGGGCCCAGTCATTGACCGGTGGGCCACGTCTCTTCCTCTCCCGTCAGTGCGCTGCGCGGCTGGTGCAGCGGCGTCAGTGCATGGGTGGCATCGATGAAGAGGAAGGCGTCGTAGCGTTCGCCGACGACGGTGGGAACGTAGTTGCCCCACTTCTCGCGATAAGGGTGGTAGACCACCCCGATCGCCCGGTGGTCGAGCGGTGTGTCGGACCAGTCACTGCGTCGGGCTGTCGCCCGGCCGTCGGCGGAGCCGGTCGGGAAGAGGAAGAGCGCCGATCCGTCCGGCAGCGCCCGGTGCAGAAGTTCCTCGACGCTGCCGGGGCGGGCGGCCGGGACCTCCATGGTGCGCTGGGGCGCTCCCCAGGCGTCACCGGCGAGCACCGTGCCGTGATACGAGCCGAACCCGATCAGTACCACGCCGTCCGCCGCGTGGCGTTCGCGCGCCAGTTGTCCCACGTTGACCAGCCCGGCATCCGTCATATCGGTGGCCCTGGCGTCACCGATGTGGGTGTTGTGCTCCCAGACGACGGCTTTGGCCTGCGGGCCATGGTGGCTGACGAGCCGGTCGAGGGTATCGGCCATGTGGTAGTCACGGATGTTCCATGACTGAGGTCCGCCGCGCACCATCGCCCGGTAGTAGCGTTCCGCGCCCGCCAGCACTTCGGCGTTCTGACGGGCGGCGAAGTCGGTGAGATCTCCGTCGGACGTCGCCGCTGCCTCCCGGGCGTGTTCCCGCACCGAGACCAGCAGTCCGACCACCTCCGGCTCGCAGCCGCTGGGCACCAGCCGCGTTGCCCGTGCGTAGGTCTGCGGATCCTCCGCGTAGGGCTCGAAGCATCGATATGCCGCCAGTGCCTGATCCACCAGCTGGGGGTCGTGGTCCCGCAGATGGGACAGCACCGCGGCCAGCGACTCCCACAGGCTGTAGACATCCAGGCCGAAGAAGCCGACACGCCGGTCACTCGGCAGGCCGGCATTGTGGGTGCGCAGCCAGCGGACGAACCGCGCCACGTCGGTGTTCGCCCACATCCACGTCGGCCAGCGGCGGAAGCCCCGCAGGGCCACGACGGGGTCCTCGGGCGCCCCCGGCGCCCCGGTGACCGAGCAGTGCACTGCTTGGCAGTCCGGCCAGTCCCCTTCCACCGCTACGAAGGAGAATCCCTTCTCGACGATGAGCCGACGGGTCAGCTCTGCGCGGCGGCGGTAGTACTCCGACGTACCGTGGGACGCCTCCCCGATCAGTACGTAGCGCGCGCCACCGATCCGTTCCAGGAGGGGGTCCAACGACTCCGGCCCGGACAGCGCGAGGGCGCTCCTGCGTATCTCCGCGGGAAACCCGGTGGCGGGCTCGGCACTCATCGGCGCCCCTTCGTCGTTCCTCTGACGAGCCGGTCAGGTGCGGGCCTCGCGCGTCTTCGACCGGTTGGCCTTGCGGACGGCTGCCAGCAGCTCGGACTTGGTCATGTGGGACCGTCCATCGACGTCCAGGCGTTTTGCCAGCTCGTACAGATGGTGTTTCGACGCCTGCTCGTCGACGCCTTCGCCGCTTCGGCCCCCCTGCTGCCGCGGCCGGGCGGACTGCGGGTCGGACGGCCCCTTGCGGCCGGCTTCCTTTCGCTCCCAGTGGTCGCCGACCTTTTCGAACTTGTGCTTGAGAGCCCCGTAGGCCACCCGGTGAGCCCGCTCCCCTTCGCCGTACTCCTCCACTGCGGAGTCATGGGCCTTGATCCACGTGCGCTGGGCCTCCTGCGGGGACCGTTCCAGCGTCGATGGCAATTCCTGCTGTCCCGGCATGGACTCTCACCTCGTTCCCAGGGGCTCGGACATTGCCGGGTTCCACAGCGGCACGGGCCGAAACGTGGAGCGGGCACGGGCCGCGCCCCGATCGGGTGACGTGCCTGCCGGTGGGGGCGCGTCCGGCCGTTCCGGCCGGGCCCCGGCCGGGCATGATCCGGTCATGCTGCCCGGATTCCTGATCAAGGCGATCAACCTGCTGCTCGACCGGGAAGGCCGTTCCCTCCATTCGAGAACGGCGGCCTGGGCGACCGGCGTCCTCATCGCGACGATGCTCGTGGGGTCATGGGCGGTCGTCATCGCCGAGCGTGGCACCGCAGGAGCCACCCTGACGTCCTACCCGCGCGCCGTTTGGTGGTCGGTCGAGACAGCGACGACTGTTGGATACGGCGATTTCTATCCGCTGACCGCGTGGGGACGGATCATCGCCGCCGTCATGATGGTGGTGGGGATCACCACCTACGGGATGGTTACGGCCGCCCTCGCGACCTGGTTCGTGGCCCGCGAGAACGCACGCCGCCACCGCCTCGCCGAGGCCGCCGACCATACGCACCATGTGTGCGAGGTGGCAGCGCAGGTCCTGCATGAACGTTTCGACCGTATGGAACGTCTGCTTGCCGAAGCCGACGGCAAGCCCCGGGGCTGACGGTTTCCCCGCGGCCCCGGCGGGCCGCCTTTCCCGCACCGACAGAATGGGGAGCCCCAGTGATCACCCCGTACTCCGTCCACGAACGCATCAGCCGCGAGACAACAGCGTTGGCCCCGAGGCTTTGGCAGGTGGCCATGGCATTGCACGAGCAGCCGGAGCTCGCCTTCGAGGAACACTCCGCTGCGGCTCTGCTGACGTCCGAACTGGAAAGCGCCGGCCTTGACGTGGTGCGCGGAGTGGCGGGCCTGCCCACCGCTTTCACCGCCCGGACCGGCGACGGGAACGGACCGTGCGTGGCCCTGCTTCTGGAGTACGACGCGCTGCCCGGCCTCGGTCACGCCTGCGGCCACAATCTGATCGCCGCCGCCGGACTCGGGGCGGCGATCGCCCTGCAACGCTCCGTGCACGAGATCAACGGCAGTGTCCTGGTGGTCGGCACCCCCGCGGAGGAGGGCGGGGGCGGCAAGGCGACCGAGGTCGAAGCCGGTGTCTTCGACGGGGTGGACGCGGCGCTGATGTTCCACCCCGGGGTGCACAGTTGGTCGTCGGCGCCGCTCACCGCCCAGGTTCAGTTCCGGGTGGGGTTCCGGGGCCGCGCCGCGCATCCCACCGGAAACCCCACCGAAGGTATCGACGCGCTCGGCGCCCTCATTCAGCTGTTCAACGCGCTGGCGGCACTTCAGCCGCGACGGCCGTCAGGCTCGCACGTCCAGGGCATCATCACGGACGGCGGCCGCGCCACGAACATCGTTCCGGAGTACGCGGAAGGCCGCTTCGGACTGCGCGGCGCCACGGGAAAGGACCTCGACGAACTGATCAGTGAGCTGCGGAAGTGCGCCGACGGCATCGCCCTGGCCACCGGGACGACAGCCGAGACCGGGCAGGTCTCCGCCCGGTACGAGCATTTCCGCAACAACGACGTGCTGTCCCGGCTGTTCACCGGACATATGGAGCGGGCCGGCGTCACCCTCTGCGCACCGACGCCCGGCGTCTATCTCGGCTCGTCCGATATCGGGAACGTCAGCGCTCAGGTCCCGGCCATCCATCCGTTCGTCGCCATCCTTGATACGTACGAGTCCGACCACACGCCCCGGTTCGCCGAAGCAGCCGCGTCCCCCTGGGGCCGGAGGACGATGCTGGCCGCTACCGAGGCGCTGGCCTCCACCGCTGCCGATGTGCTGCTCGATCCCGCCATCAGCCGTTCGGCCTGGTCGGATTTCCACGCCAAGGCCGCTGCGGGCCAGTGATCCGAGGAGATGCAGCGCTGGGAGTGGCTTCTCGCGTCCTGCTGCCACCGGTCCTGCTGCCGCCGGTCATTCGGCGCCTGAGGGGTCGAGTCCCGGTTGGGCGCCGGCTGCCGGTGGTGGCTTCCGCTGGAAGGTCGCGTACAGCAGCAACAGCGAGGGGACGAGAACCAGGAAGCCGACGCCGAGTGCGATCAGACAGGCAACCAGGACGCTCTCGACGGAGGCAGCCGCGGAGACAGTGACACCGGGACCGAGCATGCGGGGGTACTGGGCGGCGCCCCAGGCCCAGAGGATGGCGGCAACCGCAAGGGCCGCGGCCGCGCGCGCGAGGACGAACCGGCGTCCGGCCAGCAGGGCCAGCCCCAGCAGCCCGGCGACGGCGCTGACAATCACCAGCGGCAATGCCCGATGGGTGAGGCCGTGGAAGAGGAGCGGCGCGTCCTGATCAAGAATGGCGATGCCGACCAGCGCGACCAGGCCGCTCAGCAGTCCGCTCACCATGGCCCGGCGACGAAAGCCCGTCGCGAGTTCCGCGTCCCCTGCGCGCGCCGCATCGGCGCACAGATAGACGGCCGCGAGATGCGCGCAGGCCAATACGGAGAGTACGCCGCCCAGCAGGGACGTCGGGTTGATCCAACTGGTGAGAGTGTCACCGGTGGCGAGGCCGGGCGGCACCCGGCCGGATGCCACGCCGCCGGCGACCGTCCCCAGAAAGAACGGGGTGACAACGGAGGACAGGGCGAAACAGGCGCCGAACAGGCGCTGCTGCCACAGCTCGGTGCTGGCTTTGCGGAAGGCGAACGCGGCCCCGCGGGCGATGATGCCCAGGGCGGTCAGCGTCAGCGGGATGTACAGAGTGGAGAGCACGGCGGCGAAGACGGGTGAGAAGCCGGCCCACAGCAGCACGATCACGAAGATCAGCCACACGTGGTTGGCCTCCCACACCGGCCCGATGCTGTGCTCGATCAGCCGGCGCTGCGGCAGGCCCCCGCGGTCCCGGCCGGCCAGCAGGTCCCAGAGCCCGGCACCGAAGTCGGCGCCGCCGAACAAGGCGTAGCACGTCAGGCCGGCCCACATCACGGCCAGTGTCACGTTGGCGAGCAAGGTGGCCTCCTGGGCTTCCGGCGTGGGACGACAGGGTCGCGAGCGGCGTCACACGACGGAGTAGTCCTGGACATCGCTCTCCTGGGGGGCGATCGGAACGGGTCTGTCGCGGGTCATCCGGCGCAGTACGTACACCGAGGCCGTGGTCATCGCCGCGTAGACGACCAGGACCATCCACAGCCCGGCCATCAGTCCCGGCGCCGGGTTCACCGCGTCCCTCACCCGCATCACGCCCCACACCACCCAGGGCTGGCGCCCGAGTTCGGTGACGCACCAGCCGCATTCCAGAGCGACGACCGCGGCAGGGCCGCTGACGGCGGCGAGCAGCAGGAAGATCCGGGAGCCGCGCATCGCGAGCAGCTCGCCCCCTTTTCGCCGGTGCCACCACGCGGCCAGCAGCAGCCACACCCCCATGGCGAGCAGGAAACAGCCGATGCCGACCATCACGTCGAACGAGAGGTGCACCCCGGTCACCGGAGGCCACTGGTCCCGCGGCACCTCGTGCAGTCCCCGGATGACGGTGCTGGGCCGGTACCCCACCAGCAGGGACAGCCCGTCGGGGATGTCGAGTCCGTAGCGCAGTTGTTCACCGTCCGCGACACCGAGGATGGTGAGCGGCACGTGGGAGCCGGTGCGGAAGACCCCTTCGATGCCGGCCAGTTTCATCGGCTGGTAGTCGGCGAGGAACCGCGCCGCCCAGTCGCCCACGACGAGTTGGAACGGTGTGACCACGACGCCGGACACGAAGGGGATGAAGAAGCCGGCCCGGTGATAGGTGTCGTTGCGTCCGCGCAGCAGAGCGACGGCATACACGGAGGCGGTCAGGAAGGACGCCACCATGAGCGCCGCGAGAATCATGTGGACCGTCTCGGGCGGGCTGGCCGGGTTCATCATCGCCGCCCACGGGTCGACGTGGACGACCTTTCCCCGGCGCAGGGTGAATCCGCGGGGCTGATTCATCCAGGAGTTCGCACACACCACGAAGAAGGCCGAAGCGATCCCGGCCACCACGATCGGCAGGCCCATCAGCAGATGCCGCCGCGGGGGCATCCGGTCCCACGCGTAGAGATAGATCCCGAGAAAGATCGCCTCGATGAAGAAGGCGATCCCTTCCAGCGCGAATGGCAGCCCGATGACCTGCCCGAACCTGCCCATCAGCCCGGGCCACAACAGACCCATCTCGAAGCTCAGAATCGTTCCGGACACCGCTCCGACAGCGAACAGGACACCCATGGCCCGCGCCCAGTGCCGGGCCAGCAGCCGATGGGCCGGATTGCCGGTGCGGATGCCGTACCACTCAGCCATCAGGGTGAGCAGCGGCAGTCCCACGCCGAGACAGGCGACGACGATGTGCCAGGCGAGAGAGAAACCCATCTGGGCACGCGCGGCCGACAGATCGCCCGGGGATGCCGCTGCGGCGATCGCCCACGGCCGCAGGGATTCGTCGAGAGGGAGGCTGCCGGGCAGATACACGTACGGCTCCTAGGGGCCGGGACATCGCCCTGGGTACGGCGGACGCTGGCTGGGTGCAGGGTTCATCATGTCCGAAAACGGCACGACTCGACGCGCGGCTCTCCGTTGGCGGGTCGGGGCGACACCAGAGTTGCGCCGTGCAGGGCTCAGCAGCCGTAGTGGATTTCCGGGCCTGCCGGGACGAAGGGGCCTGCCGGAACGAAGCGCACCGGGGTTCCCGGAAGCGCCTGGGCGGCGGGCGCCAGGTGTTCGGGCGGAACGACGCCGATGACCGGGTAGCCCCCGGTCACGGGGTGATCGGCGAGGAAGACGACCGGGCGGCCGTCCGGCGGGACCTGTACCGCGCCGAGCGTCATGCCCTCGCTGGGCAGTTCGTCGTCGCGGGTGCGTTCGAGTGCGGGGCCGTCCAGGCGCAGGCCGATGCGGTTCCCCTTCGGGGAGACGCGGTAGGTGCAGGTCAGCAGGGCGTGTCGGGCGCCCGACGTGAACCAGTCGGCACGCGGCCCGCTCAGGACCGGCAGTACCAGTTCGCCGGGCGGCGCGGGCCAGCGTGCTGCTTCGGCCGCGGGCAGCCCGCCGGCCGGTCGCGGGCAGCCGACCGGCAGTTCGTCACCCTCGCGCAGCGGCGCGGGCCCGAGGCCGGAAAGAAGGTCCGTGGCGCGGCTGCCCAACTCCGCGGCCACTTGGACGCCGCCGGAGAAGGCGAGGTAACTGCGTACTCCGTACGTGGCGGGGCCGGCGTCCACGACCGCGCCGGCCGGCACGCGTACCGTAGTGCCCCAGGGCGCAGGTACTCCGTCGATCGTAACGGCACAGGGCGCGCCGGTGATCACCACGACCGAGGGAGCGGACACCCGCACGGCGCAGCCGGTGAGGGTGGTCTCCAGGGTGGCGGCGCTCTCCGGGTTGCCGAGCAGTCGGTTGGCCAGTCGGTGCGCGGGTTCGTCCAGCGCTCCCGAGCGCGGAACGCCGAGATGGGCGTAGCCGGGCCGGCCGAGGTCCTGGACCGTGGTCAATGCCCCGGCCCGTACGACCACCAGCGTCCCCCCCACGCCTGCGGTCCTGTTCGGTTCGGTGTCGCTCCGGTCGGCGCCGGTCAACGGACGTCCTCGGCGATGAAGCGGACCCGGGTGCCGGGCGCCAGCAGTGCGGCGGGCGTGCGGGAGCTGTCCCACAGCACGGTGTGCAGGGCCGTGCCGATCAGCTGCCAGCCGCCGGGCGAGGAACGCGGGTAGACGCCGGTGTACGGTCCGGCGAGGGCAACGGCACCCGCGGGAACGCGGGTTCTCGGATCGGCGCGGCGCGGCACGTGCTGCTTCGGACCGAGCCCGGTCAGGTAGCCGAAACCGGGCGCGAATCCGCAGAACGCGACCCGGAACGCGGTACCCGCGTGGATCCGGGCCGCTTCCTCCGTGCTCACACCCCACAGTTCGGCCACTTCGGCCAGGTCGGGGCCGTCGTAGCGAACCGGGATCTCGATGGCGGCGCCCTCATCGCGGCGCAGTGGCGGCACATCCCAGTGCGGCAGTTCGGCGGCGAGCCGCTGCGGCTCGTGCAGGCCGTCGAGCAGCACCGTGCGGGCACCGGGGATCACTTCTCGTACGGAGGGCAGAGTTCCGTCAGCGCGGCGGCGCAGGATCTCGGCATGCAGAGCTTCCGCAGCCTCGGTGTCGGCGAGTTCGACAAGCAGCCCGGAGCGGCCGACGCGGTGGATCCGGCCGTTGCTTGCCGCGCGGGCGCTCACGTGAACGCCCGGACGGCGATTCCGGATTCGGTCAGCTCGGTGCGGATCCTTCCGGCCAGGCGTGCGGCTCCCGGGGTGTCGCCGTGGACGCACAGCGAGCGGGCTGTCATCCGCAAGGTACTGCCGTCGGCAGCGGTCACCGCGCCGTCGCGAGCGAAGGTCACGGAACGCCGGATCACCAGGTCCGGGTCGTCCAGCACAGCGCCGGCCTCGGTGCGGGGTACGAGTGTGCCGTCGGGGCGGTAGGCCCGGTCGGCGAATGCCTCGTGCACGGCGGGCAGCCCCGCCGCAGTGGCGGCGGCCAGCAGTTCGGACCCCGGCAGACCGAGCACCGGGAGGGCGCCGGCCGCGAGCCGGACCCCTTCGACGACGGCGGCGGCCTGGTCGCTGTCGCGGACGGTGCGGTTGTAGAGGGCGCCGTGCGGCTTGACGTAGGTGACGCGGCCGCCGGCTGCTCGGGCGAAGATGTCCAGGGCGCCGATCTGGTAGGCCACTTCGGCGGCCAGTTCGGCGGCCGGTACGTCCATGGCTCGCCGGCCGAAGCCGGCCAGGTCGCGGTAGGAGACCTGGGCTCCGATCCGCACGCCGTGGGCGACGGCCTGTTCGCAGACCCTGCGCATCGTCAGGGGGTCGCCCGCGTGGAATCCGCAGGCGACGTTGGCGCTGGTGACGGATGCGAGCAGCGCCTCGTCATCGGTCAGGTGCCAGCGGCCGAAGCCCTCGCCGAGGTCGGCGTTGAGATCGATCGTCGGCTCTGTCCGCGCGTCGGTGGCCGCGGTGCTGGACGTCGGCGAGGTGCTCATGGGCGGGTCACTCCTGGTGGTCATCGCGGTCAACATATGCGATTGTTGAACGATTCCACAAGATGTTGTTGTCCCGCGCGTGTTTCTTCGCTTCACTGGGCACATCACTCATCTCGGGGAGACCTGCATGCCGACCGATGCCGACATCGTGTCCGAACTCAGCGCGGATCGCGCGCTGCTGGGGCGCACCAGTACAGCCGAGCGGGTGGCCGACATCCTGCGCACCCGCATCACGCGGGGCACCTTGCGTCCGGGCGACCGGCTCACCGAGGGGGAGATCGGCGGCGCGCTCGGCGTCTCGCGCAACACGCTGCGCGAAGCGTTCCGGCTGCTCACTCATGAGCGCTTGCTGGTGCAGCAGCTCAACAAGGGAACGTTCGTACGCCGGCTCAGCACGGCGGACATCGTGGACATCTACCGTGTCCGCCTGCTGGTGGAGTGCGCGGCCGTGCGCTCCCTGGCCGCTCCCCCGTACCCGCTGGGGGATGTGGAGAAGGCCGTCCTCACCGGCGAGGAGGCTGCCGCGGCGGGCCGCTGGCAGGACTGTTCGACCTCCAACATCCGCTTCCACCAGGCCGTGACCGAACTGGCCGGCAGTGCACGAACCGACGACCTGATGCGCGGCGTGCTGGCCGAGTTGCGGCTGGCTTTCCACGTGATGAACGATCCACGCCGTTTCCATGAGCCCTACCTCACCCGCAACCGCGACATTCTCACCACGCTCCAGCAGGGCGACGCCCCCGCCGCCGAGCGGCTGCTCGGCTTCTACCTGGAGGATTCGCGGCGCCAGCTCACGGAGGCGTACCCGGAGGAGACGGCAATCGGCGCTCGCTGATCGCACCTTCCGGGGCTGTGAGACATACGTCATAGTCACATCGTTGAACAATCACTTAGCCTCCTTGGCGACTGGCGGCAGACTGTGGCTTCCAGCAGAGCGACCGCGTATCAGGGTCGCCCGTCCCTGCTCTCTCATGCACGGAAGGCCGAGTCAGCATGATTGTTCTGCTCGGCGTCCTCGTGGTCGTCCTCGGATTCGCCACACGACGCAACCCCCTGCTGGTGGTCGGAGTGGCCGGCATAGCCACCGGACTGCTGGGCCACCTCTCCCCCGACGCCATCCTGAGAACTTTCGGGGAAGGTTTCGCATCCAGCCGCTCGGTGACTATTTTCGCCGTCACACTGCCGGTCATCGGTCTCCTTGAGCGCAACGGCCTGCAGCAGCAGGCCCGCATTCTCGTCACCAAGCTCGGCAAGCTGACAACGGGCCGCTTTCTGGCCCTCTACCTTCTGCTGCGCCAGCTCACCGCGGCTGTCGGCCTGCAGACCATCGGCGGCCCGGCCCAGAGTGTGCGTCCCATGGTCGCGCCCATGGCGGAGGCCGCTGCTGAGCGTGCGAACGACGGCCGCCCGCTTCCCGAGCGGCTGCGGGAGAAGGTCCGCTCCCACTCCGCTGCGGCGGACACCGTCGGTGTGTTCTTCGGCGAGGACTGTTTCCTCGCGATCGGATCGATCCTGCTCATCACCGGCTTCGCCAACGCCACCTATCACACACATCTCGAACCGTTGAGCCTCGCCATGTGGGCCATTCCGAGTGCCGTGTGCGCCTTCGTGATCCACGGCGGTCGGCTGCTGTACCTGGACCGCACGCTGGAGCGAGAACTGATCACCGCCAACGCGGAGATCGCCGTTCCGGCGCCCGGCGCCGAGGGCCGTATCGCCGGAGGGGCCGAATGATCAAGTCCGAATGGTTCTTCTGGCTGGTCGGCGCCGTCTTCATCGTCATGGCGCTGCAGATGCTGCGGGATTCCAGCAACCCGAAGCGGTTCGGTTCCGCCGCCTTCTGGGGCCTGCTGGGCGCGTGCTTTCTCTACAGCACGGGTGTCACCGAGAAAGCGGCGCCCGCCGAGCCGCTCGGGCTCGGCGTCCTCGTCCTGATCTGTCTGGGCGGCTTCAACCAGGTCGGCAAGGGCAAGCCGCGGACGACGTCCGACGAGGAGCGCTCCGCGCTCGCCGCTCGCTTCGGGAACAAGCTGTTCATTCCCGCCCTGACCATCCCGGTGGTGGCCATGGTGTGTGCGGTGCTCGTGAAGAAGGTGTCGATCGGCGGAACGCCGGTTCTCGAGCCGGGCTCCGAAACGATCCTCGGACTCGGTATCGGCGCGATCGCCGCGGTCGGCGTCGGCATGTGGGTGCTGCGGGAGCGCCGGCTGTCCGTCCCGGTGCACGCGGGACGCGGGCTGCTGGAGTCCATGGGCTGGGCCCTGCTGCTGCCGCAACTGCTGTCCGTTCTCGGCACCATCTTCCAGGCCGCCGGTGTCGGCACGCAGGTGCGCAGCGTCACCGAGAGCGTCCTGCCCGACGGTCAGAAGTTCGCCGCCGTGGCGCTCTACTGCGTCGGTATGGCCCTGTTCACCGTGATCATGGGCAATGCCTTCGCCGCGTTTCCGGTGATGACGGCGGCGATCGGCTGGCCGGTTCTCATCGAGCAGATGCACGGCAACCCGCCGGCCGTCCTGGCCGTCGGCATGCTGGCCGGCTTCTGCGGGACCCTCGTGACGCCGATGGCGGCGAACTTCAACCTCGTCCCGGCCGCGCTCCTCGAGCTGAAGGACCAGTACGGGCCGATCAAGGCGCAGACACCGACCGCAGTGGCCCTGCTGGCGTGCAACGTCTGCATCCTCTACTTCTTCGCTTTCTGAACGGTCACCCTCATGAACCCACCTCCGACGCGCGTTCTGATCACCGGTTTCGAGCCTTTCGACGGCGAGGACACCAACCCCTCCTGGGAGGCGGCGCATCGCGTCGCGCAGCAGCCGCCGCCCGACATGACCGTCACCGCGGTAGCGATCAGTTGCGTCTTCGGTCAGGCCCTCGACGAGTTGCGCGACGCGATCGAGGAGAAGTCTCCCGAACTCGTGCTGTGCGTCGGCCAGGCGGGCGGCCGGACAGACCTCACCGTGGAGCGCGTCGCCATCAACGTCGACGACGCCCGCATCCCCGACAACGCGGGCCAGCAGCCTGTCGACGAGCCCATCGTCCCCGGTGGCCCCGCGGCGTACTTCTCCTCGCTCCCGGTCAAGGCGTGCGTCGCCGCCGCCCGCCGGGCCGGTGTCCCGGCATCGGTCTCACAGACCGCGGGCACCTTCGTCTGCAACCACCTCTTCTACGGGCTCGCACACCTCATTTCCACCCGGTACCCGGGGATACGCGGCGGTTTCGTACACGTGCCGTACGTCCCTGCCCAGGTGACACACCGGGCGGCACCCTCCATGGCCGCCCGCGACATCGCCACCGGACTGCGCGCGATCCTGGTGGCCGCACGCGAGAACATCACCGATATCCGGGAGACCGGCGGAGCGACACATTGAGCAAGCAGACACCGCGCCCCTCGCAGCTCCCCGATGCGGCGCTCACCGCCCGCGCCGCCGGGTTCGCTCGGCTGGCGCTGGAGAACGTGACACGCGAGTACCCCAACATCCCGGCCCACCTGCTCGGCGGCCCGGCGGAACTGGTGCCGCCGCGCATCCATCATCCGGCGTTCTACGGCGCCTACGACTGGCATTCCTCCGTGCACATGCACTGGCTGATGGTGCGGCTGCTCCGGCGTTGCGACGACCTGGTCGACGCCGCCGCGATGACCGCGGTGCTGGACGCCCATCTGACGCCCGATGCGCTGGTCACTGAGGCGGACTACCTGCGCACGCACCCCTCGTTCGAACGTCCCTATGGCTGGGCGTGGCTGCTGGCGCTCACCGCCGAGTGCGCGGCGCTCGGCAACACGCGCTGGACCGCCGCCCTCGCGCCGGCTGCGCGTACGGTGTCGGCGCTGATCCTGGACTGGCTGCCGAAGGCGACGTATCCGGTACGGCACGGCACGCACGTCAACAGCGCCTTCGCGCTCGGTCTGGTACTGGACAGCGCGGTGGCCGCCGGAGTTCCCGAGTTGACGCGGCCGGCAGCCGAGCGGCTGCGCAGCTGGTTCGCGGCGGACCACGGCGCCGCACTGCGCTGGGAGCCGTCCGGGCAGGACTTCCTCTCCCCCGCCCTGACCGAGGCCGACGCGATGCGGCGGGTGCTTCCCGGGGCGGAGTTCGCCCACTGGCTGACGGCTTTCCTGCCGGAACTCGAGGAGGGAGCGGACCACCACAGCCAGCCGGGCACCGCCGACACGCGGACGCTCTTCCTGGCACCACCACACGTCTCGGACGCGGCGGACCCGCAGATCGGGCACCTGCTGGGTCTGTGTCTCAGCCGAGCGGCCGCGCTGCGCCGCATCGCCGGTGCTCTCCCCCCGGGTGACGGACGCGTCGGTGCGCTTGCGACTGCAGCCGACGCACACCTGGCGGCGGGGCTGCCGGCCACGTCTTCCGGGGACTTCACGACGGACCACTGGCTGGCCACGTTCGCGGTGCTGGCCCTGGAGAGTGGCCGGGCGCGTGACTGACCTGTCCGGTTAGGGGCACTCGTCGGTCATGACTGCACCCAACCCTGACCCGGACCCCGCCAACACCCCTGGCCTCGAGCCAGGTGGAGGGGTGCCGCCCGGCGAGAGTCCCCCCGCGGAAGGCGGCATGTCCGAGGCGGGCCCACGCAACAGCCCGCCCAAAGGCTGGTCGAAGGGACCCCTCACCGTCATCGCGCTCATCGTCCTGGTGTTCGCTGCGGGGTGTGTCGCCTTCGCGCTCGCCCTCTGACCGGCGGCGGACCTGAGGAAGCCCCGACTGGTCGGGGGAGCCAGCCGGGGCGGTCTGTGGCGAGCCCGGGCGGTCGCCTCTTGGCGAGAGGCACGGTCACTTCTCGACGGCCACGCGCACGGTCTGCACCTCGCTGTCCGACGCGTCCGGCACGACCATGCCGGCGTCCACTCCGCTGCGCAGGTATTCCAGTACGTCCATGGTAAGCCGCTCCCCCGGAAGCGCCGCCGGGATTCCCGGCGGGTAGGGGGTGAGCATCTCGGCCGCGACCCGCCCGGCTGCCTTCTGCCACGGCACCTGCTCGGCCGGCCCGAAGAACGCGTCTCGCGGTAGCCGAGCCTGCTCCAGCCGGAGGTCGGCGGGAGCGGGGATCTGCACGTCCGCGGCGGGCCGGAGTTCCGCTGCGTGCCGGGCCAGATCGTCGAACGCTGCGAGCAACCGGTGCGCGGACTCGTGGTCGTCCGCGTGAGTGAACTGGGCGCTGATCCGGCGGTTGTCACTGAGGTGCAGGTTGATGCGGTGCTGGGCACGGATCCAGTCGGCTGCCCGGTAACCCGAAACGCCCAGGCCGGTGATGTCGACGATGATCTGCAGCGGGTCCATGTCGGTGGCTCGGCCGGGTCCGCAGAAGTCGGCCCGGCCATGGACGCGCATACCCTCGATCGCGTCGATGCCGGCCCGTACGTGATCGACGAGCGCCAGGGCCTCGTCATACAGGGCACGCCCGTGCTCGACCATCTGGCGCCGCCAGCCGTCGAGAGCCGCGTAGATCAGGCAGGAAGGACTCGTCGTTCCGAGCAGGTCCTCCCGGGAACTGAGTACGTTCGGATCGACGAGGTCGCCCCGCAGGTGGAACACCGAGCTCTGTTCCAGTCCGGAGCCCATCTTGTGCACCGAGGTGACACACACATCCGCTCCGGCGTTCATCGCCCAGGCCGGCAGGCCCGGGTGGAACGGCAGGTGTGCCCCCCACGCCTCGTCCACGATCAGCGGCTTGCCCCGCTCATGGCAGACTTCGGCGATCCCGGAGAGATCGGAACACGTACCGTACGGCGTCGGGCTGGTCACCAGCACGCCCTTGGCGTCGGGATGCTCGTCGAACGCGGCCCGGAACGACCGCGCGTCCGGCGGATGGGCGAGATGCAGATCGGGGTCCCACCGCGGGTCGACCCAGATGGGACGCATCCCGGACAGGATGATGCCCGACACCACGGACTTGTGCGCGTCCCTGCCCAACAGCAGTTCCTCGTACGGGCCGGCCACCGAGAGCATCGCCGCCTTCACCGAGAGGGAACTGCCACAGGTCGAGAAGAAGGTGTGCTCGGCGCCCACTGCATCCGCCATCAGCGCCTGCGCCTCGGCGAGCACACCGGTCGAGGACATGCGGTCGTCGAGTCCGCTGGTTGCCAGCACGTCGGAACGGAAGACGCCGTCTCCGAGCGCCTCGCGTACCCGGGGATCGGCGCCACGGCCCTGCTTGTGTCCGGGCGGTGTGAAAGGCAATTGTCCCTCGGCGTGATACTTGGACAGCGCCTCGAGTACCGGTGCCCGTGAGTGGTCCATGGGTGCCGGGTGCCCGTGTGACCGGCACCGAAACGACGTCGGACGGGATCTCAGGCCAGCGTGCGCACCATGGCTTCCCGGACGACGGCGCGCAGGTCGCCAGTGCCCGCGAAGGTGGCGCGCTGAAACCCGGCCCCACCACCACGGCTCATCAAGCGCCTCAGGTTGTCCTTGACCAGCAGCAGGTCGTCGGCGTCCGTCAGCGCGTCGGCGACATGGTCCACGAGTGCCTCGCCCACCTCCTCCGCAGGAGCCGGTTGCCACGTCGCGGGGTGGACCAGCCGGCCGGAGGCGCCCGAGCGCGCTGCTCTCCACGTCGCGAGTCTCAGCAGGCCGACCGTGACGGGCGTGGGTGGCTCATCGGCCTGCCAGGCACGGACGGCGGTCTCCACCAAGCCCCGTACCATCGCGGCCAGAAGCACGGTGTCGTCGACCTCGATACAGACATCGGCCACTCTCACCTCGACGGTCGGGTAGTTGCGTGAGAGGCGCGCATCGAAGTAGATCATGCCCTCGTCGAGCAGCGTTCCGGTCTCGAGCAGTGCCCGCACCTCGGCGTGGTAGCGCTCCGCCGAGCCGAACGTCTCCACCGGACCTGCGGACGGCCAGCGGCCCCAGACCCGGTTGCGATAACTGCTGTGCTCACTGTCGCGCCCCTGCCAGAACGGCGAATTGGCGCTCAGGGCAAGCAATACGGGCAACCAGGGGCGGATTCGGTCGAGGACGGCGACGCCCTCCTCGTCGGAGGCAACCTGTACGTGCACATGACAGCCGCAGGTCAGCTGCTCCTGCGCGGTGAGTCCGAACTCCTCCACCAGCCGGTGATAGCGCCGTCCCGCGCTCACCGAGGGGGCAACGGGCAGCGGAGACGTGGCCAGGGCCACCACGTCCGCGCCGGCCTCGCGCGCCCGTTCCGACGCCACACCACGCCAGCGGCGCAGTTCCGCCGCCAGATCGCTCATCTGCAGCTTCGGGCGGGTGGTGGTCTCCAACTGCTCGCGCTGCAGCTCCGGTGCCAGTCTGGCTCCGTCGCCGTCCGCATCCTGCGCAGCCAGCACCGCCCCCGCGACCGCCTGCGGCTCCCCGGTTTCCGGGCTCACCAGCAGCAGTTCCTCCTCGACACCGACCGTTCGCATGGCAGCAGTCCCCTCCTTCACCGTCCGTGCTGTGCCCGGCACCGCACGGAGCACCCCGGGGCGTCACTCGACGGTCACCGACGTCGCGCCGGGTGTGATGGTCACCCGTCGGCCGTGCTCGCAGCGCACGATGCGGTCGGCCAGCCCGCGCCGGCCGGCTGCGTCGAGGAACGCACTCAGCGGCGACTTCATCACCGTGTAGTCCCCGTAGTGCACAGGCAGTACACATCGCGGCTGCAACAATTCGGTGAGTTCCGCTCCCTGGCCGCCGTCCATCGTGACGACGAAGCCGCCCGGCAACCGCGTACCGCCCAGGTGGAGCACGGCGATATCCATGCCGGGGTAGCGTCGGCCGATTTCCCTGATGCCGTCGAACAGCAGGGTGTCGCCGCTGATGTAGAGACGGAGGCGGACATCACCGGCGACCGGGCCGAATTCGAGCATGCTTCCCATGACCGGGGGCAGCAGGCGGCGCAGCTGACCGACGGCATGGCGGCCCGGCAGGGCGGTCAGCAGCACCTGGCTGTCGTGGTGGACGAGACGGTGCTGCTGCCAGTTCTGAAGACCCGTCGTGCGATGGAATCCGTGCAGGCCCTGCAGCCGGCGTGCAGCGTGCGGCGTGGTGATGACCGGCAGCGACCGGTCCAGATTGCGTCGCGCGACCCGGTCCCAGTGGTCGCCGTGCAGGTGCGAGAGGACTACCGCATCAAGGTCCGGTGGCAATTGGTCAATCGTGATGTCAGGTTCGGTCAGTCGCCTGCTCATCAGTCCGTAACCGAGGTAGGCATGCCGGCCCCGGTGCAGGAAGTTCGGATCCGTGAGGAGTGTCAGGGAGCCGTACCGGATCAACAGTGTCGCATTCCCGATGAAGTGAAGGTGCACCGGGGCTGCGGGGGAAAGAGGCGCTGGAGGAGGAAGCGTCATAGCGGTGAGCTCCGTTCGGTCCCGTCGATCCCGAGGGCCCCCGGCCAATCCGTGCGCCGGGTACCCGGGCCGGATCCCGGTAAGCCGGACGGCAGGCGGTCGACCGGCGCCGCAGGGTGGCGCAGGGCAGCGAACGGGCTGTCGGCCTATCCTGGGAATCAGGGCCAGGCCGAGCGGGATCCCCATGGGCCGCCAGGGGTATGGCGGTTTCCCCGGCCGGACACCGCCGCAGCGTCTCCGGTGCGGTGCCCGGCAGATCCGGTCCGCGCCGTGGCCACCCCGCTGAGAAGGAGGTGCTCCGATATGGAGCGCGGCAGCAACCCCGTGAGCCCACGCAAGGACGACGAGCTGAAGCACGAACTGCAGGGCTACTTGCGGTCCGGGCAGCACACCCGCGTCGAAGAGGCCAACGACCCCGAACCGCCCGCGGATGACGACGTCCGGGTCGACCCGGGTGGGCCGGTACCACCTCCTGGGGAGGAGCGCGATCGGGCGCGGGCGAAAGCCGATGCCGAATCGCTGCGGATGGAGCTGGCCCGCCGACTGGACCGCACGGCGTTCCCTGCCGACCGGCAGTCCCTCCTCCAGGTGCTCAGAGAGGAACAGGCCCCGGACACGCTACTGGCAGCGGTGAGTGAGCTGCCGGCCGAAGGCACGTACGGTAACGCAGCCCAAATCGTGAAGGGGCTCGGCGGCGGAGGCGCCTGACCGGGCGGCCCTTCGCCGATATGCCTACCGGTCCGGAGTCCTGGTCTCAACGACCGACCGCCGACAGCTTGCAACGGCGGCAGGCGGGCAAGCGGGACAGTAAGACGTCAGCAGGGCGGTGTCCCGCCGACCGAGATCGTCAAGGAGCGGTGATATGCGCATGCAGGAGGTGGAAATCATCGGCAGGCAGGGCGGGACCGATGCGGCGAGCCAGGAAATCCCCGACGAATGGCAGGCAGACGAATGGCAGGCATCGGACGCTGCCCAGTACCGGGCCGTGGGCAGCCTGCTGGAGGGACAGACGGCTTCGCGGCAGACCGAGGACCTTCGGCACGAGGTCGACGGCCTGCGCCAGGCCCTCAGGACGCACCCGCTGATCGACACAGCGCGCGGCATTGTCATGGCTACCGGCTCCTGCTCCGAGGAAGAGGCCTGGCAGGTCCTGGTCGACGTCTCCCAGCGCACCAACATCAAGCTGCGGGAAATCGCTCAGCGTCTCGTCGACAGCATCACCGGCCCGCCTCCCTCGCGACCGATACAGCTCGCCTTTCAGTCCGCTCTGGACCGGATGAGGGCCAGCCGGACGTGAGGACCGGCGTGCTCCCGTAGGGGCGAGCACGTCGATCAGCCCCGCCGCCAGTCGCCGCTGGTGAGGTGAGATCCGGCCTGCGGGCCCATCCGCAGCATGCCGCCGTCGACGGCCCACGAGGCCCCCGTGGTGTAGGAAGCGTCCGGGCCGGCGAGGAAGGCGATGACGGCGGCGACCTCCCGGGCGTCTCCCGGCCGCCCCAGCGGGATGCCCGGACGTTCGGCAGCCGTGACGTCGGCGTCCTCCTGGCCGGTCATCGGCGTGGCGATCTCTCCGGGAGCCACGGCGTTGACCGTGATGCCGTGCTCGGAGAGTTCGAGCGCCATCACCTGAGTGAGCAGGCCGAGGCCGCCCTTCGCCGCGCAGTAGGGCGCCGCGCCGACGCGGGGCTGATGTTCGTGCACGGAGGTCACATTGACGATCCGGCCCCCGCCACCCTGTGCGATCATTCGCCGCGCGGCGCGTTGGGAACACAGGAAGGGACCGATCAGGTCCACTTCGATCACCTGGAGAACCGTCGAGTGCCCGATGTCGAGGAAGGGTGTCGAGGTGCCGGTTCCCGAGTTGTTCACCAGGACATCGACGCGCCCGAGCTCATCGGCGAGCGTGTCGACAGCCTGTGCGGCATCCGGCAGATCGGTGAGATCCATCTGGGCGATCGCCGCGCGTCGCCCGAAGCCGCGCACCTCCTCGGCCGTGTCCTCCGCTCCCTGCCGGTCGCTGTGCCAGGTGATGCCGATGTCCATCCCCGCCCCGGCCAGCCGCACGGCGGTCGCACGGCCGATACCCGAGTCCGCGCCGGTGATCAGGGCCACGGGCCGATGTTCGTCTGCTGCGCTGGTCATATACGGGCGTCCTTCCTGCGTGGGTCCTGCACGTGGCGAGTGGCGATGACCACTAGGCGGGCGGCCGCCATTCGATCAGGAGGATGGTGGCGTCGTCCCGGAGTACGTCGTCCTGACGTTCCAGAATCGAGTGCATCAACTGCCGGAGTGCCTCCGACGCCAGCTCCCCGGCGGCGGTCGCACGGATGATGGAGCCCGTGAATCCCGTCAGTCCGAACTCCGCGCCGTCGGCGACGCGGGCTTCCGTCACCCCATCGGTGTAGAGCAGCACCCGGTCCCCCGGCTCGAGTGCCATCTGGTGAACCTTCCGTGGTGTGCCGGCCAGCGTGGCCGGCATCCCCATCGGAGGCTCTCCGGGGCGCTCCAGGGCGTAGTCGAGCACTTGCTGATCACGGATCAGCAGCGGCGGGGGGTGGCCGCAGTTGACCCAGTTCAACAGCCCGTTGGCCAGGTCCAGTTGGATGGCGATCCCGGTGCAGAACTGGTCCGGAAGCCATTCGGCGAGTACCTCGTCGACGATGCGGACGCTTTCGGGCAGTCCCCCATCGTTTCGGCGGGAGCTCCGGAAGCCGGCCATCGCGATGGCAGTGGTCAGCCCCGAAGCGAGGTTGTGGCCCATCGCGTCGAGGATCACGGCGTGCAGTGTCGACTCGGTGAGCGCATGGTCGAAGGCATCCCCGCCGAGTTCGTAGGCGGGTTCGAGGACTGCGGTGGAAACGGCCCATTCGTTGCCGATGGTGCGGGGCGGCAGCAGCGCGCGCACCATCTCGGCGGAGAGTGTCATCGCACCGGTGCGGGCTCGTTGCACGAGCCGGTCGCTGAAGGCCCGCTTGGACGTGATCACCATCGCGAGGATGGAAGCCAGTGTCCGGCAGCGGTCCAGCAGCGTGCTGTCCAGCGAGTCCATGTGTACGGCGATGACACCCAGTCGCTCCACGCCGTCGACCAGCGGAAGCCAGGCGATCAAGGTGCCGTCGGCCGTGGCGGTCACCCGCAGGCCGGGGGCCCGGTAGGCCCAGCCGCCGGGTGAGCGGTCCACGAGGAGCTGCTCCCCGCCCGAGAGAGGTGTCAGCCGGCGTTGCTGAAGGTCGACCAGGTAGATCACGACCCGGCGCAGGCCGAGTTTGGCAGCGTAACTGTCGACCAGGGAGGACAGTTTCGTCGGCGCCGTGGTGTGCACGTTCGCCAGGAATTCCTGCAGGAGGCGTTCCCCGTGGCCGGCTTCCGGACCCGTCATCCGTGCCGCCCGCAGAGGAGTCGGAGTTCCTGCGGGGCGCTCCCTCGATCTCCGCGGAGGCGGCGGGCGACGGCCGGGGCTGGGAGGAGGTGCGCACGGGGCATGGGCGGAACTCCACGGGACGGTCGGGGGCGGGGTGCCCGGGCGAGTACGGCACCGAGCAGGCGTGGGGGGCGGTTCCAGCCAAGTACCCGACCGGCAGCCCGCGCCACTCGGCAGCGACCATACGGGGGGCAGCAACAGGGTCCGGGCCGGGAAGGGCCGTTTTACGGAGACCGGCTGCCGCCTTCGTCGTCCTGAGCCTCATCCGGAGCCTCGTCCTGCGGTGAGGGCAGGGGGGTCGCCGGGCTCTGCGCACCGACCGTGCCGGGGAGCGGCTGGTGCCGGGCGGCCGCTTTCTGGCGGGCATACAGGTAGGAGACCACCGTGTTGGTGACCGCCACCAGCGGCACCGCGACGACCGCGCCGCCGATACCGGCGATCAGGCCGCCGGACGCCACCGAAAGAATGACCGCGAGGGGATGCACGCGTACCGCCCGGCCCAGGATGAACGGCTGTAGTACGTGGCCCTCGATCTGTTGCACCGCGAGCACCACGGCCAGCACCATCAGGGCGGTGAAGACTCCTTGGGTGACGAGCCCCACGACCACCGCGAGTGCACCGGAGACAACCGCCCCGACCAGCGGAACGAAGGAGAAAACGAAGACGAACACGGCCAACGGCACGGCCAGCGGAACACCGAGGAAGAAGATCCCGATGCCGATGAAGACCGCGTCGATGAAAGCGACGATCACGGTTCCGTGCACATAGGCGGTGAGCGTTCGCCAGGCCCGGGGACCCGCTCCTGCGACAGCGGGGCGGGCCGCGGCCGGAACCAGTTTGAGTACCCAGTTCCAGACGCGGCGGCCGTCGTAGAGCAGGAAGAGGGTGCAGAACACGGTCAGCAGCATGCCGGTGATGATCTCGACCAGTACCGTCACGCCCTGCAGACCCAATGAGGTGATCTTGTCGGTGTTGCGGGTGATGCTGTCGCTCAGTTTGCGGGAGATCTGGTCGATCTGCTTCTCGGTCACGTGGAAGGGGCTGTGGAGCAGCCAGCGCTTCATCTGCTCGGTGCCGCCCTGCAGCTGTCGGGAGAGGTCCCCGAAGTTGGCTGTGACCTGCCAGACCACGAACCATCCGATCAGGCCCAGGCAGACGAAGCCGAAGATCGCGGTGAGCGCGGTGGCCGGCCCCCGGGGCACACCGTGACGGCGCAGCCGGGCCACCGTGGGCTGCAGCAGCGCGGTGATCAGCAGCGCGGCGGCGAAGGAGAAGACCACGAGGCGCACGGCACCGAGCGCCTGCATCACGACCCACAGAGCGCCTGCCAGGACGAGCAGTCGCCAGCCGGCTTCGGCGGCGACTCGCACACCCCACGGAACAGCGGTTACCGGCTCCGGTCTGGCCGGCGCGGCCGGCGCCCCTTCGCTCGTGGGTGGATGGCCGACGGCGGCTTCGGATTCCTTCTCCGCCTCATGGTGCCGTGCCTCATGTTGTCGTTCGGAAGCCGCTCGGCGCTCTTCGAGGCGTTCCCCGAGCTCCGCCAGACCGGCGCCGACGCGTCCGATCCACCGGGGCGTTCTCACCATCGACGTGTCCTCCCGCACTCGGCCCTTGCCGCTCGACCCTTGAAGCCAACACCCAACGGCTCCGGGTCGCCGTGTTCGAGGACGCCGTCGCTCGGGCCGGAGCCCCGGCCAGGAGGCCGGGGTCCGGACGTCGGTCAGTGGCGCCGTACCGCCCGGACTTCAGCCCGGGGTTCAGTCAGTGGAAAGTGCTTCGAGGAGCTGTCCGGCCTTGGGATCGGGGAGCGCCCGGGCGGCGTCGGCCAGCGCGACCATACCGACGAGGGTATGACCGTCGATGACGGGCAGCCGACGCACCTTGTGACTCGACATGGTTGAGAACACCTCGTCGGCGCTGTCGTCGGCGCCGATGGTGACTGCTTCGCCCTGAGCAAGGTCACCGGCCTTGACGGTGCCGGGGTCCTTCCCGGCGCCGAGAACCTTGACGACGATGTCGCGGTCGGTGAGTACGCCCTTGAGCTTCTCGTCGGTTCCGCAGATCGGCAGCGCGCCGACGCCCAACCGGGTGAGCTTCTGGGCGGCGTCCAGCACACTTTCCTGGGCTCCCACGCACTCAGCACCTGCGGTCATGATCTCGCGTGCGGTGGTCATCGAGGTTGCCTCCTGTAAGGGGTTGGTACACGGAGCGGCGGCGTCGGGGGCTGTCTTTTCAACCTTCCGACGCCTACGTTGCTCCGTACGCAGGAAACGCACCCTTTGAGTAACCGGTGACCGCGCACCGAAACAGCATCCGCCCGATTCCTCGCACGTTCGCCCGGCTCATCCGGGGAGCGAGCCGGGGCTCTCCCGAACGACGTCGGCCGCCTGCTTGTCGTCCCGCAGACCGAGGAATCGGGGATGGCGCAGCATGCCGTCCCGAGTCCATTCGGTGAATCCGATCTGCGCGACGAGTCGCGGCCGCACCCAGTGGGCCCGTTGCTCCTTGATCCGGCCGGCGAACGGTGAGGTGTCCGTGCCCAGTTCGTCGAGGTGGCGGCGGATGTTCAGCAGCGCGGCGCGGTCGTATCCGGTGCCGACCTTGCCGGCGTACCGCAGCCGGCCGTCCCGGTAGTAGCCGATGAGCAGAGCACCGAAGCCGACGCGGGTGCCGGACGGTTCGGTGAACCCTCCGATGACGAACTCCTGGCCCTGCTGGCACTTGAGTTTCAGCCAGTCGGGTGATCTGCGCGGCTGGTAGCGGCTCCCCGCCCGCTTGGCGATCAGTCCCTCCCAGCCCCGGGCGCATGCCTGATCCAGCAGATCCTGGCCGCCTTCGTTGCGGTGCACGGTGAAGCGCAGCGGCGCCCGGTACTCCAGCGCCCCTCGCAGCAGGGATTTACGCGAGCGGAGCGGAAGGCGGGTGGTGTCCGCGCCGTTGAGCCGCAACAAGTCGAAGAGGTGATAGGTGACGGCGACGGTGGTGGCACGGATCCGGCGGGCGTCGGACAGCTGCATACGCTGCTGGAGCAGCCCGAAGTCCGTACGGCCGTGTGCGTAGGCGACGATCTCACCGTCCGCCGTGAAATCGGGGCATTCCTGGGCGGCGAGGGCGTCGATGATCTCCGGGTAGGCGTCGTTCAGCCGCCTGCCGCTGCGGGACAGCAGACGCACACCGCTGCTGTCCCGGACGGTCAGCGCCCGAATTCCGTCGAGCTTGCGCTCGAAGATCCAGCCGGATGTGAAGTCCCGCCGATCACTGAGAGTGGCCAGCATGGGTCGCGAAGCCAGTTCGATGCCGGGCCGCGCGGCGGTCAGCAACCGCTGCTCCTGCTCCGTCAGTGTTTCCAGACTCTTGCCACGGCGCGCGCTCCGGGTGTCCTGGTCGTTCATGGCGTCTCCTTGCGCGACGTACGAGTCGGCCGTTGCGGTGGATCGCCGCGGGTGTGGCCGGGTTTCCTGTGGGCACCCGCGACAGCAGCAGCATCGTGACCCCGACACCCCGACATCATGACCCCGACAGTGCAGCTTGTCGCGGCACCGCCGTGGCAGCGGAACGGACACGCATGAGCAGCGGTTTCATGGGTCCGGAGGGCTACCGCCCCGACCCGTTCGGTGAATTCCTCGCACGCTATTTCGGCAGCGGCGCCGATCCCCGGAGCGGTGCCCGGCCTCCCCGGCAGGCTGACCTCGCGCGGCTGATGAGCGGGCCCGCCCGGGAGTTGGTGACTGATGCGGCTTCCTACGCCGCGGAGCACGGCAGCTCCGAGCTGGGTACCGAGCATCTCCTCCGGGCGGCTCTCGAAGCGGAGCCGACGCGCAGCCTGGTGGAGGATGCGGGCGCCGACCCCGACGCCCTGGCCGCCGATATCGACCGCAGCGTCGGTTCGGGGCCCCAGCAGTCGGCCGTCGCCGTCACCCCCGCGGTCAAGCGGGCCCTGCTCGGCGCGCTGGACCTGGCACGGGCCACCGGCGCCTCGTACATCGGCCCGGAACACGTTCTCGGGGCGCTGGCGGCCAACCCCGACTCGGCGGCGGGCCGCATCCTGAACGTGATGCATTTCGATCCGCAGGCCGCCGCCATCGGCGGGCCCGGCCCACAGCCGTCCGGCACGGAGCAGCGGGCGGGGCAGCATCAGGACACTCCGACGCTCGACAAGTACAGCCGTGATCTCAACGATCTCGCCCGGGCCGGCCGGATCGATCCGGTCATCGGCCGCGAGGAGCAGATCGAGCAGACGATCGAAGTGCTGTCCCGCCGCGGCAAGAACAACCCCGTGCTGATCGGTGACGCCGGGGTCGGAAAGACCGCAATCGTCGAGGGTCTGGCCCAGCGGATCGTGGAGGGCGACGTCCCCGACACGCTGCTCGGCCGTCGGGTGGTCGCCCTCGATCTGACCGGCGTCGTCGCCGGTACCCGCTACCGCGGTGACTTCGAGGAGCGGCTGAACGGCATCATCGAGGAGATCCGTGCTCACTCCGAATCCCTCATCGTGTTCATCGACGAGTTGCACACCGTCGTCGGTGCCGGGGGCGGTGGCTCGGAGGGGTCCCTGGAAGCGAGCAACATGCTCAAGCCCGCCCTGGCTCGCGGCGAGTTGCACATCATCGGTGCCACGACGCTGGAGGAGTACCGCAGCCATATCGAGAAGGACGCCGCACTCGCGCGTCGCTTCCAGCCCATTCTCGTGCCGGAGCCCACGGCCGCGGACGCGGTGGAGATCCTGCGCGGTCTGCGTGACCGGTACGAAGCCCACCACCAGGTGCGATACACCAACGAGGCGCTGCTCGCGGCCGTCGAACTCTCCGACCGCTACATCACGGACCGTTTTCTCCCCGACAAGGCCATCGACCTGATCGACCAGACCGGTGCCCGGGTACAGCTGCGTTCACGGACCAAGGCCACCGACGTACGGGACCTGGAGCGCCAGGCCGAGCAGCTGACCAGGGACAAGGACCAGGCGGTCGCGTCCGAACAGTACGAGCGCGCCTCCGAGCTGCGCGATCGCATCAGCGCGCTCACCGAGCGGATCAGGACGGAGGAATCCGGACGGCCCGGCGACGGCCGCATCGTCGAGGTCACCGCGGAGGACATCGCCGAAGTCGTCTCACGGCAGACCGGCATCCCGGTCAGCAGCCTGACCCAGGAGGAGAAGACACGGCTGCTGGGTCTTGAGGAGCATCTGCACGCACGCGTGGTGGGGCAGGACGAAGCCGTGAAGGCCGTGTCGGAGGCGGTGCTGCGCTCCCGGGCGGGGCTCGCCGACCCCCAGCGTCCCATCGGCAGTTTCCTCTTCCTCGGGCCGACCGGGGTGGGCAAGACCGAGCTGGCTCGCGCCCTCGCCGAAGCGCTTTTCGGCAGCGAGGACCGCATGGTCCGGCTCGACATGAGCGAGTACCAGGAACGGCATACGGTCAGCCGACTGGTCGGCGCCCCACCGGGATACGTGGGGCACGAGGATGCCGGCCAGCTGACCGAGGCCGTCCGCCGACACCCGTATTCGCTGCTGCTCCTGGACGAGGTCGAGAAGGCGCACCCCGACGTCTTCAACATGCTCCTTCAGGTGCTCGACGACGGGCATCTCACCGACGCGCAGGGCCGCCGGGTGGACTTCAAGAACACGGTCGTCGTCATGACCAGCAACCTCGGTTCGGAGGCCCTGGCGGGCGGCCGCGGGGTGCTCGGCTTCGGCTCGCCGGACGCCGCGACCAGCGCGGAGAACACCGCGAAGGAGCGGGCGCTGAGCGCGCTGCGCGAGCACTTCCGTCCCGAATTCCTCAATCGTCTCGATGAGGTCATCGTCTTCCGCCGTCTCACCGAGGACCAGCTGCGCGAGATCACCCGGCTCCTGCTGGAAGGCACCCGGCGCAGGCTGCACGCCCAGCACGTCACCATCGACTTCGACCCGCAGGCCATCGACTGGATCGCCGAGCGGGGCCATCAGCCCGAGTACGGGGCGCGACCACTACGGCGCACCATCCAGCGCGAGATCGACAACACGCTGTCCCGACTGCTCCTCGACGGCGCTCTGCCGGAAGGGACCCGCGTGCGCGCCGAGGTCGAGAACGGGGAGCTGGCGTTCCACACGCACGACGGGCCGTGAGCCGAACGGGCGAGTGAACCGCCGCCGGGTCGGCCGACCCGGCGGGACGTCGTTTAAACCGCATGGGCGAAGGTCACAGCTGCGATATTGCCCCCACAGTTGGAGAGAGTGATGAGCGACAAGAATCCGGTGAAAGCCGCAGCGGAAAAGGTCACCGACACGCTGAGTGGCGGCTCCGGACCGGACGGCGGAATTCCCGGCAAGCCGGGCCCCGAGTCGCCGCCGGTCGACGAGCCGACCGAGCCCAGGGCGCCGCTGCCTCCCAAGTCGGACCAGAGCGGTCCCGATACCGTGACCCCCACCGGACAGGCGACCGGCGCCGATCAGAAGGCCATGGCTCAGTCGGGTCCCTACCTGACCACCGCTCAGGGCGCCCGCCTGTACGATTCCGATCACTCCCTCAAGGCGGGTGAGCGCGGGCCGATTCTGCTGCAGGACCACCATCTGCGGGAGAAGATCACCCACTTCGACCACGAGCGCATTCCCGAGCGCGTCGTCCACGCCCGGGGGGCCGCGGCCCACGGCGTCTTCAAGGGCTACGGGACGGCGGCGAAGGTCACCAAGGCGGCGTTTCTCACCAAGGACGCCGAGACCCCGGTCTTCGTGCGCTTCTCGACCGTCCTCGGTTCCCGCGGTTCGGCGGACACGGTACGGGACACCCGCGGATTCGCGACGAAGTTCTATACCGAAGAGGGCACGTTCGACCTGGTGGGCAACAACATTCCGGTGTTCTTCATTCAGGACGCGATCAAGTTCCCCGATGTCGTCCACGCCGCGAAACCCCATCCGGACCGGGAGATCCCGCAGGCGCAGAGCGCGCACGACACGTTCTGGGATTTCGTCACCCTGCACACGGAGGCGACACACCACACCCTCTGGAACATGTCCGACCGGGGAATTCCACGCTCCTTCCGGATGATGGAGGGCTTCGGGATCCATACGTTCCGGCTCGTCAATGCCGAAGGCGCGACGACCCTGGTGAAGTTCCACTGGAAGCCCAAGCTCGGCGTGCACTCCCTGGTGTGGGAGGAGGCGCAGATCGTCAGCGGCATGGATCCCGACTTTCACCGCCGGGACCTGGCCGATGCCATCGAGGCCGGTGCCTTCCCGCAGTGGGAAATGGGGATCCAGACCTTCCCCGACAATCCTGAGCAGATGTTCCAGGGCATCGATCTGCTGGATCCCACCAACATCGTCCCGGAGGAAATGGCGCCGGTGCAGCCGATCGGCCTGCTGACCCTCAATGCGAACCCGTCGAACTTCTTCGCCGAAACCGAGCAGGTGGCCTTCCACCCCGGCCATCTTGTGCCGGGCATCGACATCACCGATGACCCGCTGTTGTCCGGCCGGCTCTTCTCGTACCTCGACACCCAGATCAGCCGGCTCGGTGGTCCGAACTTCGCGCAGATCCCCATCAACCGCACGCATGCCCCGGTGAACGACATGCTGCGGGACGGAATGCACCAGACGGCCGTGCACAGCGGCGCAGCGCCCTACCGCCCGAATTCACTGGACGCCGGCTGTCCGTTCCTGGCGGGCGCGGACAACGGTGCGTTCGTCGAGGTACCGCTCGACGTGCCGGCAGGCAAGAAGGTACGTGAGGCCCCGGCGTCATTCGATGACCACTTCAGCCAGCCGCGGCGGTTCTGGCTCAGCATGACGCCCGTCGAGCGCGAACACATCATCGGCGCCTACACCTTCGAACTGGGCAAGTGCTACGAGCAGGCGATCAAGGAGCGGGGACTGAAGGTACTCGCCAACATCGACCCGGAGCTGTGCGAGCGGGTGGCCATGGGGCTGGGGCTTCCCGCGCCGAAGGCCACGGAGCCACTGGCATCGGTGGACCCGAGCCCCGCGCTGTCGCAACTGGGCCAGGTCTGGCCGCTGGACGGACGCATCATCGGCATCGTGGCCGACGAGCAGGGCGACCTGGCCGGCGTCCGCACGGTGCGCCAGGCCGTTCTGGATGCCGGTATGGTGCCGCTGGTCATCGCGCCGGCGGGCGGAAAGCTCGACGCAACCGGAGACCCCATCACCGTCCAGCGCACCTTCGCCACAGCCCGCTCGGTCGAGTACGACGCCATTCTGCTGGCAGGCGTACCGGGAACCGGCCGCGACGCCTACGGTTCACGCGACGCGAGGGCCGGCGAAGGAGCTACCCGGCCCGCCACAGCGACCGACCCGCGCGTTCTGCTGTTGGTCACGGAGGCGTTCCGGCATGGCAAGGCCATCGGAGGCTGGGCCGGCGCCGAGGCGGTCCTGGAAGCGGCGGGTGTCCCCGCGGACGCTCCGGGTCTGGTGATCGGCGGCGGCGGTGACAGCACGCTGGAGCAGGTCACGCAGTTGCTGGGCACGCACCGCGTCTGGGAGCGGTTCCCCACCACCGTCTGAGCGCCCTGAGCCCGTGTCACCGTTGAGGAGCAGCGGCTGACACGGGCTCAGGTCTGCCGCCCACTCCCCCGGTCGACCGGCTGACTGTGCGTTTCGAATCGATACGGACGGGACACTCGTACGCCCATCGGCTCCACCGGACAGTCAGCAGGAGGTCGAACGCACCGTGTCTGCGTCGCACAGGGAGGACCGGGCCGGCGGTCCGGCGCAGCGGGGGGAGCGCGTCGCAGTAATGTTCGACCGGCGGTTGCCGGTGATGTCGGCCGGCAAGGAATTGCTGCGCAAGGCCTTCCCCGACCATTGGTCCTTCCTGCTGGGCGAGATCGCGCTCTACAGCTTCATGGTCCTGGTCGTGACCGGTGTCTATCTCACCTTCTTTTTTCACCAGGACATGACCGAGTTGCCTTACACCGGCTCATATCGGCCGCTGCAAGGGGTCGAGGTAACGCAGGCCTACAGCTCGGTCCTGCATATCAGCTTCGATATCCGCGGCGGGCTGCTCATCCGGCAGATCCACCATTGGGGCGCGTTGGTCTTCATCGCCGCCATCGGCGTGCACATGCTGCGCATCTTCTTCACCGGGGTCTTCCGCAGGCCGCGTGAGGGCAACTGGATGATCGGTGTGACGCTGTTCTGGCTGTCCATGCTGGAGGGCTTCTGCGGCTACTCACTGCCCGACGACCTGCTGTCCGGCACGGGGTTGCGTACCGCGGACGGCATCGTGCTGTCCATTCCCGTGGTCGGCAGCTATCTGAGTTTCTTCATCTGGGGTGGGGAATACCCTGGCAAAGAGATAATTCCCCGCCTGTATGCCGCCCATATTCTGCTGATCCCCGGTATTCTGATCGCGCTGATCACCTTTCATCTCTTTCTGGTGATCTATCTGAAACACACTCAGTGGGCCAAGCGGGGAAACACGAACCGCAATGTGGTCGGCAAGCCGATGGTCCCGCAATATACCGCGAAATCCATCGGCCTCTTCTTCATCATCGCCGGCGTGCTGACCGCGATGTCCGCACTGATGCAGATCAACCCGATCTGGGACTATGGCCCCTACCGTACGGATCAGGCCTCCATCAATGCCCAACCCGACTGGTACGTGGGTTTCCTGGAGGGTGCTCTGCGGCTGATGCCCGGGGTCGAGTCGGATGTGGCCGGCCATACGATCGTGTGGAACGTGTTTCTGCCCGGGGTGGTGCTGCCGGTATCGCTTTTCGCCCTCCTCTATCTGTATCCGTTCTTCGAACGGTGGATCACCGGGCAGACCGGCGAGTACCACTTCGCCCAGCGGCCGCGTAACCAGCCCACCCGCACCGGGCTGGGGGTGGCCGGTGTCTGCGTCTACGCCGTGCTGCTCCTGGCAGGTGGTCAGGACGTGCTCGCCTACGTCTTCAAATGGCCCGTGGAGTGGCTGACGTACATCTTCCGCACCGCGTTGTTCGCCCTGCCGCTGCTGGCCTACTGGATCACCAAGCGGGCCTGCCTCGGGCTGCAGGCCCGGGACCGGCGCCGCCTCGGAGCGGGGGACGGGATCGGCGACGTGCAGCTGACCGACGCCGGCGGCTACCAGGAACGCCGCGTCCCGCTGCCGGGAGCGGAGCAGCACCGGCTCCTCGTCCGGGACGCGCCGCGCCCACTGACCTATGGCACGGAGCCCTCGCGCTTCTTCCACAAGCACCGGGTGCGCAACGCCCTCAGCTCCTGGTTCTTCCGCGACCGTGTCGAACTGCCCGCCACGGAGCAACAACAGCAGCGGATCGAGGAGGTCCTGACGGATCCCCCGGATGCGGAGGCGCAGGAGAAGGCCAAGGATGAAGGAAGAAGAGCGACCGGGCACCGGGTGAGGAAGGCAGCGGCGCGGATATTGCTGGCGGCAGGGAACAAATTGAACCCTTGATTTCGGGCCCCTGATGACGGGACAGGACAGGCATCCATGACCGACAAAAGTTCTCAGGAGGAGAGCCCGCCACGTGCCGCGCGCTCCGCGCGGAATCTGCTCGCCGGGCCGCAACCGGACGCCGCAGGGGCGGCCGGGTACACGGATCATCCTCCTCGGATGGGTTTCTTCACTGACACGTCGGTGTGCATCGGATGCAAGGCGTGCGAGGTGGCGTGCAAGGAGTGGAACGCCATTCCGGAGGACGGCCTGGAACTCACCGGCATGTCCTACGACAACACTCAGGGACTGGGTGCCGACACCTGGCGGCATGTGGCCTTCATCGAACAACGCAAGCCGCTGGGCGGCCAGGAACCAGGAGTCGACCACAGTGGTCTGAGCGTCTTCGACGCCGCTCGGCAACTCGCCACGCCTCCCGGAGCTGCCGAGGGCGGCTCGACCGCGCCGCCTCCGGAGGCGGCGGCCGACGGTGCTGCAGCCGGTGGTATCTCCCCCGTCGCAGCGGACGGACGCACGGAACTGCGCTGGCTGATGTCCTCCGACGTGTGCAAGCACTGTACGCACGCCGCCTGTCTGGATGTCTGCCCCACCGGATCCCTGTTCCGGACCGAGTTCGGCACGGTGGTCGTCCAGGAAGACATCTGCAACGGCTGCGGTTACTGTGTGCCCGCCTGTCCGTACGGGGTCATCGACCAGCGCAAGGACGACGGCCGGGTGTGGAAGTGCACCCTGTGCTACGACCGGCTCGGCGAGGGCATGGAGCCGGCCTGCGCCAAGGCGTGCCCGACCGACTCGATCCAGTTCGGGCCGCTGGAGGAGCTGCGGGAGCGTGCTGACGTACGGGTGGCTCAACTGCACGACGCCGGCGTCGCCGACGCCCGGTTGTACGGCGAGAGTCCGGACGACGGGGTGGGCGGTGACGGTGCCTTCTTCCTGCTGCTCGACCAGCCCGAGGTGTACGGGCTGCCACCGGACCCGGTGGTCACGACGCGCGATCTGCCCTCGATGTGGCGGCATGCCGGTGCGGCTGCCGTGACGCTGGCGGCCGGGGCCGCGCTCTGCTTCGCCGGGAGGTCCCGGTGAGCGAGTCCGAGGTGACCCGCGAAGGCGTCAGGGGGGCGCGGCCCGGCCGGGAGGCGGTCACCGGCAAGGCCGCCGGGCGCAAGCGGCGTGGCGGCAAGCGCGGCGAGCAACCCATGGTTCCTGAGGCGGAGTTCTCCTCCTACTACGGCAAGCCGGTCCTCAACAAGCCCACCTGGCAGGCGGCCGACATCGCCGGCTACCTCTATCTGGGCGGCCTGGCCGGGGCGTCTTCGCTGCTCGCGGCCGGCGCTCAGGCCACCGGGCGGCGCCCACTGGCCCGGACGGCCAAGACCGGCGCGGCCGCGGCCATCAGCCTGTCGCTGGCAGCGCTCGTCCATGACCTCGGGCGGCCCTCGCGCTTCATCAACATGCTGCGGGTGTTCAAGCCGACCTCACCCATGAACCTGGGGTCATGGCTGCTTGCCGGTTATGCACCGCTCGCCACCGCCTCGGCGCTCAGCGACGCCACCGGCCGGCTCCCCCGTACCGGCGCCGCGGCCACCGTCGGCGCGGCTCTGCTCGGTCCTGCCGTCGCCACCTACACGGCTGTGCTGCTTTCGGACACGGCCGTTCCGGCATGGCACGAGAGCTACCGCCAACTGCCGTTCGTCTTCGCGGGGTCCGGGGCCTCTGCCGCGGCCGGGCTGGGTCTGCTGGGCTCGCCGGTGGCGCACGCGGGTCCCGCCCGCCGGCTGGCCGCATGGGGAGCCGCGCTCGAACTCGGAGGCGCTCAGGTGATGAAGCGGCGCATGGGACTGGCCGCCGAGACCTTCGAACAGGGCAAGGCCCACCACCTGATGCGGGCGTCGGAAGTCCTGACCTCGGGCGGAGCCCTGCTGGCTCTCTGCGCCGGGCACCGGAACCGGCCGACGGCGGCGATCGCGGGGGCCGCGCTGCTCACCGGTTCGGCGGCTCTGCGCTTCGCGGTCTTTCACGCCGGCGTCGCCTCGGCCGAAGACCCCAAGTACACCGTGGTTCCGCAGCGGGAACGGTTGCACGAACAAGAAGCGCGACTGTCCGGACAGCCCGCCGCCGAGTGACCGACGGGATCCGGGTTTCGACCCGGCACCGGCGGTGACCCGTCCGGGAACGAACGTCGAACGTCGAAGAGAGAGCTGACGACATGAGTGAAGCACAGAGCGACCGGGACCAGGCAGCACGTCTTCCCGAGGGCGACGTGGTGGCGATCCTGCTGGAACAGCACGCGGATATCCGGGATCTCTTCACCCTGGTGAAGAACTCTCAGGGCGAGGCCAAACAGGAGGCGTTCGACCACCTGCGCACGCTGCTCGCAGTGCATGAGACCGCCGAAGAGATGATCGTCCGTCCGGTCGCCGAGGACACCGCGGGCAAGGAGGAGGCCGAGGCCCGCAACGAAGAGGAGAAGGAAGCGAACAAGGTCCTCTCCGAACTGGAGAAGATGGACCTGGCCAGCCCCGAGTTCGCGGCTCAACTGGCGGAGTTCGAGCAGGCGGTCATCGACCACGCCGAGCACGAGGAGCGGGAGGAGTTTCCCGCGGTGCGAGCCGGGCGGACCGAGGAGGAGCTCCAGTCCATGGGCAAGCGGCTGCGGAAGGCCGAGCGGACCGCTCCCACCCACCCCCATCCCACGGCGGCCGGTTCGCCGAAGGCGCAGTGGGCGGTGGGCCCCTTCGCGTCCATGGTCGACAGGGCGCGCGACGCCATCAGGAGCAGCGGCTGAGCGGCGGCCGGACGAGTCGGTGCGGGCCCTGCGACACATGGAGCGCGGGGCCCGCACAGGCATGGAGCCCGACCGATCGGATGAAGCGGTCCGGATCAACCGACCGGGCTCTCCGACGACAGCTCGTGGGCCGCCGCCGTCTGGATCCTTTCCTCGTCGATCACCCAGCGCCAGGTCACCACCATGGCGGCGATGCCGATCGGCAGCATGGCCACGATCATCGCGAGCCCGCCGAAGGTGTCTCCCAGGGCGATCATCCCGACCGCGGGCATGTCCAGCAGCGGTGCGGCGAGAAACAGGTACATGCAGCGCCCCGGATCGCTCAGCCGGTGACGGGTCCCCAGCACCGGCAGCCAGAAGAGGAAGCCGCCCGCGATCAGCACTGCCTCCAGCGCCCGGTGCAGAAGCGGGCCCGGAGGGTACCTGCAACTGCCGAGCGTGACAGCGGCGTGCAGCAGCAGGAACAGCGACAGCGCCGGTGCCGGTGGCAGCGTGACACGCTGCCAGAACCGGCCGGCCCGGGTGATCAGGATGACGGCGGGGACCAGCACGGCGATGACGAACGCCGCCCAGCCCATCTCGACTGCCTCAATCACCACGGGGCAGTTCCTCCTTCTCCAGCGGGCCCCGCCTGACGCGCAGGACCAGGGCCAAGGCAAGGAGCGGGGCGGCCAGGGCGATCAGCCAGAACCCGTAGATGAACGACAGCCCCACGATCGCCGCCCCCAGAGCGGTCGGCAGGGCCGCCGCCTCTCCCTTGGCCGGCAACCGGTAACGCCGGTGCTGTTCGGGACCGGTCAGCGACGACAGCAGCACCGCCAGGGCGGCCAGTTCGATCAGCACGACGACTCCGCCCCAGAGCCAGTAGACAAGGGAGCTCTCGCCGTAGATGGCCAGTACTGCGAGAAGGATGCCGTTCAGCAGCCCCCAGCCGGCCACCACCAGAAACGCCGGATGCCTCTTCATGACCGGCCTCCCGGGCCGGGCTCCGAACCGGTGGCGGCTCCTTCGGCGGCTGCTGCCGCAGCGCGTTGCCTGAGGTCGAGGAGCGGCGCATGGCCGGTGATGGGGGGCAGCGGATGCTCGGCGGTGAAATTCATTCGTGGTGGCGGTGACGTGGTGGCCCATTCCAGGGTGTGCGCGTCCCAGGGGTTGTCACCGGCCGGTGGCCGCTCCGGGTGCAGGGCACGCTTGCGCAGCGTCCAGAAGACGTTGACCACGAAGACGGTCATGGCCGCGGCCAGAGCGGCCGCACCACAGGTGGCCAGCAGGTTGAGCAGGCCGAATCCGTCGAACGTCTGGTAGGTGTACACCCGGCGGGGCATCCCCGCGTAGCCGAGGCCGAACATCGGCAGGAAGGTGAGGTTGGCACCGAGGACCATCAGCCAGAAGTGGATCTTGCCGAGCCGTTCGCTCAGCAGCACTCCGGTGACCTTGGGGAACCAGAAGTACACCGCGGCGAAGAGACCGAAGGCGCTGCCCGCGAACAGCACGTAGTGCAGGTGCGCGACGATGAAGTAGCTGTCGGTGACGTGGTAGTCGACGACCGGGGTACCGACCATGATGCCGGTCAGCCCGCCGATCAGGAACTGCGGGATGAAGGCGAGGGCGAAGAGCATCGGGGTGCGGAAGCGGAGGCGTCCACCGAGCACCGTACCGAGCATGCCGAAGTACTCCACACCCGCGGGGATCAGCAGCGTGATCGACGTCAGCGAGTAGTAGTCGTTGGCGGCCTGTCCGGTGGCGAACATGTGGTGTCCCCATACGCTCATCGACAGCGCCGCGAACGCCAGCAGGGACAGGACCGTCCCCTTGTAGCCGAAGGGAGCCCGCCCGGAGAAGACCGCCAGCACCTCGATGACCGCGGCCAGGTAGGGGAAGAACATCACGTAGACGACCGGGTGACCGTAGAACCAGAACAGGTGCTGATAGCCGATGTTCCACACGTTCGATGTGAAGACCGACGGGTCGGCGCGACCCGCTGTCAGCAGGCTCAGGGCGGCGAGCAGGGAGGGGAACGACCCGATGACCATCAGGCAGGTGACGACCATCGACCAGGAGAAGACCGGCATCCGCAGCATGGTCATTCCCTTGGCCCGTTTGCGCAGCGCAGTCCACAGCACGGCCCAACCCATGATGATCATGCCGATCGTGGTGAGGAACACGCCGACGATCCACAGGTCCGAGCCCATGCCGGGGGAATGCTCGCTGTCGGCCATCGGGGGGTAGGAGAACCAGCCGTCCGCATGCGCACCGGTGGGTGTGGCGAACCCGGTCAGGATGATGACCGCTCCACTGACGTACAGCCAGTAGCCCAGCAGTGTGGTGCGGGGGATGGCGATCGTCGGCGCGCCGATCTGCAGGGGAACGAGATACACGCCGAGTCCCAGCGCGAACGGCGTCATCACCAGGTAGATCATGCCGGAGCCATGAATGGTGAACAGCTGGTTGTACGTCTGGGCGTCCACGAAGTGTTCGTCGGGCTGCGTCAGTTGGCTGCGCATCAGGAGGGCCAGGATGCCCATCAGCAGCAGCAGTACGAGCGAGGTGGCGACCGTGAGGATACCGATGCGTTTGTGGTCGGTTGTGGTGATCCAGTCGAGCCAGCCGGCCGGCTTGACGGTCCGGGACCCCGCGTTCTCCGCGGGAGGCGCCACGGTCATGCCGCGGCCCCGGCCGTATGCCCCGCCGACTGGGCGGCGAGCCACTTGCTGTACTTCTCCGGGGACACCGCCTTGAACCAGAAGTGCATCTCGGCATGGCGTTCCCCGCAGAACTCGGCGCACCTGCCGATCCAGCGGCCCTCCCGGTCCATGGTGATGGTGAAGGTGTTCTTGTGGTCGGGAAAGGCGTCCATCTTGTAGCGCAGCGCGGGAACCCACAGCGAGTGGATCACGTCTCGCGAGGTGACCGTCACCTGGATGGTGCGCCCGGTCGGTACGACGAGTGTGGGGAGCTTGTCGCCGCGGCAGTTCGACGTCGTACTGACCGGTTTCGACGCCTGCGGATAACTGAACTTCCAGCACCACTGGAACGCCGTCACATTCACCCGCACCGGTGACTGTTGCGCTGTCTGCTGTTCCCGGTGGTTCTGCCACGCGGTGTAGGCGACCAGGAACGCGGCGATGGCGGCGAGCACCACGACGTAGCACTTCTCCAGCTTCGGCCGGTTGGCGCGATGGGAGGCGGCGATGCCCGGACGCGCCCTACGGCGGGCAACGGAGAAGAACACCATGCCGAGGATCACCAGGAAGACCACGCCGGCGATGATCGACTCCAGGCCGAAGACCTGACCGAAGATGTGCCGCCGGTTCATCGCTGCTCCCGGCGCCCCCGGCGGCCCCCCGCCGGCACCGACCCGCCGGCGTGGTGATCCGGCGTTCCGTTTCCGGCGCGCCTTAGTCGGATCAAGAATCGCATGGGATCACTCCTGTCGGGTCGCGCCAAGTCCGGCGCGCAGCCACCTGGACCCTACGGTCGTGCGTGGTGGGCTGCGAGGGGACACACCGCACGGCCAAGTGCCCGGTGATGGCGCTCCGACACGTCCCTTGCGTGGAATAGCCGGAAGTTTTGCCCGCTGGGATGCGGGTACCCAGCGTTTCCGGAACGGCAGACCTCCGGGAGCGGCAGCGTTTCCGGAACGGCGCAGGAGGCGAAGCGAGAGTGCCCACTCAGGAGCAGGTGCTCCGTTTGCTGGAGGCCGGCCTCGATTACCGCGAAGCAGCGGCGCGTCTCGGCGTGCCCGCCGGGCAGGCGTTCCTGATCGCCACCGGCCTGCCGGCCGACGGTGGGGACACTTTGACCGGGGAGGAACAGCGGCGGCCGGGCATGCCGTCGTCCTCCACGCAGCACCTGGTCAACCCGGCGGCGGAGAACCCGACCGGTAAGGACTCCGTACGGCAGTGGTTGAAGCAGCGGGCGGCCGCGGACACGCAGATGCGGTCCGCCGCGCAGCGCCGGGACGCGGACCCGGGGAGCAGTCAGGACACCGACGAGACCGACGAGGTGACGGACCTGCTCACCCGCGACCACGACCGGGTTACCGCCCTGCTCAAACAGCTGAAGACGATCCCGGGCCGAAAGAAGGGCGGGTCGCCGGCGCAGATGTCCCGCCGCGGCTCCATCGTGGACATGATCGAGGTGGTCCTGGCCGCTCACGAGCCCGCGGAGCAGCAGCACTTGTGGCCGGCCGTGCGACGGGTGCTCGGCGACGGGGATGCCCTCGCCGACCAGGCCCTGGAACAGGAACGGGAGGGAACGCGGACGCTGGCCGCACTGGCCGCCGCCGCGCCCGACACCGATGAGTTCGACGACCTGGCGGAGCAGTTGAGCAGCCGGCTGCGTCGGCACGTCGCCTTCGAGGACACCGTGTTCGCCGCGCTCCGCGATGCGCTGTCGGCGGACGAACGAAGCGCGCTCGGAAAGAAACTGCGGCGAGCCCGCAGTGCCGAACCGACGCGCCCCCACCTGCACGGCACAGCGGAGACGGACCCCTAGACGAGCAGGCGGGCAACGGCCGGCGGAGGAACGGCCGAGACGGGCCGACGGAGACTGCGCGACTGCGAGAGGCGGATGTCATGGGTGTGCGGACCTGGATCGACTCCTGGCCGGTGTACCGGCAGCTGAAGGGCGACGACCCACTGGGTCGCGGTGCGGCGGCCAAGAGCGCGCACAGCACCCGGCTCGCTCCGCGTGTCGCCACCGCGGACAAAGTGGTGAAGTCGATCTGTCCGTACTGCGCGGTGGGCTGCGGCCAGAACGTCTACGTGCAGGACGAGCAGGTGACGCAGATCGAAGGGGACCCCGACTCCCCCGTGTCGCGCGGCAGGTTGTGCCCGAAGGGCTCAGCCAGTCTGCAGCTGACCACCGGCTCCGCCAGGGAACACGGTGTGCTCTACCGCAGGCCGCATGGGACCGAATGGGAACGGCTGGACCCGGACACGGCCATGCACATGATCGCCGACCGTGTCATCAAGGCCCGCCGGGAGGGCTGGCAGTGGGAGGCGGACGGGGTACGTACCCGGCGCACCCTGGGTATTGCCAGTCTGGGCGGTGCCACCCTCGACAATGAGGAAAACTACCTGATCAAGAAGCTCTTCACCGCGCTCGGCGCCGTACAGATCGAGAACCAGGCCCGAGTTTGACACTCTGCCACCGTCCCCAGTGTGGGGACCTCGTTCGGCCGCGGCGGCGCGACCACCTTCCAGCAGGATCTGCAGAACTCGGACTGCATCGTCATCGAGGGCTCCAACATGGCCGAGTGCCATCCGGTGGGGTTCCAGTGGGTGATGGAGGCCAAGGCGCGCGGAGCGAAGGTGATCCACGTCGATCCGCGGTTCACCAGGACCAGCGCGCTCGCCGACGTGCACGTGCCTCTGCGCGCGGGCAGCGACATCGCCTTTCTCGGCGGCATCATCAACTACGTGCTGCAGAACGACAAGTACTTCCGTGACTACGTCGTCGCGTACACCAACGCGCCGGTCATTCTGCGGGAGGATTTCCAGGACACCGAAGATCTCGACGGGGTCTTCTCCGGGCTGGACGTGGACAACCGCACGTACGACAACAGCACGTGGCAGTACCAGGGCATGGAGGTGCAGGCGGCATCGGGCCAGCGCGACCAGATGTACGAGAAGCGGACCGGAGGCGGCAGTTCGGTCGCCGAGTCGGGCGGCGGGGAAGCACACGGTTCGGGCGGGGCCGTGCTCGGCGAGGGCGAACCGGAACGCGACGAGAGCCTGAGCCACCCGCGGTGTGTGTTCCAGGTCGTCAAGCGGCACTACCAGCGGTACACACCGGAGATGGTGGAGGACATCTGTGGCGTACCGCAGGACATGTTCCGCCAGGTCTGTGAACTCGTCACGGAGAACTCCGGTCGGGAGCGCACGACCGCCTTCGCCTACGCCGTGGGATGGACTCAGCACACGGTGGGGGCGCAGTACATTCGCTCGGCCGCGATCCTGCAGAGCCTGCTGGGCAACATCGGGCGCCCGGGAGGCGGGATTCTGGCTCTGCGCGGACATGCGTCGATCCAGGGTTCTACCGATATCCCGACGCTGTTCAACCTGCTGCCGGGTTACATCCCGATGCCGCACGCGCACAAGGGCCAGGATCTCGATGCCTTCGTCAAGGCGGAGAGCGCCGACAAGGGTTTCTGGGGCGAGACGCGCTCCTACCTGGTGAGCCTGTTGAAGGCCTACTGGGGAGAGGCCGCTACCCAGGACAACGACTTCTGCTTCGACTACCTACCCCGACTCACCGGGTCGCACAGCACCTACGAGACGGTCATGGCGCAGTTGGACGGCGTCTGCAAAGGCTACTTCCTGCTGGGCGAGAACCCGGCCGTGGGCTCGGCCAACGCGAAGATGCAGCGCCTGGGCATGGCCAATCTGGACTGGCTGGTGGTCCGGGACTTCTCGCTCATCGAGTCCGCCACCTGGTGGAAGGACGGTCCGGAGATCGAAACGGGCGAACTGCGCACCGAGGACATCGGCACGGAAGTGTTCTTCCTGCCGGCCGCGGCCCACACCGAGAAGGACGGCAGCTTCACCAACACCCAGCGCATGCTGCAGTGGCACCATCAGGCGGTGGAGCCCGCCGGTGACGCGCGCAGTGATCTGTGGTTCATGTACCACCTGGGTCGCATCCTCAAAGAGAAACTCGCCGGTTCCGCCGACGAGATGGACCGGCCCGTGTTGGATCTCACCTGGGACTATCCGACCACGGGCGAGCGGGCCGAACCCGAGGCCGAAGCGGTCCTCGCGGAGATCAACGGCTATGACGCCGAAGGACAGCCGCTCGCCTCGTACGAGCAGCTCAACCCCGACGGTTCCACGGCCTGCGGTTGCTGGATCTACTGCGGGGTCTACGCGGACGGCGTCAACCAGGCCGCCCGCCGCAAGCCGGGCAAGGAGCAGAACTGGGTGGCGAACGAGTGGGGCTGGGCCTGGCCCGCCAATCGCCGCATCCTGTACAACCGGGCGTCGGCGGACCCGGACGGCAAACCATGGAGCGAACGCAAGGCGCTGGTGTGGTGGGACGCGGACGAAGCACAGTGGACCGGGCACGACATTCCCGACTTCGCAGCCGATAAGTCGCCCTCCCACCAGCCCCCGAAGAACGCCACCGGCGCCGAGGCGCTGTCCGGTACGGACGCCTTCATCATGCAGGCGGACGGCAAGGCGTGGCTCCATGTGCCGTCAGGCCTGACCGACGGCCCGCTGCCCGCCCACTACGAGCCCCAGGAGTCCCCCTTCCGCAACCCGCTGTACTCCCAGCAGCGCAACCCCGTCCGGCATCTGCCCCCGCCCCATCCCGGCAACCGGTATCACCCCAGTGGGACCGGGCCGGGTGCGGACGTCTTCCCGTACGTGCTGACCACTTACCGCCTCACCGAGCACCACACGGCCGGTGGGATGACCCGGTGGCAGCCGTATCTGGCGGAGTTGCAACCCGAGTTCTTCTGTGAGGTGTCGCCGGAACTGGCCGCCGAGAGGGGCCTGACGCACATGGACTGGGCCACGGTCGTCAGTGCCCGGGGGGTGGTCGAGGCACGGGTGCTGGTCACTGACCGGATGGCGCCGCTGACCGTACGCGGGCGCACGCTGCATCAGGTCGGGCTGCCCTACCACTGGGGACCGAACGGCTACACCGTCGGGGACGCCGCCAACGAGCTCACCCACCTGTCGCTCGACCCCAACACACACATCCAGGAAAGCAAAGTCCTCACCTGTGACATCCGCCCGGGCAGGCGTCCGCGCGGTCCGGCAGCCGTGGCGTTCGTCCGCGCCTACCGGGAGCGGGCCGGGATCGACGAGCACACCGGGACGGAACCCTGAGGCACCCGCGGCCGTCCGCGGCGACACCAGCCGTTCGCGGCTGGGGTGTTGCTCCGCGAGTGCGCCTCCCCGGCGTAGGCTGGCCGGGCAGTCGGGCGTGCAGTCGCTCGCGGGGAGGCGTGTGGGTGCCTGGTGGCCCTCCCGGTCTTCAAAACCGAGGTGCCCGAGCATCTCGGGCAGGCGGGTTCGATTCCCGTCCGCCTCCGCTCCTCGCATCGGTTCGGCAGCGCCGAAGCGTCCCGTCGACACGCTCGGTGCGCCCGGTGCGGTCCAGGTACTCCAACAGCGGTACCGCCACCCGGCGGGTGGTGTCCAGCGCCCGGCGGGCCTCGCTCATGGTGAACGGCTGGTTCAGCCCGGCCAGGATCTCGACCGCCCGGATGTCCGCGCCGGGCAACAGCACGATGCCATCGGTGATCTTCAGCAACGCCCCCGCAGCCACCGCCGCGGCCACCATGGAGGGGGACAGGGCGAGTTCGCCCATCCGGTGGGCCTCCGGCGCACGGAACGGAGCCACCGCCAGCTCGCTCCGGACCGCCTCGACCGCGACTCGGACCTCGGCGGGCAACTCCGGCCGGGCCGCACGCCCGTAGATCCTTCCGCCACGCTGCCGCAGGCCTGCCGCGTCTGCCGCTCCTGCCGCGCTGACCAGCGCGTCGACCAGGCACCGGTCGGGCAGACCGAGAAGCCGCCGGGCGGCTTCGGCGGGCAGACCGGGATCCATCGGATGTGCGGCGGCGTGCTCGTCGACCGCGGCTGTCAGGCGCAGCCCGAGTTCCTCCCACCGGGCTGCGTCGGCCAGCCAGTTACCGGCCACCGGGTCGGCGACCGGCCGCACGCCCATGGCCACCAGCTCCTCCCGCCGGATCAGTCCGCGCCGTTCGAGCTCGGTGGCCCCGTCGGGGTTTCCGGTCATGCCGGCGAGTTGCTGGGCGCGGGCGGCGGCCGCGCCGCGCCGGGTCAGCCGAGGCGGTCGGACGTCCAGCACCGTGACGCCGGCCGGAATGCCGTGCCGGCCCGGGTCCCGCAGCAGCGCCGCATCACCGATCCGCAGCGGCAGCTTCCGTGGAAGTTGCAGTCTGGCGGTGTCCTCGCCCAGCGGCCGGACGGTGACCGGCACGGCCGCCGAGCCGACGTGCAGCGTCAGCCGCCGGGGCAGTTCCACCGCAGCCGCCCCGTGCAGGCGTACGTCGATCAGCTCGGCGGCGAGCCAGCGCCCCGGAGTGAGCAGGGCGTCGCCGCGCCGGATCCGCCCGGCGCGCGGGCCGTGCACATTGACCGCGACCCGGGCGACGGCGCTCATCTCGTCGTGGTCCTCGTTCAGCGATTGCAGACCCCGTACCCGTAGCGGCTCCGCGCCGTCCCCAGGGACCAGGTGGTCGCCCACCCGGATCGTGCCGCCGCCCAGTGTTCCGGTGACGACCGTTCCACGGCCGCGCACCGTGAACGCCCGGTCCACCCACAGGCGTACATCGGCGTCGGCGTCGGGAACGGGCAGCGCTTCGGTGAGCCGTGCCAGGGCCGCCCGCAGTTTCTCCAGGCCGGCCCCGGTGAGCGCGCTGACCGCGACCGACTCGACGTCGCCGAGGGAGCTCGCCGCCATCCGCTGCAGCGCCTCGGACCGTACGGGTTCGGGGTCGGCGAGGTCGCTGCGGGTCACCGCGAGGAGCCCGTGCCGCACTCCGAGGGCGTTCAGAATGGCCAGGTGTTCCTCCGACTGCGGCTGCCATCCCTGATCGGCCGCGACGACGAAGAGGACAGCCGGCGCCGGCCCCACCCCGGCGAGCATGTTGCCGACCAGCCTTTCGTGGCCGGGCACGTCGACGAAGACCGTCTGCTCGCCGCCGGGTGCCCGCGGAGTCCACACGAACCCCAGGTCGATGGTCAGGCCGCGACGGCGCTCCTCCTCCCACCGGTCGGGCTCCATGCCGGTCAGCGCCCGGACCAGAGCGGACTTCCCGTGGTCGACGTGCCCAGCGGTGCAGATCACGTGCATGAGGCGTCACCCCGCGCGGCGACGGTACGGATCGCGCGGGCCACATCCGGGTCCTGGTCGCCGGGGACCGCGCGCAGGTCGAGCAGACAGCGTCCGCCCTCGATCCGGCCCATCACCGGCTGCGGCCCGGTGCGGAGCTCCACGGCATAGAGCTCCGGCAGCGAGACGGCGGCGCTCGGCAGGGTCACCCCGGGGGCTCCCCCGCCCCCGACGGTCGCCTCACTGCGGACGGCCCGGGCGTCGATGCCTTCCTCGCGCAGTCCTGCGGCCATCGATTCGGCCCGGACACAGAGTGCCGCCGGATCGGCGTGCAGCGCGGCGTGAGTGGGGGTTTCCGGTCCCCGCAGGCTCGCCTCGAGTGCGGCCAGGGTCATCTTGTCGACCCGCAGTGCCCGGGCCAGCGGATGCCGGGCCATCCGCCGGACCAGGTCCTCCTGTCCCAGCACCAGGCCGCACTGGGGGCCGCCGAGGAGCTTGTCGCCGCTGGCGGTGACGAGGGCCGCGCCGGCTGCCAGCCAACTGCCCGCATCAGGCTCCTCGGGCAGCAGCGGGTCCGCCGCGAGCAGGCCGGAGCCGATGTCGGCGACGACCGGTACACCGAGGCGGGACAGGTCGGAGACGGGCACGCTACGGGTGAATCCGGTGATGCGGAAGTTCGACGGGTGAACCTTCAGCAAGAAGCCGGTATCGGCTCCGACGGCTTCCGCGTAGTCGTCAGGTGTCGTCCTGTTGGTCGTACCGACCTCACGGAGCCGTGCACCGGTCGAGACGAGCAGATCGGGGAGACGGAATCCGTCGCCGATCTCCACCATCTCGCCCCGGCTGACGATGATCTCCCGGCCGGCTGCGAGCGCGGTCGCGGCGAGTACCAGTGCCGCCGCACCGTTGTTCACGATGTGTGCGGCCCCGGCGAGCGGCGCCCGCTCCAGAAGTGCGTTCAGCACCGAGCGGCCACGGCGGTCGCGGGTGCCGGTCCGCAGGTCGAGTTCCACGTCGGTCGGTCCACAGGCGTCGGCCACCGCCTCCCGTGCCGCCGCCGACAACGGGGCGCGCCCGAGGTTGGTGTGCAGCAGCACCCCCGTGGCGTTGATCACCGGTGTCAGCCCCCCTGCTGTCCGGGGCAGCGCGGCCACTGCCGCGTCAGCGACGGCCGCCGCGGCGATCTCACCCCTTCTGGCTCGCTGCTGGGCCGACTTGACCAGAGGTTTCACCACGCCGGGGCCCAGTCGGTGCAGGGCCTCCACGAGTCGGGGATCCGTCAGCACGGTGTCCGTCCGCGTCACCTGACGCCGTATATCGGTGGGCATCCGGGCCGGTGCCCGCACGCTGTCGCCGTTCATCGCCTCGACCGCTCCTCTCGTCCCTGCTCGTCATGTCGACCGCTGCTCTGCGGATACCCACCGTGGTGCCCTTCCTGCGGGCGGTTCCGCCTCGGCCTGCGCACGCTGCCGCCACCCGGGCGAACCTGGCGCGTACGGCCCGGTTGGGGTTGCGTGCGGGCGTGTTTGCCCAGTGAATGGTGGGGCAGGCGGTTTTTCGTGCTTCGGACCGGAGGCACGTCCGTTGGGCACGGTTTGATGGCTCCGGGCGCGCGGCTTCCTGCAACAGGCCCGGCCCGGCGGCGCCGGTCCCGCGGTGACTGGTTCGGCTGCGTGCTCGAGGAGCGGATCACATGCACACTCTGACCAGGGACCGGCGTTCGTACGAGGACGCCCCCGACACCCTGGACGTGTTCACCCGACTGGCGGCGCTGCCGGAGGGCCCCGAACGCCGGGCGGTACGGGACGAATTGGTCAGGGCATGGCTGCCCATGGCCGAGCGGATCGCCCGCCGCTTCCGCAGCCGTGGCGAGTCGCTGGAGGATCTCTGCCAGGTTGCGGCCCTGGGCCTGGTGAAAGCCATCGATGGTTACGACGTCGAGCGCGGGGCCTTCGAGAGTTACGCCGTCCCCACCATCACGGGCGAGGTCAAGCGGCACTTCCGCGACTACATGTGGACCCTCCATGTACCGCGCCGAGTCCAGGAACTGCGCAACACCGTGCGCATCGCCCGGCGGAACCTGCAGGCCGCCGGCAGCAGCGAGCCCACCGTCGCTCAGCTCGCCGAAGAGACCGGGCTGAGCCAGGAGAACGTGAAGGCCGGGCTCGAAGCGCTCGGCAGCTTCAAGGCCCTCTCGCTGGACGCCGAACTCGCCGGCCCTGACGGGGGCTTCGCCCTCAGCGAGACCGTCGGCGGTCCGGACACCGCTCTCGACATCGTCCTCGACCGGGAAGCCGTCAAGCCCCTGCTGCGCCATCTGTCCCAGCGCGAACAGCGGATCCTCTATCTCCGCTTCTTCCACGACATGACGCAGAGTCAGATCGCGAAGGAGCTCGGCCTGTCGCAGATGCACGTCTCGCGCCTCATCAGCACTTCCTGCAGCCGCATCCGGGAACAGGCCACCCGGGAGCTCCCGAACCGCATCCACGGTGAGAAAGCCACGCTGACGGTGTGAGGCAGCATGGGTGAGCTGACGGCATGACGGACGCGGAAGGCCGCCTGCGGGTCCTGACCATGAACGTGCTGGAGCTGCGCTACGCCGACGGCCCCCGGCGAAGGGCCGCACTGCGCCGGACACTGCTCGAGCTGAGCCCGGATGTGATGGCTCTGCAGGAGGTCGGCCGCCAGGAGGTGACCGGCCTCCACGAGGCGGGCTGGCACGTCGCACCGCATCCTCACTGGTCCGCCGACGGCGTCGGGTCGGGTCGGGTCCGGCAGGGAGACATGGCCGAAGAGGCGGGGCGCCGGATCGATGTGATCATGGTGCGCTGCGACCGCTACGGGCCGACCCTGCACCTCGCCGACTGCCGGCGGATCCTGGTGACTCCGACGGCAGGACCACAGGTCAGCGATCACTACGGCCTGGTGGCCGATCTGACTCTTCCCGATCACCTGCCCGGGAGCTGGGCATGAAGCCAGGCGGCTGTGTCCGGTGGCAGGAGCGGTTGCGCTTCCGGCAGGCGCGCGCTCGTCAGGAGCGGCGGTGGCGAAGCGGGTAGCAGGGCAGGCTCGTGGCCGGCGTTGACGACACAGCGCAGAGCCCCGACCGTGAAGTCCAGCACGCCTTCGGGCGCCGACGGGTTCCAGCTGAGGTGAGCGCTCGGCGGTTGGGTGCGGCGCAATCGCAGGGCTGCCCGGTACAGGCTCAGCGTGCTGTCCGGGTCCTCCGACTGGGCTTCGACGGACAGCGCGCCGAAGAGGTCGGGTTGCGGCAGCCAGCCGGGTCCCGTACCGAAGCCGTACGACGGCCCGGTACGGGACCAGGGCAACGGCACCCGGCAACCGTCCCGGCCCTTGCGGGCGCCTCCGGAACGCCGGTGCACCGGGTCCTGGAGGACGTCGACCGGCAGGTCGGCGACCTCGGGCAGGCCGAGTTCCTCGCCCTGGTAGAGGTAGGCGGCGCCGGGAAGCGCGAGGAGCAGCAGGGCGGCCGCCCGGGCGCGGCGCCGGACCGCAGCAGGGTCGAGCGCGGGCTGCGTACCACCGGAGACCAGCCAACGCTCGTGGTCGGCGCCCTCGGGCAGGCACAGCCGGGAGGCATGGCGGATGACGTCGTGGTTGGACAGGACCCAGGTGGGCGCGGATCCGGAGGTTTCCGCGAGGGCGATGGACCGGTCGATGGTCGCGCGCAGCGCTGTCGCCCCCCAGCCCGCCCCGAGGAAGTCGAAGTTGAATGCCTGGTGCAATTCGTCCGGGCGGGTGTAGAGAGCCCGGCGGTCCAGGGCGGCCCAGGACTCGGCGACCGTCACACGCGGTGGGCGGTATGCGTCGGTGACCTGCCGGAAGCCCCGCAGAATGTCATGTACGCTCTCGCGGTCCCAGAAGGGATGATCGCCCTCCCAGCCGTCCCCCACGATCTTGTGGTGGACCTGGCCCGGGCCGAGATCACGCAGGGGTTCGGCCAGGTCCTTCGCCATGCCGTGGGCCACGTCGAAGCGGAAGCCGTCGACTCCGCGATCGAGCCAGAAGCGCAGCACACTGTGGAATTCCTTGACGACCTCGGGGTGTGCCCAGTCGAGGTCGGGCTGTTCGGGGGCGAACAGATGCAGGTACCACTGCCCGTCGGGCACCCGCTGCCAGGCCGGGCCACCGAACACGGACCGCCAGTCGGTGGGCGGGGTCGCACCGCCGTCGCGGCCGTCCCGGAAGACGTACCGCGCACGGGCGGGGCCGCCCGGTTCCGCCAGGGCCTGCTGGAACCACGCGTGCTGGTCGGAGGTGTGGTTGGGGACGATGTCGACGATGACGCGCAGGCCCAGTTCGTGGGCGTGGACGAGCAGGGAGTCGGCGTCTGCCAAGGTGCCGAAGCGGGGGTCCACATCGCGGTAGTCGGCGACGTCGTAACCGCCGTCGACCATCGGCGAGGGATAGAAGGGCGTGATCCATACGGCGTCCGCGCCGAGCGCGGCGACGTGGTCCAGGTGGGCCGTGATGCCGGGCAGGTCCCCGAGGCCGTCGCCGTCGCCGTCGGCGAAGCTGCGGACGTAGATCTGGTAGATGACGGCCCTGCGCCACCAGGCGTGGTTCTCGGACATGCGGGGTTCCTAACCAATCTCGGCGGTGAGTTCGGCGCGCTGGCCGGGGGTGAGCGGTCGTACGGGACGGCGGTCGCCGAGCAGCAGCTGGAGCGTGGCGCTCTCCTCCAGCTCGACCGCCGCCTGTATCGCTTCGTCAAGGGTGGCGCCGGTGGTGACCTGTCCGTGGTTGGCGAGGAGGAAGGCCCTGGTACCGGGGTCCAGTGCGGCTGTTCCGGCAGCGAGACGGTCGCTGCCGGGAGCCGCGTAGGGCAGCAGGGGCACCCGGCCGAGCCGCAGCACGGCGTAGGGGGTGAGTGGCGGCAGCACGTCGGTGGAGTCCAGCGGGTCGAGGCAGGCGACGGCGACGGCGTGCGTGGAGTGCAGGTGCACGACGGCCCGCGCGTGCGGAAGCCGGGCGTACACCGCCAGATGCAGCGGGACTTCCTTCGTCGGGGGCGGTCCTGCCCGGTGTTGTCCGGCTGCGTCGAGGGCGCTGATGCGGTCCGGAGTCAGGGCTGCCAGGGAGCTACCGGTCGGTGTGGTGAGGAAGCCGGTGGCCGTACGGACGCTGAGGTTGCCCGAGCTTCCGGGGCTGAGACCGAGTGCGGCGAGGTGGTTCCCGCCCGCTGTCAGGGCTTCGGCGGACGACTCGTCCGTCTGCGGTTTCGCGGGCTCGAGTGTTCTCACAAGAATGCCTCCGCTGTGGTGAAGAGATCCGCCTCACCGAAGTTGCCCGATTTCAACGCGAGATTGATGGTGTGGCCACGGCGCTCCGCCGCGGTCCAGGGGACGCCGGGCGCGATGGCCGGACCGATGCGCAGGAAGCGCAGGCCCAGTGCCTCGACGACCGCGCCGGACGTCTCCCCGCCCGCGACGACGAAGCGGCGCACGCCGCTGTCGGCGAGATCCCGGGCGCACCGGGCCAGTGCCCGTTCCATCGCATCGGCGGTGCGTACGGTACCGAACCTCCGTTGTGCGGACATCACTTCGGACCGGGTGTCGGCGCTGTGGATCAGCACGTTCCGGCCGGCCGTGAGGTGTCCGCGGGCCCAGGCCACCGTGCCGGCGATGGTCGGCCCCGGCGCGGACAGCAGGGCGGCGGGGTCGATCCTGCGGTGCGGCAGGCGTGCGCGGGCGTGCTCGATCTGGGCCAGGGTCGTGTCCGAGACGCTGCCGGCGAGTACGGCCGTGGGGCCGGGGGCGACGTCGATGTGCGCTGCCTCGGTGTGCTGGTGGGGCAGTGCGAGAGCCAGGCCCGATCCGCCGGTGACGAGCGGGAGATGCCGGGTCGCGCGTTCGACGGTTGTCAGGTCCTGGTGCGTGAGCGTGTCGGTGACGACGATCCGGACGCCGTCAGCGGCGAGTCCGGCCAGGCGGTCGCGTACGGCCTGGCCACCGGCCTGCAGCGCGGCGTACGGGAGCAGCCCCACGCGGTGGCCGGTCTGGGCGCCGAGCACCCGCACCAGGTCGGAGTCGGTCATCGGGGTGAGCGGATGGTGGCGCATACCGCTGTCGGCGAGGAGACGGTCACCGACGAACAGGTGCCCCTGGTAGACGGTGCGGCCGGTGTCGGGGAAGGCCGGGCAGGCAATGGTCCAGGGCGATCCGGTCGCGTCCAGCAGGGCGTCGGTGACCGGGCCGATGTTGCCGTGCGGTGTGGAGTCGAAGGTGGAGCAGTACTTGAACCAGAAGCGCCGGCACCCCAGTCGGACGAGCGCACGGTGGGCGTCGAGGGCTGCGGCAACGGCCCGGTCCGCCGCCACGGTACGGGTCTTGAGTGCGACGACCACGGCATCGGCGTCGGGAACCGGCGTACCGGGCACGCCGATGGTGACGACAGCCCGGCGACCGGTGGCCACCAGGTTTCCGGCGAGGTCGGTGGCTCCCGTGAAGTCGTCTGCGATGCAGCCGAGTTCCGTCATGTGGGCAGCTCCCGCCGGGTGAGCGCGGCCAGTTGGGCGACGCCGCTCCGGGTGGAGGTGAGCACCGGGACGGTGATGGCTTCCTGCGGAAGCCGGCCGAGCGCGGTGGCCATCGACGCCTGGGCCAGCACGAGCACGTCGTGATCGGCGGCGAGACGGTGCGCCTCGTCGGCGATCAGCGCGTCGTGCCGGGCCAGGTCCCCGGCGGCCCTGGCCGCGTAGCTCCCCGGGCAGACGGACGTCGTCAGGCTGATCGCGCCCGGAGCGGCCTGCCTCCGGACGAGGTCGGCGGTGGGGGCGAGCGTCGACTCCAGGGTGGCCAGCACCGCTATACGCGAGCCCGTACGGACCGCAGCGGCCGCCATCGGCTCGTCGACCCGCAGCACGGGGATGCCGACCAGCGGGCGGACCTGCTCGGCGGCGGCTCCGATGGAGGAGCAGGTGACGAGGACGGCTTCGGCGCCGGCGGCCGCTGCCTGGGTGATGTACGCGGCGATCCGCGCGGTGGTGCGGGCCAGCGGACCGTGGGCCACGGTGTCCGCGAGGAGACTCTCGTCCACTACGTGGTAGGGCCGGACGCCGGGGGCGAGTTCACGCAGCAGCGGGTCGAAGACGGCGGGCAACGCGGCCACGGTGTGCAGCAGGCAGACACGGGGACCGGTGCCGTTGCCGGCGGCGCCCGCTGGTGCGGCCGTCATGCCGTCACCCGCTCGCCTGCCGCGGCGGCGTCCCACCAGGGCCGGCCGTATCGGTCGACGACGTCGCCGAGGAACCTCAGCCGGTCGGCGCTCGCCCCGCGCAGCGTGCTGTCGCGGTCACCGGCCAGGGCGTCGGTCCACAACGCGCGACCCGCGAGGAAGCCGGAGGCACCGGCACGGCAAGCCGCCTCGACGGCGCGGGGGAAGTCGGCAGCCCGGACGCCCTGGGAGAGGACCACCCAGGGGACGTCGACGACGGCGTCGATCCGCTCCGCCTGCCGGGCCAGCCCGGCCACCGGACCCGCACCGCCGTCGGGGACCTGGCACTTGTACAACGACGGTCCCAGCGGCGCCAGTTCACGAGCGGCTTCGACGATGGAGTCGTTGAGCCGGAAGGCCCCCGCCCCCTCTTCCTCGTGGGTGGGACGTGCCACGGGTTCCAGCACGGAGGCGAGTCCGGCGGCTCGGCACATCCCGATGAAACGGTCGGCGAGGGCGATACGCCGGTCGCGATGGCCGTCGCGGCGCCAGATGACGAGGAGCTTCAGCCCGCGGGTGCCGTCGGCGACGATCGCTGCGGTGTCCACACTCTCATCAAGCGCGGTGTCCTCGACGGGGCCGCCCGGCTGCTGGTCGAGCACGTCGACGGCGAGGATCGGGGCGCAGCCACCGGGCAGGACGCACTCGTCCACGAGCCGGCGGTAACCGTAGTCGCGGTCGATGAGCAACGCGGAGGCGTACGGACCCAGTTCACGGGCGACGGCGAGTTTGAAGGCGGTGAGCCGGGTGTCCGGAACAGCGCTGCCCGGGATCCGCTCCTGCTGGGCCATCATGGTGCGCAGCGAGTCGCGCTGGTCCGCGGCGACCATGGCGAAGGTGCCGGACGGGCGGGCCAGCGCGGCGGGGGCGATCGAGCCGCCGGTGAGGACGGCGGGACGGGTGGTCACGCGGGGTGCTCCTTGTCGTTCGGGACGTCGCGGGGAATGTCGTTCGGGACGTCGTTCAGGGGGCTGTTCAGGGGTGGCGTCGCGGTGACGCGCGGCAGGAACCGCTCGCGGTGATGGGTTCGGTACGCGTCGGCGGCAGCGGGGTCGGGGACGAGATCGGTGGTGGGCGCGCAGACGGTCACCGGGTCGAGACCGAGCGCGGCGCCCGCCCAGGCCGCCGCTCCGAGACCGGGGGCCTCGGGTTCGCCGCACAGCAGGGTGGGCCAGGGGCTGACAGCGGCCTTGAGTTCCGTCCAGGCCCGTATCCGGGTCGATCCGCCGAGCAGGGTGACCGCCGCGGGGGCGAGCCCGGCAAGCACGGCCTGCGTGTCGGTCATCCACCGGGCGTGGTGGGCCGCGCCCTCCAACAGGGCGCGGGCCAGGTGGGCGGGCCCGTGTGCCGGGCGCAGGCCGTGGATGGCGAGGCCGGCGCCGGGACTGGGACGCGGGGAGCTGCGTCCATGGAGGTACGGTTCGACGACCAGGCCGGTGGGCGCCGCGGGAACGGTGTCGATGAGCTGCGCGAAAGCGGCGTAGCGCTCGGGACCGGAGGTACCGGGCAGGCCGAGGAATCGATCGCAGAACCATTCGACGAGAGCGCCCGACGCCTGCATACCCGCCAGCGTGATCCAGTGCGTCGCATCGACGTGACGGCCCCAGGACATCCCCTCGCCGGCGGCTGCGACGGTGTCCGGTGCACCGGCGGAGACGGTGAGGACGGCCTCGGCGGTGCCCATGGAGTCGGCGACCTGCCCGGCGCCGCGCACCCCGGCCGCCCATGCACCGACCAGGTGGTCGTGCCCGGCGACGACAACCGGGGCCCCGGGCCGCAGCCCGGTCGTCGCGGCACTTGCGGCGGTGACCGGGCCGACCGGCCGGCCGGCCCGGTGGACGGGTGGCATCCGCTCCGGGCCGATCCCCGCTTCCGCGAGCAGCTCGGGGATCCAGCATGCCCGGGCGGGGTCCCATGCCATGGTGCGCTGGGCGAAGGTGGCGTCTGTGCCGACGTGTCCGGTGAGGGCGTGGGCCACCAGGTCCGCCGCACCGGCCCAGGTCCGCATGCGGGCGAGCGTTCCGGGCGCCAGGTCCGCCATGGCGCACCACTTGGCGAGCGGCACTTTCGCGCTCGGCAGGACACCGGTGCGGCGGTGCAGGGCGGTTGCCCCGTGCGTCCCGCTGAGCCGATCGGCGTACGGGCCGGGGGTCGGGTCGGACCAGGCCTGTACGGGGCCGAGCGGCCGCCCGGCCGCGTCGAGGGCGACTCCCGCCTCTGCCATGCCGGTGAGTCCGACGGCTTCCGGGCTGCGGCCCGCCGCCCGTACGCAGTCGGCCAGCGCGCCCAGACCCGCGGCGATCACGTCGTCCGCCGGGTGCGAGTGGCCGTCGCGCCCCCGGGGGGTTCGGCGCTGGGCCCGGGCCACGACGGTGCCGGAGGCGTCGCACAGCAGTGCCTTGCAGTGGGTGCTGCCGATGTCGACTCCGGCAAGCAGCAGCGGTTCGGCGCTCATGAGCGGTCCTCCGGTGCTGTCGGGCGGCGGCCCGGTACGAATCCCTCGGGCAGATCGGCCCGGTGCGGGTCGTGGGGCCAGGGCAGGGGGCACGGCCCGGGCATGCCCTGCTCGGCGAGCAACCGCTCCCAGCTGCCCGGTTCCCGGGCGGGAGCGTCCTCGGCCTCGATGCCGAACCGCAGCCGGAGCCGGGTGTGGGCCTGCGCGGACAGCGGGGCGCGCACGTCGTCGAGGTAGGCGATGAGGGTGCGTACGCCGTCGGCGTCGCCGCACTGGGCGCGGGCGCGTGCGACGGCGAGTTCGAGCATGGCGCGCCGCTCCTGGAAGTCGTCCGGTTCCACTCCCGTGTGCCTCCACTGGTTTCGTAGGGCGGGTCGCCGGTGCAGGGCCCGGAGCACGGGCAGTGCGCGGGGATCGCCGAGCCGTTCGGCTCCCGCGGTGATCGCCTCGACCCAGAAGAAGGTGCCGGCCATCGGGTCCCTGAGGGTCTCGTCGGTGATGTCCAGGAGCTTCTCCACCTGTTCCCAGAGGGGGACAGCGCGGATGTCGCGGGCGAGGGCGAGGGTGTTGAGGAGGTAGACGGCGGCGGGCATCGCCGACTGGTCGGGCGGCAGTTGGGCCTCGCGGATACCGCTGTCACGTACCGGGAGGGCCGGTCCCGTCAGGGCGTCGGCGAGGTGGCCGAGCAACTCGTCCGTGCCGGTGGTGTCGCCGCGGCAGACGAGGATCTGAGCGAGGACGAGCCGGAGTTCGCCGTTCGCGCTCCGCATGGCCTCCCGGAGGGTGTCGGTGGTGCCCGGGTCCGGGTCCAGGACCAGGTCGACGAAGGAGACCCGGCCTCGGAACACCTCCCCCCGGCCCATGTCGGAGTAGCTGTGCAGCGGAACGTGCCTGGCCAGGTCACGCAGGGCCTCGTGCACGGGAGCGGGATCGCGGACCGTGCCGTCCGGCTCGCCGGACGGGAGCAGCCCGTCGTCGATGAGGCGGCGTCGCAACCTGCGCACATCGAGGTGCCGGGGCGTGGTGGTGTCCCGTACGCACTGGGCGGCGGCGAGTCCGGTGGCCGCGCCGAGGTTCTCCAGGTCCGCCTGCATGCGCAGGGCCGGCAGCGCGTCATGGGTGGCGGACAGGGCCTTGCCGGTGACCAGCAGGCCGTCCAGCCCGCTGGGCAGGAGCGCCCGGTAGGGGACCTCGATCTCCAGGTTCGGGGGGATCAGGCCGAGCTGGGGCCAGAGGGCCTCGCCCTTCCCCTTCAGGTCGTGGTTGGAGAAGTGCACACCGATGGCGTCGGGCCAGCGGCGTTGGGTCAGCTGGTCGGTGAGAGTCAACACGGTCGTTCCGACGAGGTGGCGGCCTTCGCGGGTCACGGGATGGGTACCGTGGTCGTGGAGTTCAGGGGTGCGCCGGCGGGCCGCGAGGACAGCGCGGGTGGTGTCGATGCCGTCGGTGAGGTCGGCGAGTCCACCGAAGTTGTTGCGGGTCGTGCCGGGTGCGTCGAACTGTGCCAGCGAGGACCACATGAGCGTGTGGGTCGAGGGCGCGCCGTGGACGACTGGTGCGCCGCCCCACGCTGCCAGGTCCGCCTCTCCGGTGGCGTCGACGACGACCGTGGCGGTCAGCGCGTAGGCCCGTGCGCCGGGTCCGACGACGACGGCGCCGCACACCGCTTCGTCTTCGGTGAGTACCGCGAACGCCTTGGTGTCGTACCGGACGTCGACGCCCCGCGCGGTGAGTGCGTCGTGCAGTGCGAGCGACTTGGCCTCGATGTTCCAGGAGCCGATGCCGCCTCGGCGCAGCCCGAGGTCGCGGTGGGTGCGGCGGGTGGCGTCCTGGATCCTGGCCGCCTGTGCGGTGCGACGGCCGAACCAGTAGCTGGCCACTCCCCCGTGGGTTCCGGTGCCGCCGGGCCCCGGACCGTGTTCGACGAGCAGCGTACGGGCGCCTTCCGCCGCGGCGGCGAGGGCGGCGGAGGCGCCGCTGGTGCCGCCGCCGACGACCAGGACGTCGAACGGCGCCTCGCAGGGCAGTTCGATGTCGGCGACGGCTTCGCCGATGGCCGCCGCGCGGTTCCGGGCGGTGTATCGCTCGCGGACGGCCGGGGTGCGGTCGGGGTGGGCGGGCGGCGGTTCGGCCGGCGCGGCAGGGTCACAGGTTGCGGGGGGCGCCGTCCGCGCCGGACGGCGGGTGCCGGACGGGCCGCCCTGTTCCGTGGCGTGCGCCGTCAGCCGTTCCGCGACGGCGACACCCACCGCCAGCGCTGCCACCGGGTCGAGCAGTGGGTCCGCGATCCGCACGGCCGGCCGTGGCGCCGGAAGCCGCCACCAGCCCGCTGCCGGGCCGGGCGCCGGGTCCGTGCTCCCGTACGGGCCCGCCACCGGCCGAAGGCCCACCGCTCCCGGTCCGGCATCGGCGAAAGACGGATGCGCGCGCAGCAGCTGCGACGCCGCACGCAGGGCCGCCCGTCGGCCGCCCCGTACCGCGGTCAGCGCGTACAGGTGGCCGGTGCCCCGGTAGCCGTCGACCAGCCGGAACGCGGTGGCCGACGGGTGTCGGGACGCGTCTGCCGCGTCCGTGGTGGCCCGGTCGAACTCGACGCTCCACACCGCCTGTTCACCGTCGGCGGGCGGTGGTGGCGTGGTGTCGAGCACGGTGCGGCACAGCACCAGGGCCCGGCCGGCCGCGGTGACGACGACCGGACCGCGGCCGGGGTGCGGGCTCAGGGTCCGTGTCCCGTACAGCAGGCGGACGCCCGCCTCGGCCAGCGCGTCCTCCAGGCACAGCTTCACCGCGGCCGGGCGCAACGCGACCCGCTCCCCCGCCGCGTGACCGGCCAGCAGCGGGGCCAGCAGCCCGGCGCTGCGGGGGTCGCTCGGCACGGTCAGCCACGGCCTTCCCGCATCGGTCAGTTCACCGCCCGGCGCCGTGCCCGCGTCGACGAGGAGGACCTGCTGTCCCGCGCGGGCCAGGGCGACGGCCGCCGCCGTGCCCGCGAGGCCGGCGCCGACCACCGTGGTGTCGGTCTCGTAGAGCACGGGCAGGGCCCGTCCGGGCAACCGGACGGTCGTCACAGCACGTCCTCGCCGATCGGCGGCAGCGCTCCGGACCTGGCCACGCCCGCGTACCAACGGCCGCTGTCCTTGACGGTGCGCCGCTGCGTCCGGTGGTCCACATGGACGAGACCGAAGCGGGGCCGGTAGCCCATGGCCCATTCGAAGTTGTCGATCAGTGACCAGTGGTAGTAACCCTCCACCGGTGCTCCGGCGCCGATGGCCCGGTGCACCGCGCGGAGGTGCGCGTCGACGAAGGCGATGCGCCGGTGGTCGTGGACGGCGCCGTCGTCGCCCGGCTCGTCACCGTAGACGGCTCCGTTCTCGGTGATCAGCAGCGGGACGCCGGGGTAGTCCTTGTGCAGCCGTATCAGGAGGGCAGCGAGGTCGTCGGGGACGATCTCCCATCCGAGGTCGGTGCGTGGAACGTCCGGCCGGCCCTTCTCGACCTTCCAGGGCCAGGGGCCGTCGCCGCTGCCGGCGCTGATGATCCGCCGGGAGTAGAAGTTGACGCCGATGAAGTCGCTGCCCGCCGCGATGGTGTCGAGATCACCGTCGTGGACGAAGTCCAGCTCCCCGACGGCCTGTTCCCAGTGTTCCCGCATGTCCTGCGGATAGCCGTGGCCATGCACCGGATCCAGGAACCAGCGGTTGACGTATCCGTCGGAGCCCGCAGTGGCGGCCACGTCGGCGGGGTCCGAGGGGTCATCGGGGGTGTTGGGAAACAGGCTGTACGCGATTCCGGCGCGGGCGTCCTCGCGGCCGGTCGCCCGCAGCGCACCCACCGCGAGACCGTGGGCGAGGAGCAGGTGGTGCATGACCGTGACGGAGGCGTTGAGGTCCTTCTCCCCCGGCGCGTGCAGGCCGAGCTGGTGGCCGAGGAGCCCGACGATCCACGGTTCGTTGATGGTGACCCAGTCGCGGACCCGGTCGCCGAACGCGTCGAAGCAGACGGCCGCGTACTCCGCGAAACGCTCGGCGGTGTCCCGGTTCCGCCAGCCGCCCCGGTCCTGGAGAGCGACCGGCAGATCCCAGTGGTAGAGGGTGGCGAGCGGGCTGACGCCCTGTTCGAGCAGCCCGTCGATGAAACGGTCGTAGTGGTCGAGTCCGCGTTTCTCGACGCGGCCGCCTCCCTCGGGGATGATGCGCGGCCAGGCCAGCGAGAACCGATGGGCGTTGGTGCCGAGTCCGGCCATCAGCGCGATGTCCTCCGTGCCGCGCCGGTACTGGTCGCAGGCGACGTCGCCGGTGTCGCCGTTCTCGACGGCGCCGGGCACCCGGCAGAAGCGGTCCCAGACCGACTCGCTTCGGCCGTCCGCACCGACGGCGCCCTCGACCTGGTACGCGGAGGTGGAGGTGCCCCAGCGGAACCCGTCGGGGAACCGCAGGAATGCGGTGTCGTCGGTGGTCACATGTCCTCCTGGAATTCGGGCAGTTCGCGGGCGACCTCGCAGGCGTACAGCAGGACGCCGGCGGACCAGGCGTGGGAGAGGGTCAGCAGCATGCCCTTCGCCTGGAAACACTCGGTCTGGTAGAAGCGTTCGCTGACCATGCCCCGGTAGGCGTTGAAGTCCCCGTCGGCGCGGGCCACGAACTGCCGGAAGCAGTCGAAGTTCTCCCGCGCCGACCGCAGGTAGTAGGGGTCGTCGAGGTGCCGTGCGAGACGCACGGTCTCCGGCAGGCAGATGAGGCCGAAGGCGTGCAGATGCTGGTTGGACGGGGACGCCTGATCGCCGCCGCGGGTGCGGAAACCGTACTGCCCGAGCAGGGTGTGCGGAGCGAACCGCACGTCGTAGGTGTACCGGAAGGTCAGGGTCCAGTCGGCCGCGCGGCGGGCGAGGTCGAGCCAGGGGCCTGCGGGATCCGCTTCGTGCAGCAGGGTGTACGCGATGATCGCGTTGTAGCCGTCCTCCGATGTCGGGGCCAGCGAGACGTCCTCGGGCGCCCCGCAGAGGAACTCCGAGCGCACGTCGGAGCCGAACGCCTCGCCCGCCCGGCGGGCCGCGTCCAGGTATCCCGGCTCACCGAAGGCCTCGGCGGCCTCGACGAGCGCCCCGATCCAGGCCAGCCCGGCCGCGCCCACCCGGTCGATGCCCGCTCCCGTCTCGCTGTCGTGGGCCGCGGCGAGGCGTCCGGTCGCCGGGTCCTGTCCGGCCAGCGCGGCAGCCAGGTTGGCGCGTACGGCGGCCTCCCACCGAGGGTGGTCGTGCCCGAGGGCGCGCTCCGCCGTCAGCGCCCGCAGCAGGAACAGGGTGGCATCGCCCAGCGTGCGGGCGTGCAGGCGGCGCCGGTCCCCGGTCCAGCCCGCGGACCAGCCGCGGTCGGCCGACCACTGGCCCCAGAAGGTCCCGCCGGGCGCCGGGTTGGCGCAGATGTGGTCGATGACGGCGACCGCCGCTCCGGCTTTCGCGCTGTCCCCGACCCGCCGGCCGTGCAGGAGCAGAGCGTGTGCGTACGGGATGCCGCTCACCCACGAGACGTGCATGGCCGGCCGGTCGCCGCGCTCGCCGAGCGCCTCCCGGTCGAAGGCCGCGGTCTCCAGCAGCACCGGCGGGTCGCTGCGGTAGTGCCAGCGGTGCAGGCCCTCGGCGGACAGCGCGGCGGCCCGGTCGGCGCCGACCCATGCGGCGGGTGCGTCCGGCGCCTCGGTGGCCGTGTGCAGGGAGCGCAGCACCGGCGCGTAGGCGTGCGGGTCGTTGTCGAGGAGGTGCGCCGAGAAGCGCAGCGTGTGCTCCTCCCCGGGGTGCCAGTGGTGCAGCACGGTCTCGGCCGGACGGGGGGTGCCTGAGCCGTAGTACGAGAGGGGTTCTTCCCGGTAGGGAGCGTGCAGCCGCAGGGCGGGCCGGCCGCCGTCGAGCAGCGCGAAGCCGACGCCTTGTTCACCGAGCGTGCCGTGCTCGGTGGTGGCGAGCGCCGCACCACCGCGCCGGTCGCGGGCGAAGACGGCCGGGGTGGCGCAACGGTCGGCGCGGAACGCCCAGGCGTCGGCGGTCATCGGGTCACGTCCATCCGCCACCGGTGCGTACCGCGGATAGCGGCGGGTGCAGCCGGGGAGCCGGTTCTCGCCGTAGAAGACTCCGGGTATCAGCCAGCCGGGGTCGTCGCTCTCACCGAGCAGCAACTCGACGCGCAGCCCCGCTTGGAGAGGCTCGGGGGCGGTGCGGCGGACGGTGAGCGTGGCGCCGTACGCGGTCGGTCCGTCCGGGACGAGCCGCAGCGCGGCGCTGAAGCCGTGGGCATCGCCGACGGCGTGCAGTGTGCCGTCCTCGTCGTGTGCCGTCCCGGAGACCGGCACGGGCAGGCAGTGGCCGTCCTCGGTCAGCAGGCCGACGGCACAGGGGAACGTGACGGTCCCGTCGGCATCATCGCGCAACCGCAGTTCCCGGGTGCGCTCAGCCACATTCGCGGGCATGGACGTTCCAGCCTTCCAGTAGTACGGTACGGCCCCGCTCGGGGGCGTTTCGCCAGGTGAGCGGCGTCTCGACGGATTCGCCGGGCATCAGGTCGAACATGGAGTCGCCGAAGACCGCCCAGCCGCCGGCTTCGATGGGGCGGGCATCGCTCAGGCACAGGCCGAGCGCCGCGACACCACCGGTGTGGGTGAGTCGTACGGCGCCGGGGAGGACGGTGACATCCACTTCGGCGGGTGCGAGGTCGAGGAGCGGTGCCAGGTCCGCCGTGGTGGTGTGCACGTAGCGGTTGGACGAGCGCAGTTCCCCCGCCGCGCACCGCTGTTCGAGGTCAAGAACAAACAGTTCGCCGGGCACCGCGGAGAGCGGCACGCTCAGCACCGGGCCGGTGCTCGCGGCGATGACCGTTCCGTCGACGGCGAGCAGCCGGGCCGTCACGACGTCGCCGCGGGAGCCGCCCCATGCCCGTACGTCGGCCTCGAACCGGTCCCGGCCCGCCCACGCCTGGGTGGCGAAGGAGGCGCACACATGGGCCCTGCGGTAGGCGCGCCGCACTCCGTAGTAGGCGGGCTTGGGGTCGCCGCGGTAGTCGACGGACGCCGTGCACCAGGCGTTCGGGAACGGCTCGTTGAACTGCCACGGGATGGTGCCGGAGTTGCGCGGTGCCCGGCGCAGCCCCGCCTCGACGGCGTACCGCAGACCGTCGTACTGCAGCTGCTGGCTGGCGCGGCGCACGGTGTCCACGTCGGTGGGCCGCCCGCCGAACGCGGACAGCACCAACGGCGTGTTGTTCCACCAGGCCCCGAGGTGTTCCATCACGGGGTTGTCGCGGCCGGTCGGCCAGTGGGCACCGTCCGGCACGACGGCGTTCCAGGTGCGGCGGTTGGCCATGCCCTCGACGCCGAACTCCGAGTGCAGCAGGGACGTACCGGAGTCGTAGAGCGCGTGGTGGGCGCCGAGTCCCTGGTGCTCCCACGGACCGTGTACATCGTGCTGCCCCGCCGGGTGGGCGGCGATCACGTCGGCCCGGTGGAGGAAGGAGGGGCCGGAGGGCGAGCCGGGCAGCCAGCAGCGCTCCGGGTCGGCCTCCGCGACGGCGCGGGCCAGCACACCGATGACCGGGGAGGTCTTCTCGTCGAGCGGCCGGGCGGTCGCCGTGTCGTGCAGTTCGTTTCCGGGCCCCCACACGACCAGGGAGGGGTGGTGGCGCAGGACCGGCAGGATCGCCCGCGCCTCGCGGTCCATCAGCGCGAGGTAGGCGTCGTCCGTCGCCGGAACGCTGTCGATGCCCGAACTGGAGAGGCTGAACTCCTGCCAGACCAGCAGGCCGAGCCGGTCGCACAGCTCGTAGAACGCTTCGGTCTCGATAAGACCGCCGCCCCAGACCCGCAACAGGGTGACGTGCGCTTCGGCCGCCAGCCGCAGCAGGTGGTGGAGCCGGCCCGGCCGGTCGGCGCCGTACAGGGCGTCGTGCGGTACCCAGTTCCAGCCCTTCGCCGGGATACGCCGGCCGTTGACCTCCAGGGTGTACGGCAGCGCGTCGGCCGGGGCGCCGGGGTTGGGCACCAGGCGGACACTGCGGAAGCCGGTCGTCCGTTCGTGCCGGCCGGTGGTGCGGTCCGCCGTGTCCCGCGTCTCGACGGCGACACGGTAGAGGGGCTGCTCGCCGTGGCCGTTCGGCCACCACAGCAGGGGTTCCGGGACGATGAGCTCGACGTCCGCCGTCTCGCAGCCGGCCCGGAAGGACACCCGCGCAGAACCGACCGCCTGTTCCTCGGGCCCGTGGACGGTGACATCGACCGCACCGGGCGCGGTCGCCTCGAGATGGGCGCGGACGCGCACGGTGCCTGCCGCGTCCGCGCCGACCGTCACGTCCCGCAGCCGAACCGGCCCGGCCTTCTCCAGCCGGACCGGCTTCCAGATGCCCTGATGGATCAACCGGGGGCAGAAGTCCCAGCCATATCCCATGCGCGACTTGTGGGTGCGCACCCGGTCGGTGCGTCCGACCTGCGGCTCGCCGGGCGGAGCCGGGTGCACGACGACGGCGAGCAGGTGGCGGGCGCCGTCCGCGACGTGGTCGGTGATGTCTGCCTCGAACGGTACGAACATGCCTGTGTGATGGGCGACTTCGTGTCCGTCGATGAGCACGGTGGCCTCGTGGTCGACGCCTTCGAAGCGCAACAGGGCGCGCTCGTCGGCGTCGACGTCGACCCTGAGGGGGCGCCGGTACAGCCAGGAGCGCTGCGGAACCCACTCGCTCCGCAGGCTGTTGAGGCCGACGTACGGGTCGGTGATCTGCCGGCTCCGGCGCAGGTCGTCGAGGACCGACCCGGGTACCCGGGCGGGGAACCAGTCGGGTTCCCCGTCCGGGCGGCCGGGGCCGCAGAGCCAGCGCCAGGTGTCCCCGAGGCAGGCCCGCAGCTCCCAGCCGTCGTCGAGCATGAGCACGCTCAGGCTCCGCTCTTCGCCGTGATGTCCGGCTGCTTCAGGGGCAGTTCCAGCAGGTCGGTCTCCACGACAGCTGCCTGCGGGTCGCGCGGCACCCGGAACGTCTTGATCTCGCAGGGCCCGAAGCGCCCCTCGATCACCCGGTCACCGAGCATCGGCAGGGCGATCCGTGCGTCGGCGGCCCGGCCCTGTGACTCGTAGGCGCGCACCATGAGGTCGCCGGAGCCGTCCTCGTCGCCCTTGACGACGGTGACCAGCACACTGCCCGAGCCGTCGTCGGCGTATGTCTCGCACTGTCCGATGGGCCCCGGATGGAACGTTTCCAGCAGGGCGAACGCCGGCTGGTTGAGCTCGGCCGCACGTCGCGCCGGGTCGGCCTCGCGCCAGTCCGCTCCGTGCGGCAGCAGCAGATAGCGGAACTCCTGGCGGCCCTGGTCGAGGTACTCGTAGACCCCGTCCTCGTCCAGGGTCTGGGGCTCGTGCCAGGCGTAGACGGGACTGCGCAGCGCGGTCATGCCGATCTCGCCGCCCAGCACGTCGTGGCCGTGCTTGCTGTCGTTGAGGACGGTGAGCCCGGCGCGGGCGCCGCCGGGCAGGCTGCCGGTGACGTCGACCCATGCCTGGGTGGGCTCCTCGGTACCGTCCGGGGTGCGTTCCAGGTGGCCGTAGGGGATCTCATGGGTGGCCGTGACGTCGGTGAGCGCCGTCGGGAAGCGCAGTTTGAGCAGCTTCAGCCTTTCGTGCCAGTCGATGACGGTGCGGACCTCGACCTGCCGGGACCCCGCCGAGAGGACCAGCTCCTCGGCCATTTCGGAGCGGCCGTGGGTGCTCTCGATACGGAGCACGGCACGCACCGGGCCGGACTCCACCAGGCGGACGCGGGTGGCGGCGAAGGAACCCACTGCCTTGTCGTAGGCACGGATGCGGTGGCCCCAGGTGTCGCTGTTGTCCTCGATGACGACCGCGTGCGGTCCGGGAGACGCGGGGAGCAGTTCGGCGCCGGACGCCTTGTCACGCAGCGAGCTGAGCCAGCCGGTGGCGGGGTCGACCTCCAGGCGCAGGTACTCGTTCTCCAGTGTGGTGCCGGTGGCGGTGACCGGGCCCTCGCGGCGCGGGTCGGCGCCGGGAAGCAGGTGATAGACGCGGTGACCGAGCGGCGGGACGCTCGCGCGGAAGGCGATCCGGCCTCGGGCACCCGCCAGCGTCGACTCGGAACGGGTCAGCTGGACGGGCACGTGCTCGCCGTTCTCGTCCGTCAGACGCACCTCGCTCGCCCGGGTGAACTCGGCCTCCACGTCGGATTCCAGCGGCCAGGGGTGCGGGTTGAAGACGACCAGCGGAACCGTGCCGTCCCGGAGCGGGATGTCGATACGACGGGCGACGGCCTGCACGGCGCGATTGAACACCTCGGCCGCGAGGGAGCGGGCCCGGCCGTACTCGTCGCGGGCGTCCTCGTAGGCGGACCGGATCGAGGTGCCGGCGAGGATGTCGTGGAACTGGTTGAACAGCACCAGCTTCCACGCCTCCGACAGTTGCTCGGCCGGGTACGCCTCCTGAGCCACGGTCGCGGCGACGGCCGCCCACTTCTCCGCGCGCTGCAGTTCGTTCTCGGCCCTGCGGTTCCACGACTTCACCCCGGAGTGCGCGGAGTAGCAGCCCGGGCCGTGGTGCTGCAGCTCACCGGCGTGCACGGGCACGTTCTCGTTGTCGCGTATCCGCCGGAAGAACTGCTCGGGGTGGCTGAGTTCGAGGGTGGGCAGGCCGCCCAGCCCGTCGAGGCGGCGGATGGAGTCGAGGTTGGCCTTGGTGGGGCCACCGCCGTGGTTGCCGACGCCGTAGAAGACCATCAGCTCGGGTTCGCCCGGCGGCATGATTGCCAGCGACTTGTCGAGGTGGTTGCCGATGTCCTTGCCCGGCGTGCAGTACTCGTTGGGCAGCCGGTACGCCATGACGCGCGAGCCGTCGGGCGCCTCCCAGTGGAAGAACTGGCCGGGCAGCACCTGTTCGTGCGGACCGGGGCGCAGGAAGACGTAACTGTCCATGCCCGCCTTGCGGAGCAGCTGCGGGATCATCGCGTTGTGGCCGAACGGGTCGAGGTTGCAGCCCACCGTGGCGGCGGCGCCGAACTTCTCCAGCAGATACCGCTGCCCGTACAGGCCCTGGCGTACGAAGGACTCGCCGGACGGGATGTTGCAGTCGGGCTCGATCCACCAGCCCCCGACCATCTGCCAGCGGCCTTCGGCGGCGCGCTTGCGGATGGTCTCGAAGAGATCGGGGTCGTGGCGTTCGATCCACTCCAGGTACATGACGGAGTCGCAGGTGAACACGAAGTCGGGGTACTCCTCCATACGGTCGACCGCGGACTGGAAAGTGGCGCGTATCTCCTGGAGCCCTTCGGGCCAGCGCCACAGCCAGACCGGGTCGATGTGGGCGTTGCCCACGAGGTGCAGGGTCCGGTCGCGGGAGGCCGGGTTCGGGGTGGTCATTCGGCGTTCTCCTGCCGGACGTCGTCGGGTGCGGGTTCGGATGCGGGCGGCAGGAGACCGTCGGCGGCCCAGGCGTCGACCTGCTCGCTGAGCAGGTGGAGCAGCGTGAGGTGCATCTCCTGGATGCGCGCGGTCGCGGTGGCCGGGGCCGGCAGGATGTGGTCGGCGTACTGGGCAGCGGGCATGCCGTCGTGTTCGCCGCCCACGAAGAGCACCGTCACGGCGCCCGCCTTGCGGGCTTCCGCCAGGCCGCGGATGACGTTGGCGGACCGGCCCGATGTGGTGAAGCCGACCACCATGTCGCCGGGTGTCACCAGGGCTTGGACCTGGCGGGCGAAGACCTCGTCGTAGGAGTAGTCGTTGCCGATGCACGACGTCACGGAGGGATCGGTGACCAGCGAGACAGCCGGCAGCGGGCGCCGTTCGCGCAGGTATCGTCCGATGAACTCGCCGGCCAGATGCTGGGCGTCGGCGGCGCTGCCTCCGTTGCCGAAGGTGTAAAGCCGGCCGCCGGTCCGGTAGACGTCGATCAGGCGGTCTCCTACGGCGTTGAGTTCCGGCAGGAGTTCGTGCAGACGCTCGGCGGCGGCCAGGTGGTCGGCGAGCTGACCGGCGGGGGCGCAGCGGCCGGTCGGTGGGGCGGACATGAGGCTCCAGGCGGTGTGCGGGTACAGGTACGGGGAATCGCGGGTCTAGGAGACGGGCGCGGTGCGGGGGTGTGGTCCCGCGGACGGCCGGGCCGTGACCGGAGGGACGGGCCGGGTCGCGGGTGCCGTGGCCACCGGGGAGATGCCGGGACGCGACGGGTCGGCCGCCAGACGTTCGAACGCGATGGCGGCGGCGCCCAGTACTCCGGCCAGATCGCCCGCCTCGGCGGGCACGATCCGCGCGGCGTCGGCGGCCGGGCCCATCGCCAGCTGCGCCACCTTCTCCCGCAGCGGCAGCAGGAGCTGGTCTCCCGAGCGGAGCACGCCGCCGCCCAGCACGACGATTTCGGGCTCCCACAGATTGATGATGGAAGTGAGGCCGCCGGCGAGCGCGTCCACCGTCTCGTGCCACACCCGGGACGCCAGCTTGTCGCCCTCGCGGGCGGCACGGGCGACGTCGGCCGCGGCGGGTGGCGGGACCGCGACCAGGGTGGTGCTCTCACCGCGTTCGGCCGCGTGGCGCATCGCCTCATGGGCCCGTTCCGCGATCGAGGTTCCCGAGGCGTACGCCTCGAGGCAGCCGGTTCGGCCGCAGCCGCGGCAGCGGCGGCCCTCGGAGCGCACCGTGACGTGACCCGGTTCCCCTCCGTTGCCCGCGGCCCCCCGATAGGTGCGTCCGTCGATGACGACGCCGCCGCCGATACCGGTGGAGACCGTCAGGTAGACGAGGTGGCGGCTGCCGCGCCCGGCACCGAACCGCCACTCCCCCGCGGCGCCCGCTGTGCCGTCGTTGTCGAGGACCGCAGGCAGTCCGTAAGCGTCCTGAGCGAGCGCGGTGACGGGGATGTTCAGCCAGCCGGGCAGATGCGGTGGAGCGATCAGGACCCCGGCGGCCGAATCGAGCGGCCCGCCGCAGCCGATGCCGCAGCCGATGAGCGGGCCGTCGGCCCGGGCTGCTTCGATGCCGGCGTCGGACAGCGCGCTCGCTCCGAGAGTGAACAGCCGATCGAGGACCGCGTCGGGGCCCTCCTGCCCCTCGGTGGGGCAGGTGACGAAGGACAGGGCTGTGCCGTCCTCCCGCACCACGCCGGCAGCGAGTTTCGTACCGCCGATGTCGAGTGCGAGGACAGCTCGGCCGGTGGTTCCCCCGTGGTCGTACGTCTTCATGTCCTGCTCAACCTTTGCTTCCTGTGGTGGCGATGCCTTCGGTGAAGTGCCGCTGGCAGACGAAGAAGGCGACGATCATGGGCACGGTGACCACCACGCTGGCCGCGCAGACGACCTCCCACCGCATCTCCCCGCCGTCCCCGAACTGGTCGAGCACGGCCTTGAGACCGCGCGGAACGGTGTAGAGGTCGGGGTCCCGCAGATAGATCAGCGGGCGCACCAGGTCCGTCCACGACGCCTGCACCTCGAAGATGAAGGTGACGATGAGGGCGGGGCGGCACAACGGCGCGGCGATGCGCCAGAACATCGTCCAGTAACTGGCGCCGTCGATGCGGGCCGCCTCGAACAGCTCCCGGGGCAGGCCGAGGAAGAACTGCCGCAGCAGGAAGATGTAGAAGGCGCTGCCGAAGAGGTTCGGCGCCCACAGCGGAATCTGGGTACTGGCCAGATGCAGCCAGTTCCAGATCAGGTACTGCGGCACCATGGTGACGACGGACGGCAGCATCATCGTGCCGATCACCAGGGCGAAGAGCACGTTACGGCCGGGGAAGCGGAAGTACGCGAAGCCGAAGGCCACGACGGCGCTGCTCACGGTCACCGTCACCGCGGCGGCCAGGGTGACCGCCACGCTGTTGCCGATCCAGGTCAGCAGCGGTACGGCGTGCCAGATCTCGACGTAGTTCTTGAGCTGCCAGATGTGCGGGATCAGCGCGTTGTCGAAAACGTCCTGGGAGGGCTTGAGCGAGGCGCTGATCAACCAGAGGAACGGATAGATGAACACGACCGAGGCGACGGTCAGGCCGAGTATGCGAAGGACTCGTCCCACCGGCCCGGCCTGACCACGCGGGTCGGCGGCACGGCGTGCGGGACGTTTCCCCGCTTCGGGCGGAACGGGCGGGGCCGCACCGTCCGCCGGGACGTCCGTGGTCTGCACGGAGAGCTGGGTCATCGCTCATCCCCCTCGTAGTAGACGAACCGCTTGCTCACCTTGGTCTGGACGATGGTGATGATGAGGATCACCAGGAACAGCAGCCAGGCCAGGGCGGAGGCGTAGCCCATGTGCGTGTACTGGAAGGCCTGCTGGAAGAGATAGACGACGTAGAAGAGCGCCGCGTCGTTGCTGTACGTCTGGGAGTTGGAGCTGCCGAAGAAGGCTGTGTAGGCCTCCGTGAAGGTCTGCAGGGAAGCGATCGTGTTGACGATCAGAGTGAAGAAGAGGGTCCCGGAGATCTGCGGGAACGTGACGTGCCGGAAGGCGTTCCAGCGGCCCACGCCGTCGAGTTCGGCCGCCTCGTAGAGATCGCGGGGCACACTCTTCAGGGCGGCGAGATAGATGATCACCGTGGAGCCGACGGACCAGAGACTGGTGAGGACGAGACCGGGCTTGACCCACAGGCCGTCCGTGGTCCAGGCGGGCCCGCTGATGCCGAACCAGCCCAGGACATGGTTGATCAGTCCGACATTGCCGTTGAAGAGCAGCAGGAAGAGGATGCCGACGGCTACCGAGGGGGTCATCACCGGCAGGTAGAAGACCGTACGGAAGAAGCCGGATGCGCGGCCGACGCGGAGCAGCAGCATGGCGAGCAGCAGCGCCACCGCCATGGACAGCGGCACCCGAAGAGCCGCGAAGATCAGCGTGTTCATGAGGGACTTGGCAACGGCCGGGTCCTCGAAGAGGTGCCGGTAGTTGGCAAGACCCACGGTGTGGGAGGCGCCTATGCCGTCGTAGTTCGTAAAGGACAGGATCAGACTGGCGATCATCGGGCCGGCCGTGAAGACCAGGAAGCCGATGATCCAGGGCGAGATGAACCCGTAGGCTGCCCAGGTCTCGCGTCGGCGCCAGGCCCTTCTCCGGCTCCCGCTGCCTCGTCCTGCCCGGTTCTCGCGCAGGGTGTCGGTGGTGGTCACGGCGCTCACCTCTCACCCTCATGGGCGAGGTCGAGGGCGCTCTGCGCCTCGCGCTGTCCCTGGTCCAGCGCCTGTTGGGGGCTCTGTTCCCCCGACAGGACCCGGTTCACGGCGTTCTGCCAGGCGTCCTTGAACTCGCTCCCGGCCGCATTGGAGGGGACGGTGAAGCCTTTCCTGGAAATGGCGTAGAGGGTACGGGTGGCCTTGTCGAACGCGGCGTTGCCGGTCGGCTTCCACACGTCCTTCTCGATGATCCGGTCGGCCACCGCGTTACCGGTGACGTCACCCGTGTAGGGCGAGCCGGTCTTCCGGACCTGCTTCGCCTTGGCTTTCGCGGCGTGCACCCAGGTGTCGGTGGCCGTCATGGTCTTGACGAAGGTGCAGGCCTCGGCGGCGTGCGGGGAGCCCTTGGGGATGGCCCAGCCGTAACCGGACGTCCAGTTGAGCATCTTGCCCTTGCGGTCCTTGAAGGTGTCGGTGCCCAGGTCGATATGGGGAGAAGTACCGGCGAGAACGTTCACGTACCAGTCCTCCATCGGGTACACGCCGACCTGGCCGCGTACGAACTGGTTCTTGGCCCCGAACTGGTCGAAGGAATCGCGCAGCGCCTTGAAGCGGCCCCAGCCGCCCTGTGCGTCGATCAGCCCCACCGCGTAGCGGAGCGCCTCGACCACGCGGGGGCTGTTCAGCTGCGCGGTGCGCCCGTCGGCGCTGATGAGGTCCGCGCCGTTGGCCTTCGCCCACAGCGGGAAGAACTCGGGGATCTTCGGGTCGAACCCGATGCGAGTCAGCTTGTCGCCGTGATGGCGCTGCAACTTCTGGGTGAGCTTCTTCAGCGCGGACCAGTCGGAGGTGGTCACGTCGGCGGGATCGGTGCCGTTCTCCTTGAGGACTTTGTCGTTCATCAGGAGGATGCGGCTGTCGTAGGAGTCCGGCAGGGCGTAGACCACACCGTCCAGTGAGCCCTCGTCGATGGCGGTGCGGTAGTAGTCGCCGGTGTCGATGTGCTTGCGGCTGATGCAGTCGGTGAGCGGCATGAGCGCTCCCCTGGCGGCGTATCCGCCGATCAGTGCGCGGTCCATGTGCACGACGTCCGGCGGGTCGCCCGCGGCGACGGCCGAGAGGAACTGCTGCTGGTCGAAGGCGCCTTCGTTCACCTTGATGTGCAGGCCGGGGAGCGCGGCGCGGGCCGTGTCGATCCGGTCGGTGGCGAGGGCGTCACCCATGCCGTACCCCATGGTGGTGAACGAGTCGGGATCGCCACCGGTGACGCTCAGACCACCGCAGCCGGTCAGAACCGGGAGCAGGGCGAAGCCCGAGACAAGTCCCACTGTCTTCCGGCGGATCGCCTTTCGGCGGTTTGCCTTCCGGCGGGTTGTCTGCCGGCGGATTCGCCGGGGTGGTGCCGCCATGATCTCTCCTTTGAGCAGCTGGCTACACGGGTGACCGGCACTGCGGACGCGGCCGGGGAGGGGCGGAACGACTCGTTCCGGTGTGTGGCATCGATCCCACATGAGAACGTAACCACGTTGGCCGGGCCCGTCAACGGTTTCGCTCGGGTATTACCGAACGGCTCGTACGGTGTCCGCCGGCACCGCAACTGCCACGCCGCCGCCCGTTTTCGGGCAGGCGTATGTCCCGGCAGCAACGCACGTCGCGCCGGGGTGCCGGGGAGTGCGGCGGGTCAGCTCTTCGGTGCCGCCGTCGAGCCGCGGACCACCAGTTCCGGCTGCAGAACCTCGGTTCCCGACCGACCACCGCCGCCGCGTCCGACCCGTCCCAGGAGCAGTTCGGCGGCGCGGTTGCCCATCTCGAAGACCGGTTGCCGTACCGCGGTGATCCCCGGCTCGACCATCCTCATCCAGCCGAGGTCGTCGAACGACACCACGGAGCAGCGTTCGGGCACATCGCTGCCACGTCGCTTGAGTTCCTGCCAGATCAGCTCGGCGACCACGTTGTTGGCCGCGAAGACAGCCGTCACTTCGGTGCCGCCGTCGAGGAAGCGGGCCAACTCGCGCTCGTGCCCCGACTCCACGAGGCCCAGATCGAGCACGTGCCGGCGCGAAGCGGGCAGCCCGGCCGCGCGCAACGCGGCCCGATACCCCTTGAGCCGCCCCCGGCCGGTGTCCCACTTGGTCTCGTCCACGACCATGGCGATCTCCCGGTGGCCGAGATCGATCAGATGCTCGACCGCGATGCGGGCCCCGTGTTCGCTGTCGATGGCCACGACGTCGCAGCCCCGCACACCGGATCTGCGGTCCACCTCCACTACGGGTGTTCCGTGCTCGACGAGCACCTCGGTGGCGGCCCGGCCGACCGGGGCGAGCAGCACCCCGTCCGCCCGCATGGCAAGGAACGCCCGGGCTCCGTTCACGGCCCGGTGCTCGTCGCCGTGGTCGTCGGCCAGTACCACCTGGTACCCGGCAGCGGACAGGGTGTGCTCCACGCCGGCGGCCAGTTCGGCGTAGAACTGGTTGCGCAGGTCGGAGACGAGCAGTCCGACCAGTCCGCTGGAACTGCCCTTGAGGGTCCGCGCCGAGGCGTCCGGCACGTAACCCAGCCGGTCGGCGGCCTCGCGTACGCGTACCTTGATGTGCTCCGCGACATAGCCGTGGCCGCCCAGCGCACGGGAGGCAGTGGAACGGGAGGTCTGGGCGGCCTCGGCGACATCGCGCAGCGTTGCCCGCGCGCGCCTGACCCGGGGACCGCCGGGTCCGGCCTCTTCCTTGCCCATCAGGCTCCCCCGCCCCTTTCCCCGGCACGCTCACGCCACCGGGACCACAGTCGCCGCAGCGAAGCGTAGTCGAACTCCTCCAGCGGTTCACCTGTGCGGTCGAGGTGCGTCGCCACATAGAGGGCGGGGACGCCCAGTTGATCCTTCATCGCGGTGTAGGCCCGCCACTGGTCGCGATCGGGTGCGCACCAGTCGTCGGTGTCCACCGGCAGTCCCGGGCAGGCCGCCGCGGCGACCGCGGCGCGCAGACGCATCTGGGGCACGATCGGGGCGTACGGGTCGGGGTCGTCCAGACGCAGCATGTCGTTGAGGCGGATCATGTCGGTGACGTCGGCGAAGGCCGGGTGCGGAGTGTGGGTCACGACGAGGGCGTCGGCCTTGGCGGCCTTGGCCGCTCGGTGGATGACACCGAGATGCTGATGCAGCAGCGCGATCCCCCAGGCTTCGCCGTGCGCGCGCAGCCCCTCCCCGGTCGGCGTGTCGGCGGTGAAATCGATTTTCAGCCCATCGGCGTCCAGGCCGTCGGGCGACAGCATGTGGCGGATGTTCTCGGCGAGCAGGGCGCGGGCGCCGGGGTGCCCGGGGTCGATGGCGACCGGCCGTCCTTCGGCGGTACGGACGCAGAACTCGTCCGGCACACCGTCGGTGGACCACGCCTTCCACCACAGCAGCACCCGCTGTCCCCGGGCATGGCGCTCGGCGATCCAGTCCGCCAGACCGGGCCACCTCTCCTCGTCCGGCTGCCACCGGCCGTAGTGGCGCTGCCAGCTGTCGTCGATGACCACCGTGCCGGGCACCAGTCCGTGCGCCTCCAGGTGGGCCAGGTGCGTGTCGTACTCGGCGCGGCTGGAGAGCGAGGTCGCCGGCCGGCCGGTGCCCCGGGCCCGGGCCATCTGGGCGCCCCATCCGCAGAACATCGGCTCGGTCCACCAGGCCGGCTGTTGGGCTCCGGCCGCCGGGGGCGCGGATGCCCAGCCACGGGCCTCCAGCCAGCGCCGGTGGGCGCTCAGCCCCGCGTACGGGTCCCGGTGTCCGGGGGCGACGAGGACCGCGGGGCTGCGGTGAACACCGTCGACCCGGGTGTGGCCCTCGTAGGCGAAACGCAGGTGGAAGCCACTGTCCGACGGCACATAGGCCAGCTCGGTGAAGGTCAGTTCGGCGACGGGGGCGCCGACCGACAGCGTCCACCACGGATGCCCGGCGGGGTGCTCCTCGGGCGCCGCGTCATCCGGCAACCGGTCCTCGGTGAGGGCGAAACAGAGCGGCGCCGGGGTGAAGAACCAGTGGCCGCGTCCGGGGCGCGCGTCCCCGTGCACCCCGATGACAGCGCTCTCCCCCGCTCCCCTGCTGAGCCGCCGCGGCGGCCCCGGGTTGGGGGTGAAGAGCGTCTGCCACGCGTGACCGCTGGGGCGCAGTCCGCCGCCGCGCCCGCCGAGCGCGGCGCGCACGGCCAGCGGGAGCACCTGACTCAGGGCTCCTTCCCCCGTCACCTCGAAGCCGATCCGGGGCCCTTCGGGGGTGCACTCGATCCGGGTGAGAGCGCCGGTCCAGGCGCTGCTGCGACGGCGGACGGTGATGACTGGCAGCTCGCCGCGTGTGTCGAGTACGGGGGGATCGATGGCCAGCGTCTCGTCGGTGCGGTCGACCCGGTCCAGTACCCCCGCGACTTGGAGCTCGACGGGATGGGATCCCTGTCCGGTGTCCCGCAGCAGGGCGCTCATGCCGTCGGCGGCCACGGTCATCCGCCAGACCGGCGCCTCCACCTCGATCGCGCCCTCCGTGCTCCGCTTGGCGGTCGGACGGTTCATCGCACACTCACCAGGGCCTCCGCCTGCTGGCCGAAGGCCATCCGGCCCACCATCATGTCCACGGCCACCCGCTGCCTCTCGGCCGGCGCCGCGGATGCCGGTATCCGCACCAGGAACTCCGTCTCGGCGCAGCGGTGCCCGTCGATGTCCAGCTTCTGTACCAGGGGCTCGGCGCTCCATCCGGGGGGAACGACGAGAGTGAGCAGGGCCTGTTCCTGCTGCGGGAAGGGGTTGCGCACCTCGACGGTCATCCGGACGGTGCCGCCGGGACCGGGGGTGCTGCGGTACGGGGAAATCCGCGCTCCGAAGCCCTCGGCCTCGAAGTCCACGTCGCGCGGCAGGATGTCCCGGTGCAGCCGGGCGAGCCGGGTGCCTTCGGTGAGCAGCATGTCCAGATAGCCGTCGGTGACATCGAACGGGGGCCAGTGCCCACTGATCATCACTTCCGGGCGGAGGACCTGGTACAGCTCGGCGCTGCGCACGAAGTCGTCGATCCGGAAGCGGTTGCGGTACTGGTAGTTGAGCAGTTCGGGCTCGGCCGTGCCGGGGTCCCAGACGGTGTTCTGCTGGTCCCCGGTGGCGATGACCCGGCGGCCGTCCACCGTGAAGGAGTACGCGGCGGCGTACAGCGTGTGCCCGGGCAGGTGGTGCACACCGATCTCGTACTCGCGCCAGCGGACCGGACCCTCCTGGGGCAGCACCCGGTCGACCGCGATGGGGTCGTACCACAGGCACGGCAGGTCCCAGCGGGTGGGCGCGGAGAGAACGTCCGCGATGTGGTCGGGCGACCAGATCTCCGTGCCGTGCACCTCACGCAGCAGGTTGAATCCGGCCACGTGATCATCGTGATAGTGCGTGGGCAGCGCGACCTCGACGCGGTCGATGCCGTGGTCACGGTGCAGCGCCTCGATCGACGCGAGGAGCGGACGACGGGAGGAACGGTCGTGTCCCCCGGGCAGTCCGGTGGTCAGGTCGAAGCCGAAGTCGAACAGCAACGCTGTGCCGCTCTGGGAGAGCAGGGCGTAGGAGCGGGCCATGCTGGTGGTGTTGCGCAGCAGGTGCGGAGTGACGTGCTTCCAGGGCTCGTTCAGCATGCGGTCGGGGTTCCACGGGGTGCGGCGGCGCATGTCGAGCAGTTCCTGGAGCCGCTCACGCAGCCGGGCGATCGAGGCGGGGGGGTCGGTGACCGCTTCGCCGTGCGAAGGGAGCAGCACATCCGGCTCCTGCCGGAGCAGTTGCATGCAGGACAGGATGGTCGCGGCCACCCCCTCCATGCCGGCGTTCTCGTGAAAGCCGGTGTAGGCCCATTGGGTGGCGGCCAGCGACCACAGCCGACCCTCGCCGTGGATCAGGTCGCCGGTGAACGCCAGGCGCCGGCCGCCCAGGTCGAGCAGGTATCCGACGGAACCGACGGTGTGCCCGGGCAGCGGGACCGTGTGGATGTCGAAGGCGCCGTACCGGGTGGTCCGGTATTCGGCGACGGTGCCGGCGACGGGCACCTGATTCAGCAGGGAGTAGCGGTCCTGGCGTACGTCGTAGTCGTTGTCGAGCGGGCGGGTACGCCAGTGTTCGTCGACGGCGTCGATGAGATTGCGTTCGACCGGCGGCACCCAGACCCGGATGCCGGCCGCGGCGGCACGGGAGAGTCCCTGCACCTGATCCCGGTGATGGTGCGTGATGAGAATGTCGGTGATCCGGTCGATGCCCAGCTCGGGCAGGTGATCAAGGACGCCCCCCGAGCCGAAGTCGATCAGCACCGCCGCGGCGCCGGACCGGAGGACATACACATGACAGGTGTCCTCGTAGCGGAAAACATCGTCGGCTATCCAATGGCACTGCACAGACGTTCCTCACTGCGCCACGCGGCGCCACATGGCATCGATCCCATGTGGGAACGATGCCATGGCAGGTGAGGACGCGTCAACGGTCCCACGACCGGCTTCTGCGACAGATGCGTTGACGCCTCCGGCCGATGTGGCTACGTTCCCGCATGGGATCGATCCCATGCGGGAACGCAGCCACACCCGGTTCGTCGATGACGGAGGACGGAGAGCTTGTGATCGAGGACGACGACTCCCGAGCGCAGCAGGAGACGTACAGCGGACGGACCGAGGCGTCGGGGGGAGGAGACCGGAGCGAGCACCGCTGGAAAGGACTCGTATGCCGCCCGCGTGCCCGACTGGCGGGCAGCAGCCTCGTCCTCGCGCTCGTAGCCGGCACGACCGTGGGCCTGCTCCCCTCGGGGTCGGCCGAGCCGCCGTCCACCGGCAAACACCTCAGCATCTCCCCCACGCCCCAGCAGGAGCAGCAGCGCCGCGACTTCGTCACCGTCACGTCAAGCGTCTCGCTGGTGACCGGACCGACGGCGGACGGACCCGCGGTACGGGCCACGGAGGCCGCACTCCGGGCGGCCGGCGCGCATCATGTGGTGCCGGCGAAGATCGGCAGTCACCTCAGCAGGGGCCGTCTGACCGTACGCGTCGGCCTCACGGGCGACTCGGGCGTGACAGCGTCGCTGCGCGACCTCGGTGTCGCCCGGTCAGGAGCCTCGCACCATGAGGGATACATCCTGGCCGCGGGCGGCGGATCGGCCCATTCCGCCGGGGAGATCGTGCTGGCGGGCAATGACGGAGCGGGAATGTACTACGCCGCCCAGTCGCTGAGCCAGCTGCTCCCGCGCCGGGAACACGCGGGCAACCGGGTGCCGGGCGTGGCCGTGCACGACTGGCCGACGACATCCACGCGCGGCGTCATCGAGGGCTTCTACGGCACGCCGTGGTCGCAGAGCAGCAGACTCGACCAGCTCGACTTCTACGGCGAGCACAAGATGAACACCTACACCTACGCGCCGAAGAACGACCCGTACCTGCGTGACAAGTGGCGGGATCCCTACCCGCGGAAGGAACTGGCCGACCTCAAGGCGTTGGTCGACAGGGCCCGGGAGCGTCATGTCGGCTTCACTTATGCCCTCTCCCCCGGGTTGTCCGCCTGCTACAGCTCGGACGCCGATCTCCGGGCGCTGACCGACAAATTCACCTCCTTGTGGAAGATCGGGGTCCGGCGCTTCGTCGTACCGCTGGACGACGTCAACTACACCCAGTGGAATTGCGCCCAGGACGAAGCGAAGTTCGGGGCGGGTGCCGCAGCCGCGGGCAGAGCCCAGTCGTATCTCCTGAACCGCGTCGACCGCGAGTTCATCGCCGGTCACGACGGGGCGGCGCCACTGCAGATGGTGCCGACCGAGTACGCCGGCGTGACCTCCACTCCCTACAAGAAGGCGATAGCCACCGATCTCGACTCCGACGTCATCGTGCAGTGGACGGGCACCGACGTGGTGTCGCCCACCGTCACCGTCGCGACGGCGGACGCCGCACGCCGCGTGTTCGGGCACCAGGTGCTGCTCTGGGACAACTACCCGGTCAACGACTACGCGACGGACCGGCTGATGCTCGGGCCCTACACCGGCCGGGAGAAGGGCCTCGGGGCCCACGTCGCCGGTATCGTCGCCAACCCGATGATCCAGCCGTCGGCATCCAAGATCGCGCTCGCCACGGTCGCCGACTTCGCCTGGAACGACGACGCGTACCACGCGGCGTCCTCCTGGTCCTCCGCCCTCGGCCGACTCGCCGGGGGAAACCGATCGGTGGCGCAAGCGTTGCGCGCGGTGGCGGACGTCACCTACGACTCCGTCCTGGACACCGGTCAGGGCCCCGACCTCAACTCGGCGATATGGAACTTCTGGCAGCGCGGCGACACCGCAGCGTTGCGCGGCGCACTGCGGGAACTGAGGACTGCGCCCGGAGTGCTGCGCGCGCACCTCGCGGACCAGCAGTTCGTCCGGGACACACAGCCGTGGCTGGATGCCGCGCAGGACTGGGCCCGGGCCGACGCGACGGCGCTCGACATGGTCGTGGCCGCGCGCCACGGACAGCTGGAAAAGGCAAGCACCCTGCGCCGGAGCCTCAGGGGACTCGTCGACCGTGCAGGCTCACACCATTACACCGACGTCGACGGCAACCGTGTTCCCGCCGTCGTCGGCGAGGGCACGCTGGACAACTTCGTGGCGGACGCCGAAGCCGCCGATGACCGGTCGCTCGGTCTGCCCCTCCCCGCGCGGGCGTCCACCAACATGCGCACTCACCAGGACCACACCCCGCTCCGTATGACGGACGGTGACGACGCCACGTGGTACTGGAACAAGTCTCCCGTGACCAAGGGGTCTTACGTGAGCCTGGACCTGCGTACCGAGCGTCCGCTGGGCCGGATCAGTCTCGACATGGGCGCCCCCGGTGCCACAGGGGACATCATCGAGCACGGCGAGCTCGAGTACTCCGCCGACGGACGGCACTGGACTCCCCTGACCGCCTTCGACAAAACGGCGGACGTGTCCTTCCAGCCCGCCGGCGGTGTCACCGCCCGCTATGTCCGGGCCCGTGCCACCGCCGACCAGGACGCACTGCTCGCCGTACGGTCCTTCGAGGTGTCCTTCGTCCCCTCGGCGTCGGCTGTTGCCTGACCCACTATGCCGCCGCAAGGCCAAGCTGCGGGTGCGATGCACGTCCGTGCGCCTGTTCACGTCCGTGCGCGCAGCTTGGCCTCGGTCGGCGGCCGATCTTTCGTCACCAGTAGTGCCTGCGTCCTCCGACCGCGCGGCCCACTGCTCCGAGCACCCACAGGACGACCCCGATCGCCAGCAGGATGATTCCGATGGTCCACAGGATGCCGAGCCCGGTCACAAGCCCGACAATGAGAAGAATGACACCGAGAGTGATCACGACGAACCTCCGATCGCGGAACGCCCTCTCTTGTTCCCTATGAAGAATACCGCTGGAATGCCGCGCCGACGCTGTGCGAACTCGCGCGCTTCAATCGGCTGAAAAACAATGAACAAGGGGATACGAACACCTCCGAAGGGCAGTCCACTGCTATGAAAACACCGGAGCTCGCTTCATCTGTCGGGTCTGTCGGGGCCGGGGCGTGGTTCTACCTCCCCCTCGGCGGACTGGTCGTCGTGGGTCTGCTGCTCGCCGCGTTCGCTTGGGGGCGCAGGGTCCGGGCCAATGAATCGCCGCCGCCCAAACCCGAGGAACAGCCGAAACTGCCGAATGGCGGGCCCGTCTACGAGACGAGCGAGTACCGGGAACCGGACGAAGTGCCCCGGGGCAAGGAACGCCTTCTCCCGCACGAGCTCAAGGACTTCGGGACGACCGGGTCCAAGCGAAGCGAGTCCCAGGATCCGCGGGAAGACGACGAGGACGAAGGAGGCGGCTTCGGCAGCGGCGGTTTCGGCGGCTGAGGCGGCTGAGGCGGCTGAGGCGGCTGAGGCGGCTGAGGCCAAGCTTGCGGGGGTCAGCCCACGTACCTTCGCGCCACGGAGACCCGCTGTGCCCGCTCAAGCAGTGCCAGTCGGGCTTCCAGCTCGGGGGGCACCGGGTCGCGCTGCCTGAGGACCCACGGCAGCCCGGCCGCCGCGCGGGCGAAGGCCCGTACGGACGCCGCGTCCCGTGGCACGGTCCGCAGGAGGTATCCGGTACGGCGCAGGGCCGGCACCAGAGGGCGGCGCAGCCAGGTGTACCAGAGTGTGTTGCGAAGTCCCACGGTGCGCCGTGCCGTGCTGTCGCGCACGGTGGACGCCGCATGGTGGATGGTCAGGCCTTCCACATAGCTCAGCCACCATCCGCGTCGCAGCAGATCCGTGGAGAGCAATTCTTCTTCGCCACCGAACCACAGCCCGGGATGGAACCCTCCGACGTCCCGGAAGGCGTCGGTCCGCAGCACCGTAGCGGCGGCCAGGAACGATCCGAGAGCCGGGCCCGGCAGCCAGTCCGGCCCGGAGAGCGGCGAATCCCGCATGTCGGCGACGACGGGATCCTCTTCGCCCGCGGGCTCCACGATGATCCTGGCGGTGACCGCCGCCAGCCGTGGCCGTTCGTCCAGCAGGTCTCCGGCTTCCCGCAGCGCCCCGGGGTCCCACCAGGTGTCGTCGTCGCAGAAGGCCACGTAGGGCGTACGCACCCGGCTCACTGCCAGGTTGCGTCCCACGGCGCCGAGATTCCGGCCGGGTCGCAGCAGCAGCACCTCGGGGAAGTTCCGCGCGACGGCATCGGCCGTGCCGTCGGCCGAGCCGTTGTCCGTGACGATCACCGGGGGCCGTTCCGGCAGGGCTTGCAACGACTTCAGGGTGCGGAGCAGCTCCTGGCAGCGGTCCTTGGTGATGACGACCACCGTGGTCCGGGTGTCCATGGGGCCCTTCATGGTTCGCTGCATTGTTCCCTCCGTTGTCGCGCTCATCGTTCGGCCGTCTCCCGTTCGAGCAGCCGCACGGCGTTCTCGACACGGACGGGAAGCGGGCGGCGTTGTTTCAGGGCGGCCGGGAGCCTGACGAGTGTTCCCCGCAGCGCGGTCGCCGCGCCGGGTTTCCGGCGGGCGGCATCAGCCGTCAGCCCGGCCGTACGGCGGAAGGCCACCGGCAGGGGTCGCCGCAGCCAGTCGGTGAGCAGCGCGTTGCGCCGCACGACGGGCGAGCGGCCGGGACGTTCACCCGGGGCCGGGTGATGATGGGCGATGACGGACGGCTCGTAGGACACGCCCCAGCCACAGGCGGTGAGGTCATAGGCCAGCAGGGTCTCCTCCGCGCCGAAGAACAGCACCCGGTGGTAGCCGCCGGCCTCGAGGAACGCGCGGCGTCGGACCACGGCGGCGCATCCCAGGAACCCCAGGACCGGACGACCGGGAAGGTCCGGCTCGCCGGGGAGGGGCGAGTCGGCCAACAGCGCGTTCAGCGGGTCCTCGGCGTTGCCCGGACCGACGAGCGTGTGTGCGGCCAGCAGTCCGAGGCGCGGGTGCCCGTCCAGCAGGTCCGCGGCGGCCCGCAGGGCGCCCGGTTCCCACCACGAGTCGTCGTCGCTGAAAGCGACGTAGCGCGTGGTGGCCTGCCGCACCGCCAGGTTCCGGCCGAGGGCCCCGGTGTTCTGTCCCGGGCTCAGCAGACGTGCCCCCGCCGGATGCGAGCGTACGGCCGCAGCGGTCGCGTCACTGGAATCGTTGTCCACGACGATGACGGGGGGCCGCTCGGGGAGCGCGGCCAGCCGGTCGAGGGTACGCAGCACGCTCTCGCGGCGGTTGCGCGTGATGACGGCGACGGTGATCCGGCTGTCGGGCCGTTGGGCGCTCGCCGCTGCGTCGTCGGTGGCCGGCCGGGCGGACCGGTCCGCGGTGTCATCGGCCATGACCGGCCGCCTCCAGGCCATCGGGGGACAATCCCGGCGAGGCCGTTCGCGTCGCGGCTGCGACGACCTGGTGCGCAGTGATCTGCAACAGCAGCGGGTCCGGCTCGGTCCCGTGCGGATCGCCGGGCGGACCGGGGTGCCAGAGGGCCACGTGACGATCGTCGGGAGGCGGCCCCCACAGATGCGGTGCGACGGGGCCGAAGAGCGTGACCGACGGGGTTCCGTGGGCGACCGCCAGATGCGCGGGGCCGGTGTCACCGCTGAGAAAGAGCGCCGCCCCGGCGACGAGCGCGGACAACTCGCCGAACGGCAGGCCGCCGCACAGCACGTCGCGGCGGTCGAGCCCCGCTCGGTCCGCGAGGTACGTGCAGAGCTCGTCCTCTCCGGGGCCGCCGGTGAGCACGACCCGGTGACCGTCCGCGCGAAGGCGTCCGACGACGTCGGCGTAACGGTCGGCGGGCCACCGCCGGGCCGCGGAGTCGGCGCCGGGGTGCACCACGACGGCGCCGGGGGCGGCCGAGGGGCCGGCCGGGCGGGGCAGGGCCACATCGTCGGGGTCGGCCGGGATGCCGTACGCGGCCAGGAAGCGGCACCAGCGGGCCCGCTCGTGTTCGTCGTCGCGCCAGCGGGGCGGGGCGTCCAGTGCCGGCTCCGGCCTGGCGTACGAGAGCAACCGGCGGGGGCGCAGTTCGGCGAGCGCGTCGTGGCTCTCGGGGCCGTTGCCGTGCAGGTCGACGGCCAGGTCCGGCGGGGGCCCCGGCCACCGGTGCAGGGAGGGCACCCCGCGGCCGGGCGCCTCGGCCGGAAACACCGTGTCGATGGTCCCGGTGGCCAGGGCGGCCTCGCGCAGTCCCGGAGGCAGGGCGAGGACGATCTCGTGCCCGGGAAAGGCCCGCCGCAGCCCGCGCAGCGCCGGCACGCCGGCCAGCAGATCTCCCAGGCCCAGCGCACGCAGCACCAGCAGACGGGGCCGCGCCGGAGCGGAGGACGCCGAAGTCAGGGGCGAGTCGGGGGACGTGGAGGTCACCGGGGCCGTCACTTCCGGAGGTTCGCGTTCGCGTGGGCGGCTCCCGGCGCCAGCGCCGCCCGTTCGGCGAGCTCGGTGGTGGAGCGTCCGTCGAGGTAGGGCAGCAGCATGACCTGGCCGCCCCAGCTCTCCACCAGCGCCGTTTCCGGCAACTGGCCCAGGGCGTAGTCCCCGCCCTTGACCCAGATGTGCGGACGCAGTCCGCGCAGCAGCCGTTCAGGGGTGTCCTCGTCGAAGACGACCACCGCATCGACGCACTCCAGTGCCCGCAGCACCCGGACCCGGTCGGCGGCGGGCACCAGGGGCCGCCCGCTTCCTTTGCGCCGTCGCACGGACGCGTCGGAGTTGACGCAGACGATGAGGCAGTCGCCGGTCCTCCTGGCTGCCTGCAGCAGCGCGACATGGCCGGCGTGCAGCAGGTCGAAGCAGCCGCCCGCCGCGACGACGGTCCCTCCGGTGGCACGGACCCGCGCCGCCACATCGGAACCGTCGGCCGCCTGTTCGCTGCCGGCCGGCTCCGGACTCGTGGATGCTTCTTCGATGACCAGGGCGCGGGCACCGCCGTTGGCCACGTACTGTGTGGCGGCCCGGACAGCGCCCTGCACGGCCGTCTCCGGCAGCACGTCATCGGCCAGCAGCCCTGCGGCGGTGGCCGCGAAGCAGTCGCCCGCACCGCAGGCATCGCCCTCGGCCTGCCATGGGGTGGGCACCAGCAGGGGCGCTTCACCGTGCGACAGCAGAGCGCCGCGCTCGCCGAGCGTCACCGCCACGGAGGTGACCCCCCAGGACCGGACCAGGGACCGGGCGTCGGCGGCTGCGCTGCGCAGCTCTCTTCCCGGGTCGTCCGCCGCGGTACGCGGTGTGTCCTGTGCCGGACGACCGTTGCCGGCGAACGCGCGCGCCTCGGCCGCGGCGGGAGTGGCCAGCCGCACCCCTCGTGCCGGCGGTCCGCCCCGCGGATGCGGGTCCCACACGACGGGTACCCGTGCGGCGGCTCCCACCAGGGCCTCGCGCAGTACGTCGGCGGTGCCGCGGCCGTAGTCGGCGACGAGAATCCCGCGGGCCGCCGCGACCGCGGAGCGTGCCTCGTCCGTCGCTGCGGTGGCCCGCCCCTCACCGTCGTCCAGCCTGAGCAGCGCCCGGCCCTGCGCCATGATGCGCGTCTTGCAGGGCAGTTCACCGGAGAGCGGCAACTCCACCAGGCGTACGCGGCCCTTCAGCAGCCGTCGCAGGGTGCTGCTGGATTCGTCGTCGCCGAGGGCCGTGATCAGGGTGACGTTTCGGCCCTCCGCGGCGGCCAGGCAGGCCGCCAGGGCAGCCCCGCCCGGCCTGGCGACCAGGCGGGCATCGCTGACGACGGGGACCGGCGCGTCGGGCGCCAGTCGTTCGGCCCGACCGGTCAGGTCGTGGTCGAGCAGCGCGTCTCCGACCACGAGCAGGGGCGTGGGGCGGTTCATGCGCTGTCCTCCTTCCGCGTGCGGTGCTCGCCGGCGGTACGCCGCTCAGCGGCTGCCGTGTTCTCCTCGATCGCCCGGTCGAACGCCTCGCAGACCATGTGTACGGCGACCAGGTGCAGTTCCTGGACGGTGGCCGACACCGGCGCGTTGACGCACAGCGCCTCGTCGCTCACCGCTTCCAGCGGATTGGGCGCCGGCCCGGTCATGGCCCACACCCGCATGCCGATGCGGTGTGCTTCGGTGGCCGCGGACAGCAGGTTGGCGCTCGCGCCGCTGGTCGACAGCAGCATCAGGACGTCGCCCGGCCGGCCGTGGGCGCAGGTCTGCCGGGCGAACACCTCCTGTACGCCGTAGTCGTTGGCGATGGCGGTGGTGGACGAGGTGTCGGCGTGCAGCGCCAGTGCGGAGAACGGCGGGCGGTCCTCGCGGTAACGGCCGACCAGTTCGGCCGTCAGGTGTTGCGCCTGCGCCGCGCTGCCGCCGTTGCCGGCGACGAGCAGTCTGGCGCCGCCGCCGAGGCGGCCGGCCAGTTGGGCGCCCCATCGCTGGACGGTCGGGCAGGACTCACGGAACTCGGTAAGCGCGTCCATCAGGTCGTCGCAGTGCTGACCGGTGGTGACGAGTTTCATCGCGTGGCCTCCGAGAGTGAGGGAACCGCGGTGACGCCGTCGTAGACGCGGGCGACGCCGTCCGCCACCCGGTCCCAGGTGTAGCGGCTCAGCACCCGTTGGCGGCCGGCCGCGCCGTAGCGTGCGAGACGCTCGGGGTCGTCGAGAAGCGAGCGGATGACTCCGCTCAGTTTCCCGTCGTCGCGAGGGGGCACCAGCGCCCCGGTCACCTGGTCCACGACGGTGTCGAGGTGGCCGCCGACCGCGGTGGCCACCACCGGGGCGCAGCAGGCCATGGCTTCGATCGGCACGATGCCGAACGGCTCGTAGCGGGGAATCGACAGGACCAGATCCGCGCTGGACATCAGCGCGGGCATCTCCGCCGGAGGTATCCCGCCGAGCAGCCGCACCCGGTCCGCCACACCGCACTCCTGCGCGATCTGGCTGAGCCGCTCGGCCTCCGGGTCGGCGAAGAGCAGGGCCGCCTCGGGGCCGCCGGCGATGAGCAGTTCGGCGTCCGGCACCTCGGCCAGGGCGCGGATGGCGCGGTCGAATCCCTTGCGCGGGACGAGACGGCCGACGGCCACCAGGCGTCGCGGTGCCCGCGGGTCCCGCGCCGCGTCGCCGACGGGTGTGAAGTGCGTGGTGTCCACGCCACAGGGAACGACCGAGATGTGGTGGCGTGGCACCCCCATGGCGGTCAGCTCCGACACCTCGTCCGCGCAGGTGGCCAGCACGCGCCGGCAGTCGCGGCCGATGCTCGCCTCGATGCCGATGCGTTCGGCGGGACTGGTGTCCTCGGCGCCCTGGTACCTCTTCTTCACCGTCCCCAGGGCGTGGTACGTCTGCACGACGGGGATACCGAGGCCCCGGGCGCCCGCCAGGGCGGCCATGCCGGACATCCAGAAGTGTGCGTGCACCACGTCGGGTGGATCGGTGCTCCAGCACCGGCCGAGGAAGTCACCGAACACCGGCATATGGACCGGCAGTTCGTCCTTCGGTACGGGGGCGGGCGGCCCGGCGGGCACGTGGACCACCTTCACGCCGTCGGGGGTGGTGACCTGAGCCGGCAGGTCGGGGTCGTCGCGGCGGGTGTACACGGTGACCTCGTGGCCGCGTCGGGCGAGATGCCCGGCGAGCTGCGCGACGTAGACGTTCTGGCCACCCGCGTCGGGGCCGCCGAGCGCGGCCAGCGGGCTGGCGTGCTCGGAGACCATGGCGACGCGGGGAGTGGAATGGGCGTACCTCATCGCGTGACCTCTTTCATCAGGTGTTCCCAGTCGTCCAGGAAGCGCCGCACCCCGTAGCGTGCTTGCGCGGCGGCTCTGGCACCCTCCCCCATGCGTTTGGCATGTCCGTGATCCGCGAGAAGTTCCCGCACGCCCTTTTCGAGGACGTCGAACCGATTGGAGACGACTCCCACTCCGTCAGGAACCGCTTCCCGGATTTCCGTGGTGTCCAGTGCCACGACCGGCATGCCGAGGAACATCGCCTCGAGCAGCGACAGCCCCAGTGACGTCCAGCGGATGGGGTGGAGGTAGAGCCGGCAACCGGCCATCGCCGGGTGGAGCTGGGCCTGGGGAAGGTCCCGGGTACGGCATCGCTCGGCCGACAGGCCCAGGTGGTCGGCCAGTTGCTCGGTCCGCATGCCGAAGACGTCGAGCGGGGTCATTTCGGCGAAGCGGGGCAACAGGTCGGTGCCGGTCGTGCGCCCCCTGCGTACCGGCTCGTTCACGACCACCGCGGCGCGCTCCTTCTCGCCGGTCCACAGCCGCCCGGGATCGATGATGCCGTGTTCCACGACGGTGGTGGGCGCCCGGCCGTTGTCCCACATCAGCCGGTTGAAGTGGGTGACGTGCACGATCGGGATGTCGTCCCGGTCGGCCAGCGGGTGCCGGGTCTCCACGGGGGTTTCGTGCGGGCTGTTGTGCTCGACGTAGACGGCGGGCACGTCGCTGCCCGGGCGCCGGCCGGTCCAGGACTCGGCGAGCTTCACTTCGTGCGGACGCTGCAGCACCATCAGGTCGATGGGTGCTGCGCGGAGCTGTTCCGGGGTGAGTTCCCGTACTGATTCCGGCCAGTCCCAGGTCCTGGCCCGCCCCAGTCCGTCCGGCCCGCGGTCCGGGGTGACGGGAACCAGATAGGTGTGCGGACCCTGGACGAAAGAGGTGATCCAGGAACCGTGCACATGCCAGATGAGGACGTTCATGCGCTCTCCTTGAGCAGTTTCTGCACAGCGCGCACCACGTCCTGAGGTGTGACCTCGTTCAGACACGGATGCCCGGGGACGGGGCAGTGCCGGGCGCGGCTGTCCGCGCAGGGTGCCCGCTGGTCGCCCAGCAGCACGCTGCGCACTCCGTACGGTCCCCAGCGGTCGGCCGGAACCACCGGGGAGAAGAGTGAGACGACGGGTGTGCCGACCGCGGCGGCCAAGTGGGCGGGCCCGGTGTTCCCACTGACCAGCACGTCGGCCGTGCGCAGAATGCCGGCCAGCTTCCTGGCGTCGGTCCTGCCGCCGAGGTTGAGTGCCACGTCGCCGCTGACCCGGCGGGTCAGCGCGGCCTCGTGCGGACCGCCGGTGACGACGACGCGAAAGCCCGCGTCGGCCAGCAGGGTCACCGCCTCGGCGCAGCGGTCCGGGCTCCAGGCGCGCGCGGGCGCGCTGGCTCCCGGGTGCACCACGACGTAGGGCCCGTTGCCGGTGAGGCCGACCGTGTCGGGTGCGGGCAGCACCCGCAGCCGGCCGTCGTCACCGGCGGCGGGTACGAAGCCCATCGCGGCGGCGGTGTCGAGTGCCGCTTCCGCCTCGTGCCGTCCGGGCAGCCGGCGGTGGCGTACGTCGAGGAGGCGGCCGGGATGGTCCACGCTGTCGGCGCCGATCCGGGGCACCTGTGCCATCCGGAGCATGAGCGCGGTCGGCAGCGGGCTCTGGTGGAAGGAGGTGAGGATGAGCGCGGTGTCGTAGGCGGCCGCCCGTACCCTGCGCACCACGGCTTCGATGTCCGCCTCGTCGACGCTCGGCGGGCTCACGCCCTCCCAGGGGGCGTCCCAGACGAGTACCTCGTCGACGCCCGGCAGCAGCCGGGCCGCGGGTTCGCCGCGCGGGCCGCACAGCATGGTCACGTGCCGCGCCCGGGCGGCGACGGCCCGGACCGCGGGCCCCGCGAGCAGGACGTCACCGAAGCTGTCCAGGCGGACGACGAGGGCTTTCACGGCTTCTCCCCCTTCTCCTCCAGCAGTTCGCGCACCGCGGTGAGGACGTCGGGCGCCGTGCGGGGTTCCGATGCGATCTCTGCGGGCAGTGTCGCCGCGTTCGGGACGAGCACCGCGTGCGCCCCGGCCGCGCGCGCGGCCGCCATGTCCGCCTCGATGTCGCCCACCACGGCACAGTCCTCGGGTGCCACACCGAGCCGCCGGGCGGCCTCGACTATCAGCCCGGGTGCGGGTTTGCGGCAGTGGCAGCCGTCGTCGGGACCGTGCGGGCAGAACACCCAGGTGCCGAGCGGACCGAGGAGCTTGTCCACCTGTTCGTTGACGCGGTGGACCTGTTCCTCGGTGAGCAGGCCGCGGCCGATGCCGGACTGGTTGCTGACCACGCCCGTCGCGACGCCCCCGGCCCGCAGCAGTGCGACGGCTTCCCGGGCGCCGGGCATGAGCCGCACCAGGGCGGGGTCTCCGTTGTACGGCACGTCCTCGATCAGCGTGCCGTCACGGTCGAACAGCACCGCGGCCACCGGGCGCCGCCGACTCGGTGCGCCGGTCATGTCACACCCCGCACGGGAGTTGCACCACGGTGCCGGATCAGTCCGGAGAGCCAGTGCCGGACGGCAAGCGGCGGGATGACGGCGCTGGTGGCGACCATGGTGGCGACCTCCCGCGCGGTACGCGGTCCCGGCGCGATCCGGGCGTGGGCGAACTCGGCGGTGCCCAGGGCCCAGAGCGCCGCCGCGGCCGCCGCGGCGTGGCGGCGGCCGACCGCCGCAAGGGCGGGTGCGGCCAGCACCGCGGCGGTCACCACGAGATGCTGGGGCAACCGGCCGCGGGGGGCTTCGGCACGGTGCCACCAGTCGCGGCCGTGCAGATGGCTCATCAGGGCGTCGTCGGCGTTCCCGCGCTGCGCACGTACGGACACCCAGGGGTCCGCGGAGCGGACCGGGTGGCAGGTGAGACGTTCGCCGACCTGCAGCGACCAGTCGGCAGCCATGACGCGCAGCGCGATGTCCGCGTCCTCCCGGAACGCCCGTACGAACCGCTCGTCGAATCCACCGACTTCCTTCAACGCGGCCGTCCGGTAGGCCATATCGGCCGTGGCCCAGGCCGCCTGCTCGAGCCCTGCCGTTCCCCGCTCCCAGTCGGTCGGCCTGCGGTCTTCGGGCAGCGGTACCCGTAGCCGGCCCTGCACGCCGCCCATACGGGCGCCGGCCGCCGCCAGGTCGTCGCGGAGCCGGGCAGCCCAGTCGGGGTACACCCGTACGTCGTCGTCGAGAAACACGACCCAGGGAGCTCCGGTGGCTCGCCACCCGGCGTTACGTGCGGCCGCCGGGCCGCGACCCCCGGTTGCGAGGACACGGACCCGGTCGTGCAGAACGCCGGCAGCGGCCGTCGACAACGCGCCGGCCGGGTCCGGGCGGTCGTCGACGACCACCACCTCCACCGGCGCGGGCCCCTCGGTGGCGGCCAGCGCGCGCAGACAGTCGGCCAGGCAGGCGCGACCGATGGTCGGGATCACCACGGCGTACGTGTCGTCGGCCGTCAAGAGAACACCTTCCCTCGTCGCACGGCGAAGGGTCCGAGTGCCAGCAGGTCGACGGGCGCCGATCCGAAACACTCCAGGGCATCGCGCGGGTCGTCGACCATGGGCCGTCCCGCGGTGTTCAGACTGGTGTTGACGACGACGGGCAGACCGGTGCGCCGCTCGAAGGCGCTGAGCATGCGTGCCACGAGGGGTTCGGTGGCGCTGTCCACCGTCTGGATCCGTGCGGTGCCGTCCACGTGGACCACAGCGGGGATGCGCGTGCGCCATTCTTCGGCCACGTGATGGACGAAGAGCATGTAGGGGCTGGGGAGCGGACCTTCGAAGAGTTCCGACGCCCGTTCGGCGCGCACCATGGGGGCGACCGGGCGGAACTCCTCACGTCCCTTGACCGCGTTGAGGCGTTCCAGGTTCTCCGCCCTGCCGGGGTGGGCCAGCAGCGAGCGGTGGCCGAGCGCCCGGGGGCCGAATTCGCTGCGTCCCTGGAACCAGGCCACCACCCCGTCCCTGCTCAGTTCCTCCGCGACGGTTTCCGCGATGTCGTCGGGCTCCTCGTAGGGGATCGCGGCGCGCTCCAGCCAGCCTCGCAACTCCTCGTCGCTCCAGCCGCGTCCGAGGGCCGCGGTCGGCATCGCCTGCACGGGTTCCTTCTCGTTGGCGACGTGCAGGGCGGCGCCCAGCGCGGTGCCGGCGTCGCCTGCCGCGGGCTGTACCCAGATGTGCTCGAAGGGGCTGTCGCGGTAGAGCCTGGTGTTGGCCACGCAGTTCAGCGCGACTCCGCCGGCCAGGGTGAGTACGTCTTCGCCGGTCCGCGCGTGCAGCCAGCGCGCCAGGTCGAGGATGACGTCTTCGAGGCACGACTGGGCGCTGGCCGCCAGGTCGGCGTGGTCCTGGGTCCAGGGGCTTCCCGGGTCCCTCGGCGGGACCAGTGAGGCCCACGGAACGGGCGCGGCCCGGAAGCCGCCGTTGCCGTCGGCGTGCACCAGCTCGGCCAGCTGCTTTTTGTAGCGCGGGGTGCCGTACGAGGCCAGTGCCATGACCTTGAACTCGTCGCTGCTGCGCAGGAACCCGAGATGCTGGGTCAGGTCCTCGTAGAACAGGCCGACGGAGTCGGGCAGGCTCTGGGTGCTGAGTACGGTCAGTTCCCGGTCGGAGTAACGTCCGGCCAGGTGGGAGCCGCATTCGCCGCGGCCGTCCAGGACCAGCACCGCGCAGTCGGGGTGCGGGGACGCCTGGCCTGCCGATGCCGCATGGGCCACGTGGTGGGCCACGAAGCGCACCTTCTCCGGAGCCAGCCCGGGCAGCGCTTCGGCAAGGAAATCCGGTGCCCGCCGGGCGTAGTCCTGACGCAGGTGGTCCCACGGGTCGTTGAGGCCCATCTGGTCGGCGGGGCGGGCGAGCGTCGGGTCGTAGGAGTAGGCCACCGCGTCCAGATCCGCGGGGGTGAGTCCGGCCTGCTCCAGGCACCAGCGGGCGGAGAGTTCGGGCAGTTCCCACGCGGAGAACGGGATCGGCCGCTTGCCGTGCTTGCGGCGGCTGAAGCGCTCCTCCTCAGCCGCCGCCACGATCCGCCCGTCGATGATCAGAGCAGCGGCGGGATCGTGGAAGAGAGCGTTGACACCAAGGACACGCATGCGTTGGCCTCCGTCAGGACTGCAGAGCCGGATGTTCGGTCAGCGAGGCGAAGTGGGCGATGGTCCGTTTGATGCCGTCCTCCCACGGCACGGTGGGTTCCCAGCCCAGCAGTTCGCGTGCCAGCGTGGTGTCCGGACGGCGCCGCGCGGGATCGTCCGTCGGGCGTTCGATGAACTCGATGCGGGAGTGCGACCCGGTGACCGCCACCACCCGGCGGGCAAGGTCCAGCATGGTGACTTCGTCGCCTCCGCCGATGTTGACCGGGCGGACCGAGTGACTGGCCGCCACCAGCAGTACGCCTTCGACGGTGTCGTCGACGTAGCAGAGCGAACGGGTCTGGCTTCCGTCGCCGGCGACGGTGAGCGGCTCGCCGGCCAGTGCCTGGCTGACGAAAGTGGGCACCGCGCGGCCGTCGTGCGCGCGCATCCGCGGGCCGTAGGTGTTGAACATTCTGACGATGCCCGCGTCGGTTCCCCTGGTCCCGGCGTGGGCGGTGACGAGCGCCTCGGAGAACCGCTTGGACTCGTCGTACACGCTGCGCGGACCCACCGGATTGACGTTGCCCCAGTAGTCCTCGCGCTGCGGGTGCACCAAGGGGTCGCCGTACACCTCCGAGGTGGAGGCGAGCAGGAAGCGTGCGCCGTGGCGGTGCGCCACGGCCAGCATGTTGCGCGTGCCGATACTCCCGACGTCCAGCGTTTCCAGCGGCCAGCGCAAGTAGTCGGCCGGTGAGGCGGGACAGGCGAAGTGCAGGACGAGGTCGTACGGCCCGTCGAGCATCGCGACAGTGTCCGGCGACGAGACATCGCATTCGAGGAACCGGAAGCCCGGCCGATCGGCGAGGTGCTGTACGTTTCCGGCCGATCCGGAGAGCAGGTTGTCCACGCAGTCAACTTCGACATTCGAATCCAACAGCCGCTCACAGAGATGTGAGCCGAGAAACCCGGCCCCGCCCGTCACCGCGGCCCGTCGCCACGGGGCGTGGGTGGTGGTCGATGTCATAACGGGGCCCTCCGTCCATTGATGGTGAGGTTGGCGGTGCGCCCGCGGGTGCACTCCGGGGGTGCCGGCGACCGAACGGAGACGGGAACGGATATCCGCCGGTCCTGGCCGAGTCGCTCACGGTGACCCTTTCGGGCCACAACGACGACAGAGAGTGGAGTTCCCTTGTCAGTCACTTTCACACGTCGAAGCTTTTTGTGCAGCTCCGGATGTCTCGGTGCAGTGGGGTACCCGAACCACCGGAACCTCGCCACGACGGACGTCCCCCGGAAAGGAATGGCGCATGCGCGACCCCGCACTCGACGTACTGGAGACCCTCCGTACGCCGCCGTACGACACCGGTCGTCTCCTGCTGACCGGCTGGTTCAGCTTTCTCGACGGTGAGGTCACCGTCGGTGATCTCATGGCCCAGCAACGGATGTCGCTGGCGCTGGACCAAGCGGGTGTCGCGCACGACACCGCGTGGAGCCCCGGTTTCCGGCCGGGCGCGCTGACGTTGGAGGACGCCGATCCGGCGTCCTACGGCCGGCTGCTCTTCGTCTGCGGTCCTGCGCACGGCGATCAGCTTCTCGCGCTGCACCGCCGCTTCGAGCGGTGCAGGCGGCTCGCCGTCGATGTGACGGTCGTCGATCGCCGGGACCCCGCCGTCACGGCGTTCGACCATGTGGTGGCGCGGGACGGCGTGCCCGGCGGGCCGCGGCTGGACATGTCCGCGACGGCGCCGCTCGGCCGGCGGCCGCCGGTGGTCGGCGTCCTGCTGACAGGCGGACAGGGCGAGTACGGCGCGCTGCGGCGTCACGCGGACGTCAACGAGCGTCTCACCGGCTGGGTCGGTCGGCAGGACTGCGCCCGGGTGGAAGCGGACACCCGGCTGGCCATCGACGACTGGCGGCACTGTGCGACCGCTGAACAGTTCATGGCGCTGGCCGAAAAGTTCGACCTCGTCCTCACCACCCGCCTGCACGGCCTGGTGCTGTCCTTGCGCGCGGGGACACCGGTCATCGCGGTCGACCCCGTGCACGGTGGGGCCAAGGTGTCGGCGCAGGCGCGCGCGTTGCGGTGGCCGGCCCTCGTTGCCGCCGGTGACGGGTCGCCCGCCGTACTGGACGCGTGGTGGTCCTGGTGCCTCTCCCCCGCCGGCCGGGCGGCCGCCGAGCGGCGGGCCCGCCTCATGCACCGGAGAGCAGCGGGAGTCGGTCAGGAGCTCCGGTTCGGCTCCCGGCCCTGAGGTTGCCGCGGTGCGGGCCGTGGTGCGAGACGCGGAATGCGACGGATCTCGGATGTGCCGCGCGGGACGGTGAACAGTTCGCCGTGGTGCCGCATTGTCAGTGATTCTCCCTCGAGCAGCGTGTAGGTGACGTCGGACCGCTTGACCTCCACCTGCAGGCACCGCCCCATGACCTTGAGCTTGAACGCGAGGCGGCTGAACTTCTCCGGCAGCCTCGGCGCGAACTCCAGTGACCCGCCGCGGTGGCGCATGCCGCCGAAGCCCGCGACCAGAGCCATCCAGGTGCCGGCCAGCGAGGCGATGTGCAGCCCGTCGCGGGTGTTGTTCTCCAGGTCTTCCAGGTCCATCAGAGCCGCTTCGACCAGATAGTCGTAAGCAAGGTGCAGATGGCCGACCTCGGCGGCGATGACCGCCTGGCAGCAGGCCGACAGCGAGGAATCCCGGACGGTCAGCGGTTCGTAGTAGTCGAAATTGCGAGCCTTCTGTTCCGCTCCGAAGTAGTCACCGCGCATGTACATGGCCAGCACCAGGTCGGCCTGTTTGACGACCTGCCTGCGGTACAGGTCGAAGTACGGGAAATGGAGCATCAGCGGATACTGGTCGGGGCCTGTGCCGGCGAAGTCCCAGGCTTGGTGGCCGGTGAAGCCGGAGTGCTGTTCGTGCACGCCCAGTTCCTTGTTGTACGGCACCCACATGGCCTCTGCCGCGTCCCGCCAGGCGGCGCTCTCCTCGTCGTCGACCCCGTGCGACGCCGCTTTCTGCGGGTGCCGCTCCACCGCGTCCGCGGCGGCGTGCAGGTTGGCCTGGGCCATCAGGTTCGTGTACGTGTTGTCGTCCATGACCGCGCTGTACTCGTCGGGGCCAGTGACCCCGTCGATGTGGAAGCGGCCGTGGTGGTCATGGTGTCCGAGTGAGCTCCACAGGCGTGCGGTCTCCACCAGGATGTCCACACCGACTTCGCTCTCGAACTCCGTGTCGCCGGTGGCGGACACGTACCGTACGACGGCGTCGGCGATGTCGGCGTTCACATGGAATGCCGCGGTACCGGCCGGCCAGTACGCCGAGCACTCGGCGCCGTCGATGGTGCGCCACGGGAAAGCCGCACCGGCCAGCCCCAACTGAGTCGCGCGGTCGCGGGCGGCCGGGAGGGTTTCGTGGCGCCAGCGCAGCGCCTCCTGCACCGCGTGCGGTGAGGTGTAGGTCAGCAGAGGCAGCACGAAGGCCTCGGTGTCCCAGAAGGAGTGGCCGTCATACCCGGATCCCGTGAGTCCCTTAGCGGGAATCGCACGCTTCTCGGCGCGCGCCCCGGCCTGCAGGACGTGGAAGAGCGCGAACCGGACCGCTTGCTGGATCTCGCCGTCGCCCTCCACCTCCACATCCGCGCCGGCCCAGAACTCGTCGAGATAGCGGCGCTGCTCGTGGGCCAGACCTTCCCAGCCGGTACTCCGCGCTCCGGCCAGCGCGGCGTCGACCTGATCGCGCAGCGCGGGGAGCGAACGGACCCCTGACCATCCGTAGGAGATCATCTTCTCGATCCGCAGGCATTCACCGGGTGCGAGCACCGAGGTGACGGTCAGCCGGCTGACATCACCGCTGCTCTCACAGCTCGTCCGGGTGGGTTCGGGACCGTGGATCACGTGGTCCGCCGCTGTCGCGACGCGGAGCCCGCTGCGAGAGGTACGGTGCACCAGCCGCAGACGCATACCGGAGGCCACGTCCTCCTCCGCAATGAGCGGTGATTCCAGACCGGCCGCGACGCGTGGGTCCTTGGTGGTTTGCGGCAACTGCTCGTTGGCCACCAGCTCGGACTGCACGACGACGCGTACTTCGGCGTCCACCGGCTCGACCTCGTAGGCCACCGCGGCGATGGCCCGCTGGGTGAAGGAGACCAGCCGGGTCGAGCGCACCCGCACCGTCCCGCCGGCCGGTGATGTCCACTCGCAGGTCCTGCGCAACAGCCCGCTGCGCAGGTCGAGTACCCGCTCGTGGGAGTGCAGCTTGCCGTAGCGGAGATCGAACGGTTCGTCGTTGACCAGCAGCCTGATGATCTTGCCATTGGTGACGTTGATGGCCGTCTGGCCGGACTCCGGATAGCCGTAGCCGGCCTCCGCGTAGGGCAACGGGTGCAGCTCGTGCACACCGTTCAGATAGGTACCGGGCAGGCCGAACGGCTCCCCCTCGTCGAGGTTTCCCCGCCAGCCGATATGGCCGTTCGACAGGGCGAAGACCGACTCGCTCTGGGGGAGCACGTCAAGGCTGAGCGCACTCTCGCGCAGCGCCCAGGCTTCGACCGTGTAGAAGGAATGGCTGATCACGAGTGGCCCTCCAGCTCGGCGAGGTCTTCCACGACCCGATCGGCTCCGTGGGCGCGCAGGGCGTCGGCCTGGCCCACCCGGTCCACCCCCACGACGTAGCCGAAGTGGCCGGCCTTGCCGGCGTCCATGCCTGCGAGCGCGTCCTCGAAGACCGCGGCTTCGGCGGGCGCCACCCGGAGCTCACGGGCTGCTTCCAGGAACGTGTCGGGCCGGGGCTTGCCGGGGATTTTCCGCTCGGCCGCGACCACCCCGTCGATCCGCACCTCGAAGAGAGACTGTGCGCCGATCGACTTCAGGATGTCGCGGCAGTTCGTGCTGGACGAGACGACGGCCGTGCGCAGGCCCTTGGCCCTGATGGCTTCCAGGTACTTCAGGGATCCCGGGTAGGCCTCGACCCCCTGGGTGCGGATCTTGTCCAGTACCAGGATGTTCTTGCGGCGGCCGAGGCCCCCCACGGTGTTGTCTTCCGGCGGGTCGTCCGGGCTTCCCTCGGGGAGCGAGATACCGCGGGAGGCGAGAAACGTCCGCACGCCGTCGGCGCGGGGGCGTCCGTCGACGTATTCGTCGTAATCCGCCACCGGGTCGAACGGACGGAAGCCGGGGCCGCCACGCTCACGGAGGAAGGCGTCGAACATTTCCTTCCACGCGGCTGCGTGCACGACCGCCGTCTTGGTGATGACTCCATCGAGATCGAACAGACAGGCCCTGATTCCGTCCGGCAGTCCAAGTTTCATAGAGGGCGCCTTCCCCGCCCGGCGCCTCCGGCATACCTGCCGTGGCTGATTCCGCTCGCACGCCGGTCATCCGCGGATGACGAGGGTGTCCTCCCGGCGGGCCACCAGCTCACCCACCACGGGCGCTCCGGGAATCTCACCGGCGATGAGCAGCCCGCCGGAGGTCTGCGCGTCGGCCAGCAGGAGCCGGGTCTCCTCGTCGGCGTCGCCGAAATCGCAGTGCGGGGCGACCCACTCCAGGTTGCGCCGGGTGCCGCCGCTGACGTAACCGTCCCGGACGGCTGCACGGGCGCCGTCCAGATAGGGCACGGCGGCCGCGTCGATCACCGCGGTCACGCCTGAGGCGCGGGCCATTTTGTACAGATGGCCGAGAAGCCCGAAGCCCGTCACATCGGTGGCGCAGGTGGCACCTGCGCCGACAGCGGCCTCCGCCGCTCCCCGGTTGAGGGCCACCATGGTCGACACCGCCTGTTCGAACCGTTCGCCGGTGGCCTTGTGCCGGTTGTTGAGCACCCCGAGACCGAGTGGCTTGCTCAGCGACAAAGGGGTTCCGGGAGCCCCGGTGTCGTTGCGCAGCAGCCGGGCCGGATCCGCGATGCCTGTCACCGCCATGCCGTACTTGGGCTCCACATCGTCGACGCTGTGACCGCCTCCCATGTGGCATCCCGCCTCCGAGGCGATGTCCAGCCCGCCCCGCAGCACCTCCCTGGCGAGCTCGAAAGGAAGCACCTCGCGCGGCCAGGCCAACAAGTTGACCGCCACGACCGGCTGCCCGCCCATGGCGTACACGTCGGACAGCGCGTTCGCCGCGGCGATCCGCCCCCAGTCGTACGGATCGTCCACCACCGGCGTGAAGAAGTCGGCGGTGACCACGACCGCGGTCCCGCCCGGCCCCGGGCCGGGCAGCGCCACCACGGCCGCGTCATCACCGGTCTCCATGCCGACGACGAGCCGGGAGGCGTGGCGGGCGGACGGCGGGGCGTGTGTCAGGCCCGCGACGATCTCCTCGAGTTCGCCCGGCGGGATCTTGCAGGCACACCCCCCACCGTGCGCGTACTGCGTCAGGCGAACGGGGGTGGCCAGGGCTTCGTCAACGGCTCGCATCGCGCTCCTCAGCAGGGCGTCCACAGATGTTTTCTCACCCGGCAGCCGGTCACTCGGGAAGCAGCCGCATCTCGCCACTGGGCGCTCATGTCCTGCCGGCCGCTCTTGCACCCTACCCATTTCAGGCACATCCAAGGAGGCACCCGATGTCACCTCTGACCGCTCCGCCGTCCATGTCAGGCCTGTCAGCCGTGGTCACCGGCGGCTCACGGGGCCTGGGGCTGCTCATGGCCCGCCAACTGGCTGCGCAGAACTGCACGGTGACGATAGTGGCCCGGGACGGCGAGGAGCTGAAGCGGGCGGATGAACTCCTCCACCAGCGGCCCGGGGCGCACATTCGCACTGCTGTGTGCGACGTGCGCGACCGGGAGGCGGTCCGGGAGATGTTCGACGCCACGGCTCAGGACTGCGGAGGCATCGACGTCGTCATCGCCAATGCGGGGATCATTCAGGTGGCGCCGGTGAAGTCCATCGGCGCCGACGAGTTCGATGCCGCGATGGACACGATCTTCCACGGCGCGCTGCACACATCGCTGGAGGCGCTGCCGCATCTGCGCCGGAGCCGGGCGGGCGGCCGGCTCGCCCTGATCGGTTCGGTCGGCGGTCTGCTCGGGGTACCGCATCTGCTCCCGTACTCCTGCGCCAAGTCGGCCGTGGGTGCACTGGCGGAAGGTCTTTACGCCGAAGCCGCTCCCGACGGCGTCACCGTCACGGCCGTTCACCCGGGGCTGATGCGTACGGGTTCGCATCTGCACGCCGAGTTCGGCGGCCCCCAGCAGCAGGAGTTCGCCTGGTTCTCGGCACTGGCGGGCACGCCGTTGGTCTCGATGGATGCCGGCCGCGCGGCGAAGGCCATCGTCCGGGGTGTGCAGCGGCGGCGGACGCGTATCGTCCTCACGCCTGCGGCCCGGGCGGCGGGCTTCGCTCACGGCGTGGCGCCGGCGCTCACCACCCGGCTCACCGCCCTGTCGGCCAGGGCGCTGCCCGCCGCGGAAGGCGACGGCGGTGCCCTTCGCGAAGGCGCTGCGGTCGAGCCCCCCTCCCACCCGGTGGCGCGGAAGCTCCGCGCCTGGGGCAGCGCACTCAACGACCGTGCCGCCAAGGCTTACAACCAGCGGGCCGCGTAAACCTTTCCCGCGCAGGCCTGCATTGCCGCGCAGGCCTTCATTTCAGGGCGTCGGCGGCCACCCGGAGGTCGGACACCAACCCGCCGTAGGCGCCCTGACGGTCCGTGGCCCTGAGCACGGCCGACGGGTGCACCGTAGCGACCAGACGGTGCGCGCCGTCCCTGGTGACTGAGGCGTCCGCTCGGGCACTGTGGCCCAGCTCCTCCCAGGAAGGCACCGGCAGGAGCAGGCCACGCTGCTCGTTCACCCGGAAGGAACCACCCAACAGGGCTTTGCCCGCGGTGGCCCCGAGAGCCACCACCAGTTCGGGATCGATGACTTTCAGTTCGGCGGACAGCCACGGGCGACACGCCGTCATCTCGTGCAGGCTCGGTGGTTTGTGGATACGGCGCTTGCCCGGCGCGGACTGAGCGAACTTGAAGTGCTTGACCGCGTTCGTGAAGTAGGCGTCGTCTTCCTCGATCCCGGCCTCGGCGAGCGCCTTGCGCAGCAGCCGTCCGGCAGGCCCCACGAAGGGCTCACCGCTCCTGTCCTCCTGATCACCCGGCTGTTCCCCCACCAGCACGATGCGTGCCGTCCTGGTTCCCGAGCCGAACACCGTCCGGGTGGCGCCCTCGAAGAGCGCGCACCCCTGGCAGTCGGCTGCGGCACGCCGCAGCGCCGGGAGACCGCCCCGTGAGGGGAGATAGTCCGCGGCGCTCGACGGCGCGTCCCGCCCGGTGCTGGTGGGCATGCGGCCCGCCTCCTGCGATGTCGGCTCGGTCAGGGCGTGGGCTCGGCCGGCGCGGGTTTCGGTCAGGGCGTGAACAGCACCTTCACCGCGCCGTCCTGCTTCTTCTGGAACATCTCGTACGCGTGCGGAGCCTCGTTCAGCGGCAGGCGGTGAGTCGCGAAGTCGTCGACGCCGAGAGGATCCTCATCGGTGAGGAGCGGCAGAAGATCGTCCACCCAGTGCCATACGTTGGCCTGGCCCATCCGCAGCTGAATCTGCTTGTCGAACATGGTCAGCAGCGGCATCGGGTCGGTCATGCCGCCGTAGACGCCGGAGAGCGATATGGTCCCGCCCCGGCGGACGAGTTCGATCGCCAGCTGCAGGGCGGCCAGCCGGTCGACACCGAAGCGCCGCATCATCTTCGCGGCGACGCTGCCGGGCAGCACCGTGGTCATCTGCTGAGCCCCTTTGGCCGCCGGAGCGCCGTGTGCTTCCATGCCGACCGCGTCGATGACCGCGTCCGGTCCGCGACCGTCGGTGAGGTCACGGACCACCTGCGCGATGTCCTTGCCGTGCTCGTTGAGGTCGAGCGTGTGGACACCTCGCGCCTCGGCCCGGGCGAGCCGCTCCGGTACCAGGTCGATGCCGATGACCAGGCCGGCGCCGCGATGTGCCGCGATGCGAGTGCTCATATCCCCGATGGGCCCGAGCCCGAGCACGGCGACGCTGCCGCCGGGCGGAATCGCCGCGTACTCGACCGCCTGCCAGGCGGTCGGCAGCACATCGGAAAGGTAGACGAAGCGCTCGTCCGGCGGGCCGGGCGGAACGGCGATGGGCAGCGTGTTCCCGAAGGGCACCCGCAGGTACTCGGCCTGTCCGCCCGGCACTTGGCCGTACAGCTTGGTGTAGCCGAACAACGACGCGCCACTGCCGTGCTCGTGCACCTGGGTCGTTTCGCACTGTGACTGCAGTCCGTGCTCACACATGAAGCAGGTGCCGCACGACACGTTGAAGGGGATCACCACGCGGTCGCCCGGACGCAGCGTGGTCACGTCGGGGCCCACTTCCTCAACGATGCCCATCGGTTCATGGCCCAGGATGTCGCCGGCTTCGAGGAACGGCCCGAGCACCTCGTAGAGATGCAGGTCGGACCCGCACAACCCGGTTGTGGTCACCTTCACCACCACGTCGGTGGGGTCCTGGATCCTGGGATCGTCCACGGTGTCCACCTGGACATCGCGCTTGCCGTGCCAGGTCAGTGCTTTCATTGCGTCTGCTCCTCAGTCGGATGGTGCGCGGTCCCCCGAGCCCCGTTCGGCCCTCCTGCGGTGAGCGTCGGCCTCCACGACATTCTTTGGGTGATTTATACCCGTTTTGGTCGGCTTCATCGCGGGCCCGCCCGTTTGTCGAGCCGCCGTCGAAACGAGTGCCCCATCGCGCCGGGGGTATCCGCCATTCGGTGGCATCCGGGCGAGGCGACCGCGAGGGGCCGCGGCGTCGTACACCAAGGTGGTCGGGGAGCCTCATGCACCTGGGCCGAACGGCATGGGTGCGGGTCGGTGCGACGGCTCCGCCGCGTCCGGCACTCGTTCCGACGAAGGAAACAGCTCATGACGGATTCGTTTCAACTTCCGGGCCACGCCGATTCGTTCTGGATGAAGACGAGCGACGCCACGTCCTACCCGGCCCTGGACCGGCACGTCGATGTCGACGTGGCCGTGGTGGGTGGGGGGATCGCCGGACTCAGCACGGCCTGGGAGCTGGCCAGGACGGGCCGGAGCGTAGCCGTCCTCGAGGCCGACCGCATCGCGGCCGGGGTCTCGGGTTACACCACCGCCAAGCTGTCCTCGCTGCACACGCTGGTGTACGACCGGCTGTGCCGGACACGGGGGCAGGAGGCGGCCCACCTGTACGCCCGCTCCCAGCAGGGCGCCGTGGAGCGGGTTGCCGAGATCGTCGCCGAACTCAACATCGAGTGCGATCTGGAGCACCTCAGCGCCTTCACGTACGCCGTTGACCCGGGCGGGACGTCCGCGCTCCAGGCGGAGGCGAAGGCGGCCGCCGACGCGGGCCTTTCGGCGGCCTACGTGACCGAGACCGATCTTCCGTTCGCCGTCAGCGGCGCGGTACGCGTCGACGGCCAGGCCCAGTTCCATCCCCGTAAGTACCTGCTCGCGCTCGCCGAGGATCTGCGGACGCGCGGCGGGCTCGTCTTCGAGCGGACCAGGATCACCGGACTGTCCGAGGGCTCCCCCTGCGAGGTCACAGCCGAGTCCGGCCACAGCGTGACGGCGCGCGATGTGGTGGTGGCGACGCAGTACCCCGTCTTCGACCGCGCGCTGCTCTTCGCCAGGCTGACTCCGCGTCGTGAACTCGCCGTCGCGGCGCCGCTGCCTGCCGATCAGGATCCCGGCGGGATGTACATCACCGAAGAAGAGGGCAAGCGGTCGGTGCGCACCGTCCCGCTCGGTGACGGCCGGCGGCTGCTCATCGTCACCGGCGAGAGTTTCACCCCCGGTACCGGAGAGCCACGCGAGAGGTTTCGCCGCCTGGATTCCTGGATGCACGAGCATTTCGGGGTGGGCGACACCGCCTATCACTGGGCGGCCCAGGACAACGACTCCACCGACAGGGTCCCGCTCGTCGGGCCCTTCCATCCGGGCGCCCGCCACACCTATGTCGCCACCGGCTTCGGTGGCTGGGGCATGAGCGGCGGTGTCATGGCCGGGGGCCTGCTCACCCGCCTGATCAGCGGCGACCCGCCGCCATGGGCCGAGCTGTACGACCCGCGACGGCTGTGGAGCACGCTGCGCGGGGCTCCCGCCCTACTGAAGCAACAGGCCGAAGTCGGCGGTCACTTCATCGGTGACCGGCTGCGGACCAGTCATGTGGGGTCGGTGGCCGACATCCCACCCGGCTCCGGTGCGGTGGTCCGGGTGGACGGGCGGCGCTGCGCCGTCTACCGGGACGAGGGCGGCACCGCCCATGCGGTGTCCGCCCGCTGCACCCACCTGGGCTGCCTGGTGGCCTTCAACGCGGCTGAAACCACCTGGGAGTGCCCCTGCCACGGATCTCGCTTCGGGGTGGACGGCGCCGTCCTCCAGGGGCCGGCCCTCCGGCCGCTCGAAGCGGTGGAGGTGACGGCCGCAAAGGGCGACTGACCTACTCGCAGTTCCCCGACCCACCAGCAGCATGACGAGATGAGGAATTGATGACAGTCACCGCTCCGGCCCACCGTGCCGGTGCCCGCGGGGCCGACGTCCACGGGGCCGGCCCGCACGCCGCCGACTTCCTCGGTGCCGGTCTCGAGTCGGTTCTCCAGGAGACCGTGGCGGCCCAGGCCGACCTGGTGGACCGCGACGGGCGGTTTCCCGCAGAGAGCATCGCTGCTCTCCGGCGCCGGGGTGTACTCGGTCTGATGAGCCCGCGGGAGTTCGGTGGCGGTGGCGCCGGCCTCGCCGAAGCCTGCCACGTCATCGAACGCCTGGCCGCCGTGTGCGGCTCCACCGCCATGGTGCTGCTGATGCACTACGCGGCCACCACCGTGATCGAGGCATACGGTCCCGAGGACGTACGGCGCTCGGTCGCCGACGGCAGCCATCTCTCCACGCTGGCCTTCTCCGAAACGGGAACGCGCAGCCACTTCTGGGTGCCGGCGGGCACAGCGGCCCCCGAGGGTGACGCGGTCCGTCTCGATGCCGAGAAGTCCTGGGTCACCTCGGCAGACCGGGCCGACAGCTACGTCTGGTCGAGCAGGCCACTGAGCTCGCCGGGGCCGATGACGATGTGGCTGGTGCCCAGGGCCTCGGCGGGACTCCACGTGCAGGGTGACTACGACGGATTCGGACTCCGGGGCAACGCGTCGAGTCCGGTGACCGCCACGGGCGTTTCCGTGCCGGCGTCGGCCATGCTGGGCCCCGACGGCGGCGGTCTGGACGCGGCCCTGGAAAAGGTACTGCCGTGTTTCCTGGTGCTGAGTGCCGCCTTCTCGCTCGGTGTCATGGAGGCGCTCACCACGATCGCCCGCGAGCACCTGATGAGCACCCGCTTGGCGCACCTCGACCGGAGCCTGTCGGAGCAGCCGCTGCCGCGGCAGACGTACGCCCGACTGCGGATGCGCACCGACGGGGTGCGCACCTTCCTCGACGACACGTTGACGGCTGTCGCGTCCGGCCGGGAGAACGCAATGCTGCGCGTACTGCAGGCCAAAGCCGTGGCAGCCGAGGCGGCGGGCGAAGTGGCGGATGGCGTCATGCGACTGTGCGGTGGCTCCGCCTTCCGGCGGGAACTGGGTGTGGAGCGAAGGTTCCGGGACGCGCTGGCCGCCCGTGTCATGGCGCCGACGACCGAGGCGCTGTACGACTTCGCCGGCCGCGCCGAGTTGGGCCTGCCGCTGTTCGAGGAGGCCCGGTGAAGGCGCTGGTGATGGGAGCGGTGGCGTACGACCCCAAAGTCGTCACGATCTGGGAAGGGTTCCGCTCCTGGCTCCGCGGCCAGGGCCTGCCGTTCGACTTCGTCCTGTATTCGCATTACGAACGTCAGACCGAGGACCTCGTCGACGGCCGCCTGCAAGCCGCTTGGCAGTCTCCGCTCGCCTGGGTCCGCACACGGCGCCTGGCTGCCGCCCGCGGTGTGGACGTCAGTCCGCTGGTCATGCGTGACACCGACCGGGATCTGACCTCCGTGGTGGTGGTCGGGTCCGACTCTCCGTACACCTCGGTGGCCGACCTCAAGGACCGGACCGTGGCAGTGGGGGCCGTCGACTCGCCCCAGGCCACCCTCCTTCCGCTGTCGTACCTGCGGCGGTTCGGTCTGCGGTCGGACGACACCTTCCGGGTGCGCCGCTTCGACACCGGGGTCGGCCTGCACGGCGACCACATCGGCGGCGAGCGGGAGGCCGCCCGGGCGCTCGTCGCCGGGGAGGTGGCGGCGGTCTGCATGATCGATGCCAATCACCTGCTGTTCGGCCGCGACAGCACCCTGCCACCGGGCAGTACCCGGATCCTGGCGCGGACGGAGCCGTACGATCACTGCCTCATGGCGGGTGGCGGAACGCTTTCCGCGGAGCTCGCCGCCACCTTCACCGGTCTGCTGCTTTCCATGTCGTACGCCGACCCGGAGGTCCGCCGCCTGCTCGACCTCGAAGGACTCACCGCATGGTGTCCGGGGCGGGAGAGCGGCTACGGCGCGCTGACCACCGCGGTGGACGAGGCGGGCTTCTATGCCGCGGACGGCCGGGTGACGGCAACGGGCTACCACCCGTGACGTCCGGGGAGCCGCCTGCCGTACGGGTGGACCTGGGCGATCTGGGCTTCGAGCGGGGCGCCCATCTGCTGGTGCAACGGGCGCTGGCGCAGGTGCCTCCCGGCACAGCCATCCACGTCGTCGGCCATGATCCGGCGCTGGCCGTGCACTTGGCGGTCTGGTGCCGTCGGGAGGGCCATCGCGTCCTTCCGAACCCGTCCGCGGACGGGTTCGCGGGGGCCCGGGTCGTAGGGGGCCGGGCCGCGCTCGACCGGTGGCACGGCGCCGAGCGGGCCGGCGGACCCGCCCCCGCCGAGACGGTCGCCAGGCCGCCGCTGCACTGGGGGCTCGCCGCCCGCGGCGCGCTGGTCGAGGCGGGCGGTCCGGACGTACTGTTCGGCGTCACCGAGCGCAGTATCGCCTGGGCGGATCTGGCCCCCCGGTTGTACGCGCACGCGGCTGCCGCCCAGTGGGATCCCGCCTCGGCGGTGCCGTGGGACGCGGACTTCCACCTGCCGGACGAGGTGGAGAACGCCGTGGTGCAGGTGATGACATATCTGGTGGAGAACGAACAGGCCGCGCTGGTCATCCCCGGCCGGCTGCTCGCGCAGGTACACCCGCACTTCCGGGAGGTCCTGCAACTGCTCGCCGTGCAGGCCGCCGACGAGGCCCGGCATGTCGAGGTGTTCACCCGCCGGGCACTGCTCAAGGGCGGGCGGATGGGCACCTCGTCCGCCGGTGGCCGTGCTTCGCTTGCCACCCTGGTGTCCGAGCCGGATTTCACCATCGCTTCGTTTCTGCTGTCGGTACTCGGTGAGGGGAGCTTTCTCCATCTGCTCTCCTTCCTCGACCGGCACGCCCCTGATCCCGTGACCCGCCGGATCACCCGGCTGGTCCGTCAGGACGAGGCCAGACATGTGGCCTTCGGGGTGGCTCACCTCGAACACCAGGCGTCGCTCGATCCGAGCCTCCGTGCCCGCCTGCGCGCCGCGGTGGAGCGCCGTCATGAGGCTCTCGTCGACACCGCGGGGCTGAACCAGGACGTCTTCGACGCGCTGGTGGTCCTCGCCGCCGGCTCGTGGACTTCCGCGGCGATCGCCCACGGGTACAGCGCCGTCCAGTCCTTGCAGGCGGAGATGGACGAAGGCCGCCGCCACCGGCTCGTCCGCCTGGGCTTTCCCGATGACGAGGCTGGCGAACTGTCCCTGCTGCACACGCGCAACTTCATGTAACGCAACCCGCACCGCTACGGGCCGACCGCTCGCGAGCGAATGCCTCGCCCGTCGGAGTGAGTTCCGCTCCGCCCGGCGTAGCTCCGGTGGTCGGTGCGGTACATCGCTTCTTGCCCGACCTGCCGGGTGGGCGCAGCAGCTGAAACGGAGCGGAGCACCCTCACGCGCCGGTACAACGACGAAGGGACTGGCCGAGATGGCACACGGCGGGAACGTGATCGCGGAGCTCACCACCGATCACCGCGAGGTGGATGCGCTGTTCACGAAGATCGAGGAGCAGCCGCTGGGAAATCCCCGCCGGCGGGAACTGGCGGACGAACTGACGGCGGAGCTGGTTCGGCACTCCGTCGCGGAGGAGCAGTATCTGTACCCGGCGGTGCGGGCGCACGTCGAAGGGGGCGAGGAACTGGCGGACAAGGAGATCGGCGACCACGCCAAGGTGGAGCAGCTGCTCAAGGATCTCGAGGGCCTGACCGCGGAGGACACCAATTTCGACAACCTGGTGGCGAAGCTGAAGTTCGAGGTCGCCGATCATGTGCGGGACGAGGAAGGACGGCTGTTCCCCATGCTGACCGCCGCCTGTACACCGCAGATGCTCGACGAACTCGGTGACAAGGTCCGCCGCGCCAAGCAGACGGCGCCGACCCGTCCGCATCCCTCCGCTCCGAGCGCCCCGCCCGCGAACAAGCTCCTCGCACCTGGTGCGGGTCTCGTGGACCGGGCCCGCGATCTCCTCAGCGGTCGCAGCCACTGAGCAGCAGGTGCGGGACGCGGCGACCAGGGTACCCGGCCGTCTCGAAAGCCGTAGGCACCATCGAGGCCGGTCAGCACCGAAGACGGTGGGCGCGGAAGCCGGCAGCACCCGGACGTGAGCGGGAGACAGTCATGGCATTCAATCCCCTGGAAGCAGCGCAAGATCCCGAAGGCCCGATCAACCCCTCTCCCTCGACCGACGACGCGAGCGGTGGGGGCTCCTCGGAGGGCGGTGGCTACGCACCGGACGAAGAGCTGCCGCTGGCCGGTTACGCCACGCTTGCCGCGGTCTTCACCGGCGGTGCCGGGCTGTTCGCGCTCTGGGCGCGCAGAAGCGGACGGGCGCTGCCGTCCGACGTGCCTCCGTGGGACCTGTTCCTGCTCGGCGCCGCCACCTACAAGACGTCGCGCCTGGTGGCCAAAGACAAGATCACCAGTTTCGTCCGAGCGCCTTTCACCAGGCGCCAGGAGGTGATCAGTGCCAGCGAAGTCACGGACGTGCCCCGCGGACACGGCCTGCGTCTGGCCACCGGGGAGCTGTTGGCGTGCCCGTTCTGCCTGGGAGCGTGGGTCGCCGGCGGACTCCTCTGTGGATACGCCACTGTCCCCCGTGCCACTCGGCTGGTCGCAGCCGGACTCACCGCCGCCACCGTCTCGGACTGGCTTCAGTACGCCTGGAGCTTCACCCAGCAGCAAGTGGACAACTGATCGGGGCCGAGGAAACCCGCGCCCTATGCCCGCGTAACGCCTACTTCGTCGGGTACTCGCTCCTCCCGGAAGACTCTCACCGATTCCTGGAGAAACCATGAAGCTCGCACCTCTCGCGCCGCTCTTCGAGCGTCCGGGACCCTGGGCTACCGTCTACGTCGACACCTCCGTCGCCGATGAAGCGACTCTGGACCGGCGGGAGCTGCAAGCCCGGCAGGTCACTCGGGATCTGACCGAGCAAGGGGCCGACGAAGCCACCTGCCGGGCGGTCCGTGAGGCGCTCGGCGCCTACTCGCACGGCGCAGGCGCCGCTGGGCGCGCGCTCTTCGCGGCCCATGGCGAAGTGGTTCTTGATCCCCCGCTGAGTGTCCGGCCTCCCCGCGAATCGTCCAGCACCTGGTCACCACTGCCGCATGTCGGACCGCTGCTGGAACTGGCGCCGGCCGAACCCGTCTGTCTCGTCGCCTACATCGACCGCACCGGAGCCGACTTCGAGCTGCGCACCGAGGTCGAGAAGCAGCCGGCGGGCCAGGTGACCGGCAGGACCTGGCCCATCCACCGCACCTCGTCCGTCGACTGGTCGGAACGTCACTTCCAGCTGAGCGTGGAGAACACCTGGGAGGAGAACGCGCAGACCGTCGCCGAGGCACTGCAGAGGTGCCAGGAGGAGACCGGCGCCGACCTGATAGTCCTGGCCGGTGACGAGCGGGAACGACGGTACGTACGGGATCGTCTCCCGCAGAATCTGGCGGCCACGGCGGTCGAAACGGATCGGGCCGGCCGCGCGGCGGGCTCGGCGACCCCGCTGCTCGACGAGGACATCGCGCGGGCACGCGAGGAGTACGTCCGCCGCCGCACGGCCGATGAACTGGAACACTTCCAGGAGGCCAGGACGCTCTCCGGCGGGCACCTGGACGCCGCGGAGGGGATACCGGCTCTGATCGAGGCAGCCCGCGAGCATCGCATCGACACCCTGTTCCTGCGGCCGGACGGCCCGGATGTGCACCGCGAGATCTGGGCGGGCCCGGACCCCGACCAGATCGCACTGCGTCGTACCGATGCCCGGTCCCTGGGTGAGCCGGAGCCCTTCGCCGCTCCCGCGGACGACGCCCTGCTGCGTTCGGTGGCGATGACCGACGCGGAAGCCGTGCTCCTGCCCACGAACGACGCCGGGGACGGCGACTCCGCCGGAACGACACCGGTCGGTGGTCTCGGGGCGTTGCTGCGCTGGTCCTACGGCGGCGAGCACTCACAGCCGGAGGCCGGCACCCGGTGACCCGACACCGGACGCCCCGGTCCTCGGTCCTCAGCGGTCAGCACTCAGCGGATCACCGAGGCGCGGGTCACCGAGGCCTTGAGGACCGGGCGTCGACTCGGGCGTCGTGCCGCCCTCGTGCACCGGCTGCCCCGCCACCGTCTCCCTCCGCGCCGACTGGCCGCCCGGGTGCGCGCTCACGTAGCGCCTGCTCCCGTATGCGGGCGCACGTCCTGCTGATCAGCCGCGATATGTGCATCTGGGAAAGCCCCAGTTCGGCACCGATCTGGCTCTGCGTCATGCCGCGGAAGAACCGCAGGTAGAGCACCTTCTGTTCCCGCTCGGGCAAGCGGCGCAGAGCGGGCTTGACGGCCTCCCGGGCCAGAATGACGTCGAACGCCGCGTCCGGTGCGCCCACCGTGTCGCTGAAGCTGAACCCACCGTCGGTGCCCAGCAGCTCCGCGTCGAGCGACAGGGCCGTGAAGCTGTCCAGCGCCTCCAGCCCGGACCGCACATCGTCCTGGCTCAGTCCTGTGTGGGCAGCGATCTGCTCGATGGTCGGCTCCCTGCTGCCGCTCGCCTGGAGTTCCTTGCGCGCGGCGCGCACCGTGTTACGCAGATCCTGCACGCGACGCGGTACATGCAACGTCCACATACGGTCGCGGAAGTGCCGTTTGATCTCTCCGGTGATCGTCGGGACGGCGTAACTTTCGAACGCCCCGCGCTCGACGTCATAACCGTCCACCGCTTTGACCAGTCCGAGGGCTGCTACCTGGCGCAGGTCCTCGAGGAACTCTCCCCGGTTGCGGAATCGGCTCGCTATGCGTTCGGCCATCGGCAACCAGGCCCTGACCAGCTCCTCCCGCACCGCATCACGTTCCGGACCGCAGGGCAGAGTCGCCAGGCGTTTGAAGGCGGCGGATGTGTCAGGGGAGTCGTCGTGCGGGCGGCGGGACGGGGCGGGAGTTCGCATTCGATCTGCTCCTCGGGCATGCAGCCGGACGGATCTCCGCGGGACCAGCTCACCGGACCGGGCCTGCCGGGGCCACGGCATGCGATGCGCCGCTCCCACGGCGCGTGCCTACTGGCCGAAGCACGAAAAATCGCCTGCCCCACCATTCACCCATCAAACAGCCCACCGTGCCACCGCACTACCGGCCGCACGGGAGCCCGGCGCGCCCCTCGGACGGTCTCTGTCGGGCTACGAGTCGGCGATAAGGTGGCGGGCTTCGGCGTCCCAGTCGACGTGCTCGCCCTCCCGTTGCGGTGGCACGACCTCGAAGGTGCGGGACAGCCATGCCGCGAGCCTCGAGTGATCCACTTCGAACAGGGCCCCGTCCTCCTCCGGGCCGAGCCGCAGGCGCAGCGTTCCGGACGCGCCGCGCCCCGAGGCCGGCCACACCCGTACGTCGCCCATCCCCGCTGGTGCGTCCATTCCGGCCTGCAGCAGTTCCCGAGAAAGCCGCCAGCATGCCTGCTCCGCCTCACCGGCACCCAGCGTCAGCGTGACCACGAAGGGATCCGCAGGTGCGTACGCGAACCGCGCCAACAGCGTGAGTCCACGCTGGAGTCCGGGGTAGTGATGGGCCGCCATGGTGATGCTGAGGCTGCGAGCGGCCGGGAGTCCCGGCTCGGGGGCGCTCCGGTCGGTCGCCGGCAAGGACGTGATGATGTTGAGCACATCGTGGAGACCTGCGAGCCGTACCACTTTGCGGGTCAGCGGCTCGCGCAGCAGGACCAGCAATCGGTGCCCGTCCTCGTCGGCGCACTGGTGGCACCCCAATAGCACAGCCAAGCCGGACGCATTCAGCAGCGGAGCGTGCACGTCGAGCACATAGCTGTCCTGCGTCTCCCCGTCGATGAGATCGAACAGCTGTCGCTGAATGGTCGATGCGTTCTCACCGTCGATGACGTCGTGCACCTCGATCACCAGACAGTCCGCGTCACGACGGGAGAGAATCAGCATGTCGGCCCTCAGAATGCCGTAGGCGTCAGGCCGACGCCTTGAGTGGGTCGTGTCCCAGCCGCATCAGTTGATGACGCCATTGCGTCCCTCCCGCTTCGGGATCGTTGTCGGTGGCATCGCCGCGCCGGCTTTCGACGCTGTCGACGACGAAGTACATGACACGCACGTCCTCGTCGGTCACATCGGTCCGCCGCTTCTGCAGAATGGAGAGGACCTGCTGACCGATTCCCGCTCCGGCGTCCTCCGGCAGAGATTCACTGTCCTCGGCCGCGTCGTCGACACGGAGCCAGGCGGCCAGCTCTTGCGAGGTCATGTTGACCGCGCTGTGAAATCCCTCCCACAACGCGTCGAGCTCCAGCTCGGAGATGTCTGCCACGGAGTCCTCCCTGCGCTCTGCGCCCACTGTTGACGCTGAGAGTGCGGATCGGTGGTCGGTGCGCCGTTCGGCGCACCGGGCATGCGAGTGCCCGGCGCCCGGCGGGCGAAACCTCCCGGTGACGTCCCCGGCTATTCGGCGGCGGGCGCGGCCGGTGAGCGCCGCGCAGCCGGCTTGGTGTGGATGTACAGGTCCTGACGGTTGGGGGTACTGGGCTGTTTCGGCAGGGGCAGTTCGTACCGGACGTGACGCTGGTGATCGGCGAGTTGGCGCCCGGGGTTGTAGACCTGGGTGAACTTCCAGAGCATCCTGGCGAAGTTGGTCTGCCCGTGTGCGAGATTGCGACCCAGTACGCCCAGCGCCCCGATGGCGGTACTCAGGCCCAGGTGCTTGCGGTTGATGACCGACTGGGTACGGACGAGTTCCCGATAGAAGACGTCCAGTGGCAACGTCGTCGGTACCACGGCGTGCTGGATGTCGAAGAGCCGATAGTCCCGTGTGGTCAACTGGCGGGCCTCCGTGTGCCAGATCTCGGTCCCCGGGTAGGGGGTCATCACCGTGAGGTGCACGATCTCCGGAACGGACAGGGCGAACTCCCTGACGACGCGGAACCGTTCCTCGTCCCAGGCCGGGTCGACGATGAGGTTGATCGCCACACTGATCCCCAGCTTCCGCGCCACCTCCAGGGCCCGGATGTTCTCGTCGGGGCTCACCCGTTTCCGGTACAGGTCGAGGCCATCGGCGTCGATGGCCTCCATACCCAGGAACATGTAGCGAAGTCCCAGGCGGGTCCAGCGCTCGAACACCTCCTGGTTGCGCAGCAACACGTCACTGCGCGTCTCCAGGTAGTACTTCTTCCGGATACGGCGGCGCTCCAGTTCGGCGGCGATGCCGTGACCGTGCTCGGGACGGATGAACGCCACATCGTCGACGATGAACACGTTGGGTTCCCGGATGGAGGCCATCTCCTCCGCCGCGGCCTCGGCGGACGCCTTGCGGTAGCTGCGGCCGTAGAACGTCCACGCGGAACAGAACGAACAGTCCCAGGGACAGCCACGGGTGAACTCGATGGAGGCGCAGGGGTCGAGTTCACCGATGAAGTACCGGTTGCGCTTGCGCATGAGGTCACGTGCCGGCCGGGGGAAGTCGAGGGTCTCCAGCATGGTCGGTGCCGGTCCGCGGCCTTCGGCGCAGACCACCCCCGGTACCGTCTTCAGCCCGCCGTCCCGAGCGGCCTGAAGGAGCGGTACGATCGCTGGTTCGCCCTCTCCGCGCACGATCGCGTCGACGGCACCGTCCGCCTGGGCCAGCACGTGCTCGGCGATGAACGAGATGCTGTGGCCGCCGAAGAAGACGAAACACCCCGGCACCGTCGCCTTGACCTGCTGCGCGATCTCGATGGCCTCGGGGACATTGGCCAGGTAGTTGAGTGAGATGCCCAGCGCTTCCGGAGCGAAGGAGGCGATCTCCCGGTCCAGGAGACCGCGTGACAGGACCTGCAGGTCCACCACCCGCACGTCGTGACCGGCGTCCCGGGCGGCTGCCGCGACCCGTTCCAGACCCAACGGCTCCAGACGGAGAAAGATCTCCGAGTACATCAGCGAACTCGGATGGACGAGCATCAGACGCATGTGATGCCTCCGGTCGACAGCAGGGCTCTCCTTTATCCCGTTCCGCCGGCACACCCGTGCTGAGGCTCGCCGCCGGCCTGCCACATGTCACCTCTTTGTCTGTCGCTCCGCCCGGGCCGCGAGCACCCGGGCTGAAGCATCGGCGGTGGCGACGTCGCGCGGGTAGGTGCGCAGAGCTGCCAAGCCCAGCAGACCTGCGGCGATCAGTGGAATGAGGGCGAGCAGAAACGTGTACTCCAGCCCGTCGGGACCACCGAACACCTGCGTCGACACCCAACCGAACAGGGTGGGCGCCGCCGCCTCCCCCACGGTGCGCAGCAGCGTCCGGACTCCCTCCGCCCGGCCCCACATCAACGGATGGATGATGTCCAGTCGAGCGGCGTCCAGTGGCGGGTTCGCCGCACCGAGCAGAGCGGTACCGCAGATCAGGAGCGGCAGCGCGACGAGCAGTGAGGTGCTGTAGAGGGCGGGTGCCACCAGCAGGGGAAGGGCGAGCAGACACACCGTGGGTACCAGCACCCGGGCGTTGGCCCGGTCCCGGCTCAGCAGCCGGTCGGCGACACGGCCGCCGAGGAGCACGCCGGCCAGGGCCCCGATCCCCACCACCAGTACCAGGGAACTGGCGACCGACGTGCTCACCCCGTAGTGGTGGGTCATGAACAGGGTGGCGAAGGAGCGCAGCCCGGCGAAGAAGAAGTAGCCGAGCGCGGAAGCGATGATCAGAACCAGATTGGTACGGACCCGCAGGACGTACACGACGGTGCGCCACAGCGGGATCTTGCGCGGGTCGGAACGGAGCACCAGCCGCTCGTCCGGCTGTACACCACTGCGCTCCACGGCCAACTCTGCCGCGCTCCGCTCCGGTGGCCCGCCGTCCCCGCCGGGATCACCCGGCGAAGCGCCATTCGGCTGCGACCGGTCGGCGGTGATCTCCCGTTCGTCCTGGATGCGTTCCTGTCCTGGCTGGATATGGCCCTGTCCGCCGCGGGCCGGCTCAGGGAGCCGCGCGACCGCCCAGACCAGGAGCAGGCCGGGGATCACCAGCCACCAGAAGGCGAACCGCCAGCCGAGCGCGGACCCTACGATGCCGGAGACCGCGAAGCCCAGACCGGTGCCCAGCAGTTCGCCGCCGAGGACAGCCCCGTACATCCGGGCGCGGTCCCGTACCGGGAAGAAGTCCCCGATCAGCGAGGCGACGGTGGGGCCCGCCGTGGCGGAGACGGCGCCCAGGGCCGCCCGCGCGACCAGCAGCCACAGGTAGGACGGGGCCATGGCGGACATGGCGGTGGCCGCCACCCACAGTGCGGTGCTGGCGGCGAGCAGGCGGGTGCGGCGCACCCGGTCGGTGAGGATCCCCACCGGAATGGTGCAGGCTGCTCCCACCAGGGAGACCACGGTGAGCAGCAGGCCGATCTCGGTGTTGTTGATACCGAAGGCGTGCTTGAGCGGGCCGGCCATCGTGGAGACCGCGCCCTTGTCCGCCCCGTCCAGCCCGAGGATGGCACCGAGGACCAGGACGGCTCTGGTCCGCGCCGCCCCGCCGAGAGCGCGGTGCACCTTTTCTCTCAGCCGGGGGATCAGCCGGTTCTTACGGCCCGGCCGGTTCTCGCGGCCCGGCCGGTTCTCGCGGCCCGGCCGGTTCTCGCGGCCCGGCCGGTTCTCGCGGCCCGGCCGGTTCTCGCGGCCCGGCCGGTTCTCGCGGCCCGGCTGGTTCTCGGGAGCCCGGCCGCTCACGAAGGAGCCGCGTTCATGGGTTCTCCGCCTCGCCGTGGCCCCGGGGCGTCTTCTCCTCCTGCCGGCCGGCCTCCCCGGCGAGCAGCGGGGAGCGGGTCAGCATGATGACCGCGCCCGCCACGACGAGGGCGGCCACGACCGACAGAATGATGAACACCCCGCCGCGTACCTCCTCGCCGAAGACGAGGACGCCCCACAGGATGGAGACGACGGGGTCCGCCATGGTCAGTCCGGGCTGGGTGGCCAGCAGGCGGCCGGCCTGCATCGCCGACTGCAGCAGGAACATCGCTCCGGCGCCGGCCACGATCATGGCGTACACCTGCCAGCTGGTGAACAGGGCGGCGACGCCCTGGGAGTACGTCTGCGTCATGCCTTTGATCAGGGCAGCCGTGAAACCGAAGCCGCACCCGGTCGCCACACCCAGCAGCGCTGCTCTGCGCGCGCCGGGCGGTGTCGTCCGGGCCCACCACACGAGGGCGCCGACCAGCAGCAGGTTGACGCAGGAGGCGACCGCCCACAGCCGTCCGGAGACGTCGGCGCTGGAGCCCGCGGACGGCGACAAGAAGTACAGCAGTCCGGCCAGGCCGGCAGCCATCGCCGCCGAAGCGCCCCACTCACGCGCGCCCAGCCGGCTCCGGAACACCAGCGCGGAGAGGAGCAGCGTCACGGGAAGTTCCAGCACGAGCACCGGTTCCACCACCGAGAGGCGGCCGTTGCTCAGCGCGACCGCCTGCAGGAGGAAACCGACGATGATGGACAGGATTCCGGCGAACCACACCGGCCTGTGCAGCAGAGACAGGAGCAGCCGCCAACTCAGGTTCTCGCTCTCCGGCTGGTCCCGCGCCGCCTTGCGCTGGAGGACCGAGGCCGCGGCATTCGCGACAGCGGCCAGCACGGCGAGCAGGACACTCAGCAAGAACCGCTCCTGGGGTGTGGGCTGCTGCGAGCCTACGAGAGAGAGCGCGAGAACCCGGCGTAACACGCGCTGCGCCCGAAGATGCATATCTCAGCCGGTCCTGATGCGTGCCCTGTCCCGGCGACGGGTACTCCAGATCACGACCAATACCCACAGAACGGACCTATAGGCAGGTGAGGACGGTGCCCGAACCCGGCAGCAAGAAGTACGACGCACGCCGCGCTCGTCTCCGCAAGGAGGCGGAAGACAGCGGGACTCCCGACCGGCAGGCGAACGAGGCAGCCAACGAATCGCTGCAGGAAGACCCGCAGTGGCAGAGCAGTGGCCCGCGCACCGAGCGTGGTTACGGGCCGAAGGGCGAGCCTTCCCAGCGGCGCGACTGACGGGCGCGACTCCGCCCGCCCTGACCTGCCGCCACGGTGCTCTTACTGGAATGGCGCGGCCCCGATACCGCTTCCCTGGGTACCCCGGTGGAATGGTGAGCAGAATCCTGCTCATACCACTGACCGAAGGGAGGACGGGTTCTCGTGGTCTACCTCTTCGGGCTGATCTCCGCCTGCCTGCTCGGTCTCGGCTTCGTGCTGCAGCAGCACGCCGCCGAACAGGCGCCCGTCAGCGATGCTCTCTCCTTCCGTCTGCTGTGGGACCTGGTACACGTTCCGCTGTGGCTGGGGGGTATCGGCTGCATGGTGGCCGGCCAGATCCTCAGCGCCGTCGCCCTCAGCAAGGGAGACCTCTCCAAGGTGGAGCCGCTGCTCGCCACCAACCTGCTGTTCGCCATGGCGCTCGCCCGCAGGACGAGCGGTCAGAGTCTGGGCAGGTCCGGTTGGGCCGGCGTGCTGCTGCTCAGTGGCGGGGTGGCCGCCTTCATCATCGCAGGGCGGCCCACCGGCAGTTCCGCGCAGGTCGGCCCGCTGCGGCACTGGCTCGTCATCGGCCTTCTCACCGGACTGGCACTCGTACTCGTCGCCATCGCCCGCCATCTGCCGTTCTTCGAGGAACCTCCCCTGCTGGCTGCCGCCGCCGGAATTCTTTACGGACTGCAGGACGCCCTCACCCGGGTGTCCAGCCAGCTCGTGCATCACTCGGGGGTGGCCGGCCTGCTGACGAGCTGGAAACCGTACGCAGTCGTCGCCCTCGCCGTCACCGGCCTGATGCTGGTTCAGAGCGCCTTCGAAGGGGGCCCGCTGCGCATGTCCCTGCCCGCGCTCACGGCTGCCGAACCGCTTGCCGGAATCGTCTGCGGCATCGGCTTCCTCGGAGACCGGCTGCGCACCGATGCCGTCGCCCTGGCCTGGCAGACCATCGGGCTGATCGCGGTGGTCGTCGGCGTCTACGTGCTCGCGCGCCACCCGGCCATGCCCGGCTCGGCGGCCCCCCCGCCCGACCCTGCCGAGGAGGGCTGACCACACCGTCGCCCGGACAGCGGTTTTGTTTGCGCCGTCGCGTCCGGGTAACTCGGAGGAGGTTCTGCCGGTTCTGCCGGTTCTGTTCCTGTGAACCATGAATGGGAGAGGCCATGCCAAAGGTTGCCGACTTCATCCTCCAGCGTCTCAGCGAATGGGGCGTGAAGCGCGTGTACGGCTATCCGGGTGACGGCATCAACGGGTTCCTCGGCGCGTACGACCGGGCCGAGGGCAACCCTGAGTTCATCCAGACCCGGCATGAGGAAATGGCCGCGTTCATGGCCTGCGCCCACGCCAAGTTCACCGGCGAGGTCGGCTGCTGTACTGCTACGTCGGGGCCCGGGGCGGTGCATCTGCTCAACGGGCTCTACGACGCCAAACTCGACCACCAGCCGGTGGTGGCGATCGTCGGTCAGCAGAAGCGGCTCTGCCTGGGATCGCACTACCAGCAGGAGATCCACCTGGACCGGCTCTTCGCGGATGTCTCCGAGTTCTGCGAAATGGTCGTGCACCCGGGGCAGGCGCGACACGTCGTGGACCGTGCTTTCAAGACGGCGCTGACCACCCGTGGTGTGGCCACAGTGATCGTCCCCGAAGACATCCAGGAGGAGGAGGCCCAGCCGTCCCCGCCCAAGGCGCACGGTTCGGTGTTCTCGAGCGTCGGCTGGAGTCAGCCGCGGGTACTGCCCAACGAGGACGAGCTGCGCCGGGCGGCGAGCGTCCTCAATGAGGGCAGCAAGGTCGCCATTCTCGTCGGACAGGGCGCCGCCAAGGCGCAGTCCGAGGTCATCGAGGTCGCCGAACTGCTGGGAGCAGGTGTGGCCAAGGCCCTGCTCGGCCGGGAGGTGCTGCCGGACGATCTGCCGTTCGTCACCGGGCCGATCGGGCTGCTGGGCACCAAGGCATCCGACAACATGATGCAGGAGTGCGACACCCTGCTCATGATCGGCAGCAGCTTCCCCTATGCCGAGTGGCTGCCCGACGAGGGCCAGGCCCGCGGCGTCGAGATCGACATCGACGGTCGCATGATCGGCATCCGTTACCCCATGGAGGCCCACCTCATCGGTGACTCCAAGGAGACTCTGCACGCTCTGATCCCCCACCTGCGGCGCAAGGAGGACCGCAGCTGGCGGGAGAAGATCGAGAAGGACGTGCGGGAGTGGAACGACGTCTGCGAACGCCGCGCCGACCAGCACTTCGGCAACACCATCAACCCGCAGGCGGTGGCCAGTGAGCTCTCTCCGCTGCTTCCCGACGGCGCCCTCGTCACCGCGGACTCCGGCTCCGGCACCAACTGGTGGGCCCGGCACCTCAAGCTGCGCGACGGCATGCGGGCCTCTCTCTCCGGCACCCTCGCCACCATGGGCCCCGGCGTGCCGTACGCGATCGCCGCACGGTTCGCCTACCCGGACCGGCCGGTCATCGCGTTCGTCGGCGACGGTGCCTTCCAGATGAACGGCATGAACGAGATGATCACCGTCAAGCGGTATCTCGACCGGCTCGCCGGAACCGCGCCGTTCATCTTCTGCATCTTCAACAACCAGGACCTCAACCAGGTCACTTGGGAACAGCGGGCGATGGCCGGCGACCCGAAGTATCCCGGCTCGCAGTACATCCCGGACGTGCCGTACGCCCGCTACGCCGAGCTGCTCGGGCTGAAGGGCATCTACTGCGACCAGCCGAAGAAGGTCGGCAAGGCCTGGGAAGAGGCGCTGGCCTGCGATCGGCCGGTGGTACTGGAGTTCAAGGTCGACCAGGAGATCGCCCCCATCCCGCCGCACATCATGCTGGAGCAGGGCAAGAAGGCCGCCAAGGCGGCCGTCCACGACCCCGAGAAGGTCGGCATCGCAGCCCGTGGGATGCGGCAGAAGCTGACGGAGTTCGCCGAGCGTCTCCCCGGGCGCGGAAACGAGGAGTGACACCCGGTCGCGTTTACTTCCCGCTGTTCCGGACACCCCGGAAGAGCCTCCGTCACCCGTGGCGGGGCGCAGCGGGAAGGGAGCGACCGTGGGCGTGGAGCGGACGATCGATGCGGTGGAGGTGCACGCCTTCGAGGTTCCGACGGACGGGCCGGATGGCGTGGAGCAGGACGGGACACTGGGGTGGGACTCCACCACCATGGTGCTGGTCGAAGTGCGCAGCGGGGGCACCACCGGGATCGGTTACACCTACGGGGACGTCTCGGTGGCCTCCTTCATCGAGTCGAAGCTGGCTTCCACCGCTCTGGGGAGCTGCGCGCTGTCCCCTCCGGCGATCTGGCACCGCATGTTCGCCGGGATCCGTAACGCGGGGCGGCCCGGCGTCGGCGCCATGGCGGTCTCCGCGGTGGACGTGGCGCTGTGGGATCTCAAGGCCAGACTGCTGGAACAGCCGCTGACCGCCGTGCTGCCCGCCTTCCACGACGAGGTACCGGTGTACGGGAGCGGAGGTTTCACGAACTACCCCCCGGAACGGCTCGCCGATCAGCTCTCCGGCTGGGTCGAGCAGGGCATCGGACGGGTCAAGCTCAAGACGTCCCGCCGACCGGACGAGGATCCCGGACGGCTGTCGGCGGTACGCCGGGCGATCGGCGACGGGCCGGAGCTGTTCACCGATGCCAACGGTGCTTTGACAGCGAAGCAGGCGCTCTACTGGTCCCGGCGTTTCGCCGAGGAGTGGGGGGTGACCTGGTTCGAGGAGCCGGTGAGCTCCGCCGACTTCGAAGGACTGCGGTTGGTGCGTGAAAAGGGGCCGGGAGGGCTGGATGTCGCGGCCGGCGAGTACGCCTTCGTGCTGCGGGACTTCGTCAATCTGATCGAGGCCCGCGCAGTGGACTGCCTCCAGGCGGACGTCACCCGGTGCGGGGGGATCACCGGTCTGCTGCACGTCTCGGGGCTGTCCGCGGCACACCTGATCGATCTTTCTGCGCACTGCGCCCCCGCGGTCTCCGCGCATGCGTTCTGCGCGGTCGACAGGCTCCGCCATCTGGAGTACTTCCACGACCACGTGCGGGTGGAGCGGATGGTTCTCGACGGCACGCTCTCCCCCGTCGGGGGCGCGCTCCGGCCCGACACCGGCAAGCCCGGTCTCGGGCTGGAGGTGAAGTGGACGGACGCGGAGCGGTACCGCGTCCATGGCCGCCGGCCGGCCTGAACATGGCAGAACGTCATCTTCGAGAGGGACATACGGACATGTCGAGTACACCGCGGCGAGCGACGCAACAGGTTCCGGCCAAGACGGACCCCGGCCTCGCCGGTCCCCCGCGAGCCCGCGAGACCATCGCGGTGGGGAAGCTGGAGCGTGCGCTGCGCAAAGCCGTGCGCGGCGAGGTGCGCTTCGACAACGGCACCAAAGCGCTGTATGCCCAGGACTCGTCCAATTACCGTCAGGTGCCGATCGGTGTGGTCATCCCCCGCACGCTGGACGACGTGGTGGCCGTCCACCGGATCTGCCACGAGTTCGGCGCGCCGATCCTGAACCGCGGCGGCGGCACCAGCCTCTCCGGCGAGACGGTGAACTACGCCGTGGTCATCGATCATTCCAAATACCTGACCGACATCGGGGAGTTCGATCCTGCCGCCCGCGTGGTGACCTGCCAGCCCGGAGTCATCAACGAGGAGCTCAACCGGCACACCGGTCAGCGGAATCTGGTCTTCGGCCCCGACCCGTCCTCCCACTCGCGTTGCGTGATCGGCGGGAACCTCGGCAACAACTCCTGCGGTATCCACTCCGTGCAGTCCCAGCTCTACGGACCGGGCCCGCGCACCTCCGACAACGTACACGCGCTCGAGATCGTCACCTATGAAGGTGAGCGGTTCTGGGTGGGCGTCAACGAGGAGAAGCAGCTCGACCGGATCATCGCGGACGGCGGCCGCAAAGGGGAGATCTACGCGGCTCTGCGCGCATTGCGTGACCGGTACGCCGACGTCATCAGGGAGGGCTACCGGTCGGTCGATGAGATGCCGCGTCGGGTGTCGGGCTACAACCTGGACGAGTTGCTCCCCGAGAAGGGTTTCAACGTGGCGCGCGCCCTGGTGGGCACCGAAAGCACCTGTGCCACCGCGCTGCAGGCGGTGCTCATGCTCACGCCGGCCCTGCTGCAGCGCACCCTTGTCGTGGTGGAGTATGACGAACTGGCCGACGCGGCCGAGCACTGCGAGGAGATCGTCGAGCGTTTCCGGCCGATCGGTCTGGAAGGGCTCGACCATGAGCTGATCCGGGACCAGCAACTGCAGGACATGCATGTCGACGACATCGAGGAGCTGCCCCGCCTGGGCGGCGCAGCATGGCTGCTGGTCCAGTTCGGAGCAGACACCACCGAGGAGTCCGTGTCCCGGGCGGAAGCCTTCATGGAGTGGCTGACCACCGAGAAGGGGTATGCGCGCGACCGGATCGTCATGGCCAGGAGCGCTCAGGAGGGCGGCAACAGCGGCGATCTGTGGGCCATCCGGGAAGGCGGCCTCGGATCCACGGCGTTCCCGCCGGACGGGAAGGATCACTGGCCCGGCTGGGAGGACTCAGCCGTACCGCCGAGCAGGATCGGCGAATACATCAAGGCGTTGCGCAAGGTCATGGACAAGCACTCCATCACCGGAGCGATGTACGGCCACTTCGGGCAGGGCTGCATTCACTCCCGGCTCAGCTTCGACCTTCGGCACGCCGACGGCCTGGCCACCTATCGCGCCTTCATGGAGGACGCCGCCGACCTCGTCACCAGCATGGGTGGCTCGCTGTCCGGCGAGCACGGTGACGGTCAGCAGCGAGCGGAACTTCTGGAGAAGCAGTACGGCACGGAACTCGTGACCGCCATGCGTGAGTTCAAGCGGATCTGGGACCCGCAGGGAAAGATGAACCCCGGCAAGGTGGTCGATGCGTACCGGCTGGACGAAGACCTCAAGCTGGGCACCGACTACAACCCACCGCGCCCGCAGCTGAAGTTCGCCTATCCGGAGGACAACGGCGACTTCGCTCACGCGACCCTGCGGTGCGTCGGCGTCGGCAAGTGCCGCGTCCCCGACGCACAGACCACGATGTGCCCCAGCTATCAGGTCACCCGCGAGGAGAAGCACACCACCCGGGGGCGGGCCCGCATGCTCTTCGAGATGCTGCAGGGCGACGTGATCACCGACGGCTGGCAGTCGAAGGAAGTCGCCGAATCCCTCGACCTGTGCCTCGCCTGCAAGGGATGCAGCAATGACTGCCCGGTCAACGTGGACATGCCCACCTACAAGTCGGAGTTCCTGCATCACCATTACCAGTCACTGCGCCGCTGGCGTCCTCGCTACGCCTACGCGTTCGGCTTCATCGACCAGGCGGCGCGCATCGCTTCCCGGCTTCCCGAGGTCGCCAACTTCGTCACGCACACTCCGGGTCTTTCCCACCTCGCCAAAGTGGCGGCCGGTATCGACCGGCGCCGACCGCTGCCGCGCTTCGCCCCCATGACGCTTCAACAGTGGTTTCAGCGCCGTGGCGGCACGGTCAACCCCGGCGGTCGACCGGTGGTGCTCTTCCCCGACACCTTCAACAACCACTTCCACACCGAGGTGGGGGTCGCCTGTGTGGAAGCCATCGAAGCCGCCGGCTGGCAGGTGATCATGCCGGAGGGACATCTCTGCTGTGGTCGGCCACTGTACGACTACGGCTTCCTGGACACCGCCGAACGTTACCTGCACAACGTCATCGACACGCTGCGCGAGCACGTGCGCGCCGGCACGCCGGTCGTCGGCATGGAGCCCAGTTGCCTGGCCGTCTTCAAGGACGAACTGAGCAAGATGCTGCCGCACGACGACGACGCCGCCCGGCTGGCCCGTAACTCCTACCACTTCGCGGAGTTCTTCCGCGCACACGACATCCGGCCCCCGAAACTCGAGGGCAACGCCCTGCTGTGGGGCCATTGCCATCAGCGGGCGACCGGCGGCATGACGGCCGAACAGGAACTCCTGCAGGACATGGGACTCGACGTCGACAACCTCAAGGGCGGCTGCTGCGGGCTGGCCGGCTCGTGGGGGTTCGAGGACGGCAAATACGAGATCTCCATGGACTGCGGCGAACAAGCCCTGCTCCCCGCCGTACGCCAGGCCGACCGCGACACACTCGTCGTCGCCGACGGCTTCTCCTGCAAGACGCAGATCCAGCACGCCGGCACCAAGCGCAAGGCCCTGCACACCGCCGAGGTCATGCGGATCGCTCGGCAGAACGAGACCCATCCCGACCGGAAGAAGCGATCGCGTCACGCGGACCGCCGCCGCCCGTCCCCACCGGCGGCAGTCCGCGTGACGCGCACCGCTCTGCCGGCGCTGCTGGGCGCGGTACTGCTGTGGACGGGTCGCCGCGCGGCCCGAGGTACGCGCAACTCGGGGTAGCGATCCGCCCGACCGGGCAGCTGATACGACGATATGTGTGGATGATGGTGGTTGCGGGCACTCGTGGGACATGAGCGCCTCAACGGAGACTCAGACGCAGCCGACCGGCCCACCGAGCACGGAGAGCACTCCCGTATCGGTGGTGGACACCTTTCTCAAGGCGATCAATACCGGGGATCTCGCCCAGCTGTTGAGCTGCTTCTCCGCGACGAGTGTGATCACCGACGCGGGGCGGCGCATCAAGGGCCTGCAAGCCATCACCCAGTGGGCAGAAGAGGAGTTCCTCCTGCCGCACGGAACGCTGACCGCCACCGACTCGCGGCCGGTGTGCGGACTCCCCGGCGACACCGTCGTCGAGGCCCGGATCAGCAGCGCCCACCACAACGGTCGCAGCCGGCTCCTCATCACCGCGATAGGCGACACGATCGCCTACCTCAAGGTCCGGGCCGACGTGTCGGCAGACGACGCTCCCGCGAGCAGGCCCGGGCTCGGAGCGGGCACGTCTTCATCCGGGCGAGGCCGCAACGGGCCTTAGACTCGGCGGATGGCGAAGTATTTCGACGTGCACCCCGACAATCCTCAGCGGCGCACCATCAGCACGGTGGCCGACAGCATCCGATCCGGTGCGCTCGTCGCGTATCCGACGGACTCCTGCTACGCACTGGGATGCCAGCTGGGCAGTCGTGACGGCATCAGCCGGATCCGGTCGATCCGGAACCTCGACGACCGTCACCACTTCACACTGGTGTGCCAGAATTTTGCGCAACTGGGTCAGTTCGTGCATGTCGACAACGACGTGTTCCGCGCGATCAAGGCAGCGACACCCGGCAGTTACACCTTCATCCTGCCCGCGACGAGGGAGGTGCCGCGCCAGTTGCTGCACCCCAAGAAGAAGACGGTGGGTGTCCGGATCCCGGACCACCCGGTCGCTCAGGCCCTGGTCGCCGAGCTCGGCGAACCGCTGCTCTCCAGCACCCTCCTGCTGCCCGACGAGGAGGAGCCGCTGACCCAGGGCTGGGAGATCAAGGAACGGCTCGACCACGTGGTGGATGCCGTGATCGACTCGGGCGACTGCGGCACCGAGCCGACCACGGTCATCGACTTCTCCGGCGGCGAGCTGGAGATCGTACGCCGGGGGGCGGGCGACACCGACCGGTTCGAGTAACCGGGCCGGTGCCCTCCCGCACCATCGTCCGCTTGCCGCCCGATGGGTGACGGTCCCGTCAGTACGGGCCGTTCACGTTGTCGATCGAGCCGTACATCGCGGCAGCGTAGTTGCACGCGGCGGTGATATTGGCGACCGGGTCGTAGATGTCCATCGACGTGCCCGCCACGTGGTAGGTCTGGAAGGTGGGAGCGATGACCTGCAGCAACCCCTTGGATGGGGTTCCGGCGGCCGCGTTGGAGTCGTAGTTGTTGATCGCCTGCGGGTTGCCCGAGGACTCGCGCATGATGTTGCGGTAAATCCCGTCGTAGGTGCCGGGAATACCCTTCGCGGCCATGACGTCCAGCGACTCCTTGATCCAGCCGTCCAGGTTGTCGGAATACGTCTTGGCGGACGCGGGGACGGCGCCGGTGCTCGCACCGCTCTGCGCTGACTTACTGGCGGTGGTCGACGCGGTTCCCTGGGAGTCGTCCGTGGACTTCGACTTCTCGGCCTTCGCGCCGAGCGTCAGCGTGAGACCGGGCTGGATCAGCGACGGGTCCTCGCCGATGGCCTGCCGGTTGTCCCGGTAGAGCTTCTTCCACCCGCCGCTCAGGTCATGGGCACGTGCGATCTTGAAGAGCGAGTCGCCGGCCACCACGGAGTAGGTCTCGGGGGTGTCCTTGTGGGCAGCGGTAGTCGCCGGCGCCGAATCGGCGGGGGCGTGGTGAGCGACCGGCGCCGCTTCCGCAGTGGTAGCCGCCACCAGGGGGAGTGCGAGCGCGGCGCCGCCGGTGCCCACGGCGACGAGACGCCGGGCAAGCGGGGTGCTCTTCGGACGACGGTGCTTGGCCTTTGCAGCCATGACGAATTCCTCTCCGTCGCCTACGGGGTGAGCTGTCGGGTTCGGGCTGGAGAAGCCCGGCCGCACGAATGCGACTTCACCCCGAGCCGATCTCGTACTGCGATCGGCGAACTTACCTGGGTCCCCCGCTCCTGCCGTGCGTGAGTGGGTGAGTGCGGTTTCCGGACAGTGGCAGGATTCGGCGTTCCGTCCGGGGTGACGAGAACGTAAGCGAGAACGTCGGGATGAAACAAGTCCGGAAATGACGTCGACATCTCGTTTGCGAATTCGACCATGGAAATATGCAGCCGCTCCCGCGCTGCTGTCGAACTCAACTTTCTTTCCTGGCAGGCGAAGTGAGCAAGGGAGCCGGTGCTGCGGCGCACTCCCGGGCGTGACTCACTTCACAGACAGGGCAAGATCCGGCCCCTCAAGCGCGTGCAGAGAATGACAAATTGATGCATTGCACCGCATGAGGACTTATAGAATGAGACAGTCAAATCGCCCATTTCGGCCGCGAATGCCGTTCACCTGCGCGCACCGGAAGGAGACTGTCCGCCGACAATTGATCGCTTCCCTTTGCGACTGAACACGTCGCCCGGATCAGCCGACTGTGAGTCAAGAGCCCTTTTGTGATCGGTCATTTGTCGCGAGGAATTCCGTCGGCCGGTTCAACACTTCGGCGTGGGTGGTTAATTCAGCTCAGCACACCGATGGCGGCTACCTGCAGGGCCGGCCGGAGACGGATCCCGGCGGCAGCCGGTCTCTGATTCCATCGAATGCGTCCGCATCGCGGAGGCCGCGCGAGGCCCATCGGCAGCGGCGATGGCGTCGACGATCTCCCGGTGATGGGCGAGGGTCGTGGCCGGGTCTTGGTGGGCATCGCCGACGTCGTCACGCACCTGGTCCAAGGCAGCCCAGAAGGGGTCGAGTACCTCGCTGAGGAGGAGGGCGCGCGTTCCATGGCTGATACGAGTGCGCGCGCCCGGAGGCCCTCGGCCGGCACCGACGCCGCAACGCCGTCGATCAGACCGGTTTCCAACGCCTCACGTACATACAAGAGTTCATACGCCAAGAAGGTGCCCGGGGAGCCCGGGGAGAGCCCGCAATCCGGGATCAGCTACCGGATGCGGGACCGGTGACTCTTGACGTTTCCTGCCGGCCGGGGACTACTCTAGCGCCAGACATAGGACATCAGACGTCCCATGTCGCACACAGCCACCACGATCGTGCGCGTTTCCGCGACCGACGACGCTTCCGCGCCCAGCAGCACCAGGAGTAGTACCCATGCCTCTGACCGCCCCCCTTCGCGGGGTCGTCCCGCCCGTCTGCACCCCGCTCGATGCCACCGGCGAGGTCGACACACAGTCGCTCTCCCGACTGGTCGAGCACCTCGTCGGCGGAGGCGTGCACGGCCTGTTCGCGCTGGGGTCGACGAGCGAGGTCGCCTATCTCACCGACGCGCAGCGCAGCACCGTCCTGGAGACCGTGGTGCGCACGGCAGCCGGCCGGGTGCCGGTGCTCGCCGGCGTCATCGACGCCACGACACCGCGGGTGAGCGACCATGCTCGCGTCGCGGCCGGGCTCGGCGCGGACGCGATCGTGGCCACCGCGCCCTTCTACACGCGCACCCACCCCGCCGAGATCGCCCGGCACTTCCGCCGTATCCGGGAGAACATCGACCTGCCGCTGTTCGCGTACGACCTTCCCGTGTCCGTGCACAGCAAGCTCTCCACGTCCCTCATACGCGAACTCGCCGAGGACGGCACGCTGGCCGGTCTCAAGGACAGCAGCGGCGACGAGGGCGGGCTGCGTCGCCTGATCGTCGAACTCGGTGGCCGCGGCGGGCGCGAGGAAGGCCCGGCGCCCCGCTTCAGCGTTCTCACCGGTTCCGAACTCACCGTGGACGCAGCCCTGCTGGCGGGCGCCGACGGCGTCGTTCCCGGCATCGGCAACGTGGACCCCGCGGCCTACGTCCGCTTGTACGAGGCTGCGCTGGCCGGCGACTGGACCCGGGCCGCCGAGGAGCAGGAACGCCTGGTCGAACTCTTCGGCATCGTCGATGTCGGCCCCGACGCGGAGATGGGACGCAGTTCCTCGGCGCTCGGTTCCTTCAAGGGAGCTCTGCGGCTGCTCGGCGTCATCGACTGCGGTGACACGGCGTTCCCGCAGATCCAGCTCAGTGCCGCATCGCTCGCGCTCGTCGGCCGACGGCTGCACGCAGCCGGACTGATGCCGGCCCGATGAACAGCGTCCTCGGCTCCGTGGCGGGGCCCGTGATCGGACTCGATCTGGGCGGTACGAAGATCGCTGCCGCCCTGGTCGGAACGGACGGGAGCGTCCTCGCCCGGTACAGCCGGCCGACTCCGTCCAGCGCGGGCGCCGATGCCGTGCTCGACGCGCTGTGCGCCGCCGCCCGGGCCGTCGACCGCGGCGCGACCGCGATCGGTGTGGCGGCAGCCGGAGTCGTCGACGCGCGTTCCGGCACTGTCACCAGTGCGACGGACTCGATCCGCGGGTGGGCGGGTACCGCGCTCGGACCCGGCCTCGCCGACCGCACGGGTCTGCCGGTCGCCTGTGACAACGACGTCCGCGCCACAGCGGGGCCCGAACTGGCAGCCATCGGCGGCGACAGCGCCTCCCTGCTGTTCGCCGCCATCGGCACGGGGGTCGGCGGCGCCCTCGCCTGTGACGGGCGCATGCTGCACGGCGCAGCCGGCATCGCCGGGCATCTGGGCCACCTGCCGAGCCCGGAGGCCGCCGGTCTCGACTGCACCTGCGGGGGCGCCGGGCACCTCGAGGCCATCGCGTCGGGGCCAGGCATCACCCGCCTGTACCGGCGCCTCGGCGGACGGCCCGTCGACCGGTTGCAGACCGTCGCGGAGCGGGCCGGCGAAGGCGACCGAAACGCTGACCATGCCATCGCCACCGGAGCGCGGGCCGCAGGCCGCGCGCTCGGTGGGCTCGCCAACGCCCTTGGCCCCGACCGGGTTGTCATCGGCGGCGGTGTACCGCAGATCGGCCCCCGCTACTGGGAAGCGCTGAGCGACGCCTTCATGGGCGAGCTGATGCCACCGCTGCGTCATCTGTGCCCCTCGCCGCCACGTCATGGCCCCGACGCCGCCGTGCTCGGCGCCGCCGCCCTCACCACCGCTGTGTTCCTCCACCGACCGGGAAGTCACCCATGAGCAGTCCGTCCCCAACACTCGCCCGCACGCTCGAAGGCCGGCTGATCGTGTCCTGTCAGGCCCCGCCAGGTGACCCCATGCGGGAGACCGCCACGCTCGCCCGGCTCGCGCAGGCCGCGGAGGCGGGCGGGGCAGCGGCGATCCGTGCCAACGAACCCGAGGTGGTGGCCGCGGTGCGGGCGTCCGTGGATCTTCCGCTGATCGGGCTCTGGAAGGACGGCGATACGGGCGTGTACATCACCCCCACCGTCCGCCACGCCCTGGCGGTCGCCGAAGCGGGAGCCGACGTGGTGGCCGCCGACGCCACGGACCGCCCACGCCCCGACGGCAGCACGTTCGCCCAGCTCGTCGAGGCGGTTCACGCTGCGGGCGCCCTGGTGATGGCCGACGTGTCGACCCTGGCCGAGGGCATTGCCGCCGCGGCCCAGGGTGCCGACCTGGTGTCGACCACTCTGTCCGGATATGTCACTGGATCTCCGCAGCAGGACGGCCCGGATCTGGATCTGGTCGCCGCGCTCGCCGATGCGGTGGACGTGCCTGTGGTCGCCGAGGGCCGCATCCGTACTCCGCAGGAGGCGACCAAAGCCCTCGCTCGGGGCGCCCACAGTGTCGTCGTCGGCACAGCTATCACCGCTCCCACCGCCTTGACCAGCAAGTTCGTCTCAGAGCTGGCCCAGCGATAACGCATCCCCGCCTGCAGACATCGCCTCATCGTCGAGTCCGTCCGGCATTCTGGAGACACTGTGCACAACAAAGCTCAAGCTCAGCTCCGCTGGTACCACGAGATCTCCCGCCCCCGGTGGAAGTCGTTCTTCGCCGCCTGGATCGGTTATGTCCTCGACGGCTTCGACTTCGTCGTGATCACTCTGGTCCTCACCGAGATCAGTGACGAGTTCCACCTGAGTACGGTGCAGGCCGCCAGCCTGGTGTCCGCCGCGTTCATCACCCGCTGGCTCGGCGGAGCGGTACTCGGAGCCCTGGGCGACGGGTACGGGCGCAAACTGTCGATGATCGTGAGCATCCTGCTCTACTCGCTCGGCACCTTTGCCTGCGGGCTGGCCTGGGACTACACCAGCCTGTTCGTCGCGCGGCTCGCGATCGGCATGGGCATGGCGGGCGAGTACAGCGCCAGCGCGACCTATGCCATGGAGAGCTGGCCGACCCGACTGCGCAACCGGGCCAGCGGCTTTCTGATCTCCGGCTTCTCCGTTGGTTCGGTGCTGGCCGCCCAGGCGTACAAGTGGATCGTTCCGACGCTGGGCTGGCGCTGGATGTTCTACATCGGTCTGGTGCCGATCGTGGTCGCCCTGTGGCTGCGGCGTGCACTGCCGGAGGCTCCCGAATGGAGCGAGCGGGTCAAGGCGCGCGCCGCCAAACCGAATCCGTTCCGCCCCCTCTTCGCCACCACGGGCCGGGCCACGGCCAACACCGTGCTGGTGGTCGTCGCGACCGTCACCCTGTTCGCCGTCTTCACCCCGACCGGTGCGGGCCTGGTACCCGTGCTGTCCGTACTGGCCGGCGTGAGCCTGATCGCGCTCGCCGTCCAACTCGGCGGACGGCGCGGCTGGCTGTTGTACGTCTCGATGATCGTGACCGTCTTCTTCGCCTTCCTCTACACCTGGCCCATCCAGGCCCTGCTGCCGACGTATCTGAAGTCGGAGCTCGGCTACTCCCCCGGCCAGGTCAGCGACGCCCTGTTCTTCGCGGGCTTCGGGACGATGGTGGGCTGCTGGCTCGCCGGATTCGTCGGCGACCGGATCGGCACCAAGAAGGCGTACGCGTTGACGCTGCTGGCGTCACTGGTCTTCGTGTTCCCGGTGTTCGCCGTCAAGAACAACCTGCTGCTGCTCGGCGGCCTGCTGTTCGTGCTCCAGGCGCTCAGTTTCGGCATCTCGGGCCTGCTGCCGCGCTACATCGGCGGCCACTTCCCGACCGAGAGCCGGGCCGCAGCACTCGGCTTCACCTACAACGTCGGTGCGCTGGGCGGTGCGGTGGCCCCGGTGCTCGGTGCCCATCTGGCCTCGGGCATGCCGCTGGGCCGCGCGCTCGCCGTACTGACCTTCGCCGGCACGATCCTGGTCGTGCTGCTGGTCGGCTTCGACGTCCCGGCCCGGCTCAACCGGCTGACGGACCCCGACGGCATTCGCGACCACCTCGCGGCGGAGCTGCCGGACTTGTCGGACGCTCCGCTGCCGGTCGGGAACAGCTGCTCCCCGGGCGACTGAGCGGCGCGCGGCGGCGTTCTGCTCATCCTGGCCGCGATGGGCGACGGCTGCGGGAGTCCGGTGGGCCGGGGCGGCTGCGCGGCGCCAGGCGGCGTCGCGCAGCAGGCGCAGACCGTTGAGGCCGACGATGACGGTGGAGCCCTCGTGGCCGAGGACGCCGAGCGGGAGCGGCAGGTGTCCCAGCAGGTCCCAGACGACCAGGCCGGAGATGAACACCCCGGCGATGAACAGGTTCTGCACGACCAGCCGCCGCGCCGCGCGCGACAGTGCGATCACGGTGGGTACGGTGGCGAGTTCATCGCGGACGATGACGACGTCGGCGGTTTCCAGGGCAAGGTCGGACCCGGCGCGGCCCATGGCGATGCCGGTGTGCGCGGCGGCGAGCGCGGGGGCGTCGTTGACGCCGTCCCCGACCACCAGCACCTTGTGTCCCGCGTTCTGCAAGGTACGGACCGCGGTGACCTTGTCCTCGGGCAGCAAGCCGGCACGGACGTCGGTGATACCGGCCTCGGCTGCGAGGCGGGCGGCCGCGCGGGCGTTGTCCCCGGTCACCAGGAGCGGCGGGCCGACGGTGAGCGCGGCGAGGGACGCGACCGTCGCGGCGGCGTCCGGACGCAGTCGGTCGGCGATGCCCAGCACGCCGACCGGGGCACCGTCGCGGTGCACGAGGAGGGCCGTACGGCCGTCTTCTTCCAGCGTTTGTGCCATCTCGCGGGCCCGGTCGGCTGCCGGACCCGATGTGCCCTGCAGCAGCCGGGCGGGCGCGCCGACCGCGATGCTGCGGCCGTGCACGGTGGCGCTGATCCCGATGCCCGGCGCAGATACGAACTCGTCGGCGACGGGCAGCTCCAGGCGACGGTCCCGGGCGGCGTCGAGGACGGCGCGGGCGAGCGGGTGTTCGCTGAAGTGCTCGGCGGCCGCCGCCAGGGCCAGCAAGCCGTTTTCATCAAGGCCGCTGTCGCCCAGGGGACGGAGGTCCGTGACGCGGGGTGTTCCTTCGGTGAGCGTGCCGGTCTTGTCCAGTGCCACCGCATCTACCTGGCCGATGCGTTCCATGACCACGGCCGACTTCACCAGGACGCCATGGCGTCCGGCGTTGGCGATCGCGGAGAGCAGGGGCGGCATCGTGGCCAGCACGACCGCACACGGGGAGGCGACGATCATGAACGTCATCGCCCGCAGCAGACTGCTGGTCACGTCGGCGCCGAACCCCAGCGGGACCAGGAACACGGCCAGGGTGGCAGCGACCATGCCGAGCGAATATCGCTGCTCGACCTTCTCGATGAAGAGTTGGCTCGGGGCCTTGGTCCCGGAAGCCTCCTCCACCATGGCCACGATCCGCGCGATCACCGAGTCGGAGGCATCCCGCTCGACGACGACCCGCAGCGCCCCGGTGCCGTTCAGCGTCCCGGCGAAGACCTCGTCCCCGGCCCCTTTCACCGCGGGCAGCGGCTCGCCGGTGATGGTCGCCTGGTCGACCTCGCTCGCCCCGTCCAGGACCCGGGCGTCCGCCCCGACGCGTTCGCCGGGCCGGATGAGCACGGTGTCGCCGACCGAGAGATCGTCGGTGCGGACCGATTCCTCGCGGCCGTCCGCAGTCAGACGGGTGGCTGTGGTGGGGGCCAGGTCGAGCAACCCGCGCACGGCGTCCTGGGTACGGGCGGTGGCCAGCGCTTCCAGAGCGCCGGACGTCGCGAAGATCACGATCAGCAGCGCGCCGTCCGTCACCTCCCCGATCGCGGCTGCCCCGAGCGCGGCCACGATCATCAGCACGTCCACGTCAAGGATCTTCGCCCGCAGGGCCTGCGCCCCTGACCAGGACGGCTCCCAGCCGCCGGTGAGGTAGACGAAGACGTACAGCGGCCCCCAGGACCAGGACGGGCCCCCGGTCAGCTGGAGCGGCAGCGCGATCAGGAACAGCAGCAGCGCGGTTCCCGCCCAACGGGCCTCCGCCAGCGCGAACACCCGCGTCCGCCGCCTCGGTACCCCGGACGCGGTGGGGGCCGTCGGCCCGGGAGGCCGGCTGAGAGCAGAACGCATGACAAAGCGACCCTTCACGGGCAGGAAAGCGACACCACCACCATACAGGAACACCTGAACAGGTCTTCATATGTCGTAGGTAGGATGAGGCCTATGGGTCACCGAGCCGAGGACAGGAGCACCGCCACCCCACGCGAACGTCTGGACGCCGTGGGGACCTCCGACGTCGCGGCAACGCTCCAGGCCCTCGCCACACCGTCCCGCCTGCGCATCCTGGCCCGGCTGCAGGAAGGCCCGTGTGCGGTGGGCGACCTCGCCGAGGCCGTCAGCATGGAACCGTCCGCCTGCTCCCACCAGCTCCGTCTGCTGCGCAACCTCGGGCTGGTCACCGGCGAGCGTCGAGGCCGTTCGATCGTGTACGCGCTGTACGACCACCACGTCGCCGAACTGCTCGACCAGGCCCTCTACCACGTAGAGCACCTGCGTCTCGGACTGACCGATGCCGCCGATGAGCAGAGATCGCCGTCGCCGCGAAGCGCGTTCCTCCCGAAACTCACCCCGCCGCAAATCTAAACTCTGCTCGAGCTCGAGGAATGCCCAGCCCGGAAAGCAGGGTGCCATGCTTGCCGTCGCGGTCATCGCCGGGATTCTGTTCGTCTGGACGCTTCTTTCCCATCGACTGTCTCGCTGGAGCATCACCGCACCGATCGCCATGATGGCAGCGGGCATCGCCCTGACCCATGGCGACGACCCGCCGCTCCACTTCGACCTGGACACGAACGCTTTCGAGCACATGGTGGAAGTCATCCTGGCTCTGTTGCTCTTCGTCGATGCCATCGAAGTCCCGGGAGGAATCCTGGGCAAGGAGAAGAGCATCGTCGCGCGCCTGCTCGGCGGCGCCCTGCCGCTCACCCTGTGCGCGGCGTTCCTGACCGCTGTCGCCTTCTTTCCGGACCAGCCGGGCTGGATCCTCGCGGTGCTGGCCACGGTCGTCGTCCCCCTCGATCTGGCGCCCACCGCGGGCATTGTCCGTGACCGCAGGATTCCGGGGCGCCTGCGTGAAGTTCTCAACGTCGAAGGGGGCCTCAACGACGGTGTCATCTCGCCGGTCTTCCTGCTCTGCATCGCCGCCAGTGTCGAAGCGCACGGCACGGGCACGCACTACAAGGACGCTCTGCTCGAGGCGCTCGGCGCGGCCACCTGGGCCATCGCCACCGGCCTGGTCGTCGGCTATGCGGCAGGGTGGCTGCTGCGCCAGTCGTGGTCGCACGGCTGGATCCGGTCATCGGCGATGAGACTGGGGGTGCTCACCGTTCCGGTGGCCGCATACACCCTGTCGGGCGCGCTGGGCGGTAACGGGTTCATCGCCTCCTTCGTCGCAGGGGTGTGCTTCGCCCCGGCGGCACGGCGGCTCCCGGAAAACGCGGTCACGATGACCGATGACCTGGTCACCCTGATGACCATCGCGCTGTGGTTCCTCTTCGGACAGATCGTCAACGACGAGTTCTGGGACGGATTCCAGTGGTCGGTGATCCTCTACGCTCTTCTCGCCGTCACGCTGGTCCGTATGGTCCCGATCCTGTTGGCGCTCATCGGGACGGGGATGAACCTCACGGACAAGCTCTTTCTGGGCTGGCTGGGACCACGAGGCGTGACATCCATCGTGTTCGGGTCGCTCGCGGTCATCGACCTGCCCGCTCGGGAGGGTGACTTCATCGCCCGGGTCATGACGATGACCGTCATGCTCAGCATCGTGCTGCACGGGCTGAGTTCCGAGCCGATCGGCCGCTTCTACGAGCGCTCGGGGAACGCCCGGCCGGCCGCTGCCACCGGCTGACCCGGGGCGCTGTCGTCCCTGGCTGATCCCGGCGGCGTTCACCCGGCCGGCGCAGTGGGGGCGCGTCCGTCGTCTCCCCCGTCGCGAACAGCACGTCCCGTCCGCCGCCTCGTTCGCCGGGCGTCCGCGGGCCCCGAAGCGGCGGGCCGGCCGCCGGTCGAGGTCCGGGGCACCAGTGGCCGGTTCTGCGGGATCAGCATTCTGTCGGGAGGATGGCACTGTCGAGATCCATGGTCCGTGGTGAAGAGCCGTCAGACATTCGCCGAGCACGAGGAGGAACGCCGGTGTCCCGCGCCGCAGGATTGAAGTCACGTCTGGTCGTTCTGCTGCTGGGGACAGCGATCACCGCCACCGCATGCGGCGGTGGCGGCAGTGCCGGTGGCAGCAGCAGTGGATCGACCCGGTCGACCGCCACCGCCGAACGCTCGTCGTCCCCCACTGGAGCCTCCTCGTCGGCCGCTGAATCTCCGTCCCCCGGTGCGGCGGCCGGCGGCAGCTGCGTCAGCCGGGTGCTGGCGGGCATGACGACCGCTCAGCGCGTCGGTCAGCTCTTCATGTCCGCGGTCAGCAGCTCGGGGCCGACCGCTACGGAGCTGGACGTCCTGCGCCGCGACCACGTCGGATCGGTCATCCTGATGGGGCATACGACCAAGGGCGCGGACAGCGTCAAATCCGTCACCCAACGTGTGCAGTCCACCGCCCCGAAGGTGGCCGGAACCCAGGTCGGCATGCTCGTATCGGCCGACCAGGAAGGCGGTCAGATCCAGGTGCTCACCGGCCCGGGCTTCTCCACGATGCCCAGCGCGGTCACCCAGGGAAGTCGGCCGACCGCCCAGTTGCAGCAGAACGCCACGCAATGGGGACGCCAGTTGAAGGGGGCGGGCGTCGGTCTGAACCTCGCCCCGGTCGTCGACGTGGTGCCCGCCGACCAGACATCGGTCAACCAGCCGATCGGTGTCCTCTCCCGGGAGTACGGCCACACCCCCGCCACCGTCGCCCGGCAGTCCTCGGCATTCGTACGGGGCATGGGCAAGGCCGGCGTGCTCACCACCCTGAAGCACTTCCCCAGTCTGGGCCACGTACGCGGCAACACGGACTTCTCGGCCGATGTCACCGACGACGTGACGACGGTCGACGGCGAGTTCATCCAGACGTATCGCTCGGGCATCCGGGCCGGCGCGCAGTTCGTGATGATCGCCCTGGTCAGCTATACCAAGATCGACCCCCACCAGCTGGCGGTCTTCTCACCCAAGGTGCTGCGCACCTTGCTGCGTGACAAGGTCGGGTTCCACGGCGTCGTCATCTCCGACGACATGGGCAAAGCCGTAGCCGTGCAGTCCGTCCCGGCCGGACAGCGGGCCACCGGCTTCCTCTCCTCCGGCGGGGACATGGTGCTCACCGTCGACCCGTCCACGGTCCATGCGATGACGTCAGCCGTCCTCGCCAAGGTGAAGAGCGATGCGGCTTTCCGGAAGAGCGTGGACGCAAGCGTGCGGCGGATTCTCGCTGCCAAGGCTGCCGCCGGGCTGCTCAACTGCCCGAGCTGACCCGCCCGGCTGACGGCTCACGGCGTGGCGCCAATCGCCCGGGCCGGGGAATCCCGTCCCTCGTCCGGCGGGGCCGTTGCCTCACCGAACCGGGCCAGAGCGAGGGCGCCCGCCACTGCCACCGCGAACCCCGCGATGGCCAGCCACCCCAGGCCGTCCCGGGTCCGGTCGCCGAGCCACACCACACCGACCAGCGCCGGGCCGATGGTCTCGCCGATCACCATGCCCGCTGTGGCCGTGGTCACCGAGCCGCGCTGCAAGGCGGATGTGAGCAGCAGGAACCCCGCACCACCACCGATGAGCAGGGCGTACAACGCCGGATTGGCGAGGTCGGCCGAGTCGATGAGCCGGACCGCCACTTCGACCACGCCGAAACCGATCCCCGCACCGAGGCCGAGGATCAGGGCACGGCTTCTGCCGGGGAGTCTGCCCGCCGCCGCGCCGACGAGAAGAACAGCCAACGCGATGCCCAGCATCGACCAGCGCAGAGTCATCGATCCGGCGGTGTCGCCCTCCGCCCCGGAGGAGAGCCCCAGCATTCCGAGTCCGGCGCACACGACACCGACCGCTCCCCATTCGGTACCGGTGAGGCGCACACCCAGTACCCGAGCGGCGACGACCGCGGTGACGGCGAGGCTGGCGGCGAGGGCGGCTCCTACCGCGTAGATCGGGATCGACCGCAGGGCAATGATCTGGAGCACGAACCCGAGCCCGTCGAGCCCGAGTCCCAGGATGTAGCGCCACTGACGGAGCGCGCGCAGCAGCAGCGCCGCGTCGAGACCCGAGCCCGATCCGGGGGTGGAAGCAAGCGTCGCGGCAGCCTGAAACACGGAGGCGGTGCCGAAGCAGACAGCAGAAGCGAGCGCGCAGATCATCCCGGGAAGCACACAGGGACTCTACGGGAGAGCCCGTTGCGCGGACCGGCATCCACGGAGGGCAGCGCCCCGGTGGTGCACATGTGAACCGGGCGTGCCCGGCTCCCGGCCGGCCTAACCCACCGCAGCGATGACCAGGGCGGCGGTGACGCCCACCAGAGCGCAGAGCGAACCGGCCGCCGCCATGGCCACGGCTCTCGCCTCCACCATGGTCACGTCCTCGCCCTCGTACCGGGTACGCCCCAGGTCCCAGACGGCCTGAATGAGTAGCGCCGCGCCGACAACTCCGAAGATCACAAACATGACATCGATCACGGTCGCTACTTTCCATATTTTCATCTCCGTACCGCGACTCCGCGCCGTGCACGACCCCACTTCGGACCCGGTCGGCCTACGGCGCTTCGGTCCTGCGACAGCACAGGCCCGGCACGGGGGCTGTCGGGCCGGCGGTCTCCCGCCGGGCCGACAGGTGGTACTCAGCGGGCGATGGCGCCGCAGTTCGTTCCGATCTTTCCGGCGGAGATACCGGAGATGACGCCGTACCAGTTCACGCAGTAGCCGGCCGCATGGAGGTACACCGGGCCGGCGTAGGTGGTGTAGTTGCCACTGTCGCGGACCCTCTTTCCCGTGGAGGTGATGGAGAGTTCGGCGACCATGGGCACCGCCTTGCCAGGTGCGTTGCGGACGGTCACCACACAGTTGTCGCCGGTGGTCGAGCTGTATGTCAGGTAGACCGTGCCCAGCGAGTTCGGCGTGCCGACCTGCGCCGAGTTGACCACGCGGTAACCGCTGCCGCAGGCCCCGTTGTAGACCGCTGCCGTGGCAGCGGCCGTGCTCCTGGCGGCCGAAACCGGACTGGCGACTGCGGTCCTTGCGGCCCCGGCTGCGGTCTCACTGGCGCCCGCGGAGGGCGCGAGTGCCACTGTGGCACCGACGAGAGTGGCCACGGCGGTTCCGGCCATGGCGATCCGGCGATTGAGTTTCACAGGTGTCCCCGATCTTCTGCGATGTACGAGATGCGGCGTTGGTCAACACCACATCCAGTACGACCGGTATCAGCGCAGAGAGGTTGTACGCTCACGCACTGTTACAGAACCGGGACAACCCTGGCGATGAAGGCATTCAGATTGGCCATGGCACGTGCCACCTTCTCGTCCACGGTGAGGCTCTCCTCGTAACGGCTCAGGCGCAGCTTGGGCTGCCGCTTGCCGCGAACGTAGAGCGGGCAGGCGAGATCCGCGCAGAAGTAGATGCCCACCGAGTTGCCGTCCCTCCCCTGCTTGCCCGCGAGCGGAGCCGCGAGGAGATTCACGCCGGACGACGCATGGCTGGTCAGGCAGATCTGACAGAGGCTGGTCCGTACGGCGCTGGCGCTGGTGACGCCCGGGACGCGCAGCGTGATACCCAGGGGTCCGGATTCCCGTGGGACCACGATGTGGGCGCGCAGCGGAGCTCCCGGGTCCACCTAGCCGAGAAAGTCCAAGTCGGGCCACGGCAACTCGGCGAAGTCCAGCGGAAGCCTCAGTCGGCTCGCCTCGCCCTTCGTGCAGTTCACGAACGACGACCGGATCTCTTTGGCACTGAGCGGTTCCACGCAACGGACCGTACCGGGATGGCGCGGGAAGGGCATCCGGTTTTTCGAACGCGGTCCCGGTCAGCCGCACGGACCGCAGGGCGGGCCCGGTAGCGAGTCGATGCCGGGAACGAAGCCACGACCGGTGTTATATGCAGATATGCCCATCGGGCACACCCCTTCCGCGGATGGAACCTCGCGACGGCGCGATCGCTCTACACGATGTAGTAGTTGCTTTCGGGGTTCTCACACCAAGAAGGAAGCCAGCATGGCCGACACGCCACTCATCCGTGCGACAGCCACAGGAACGCGGCAGCCCGCCACCCCGGCCGTTCGACCGACCCGCCCCGAACGGCCGCCGGACGACACCGCCCCGCCGCAATGGCATCGGGGGATGACGCTGGTCGCGACCATCAGCCTGTTCATCGGCACCCGGTCCGCATGGACGCACGGCATGGCGAGCAACCCGCCGATCGCGGCGGCCATTTCGGTCTGCTACGCGGGGATCCTGGTCTGTGGGGTCCTTGCTTTGTGCGTGCGCGGCCGCAGAGCCATGGGCCGGGTGGACCTCGGCGTCCTGACGGTGGCGGTCGTTCTGGTGATCTGCGGCTACTGGCTGAACCACGCCGGTACCGACGAGGGCGTGCTCACGGCGAAGGCCGCGAGCCAGATCCTTCGGGGCCACCCCGTGTACGGCCAGGACTGGCCGTGGCTCTTCGGCACACCGACCGTCGGCGTCACCAAGACCATGTCCGGCGGCGCGGACTACTCCTACGGCTACCCACCGCTGACCGCGCTGCTGGCTGTCCCCGTATACGCCGTCGCGCACTCCACCGCCGCAGCCACGCTGGTGACCACCGGTGCACTGATCGTGGGCACGCTCGTACTGTGGCGGCTTCTCCCGCCACCCTGGCGGTCATCGGCCACCGCGGTGTGCCTGGGCTTCGGCCTGCTGCCCGGCTACGCCAGATCGGGGTATCCGGCCGTTGTCGCCCTTGCCCTCCTCGTCCCCACCGTGCTCCGCTGGCCCGCCACCGGCGCCGGCGGACGGCTCGGAAGATACGGAGTACAGCGAGCCGTCTGCCTCGGTGCGGCCTGCGCCGCCCAGCAGTTGGCCTGGTTCTTGCTTCCTTTCCTGCTGATCGGCATCTACGCCGTCCGGCGGGGCGACCTCGGAGGCAGGACGGCCCTCGTCGTGATCGCCCGGTACACCGGTATCGCCGCCCTGACCTGGATGCTGATCAACGCCCCCTTTGCCGCTCAGGGCTTCCACGAGTGGCTGACCGGCACCATGCTGCCGATCACACAGGGCGCGATCCTGCACGGCCAAGGCCTCATGGGCATCTCGTACTACTTCACGGCAGGCAGCAGCCGCCTGGACTTCTACTCCTATGCCAGCTTCCTGCTGCTGCTCGGCCTGCTCGCCGCCCTCGCCCTCTTCACGCGGCGGTTGGGCCCGGCGCTGACCGTCCTGCCATGGCTGCCCTTCTATCTCGCCACGCGTTCCCAGGACGGCTACTTCCTTTTGATGACCCCGCTGTGGCTTACCGCGGCCGCTACCGTGCCGAGCGCCATGGTGGCCAACGCCTGGCAGCCACGGATCCCGCGTCTGCACAGCCGACCGGCGAAAGCCGCACTCGCCGCCGGGTTGCTCGCGCCTGCCTTCCTGTGTGCCGGCATTGCCGTCACCAGCCCGCCACCACTCCGCCTCGAGCTCTCCCCCCGGTTCACCCACCGGATCCACGAAGGGGTCAGCTCCGTCGTCGTGCGCGCCGAGAACACCACCGATACGGCTCTCTCTCCGCACTTCGCCAGCCGCGTCGGCCAGGGCGCTTCCCCTTGGTGGACCATCGTTTCGGGACCTGCCACCCTCGGGCCGCACGCGTCGGCCGAGTACGTCGTGAAGCCACCGGGCGGCTTCCGGCCTCTCCCGAGCCGCGAGCGGCCCCGCCTGGCGCTGATCGCCGTCACCGGTTCCCCCATGACCATCAGCACGGCTCACTTCCCCGCCGCTACCCCTGTTCCACGGTGATCGCCCGAACGGGGCAGGCGCGGGCGGCCTCCCCGATCATCGGGTCGCCGGCGCCGTCCTCCTGACCCGGGAGCAGTTCGCTGAAGCCCTCGTCGTCCTGGGTGAAGACCTTCGGCGCGGCCAGCGCGCACTGACCGGCACCGATGCACACATCCGTATTAATGCTGATCCGCATCATCTCTGCACCCTTCCGCGGGGAGTCGGTCACCATGCCACGGGCAGTTCGATCATGCCCTGAATCGTGTCGCCCGGCTTGAAGGGGATCTGCTCGGCCGGAGCGGCCAGCCGCAGCCCGGGGAGCCGGCTGAAGAGGGACCGCAGGGCGATCTCCATCTCGGCGCGGGCCAGATTCTGACCGAGACACTGGTGGATGCCGAAGCCGAAGGCCACATGGTGGCGCGCTCCTCGGCCGAGGTCCAGTTCGTCGGGCGCCGGATACGCCGAGGCGTCCCGGTTGATCACCGACGTGGAGAGTACGACGCCTTCACCGCTCCGGATGGTCACTCCGCCCATCTCGATGTCCTCGGTCGCCACCCGGGACATGCCGTCGGCTATGGACAGGAACCGCAGCAGTTCCTCGACCGCTGAGGGCATCAGGGCCGTGTCACGGCGCAACCGATCGAGTTGCTCCGGGTGTTGCAGGAGGGTGAACGTACCCAGCGAAATCATGTTCGCAGTGGTCTCGTGCCCCGCGATGAGCAGGATCTCGGCCAGTTGGACCAGTTCGTCACGGTCGATGGCTCCGGCATCGAGCTGCTGGGCTATCAGCTCGTCGAGCAGTCCCTCGCCCCGGCCGGTCCTCTTGCGCTCGATCAGCGCCCGGAAGTAGTCGTCGAGCGCGTCCCGGGCGGACTGCACCTCAGCGGCTCCGGGACCGCGCAGCAGTCTGCGTGACTGGGATTCGAAGAAGTCGTGATCGGTGTACGGGACGCCGAGCAGCGCGCAGATCACCATGGACGGGACCGGCAACGCGAAGGCGCCGACCAGCTCGGCCGGTGGGCCCTGCTCGATCATCGTGTCCAGCAGCCGGTCCACGGTTTCCTGAATCCGCGGCCGGAGTGCGGCGATCCGCTTGACGGTGAAGCTGGGGATCATCATCCGACGTTGGGCATGGTGTTCCGGGTCGTCCACTCCCAGCAGCTCGATGCGTCGTCTGGCGGTCCGCGCGAAGCGCTCGGTGAGCACCGGGAACGCCGGGTTCTCCCGGTCGGCCGACAGACGCTGGTCGACGAGCAGCGCACGGGCCTCGGCATGTCCCGTCACCAGCCAGACCCGGCGTCCGTCGAACAGGGTCGCAGGCGACAACGGACGCTGCCCTTCCTGCGGGGGCCGGTATCCCGTGGGCGGGTGGTAGGGGCAGGAGCGGTCCTGAGGGAAGGAGACGGTGTCGGTTTCTGCCATGACGCCTCGCAAACAGGTCGTGGGGGGTTCCGCTGATCTCCCCACTAGATGCCCCAGTCACCTAACCGGTCTACACACTCTTCGGCCAACTCACGCGCACACCAGCCGGATGCACCAGCTGACGGTCAACGATATGCGGGCGTGTTTGGTGCAGTATCTGCTCCGTGGGGCCACCCCGCCCGGCCCGGCCCCACGATGCATCCACACGGAACAAGGAGCGCTCCTCTTGCGCAGGCATACATCACGGCGACTGCTGGTGGGAACGGTCACGAGTGCGGCAGTGACGGCAGGCTGCCTCGCCCTGACCCCGGCCGCCGCCGGGGCGCAGGGGTCCGGCATCGCCCCGCACACCGACAGGCAGGCTCAATTCGCAGCGGCGGCCGCTGAGTTCCATGTCCCGGAATCGGTGCTGCTCGGGGTGTCCTTCCAGGAGTCCGCCTGGGAGGCTCACCGCGGCCACTACAGCACGGCCGGCGGCTACGGGCCGATGAACCTCACCGATGTGACAGCGGGAATGGTGGCATCCGGAGGTTCCGGGGCCGGGGGGCGAGCGGACCTCGACGGTCTCCTGGCGGACCCGGCTCTGCACACACTGCCGGTCGCCGCCCGCCTCACCGGCAGCTCGGCCGAGCGGCTGCGCACGAGTGAACGCGACAACATCCGCGGTGGCGCCGCGCTGCTCGCCTCGTACGAGAAGTCGCTGACCGGCAGTACCCCCGCCGACCCGGCGGACTGGTACGGAGCGGTCGCCCGGTACGCCCAGTCGCCCGACCGCAAGGCGGCCGGAGTGTTCGCCGACCGGGTGTACGCCGTGCTGCGGGCCGGTATGCAGCGGCAGACTGGAGACGGCCAGCGGATGAAGCTCGCCGCCGACCCCGCTCTGCATCCCGCCACCGGGCTGCTCGCCGCGCTGCATCTTCGGGCAGCACCGACGACGCACACCGAGTGCCCGGCCACCGTGGACTGCCGCTTCGTCGCGGCTGCACCGGCGAACGGCCAGGTCGCCGACCGGCCCGCCGACGGGATGAACGTGAAGTACATCGTCATTCATGACACGGAGTCGTCGTACGACTCCGCCGTCTCCGCCTTCCAGAAGGCGGACGGTGCTGCCGCGCACTACGTGATGCGGGCGTCCGACGGTGCGGTGACGCAGATGGTGCCCGGCAAGGACCTCGCCTTCCACGCGGGCAACTACTGGTTCAACATGCACTCGATCGGCATCGAACACGAGGGGTTCGCCGCACAGGGCGCCACCTGGTACACGCAGACCCAGTACCGGGCGACTGCCGACCTGGTGGCATACCTCGCCCGGCGGTACGACGTCCCGCTCGACCGCGAGCACATCATCGGCCACGACAACGTCCCGGGGCCGCTGGACCACAGTGTGGCGGGTATGCACTGGGACCCGGGACCCTCCTGGGACTGGTCCGCGTTCATGGGCATGCTCTCCGCCACGCCTCGGGCCGCCAGTCCCGGGGTCGGCCCGGTGGGATCCGTGGTGACGATCACGCCGGGCTTCTCCGGCAACCGACAGGCCGTCAGGGTCTGCCCGGCGGATGACCCCACTGGCTCGACGCGGGCCTGCACGACCCGGACCCAGGCCGCGAACTTCCTGCCCGTGCGCACCGGTCCGAGCACGACCGCGCCGCTCTTCGCCGACCCGGCCATCCATCCCGGTGGCACGGCGGGCACGACCGAGGTCAACGACTGGGGCAGCACCGTCCAGGACGGCCAGCAGTACGTCGTCGCGGGGCGCAGCGGGGACTGGACGGCGATCTGGTTCAGCGGAACGAAGGTGTGGTTCCACAATCCAGGCGGTGCGAACACGACGATCGCCACCGGGGTGCGGGTGGTCCGAGCGGCGGGCACGTCCGCCGTACCGGTCTTCGGCCTCGGCTACCCCCAGCCATCGGAGTACCCGGCGGGCCTCACCCCGTCGGCCGAGCAACCGCTGAGCATCTACTCGCTCCCGGCCGGCCAGGCGTACGTGGCGACACAGCCGGCGGTCCGCACGGACGACTACTTCACCAAGGGCGGCAGAGTGGTCACCGGTACCGGGAAGCTCTACACCATCCAGTACAACCATCGGGTGGTCCTGGTCAACGCCGCCGATGTCTCCTGTGACGACGCATCCTGACGCGCCGTCATAACACCCGGACGCAGCAGTGCGCCGGCCTCACGGATGTGGAACGTATGGCCCGCGGACGGTGACGCCGTTTCCGCCCCTGCGATGCCCCTTTCCGTTCCACCGAAGGAGCCGTCATGCACTCACCCCGCCCGCGCAGGACGCCGATCGCACTGGCCCTGGCCGGCTTGCTGGGTGCGGCCGCCGTGGGGGGAGCCGGCGCGGCCACGCCCCACGACCCGCTCCCCGCCACACGGACGGTGACCTATGCGAACCACCGGTTCGTGATCCCCGCCTCCTGGTCCGTGGTCGACCTCGCCGCCCGGCCCACCGCCTGCGTCCGCTTCGACCGGCATGCCCTGTACCTGGGCAACCCCGGCAGCGGCCAGTCGTGCCCGGCCGGTGCCGTCGGCCGTACCGAGGCGGTGCTGGCGCAACCAGCGACCACGCCCGCAGCAGAGACCGGCACCGACGATCAGAGCCTCGACCATCAGTACGTGGCCACCGACACGAACATCCGGGTGACTGCCACCTACCGCACCGACAAGTCCCTGGTGCGCGGGATCCTCGGCGACGCCGGCCTGCCCTCCCGGGCTCCGACCCGAAATCAGCATCCGGCCCCGAAGCCACCCGCCCCACTGCCCCTGGCAGCCACCAATTACACCGGCCGGGGGTTCGACGCCTGCACCGCGCCCAGCAACGGCGCGATGTCGGACTGGCGAACCGACTCCCCCTACCGCGCGGTGGGCATCTACATCGGCGGTGGGCAACGCGCCTGCAGTCAGCCCAATCTGACCGCGTCCTGGGTCAGGACCCAGGCCACCGCGGGCTGGCATTTTCTTCCGCTGTACGTGGGGCCGCAGGCCGACGACATCACATCGGCGACCGAAGAGGGCACCGAGGCCGCCGACGATGCCGTCAGCCACGCACAGAGCCTGGGCTTCGGCGCGGGAGCCCCGCTGTACTACGACATGGAGGCCTACAGTTCGAGTCACCGCTCAACTGTTCTCACCTTTCTGTCCGCCTGGACCAAGGAACTGCACACGAAGGGGTACACGTCGGCGGTCTACAGCTCCTCCTCCTCGGCCATCACCGATCTGGTGGGTGCCCGCGGAAGCAGTACGACCGAGCCGGACATCATCTTTGACGGGTTGTGGAACGGCGTCGCCGACACCGCCGACGACGCGGTGCCGAGCGACGCCTGGCCCGACCACCAGCGCGTGCACCAGTACGCGGGCAACGTGTCGGAGACCTACGGGGGGACGACCATCGACATCGACCGCGACTATCTGGATGTTGTTACGCCAATTGCCGCACCGCAGGATGACGACAGCCGAAAAGCCGGTACGCAAGCGGCGCCGTCCCATGTTGCAAACGATCCATCAGGCGTAGCCTACTCAGTGATCGACTGAAGACTTCCTGCTGTTTTTGCACAGAGCAAGTATGTCGGAGCCAGTTCGTCGGACCGCCGTCACTTCTGCGCAACTCTCGTGTGGTTCACCCTTCACGACGGGGCGTCAGCGAGTCACGGCCCCCTGGAGGAGCCCCCGTGGCAGACAACGAAAAGCTCGATCCACAGCCTCCGGCCCGTGGAGGAGGGCGGGCAACCGCACTCCCCGTGGCCGCGGATCCCGGTATCGCCGATCCGGCGGGCCTGGGACTCGGCGCATTCGCCATGACGACGTGCGTCCTCAGCTGCTTCAACGCCGGGCTGATCGACGCGTCCGTCGAGGGAGTCGTCGTCCCCCTCGCTCTCTTCTACGGCGGGCTGGCCCAGTTGCTGGCAGGCATGTGGGAGTTCCGGCGGGGCAACACTTTCGCGGCCACCGCGTTCTCCTCGTTCGGCGCCTTCTGGCTGTCGTTCGCCGTGTATATCACCCAGATCGCCCCCCATCTGCCCCCAGCCCACGCCAACGACGCGACGGGCGTGTTTCTGCTGGTGTGGACGGTCTTCACCGCCTACATGACCGTGGCAGCGCTGCGCACCACCGGGGCCGTGCTGGGCGTCTTCGTCGTCCTGACCCTCACCTTCCTCCTCCTGACTATCGGCGCGTTCGCGCAGTCCACCGCCCTGGACAAGGCCGGCGGCTGGGCCGGGCTCGTCACCGCGGTGATCGCGTGGTACGCCTCGTTCGCTTCCGTCGCCAACAGCACCTGGAAGCGGAACCTGGTCCCCACCTGGCCGCTGGGCTGAGCCGGTACACATCGGGCACCACCAGGGCGCTCCCGCTCCACCGGACTCCGCCGAGGTGCGGGGCGGGAGCGGGAGCGTCATTGTAGGCAAGACCCTCCGGGAACAACGCCATCGAGGAGCGCGGATGAGCGACGAGACGCTGTCCAACCTGATGCATGAGAACCGGCGGTTCCCGCCACCCGAGGGCCTCGCCGCGGAGGCGAACGTGTCCGCGGAAGCCGTACGGGAGGCAGACGCGGACCCGTTGGCCTTCTGGGAGGCCCAGGCTCACCGTCTGACCTGGTCGGAGCCGTGGACGCAGGTGCTGGACTGGAGCAATCCGCCGTTCGCCCGCTGGTTCACGGGTGGCCGCCTCAATGTCGCCTACAACTGTGTGGACCGGCATGTCGATGCCGGCCTCGGGGCGCGGCCCGCTTTCCACTGGGAAGGCGAGCCGGGCGACCGCCGCACCCTCACCTACGCGGACCTCAAGGACGCCGTGTGCCGTGCGGCCCATGCCCTGGAGGAGCTCGGTGTCCGTGCCGGAGACCGGGTCGCCATCTACATGCCGATGATTCCCGAGACGGCCGTCGCGATGCTGGCCTGTGCCCGCATCGGAGCTCCGCACACGGTGGTCTTCGGTGGCTTCTCGGCGGACGCTCTGCGTGACCGGATCCTCGACTGCGACGCGCGGGTCGTGATCACGGCCGACGGCGGTTACCGCAAGGGCGCCCCGGCTGCGCTGAAACCGGCGGTCGACGCGGCTGTCGCGCAGTGCCCGGACGTCCGTAACGTGCTGGTGGTCCGCAGGACGGGCCAGGAGGTCGCGTTCACCGAGGGCCGGGATGTGTGGTGGCACGATCTGGTGGACCGCCAGTCGCCCGAACACCAGGCGCAGGCCTTCGACTCCGAGCACCCGCTGTACATCATGTACACCTCCGGGACCACCGCGAAGCCCAAGGGCATTCTGCACACCTGCGGCGGCTATCTCACCCAGGTCGCCTGGTCCCACTGGGCCGTGTTCGACATCAAAGCCGAACAGGACGTGTTCTGGACGGCCGCGGACATCGGGTGGGTCACCGGGCACTCCTACATCGTCTACGGTCCGCTGGCCAACGGGGTCACCTCGGTGATGTACGAGGGGACGCCGGACACCCCGCATCAGGGCCGCTGGTGTGAGATCGTCGAGCGGTACGGGGTGACGGTGCTCTACTGCGCGCCCACGGCGATCCGCACGTTCATGAAGTGGGGCGAACAGATCCCCGCCGAACACGACCTGTCGAGTCTCCGCCTGCTCGGTTCGGTGGGCGAGCCCATCAACCCCGAGGCATGGATGTGGTACCGCCGCAACATCGGCGGAGACCGCTGCCCCGTCGTCGATACCTGGTGGCAGACCGAGACCGGCGCACAGATGCTCTCCCCGCTGCCGGGCGTGAGCGTCTGCAAGCCGGGGTCGGCGATGGGCACCCTGCCCGGCATCACCGCCGAGGTGGTCGACGACACCGGAAAACCGGTTCCCAACGGTTCCGGCGGCTACCTGGTGCTCACCCAGCCGTGGCCGGCGATGCTGCGCACCATCTGGGGTGACGAGCAGCGCTACCGCGACACCTACTGGTCCCGGTTCCCGGGGGTGTACTTCGCCGGGGACGGTGCCAAGAAGGACGAGGACGGTGACATCTGGCTGCTCGGCCGGGTGGACGACGTGATGAACGTTTCCGGGCACCGGATCTCCACCACCGAGGTGGAATCCGCTCTGGTCTCCCACCCGGACGTGGCGGAAGCCGCGGTGGTCGGCGCCACCGATGCGACGACCGGGCAGGGCATCGTCGCGTTCGTCATCCTGCGTACCCGGCCGGACGGCGCCGGCGAGGCCCAGGGCACCGTGGCACAACTGCGGACCCATGTCGCGTCGGAGATCGGCCCGATCGCCCGGCCCCGGCAGATCCTGGTCGTCCCGGAACTGCCGAAAACCCGGTCCGGGAAGATCATGCGTCGCCTGCTCAGGGATGTCGCGGAGAAGCGCGAACTCGGGGACGTCACGACCCTGACGGACGACACCGTGATGGACTTCATCAAGGACCAGCTGCCGACGGCCACCGAGGAGTAAGGGCGAGAGCTTTGGCCCGGTCTCACCCCGGTTGTCGCGTCTCACGCGGCGTCCACCGCTCGGTGAGGAGTAGCTTCCGCGCCTTTCACAGGCCCGACCCATCGGTGGTGCCAACAACCCGGCCGTGCGCCCGCTGTTCGCCGAACATCTCGGTGAACAGCGGGACCGCTTGTGGGCGGCCCTCGGCGCTCTCGTGGCCAATCTTGAGAACACCGGGACGCTGCTCGGCATGCTGCAGAATCTCGGCCGTCGGCACGCCGGTTACGGGGCGCTTCCGGAGCACTATCCGGCCGTGGGCGCCAGTCTCCTCACCACCCTGGAGCACTATGCCGGGGATTCCTGGACGCCGGAGGCTGCAGCCTCCTGGGCCGCGGTCTACTCGGTGATCAGCAGAACCATGACCGAAGCGATGGCACAGGTCTCTCCGCCGGCCCCGGCTCCGTGACCTTCCGCCGTCAGGGCGTGGCCGCCGTGCCGCCGGGCTCGCCCGCGCTGTCGGCGCCGATGGTGGCTCCGGTGGCGGCCAGGGCCGCGGTGACCGGCATGAAGAAGGTTTCCCCGCCGGCCGTGCAGTCGCCGCTGCCCCCCGAGGTGAGGCCGATGGCCGCGTCGGCGGCGAAGAGCGGGCCGCCGCTGTCGCCCGGTTCGGCGCAGACGTCGGTCTGGACGAGGCCGTTGACGATGTCGCCATTGCCGTAGTTGACCGTGGCGTCGAGGCCGGTCACAGTGCCGCCGTGAAGGCCGCTGGTGCTGCCGCTGCGCTGCACCTCCAGGCCGACCGCGGCGTCGGCGGCATGGGTGATGTCCTGAGCCCGTCCGTCGCCGAGTGCGACGGAGCTCGGTGCGGCGGTCGTGGCGTCGTCGTACGTCACGAGCGCGAAGTCGGCGACGGGGAATGTGGTGGCCGCGACCGTGCCGAGCTGCTGCGTGCCGGTCCGGTCGGCGAACCAGGTGTCGGCCTCGTTGCCGCAGTGACCGGCGGTGAGGAAGGCCGGCGCTCCGCCCATGCTGACGTTGAAGCCGAGGGAGCAACGGACGTTCCCGCCGAAGATCGCGTCTCCGCCCTGCACTCCGGCGGCGGCGGCGGTCGGCGCGGTGGGGTCGGCGGCACCGTTGTTGCCGCCGTCGGCGCCGCCGCGAGCCATCCGGTGGCCCCGGGCCCGTCCGCCGGTGAACGCGGTGAACTCGCCGGTGGTCCGCTTGGCGGTCACCAGTCCGTCCAGCCGGCTCAGGGCCCGGTTGAGCGTCGCCATCCCGGGCCCCGTGACGGTGCTGTCGGCGAGAACCGAGACGGTGTCGGTCTTCGGGTCGACCGACCAGGCCGTGCCGGGCACCGAGGCCGTCATCCGCAGCGTCCTGGCGGCGCCCTTGAGGTCGGCGGTGCTGTTACGCACCACCTTCGCGACCGCGCCCGTACGGTCGACGCGCTCGGCCGTACGGGGGTCGAGAACATTGACGACCAGTTGCTTGACGTCGGCGTTGTAATACCACCCCGCTGTGCCGTCGCCGAGGGCCGACGCGAGCGTTGCCCCCAGCTGAGCGGCCGCCTGCGGGGCGAAAGACCTGACACCCGGGCCGTGTTCGGAGCTCGCGTCGGCATTCGGCAGCAGGAAGGCCGCGGCGGCCACTGCTACCGCGGACGCCCCGGCTATGAGACCGGTCCTTCTGTTCACATGTCGGTGGCTCAACTCACTGTCCTCCAGGGGGAGAGGGCTCGTCCTGTCCACCGGGAGTACGCATGGCTGCCACCGGATTCTCAATCCGCGGGCGTCCGGACACGCAGGCCGGATCAATGACCGGTACGTTTCCGTGGACAAAGGACTGCAATAGTGGCATTTGCCATAGTTGACGGCCACTCACTTATCCGGGAAGACACATGGCTACTCCGAGCGGTTCGAGCAGGGGAGCAGCGCGGTCTGCCACGAAGACCGGAGCGGGGCCGCTCCAGCGACTCGGCGAGTGGTGTGCCCGCCACTTCGTCGTGGTCATCGTGCTGTGGCTGATCGGTCTCGGCGCGCTCCACGCCCTGCAGAACACCTTCGGCGGCATGTACTCGGACGACTTCACCCTGCCCGGCACGCAGTCGAATACCGGTGCCGAGGTGCTCAGCGAACACGCACCCGGTGCGGGCGGCATCGGCGCACAGGTCGTGCTGCACGATGCTCAGAAGCCGCTCACCGGCGTGCAGAACCAGGTCGACCAGACCGTCGCCTCGCTCCAGAAACTCCCGCACGTCCTGTCCGCGGCGAATCCGCTACCTGCCAACTCTTCGTCGCCCCCGACAGGTGCTCTCTCCTCGGACGGAAAAACGGGATACATCACCGTACGGTTCACCGCCAACCCCTCGTCGTTCGGCCACTCCTACCTGCACGGGGTGGATCAGGCGGTCGAGCCGCTGCGGGCCTCCGGTGTCGAGGTCGAGTACGGGGGTCCCCTCGGGGAACTCGCCCGCCCGAAGGCGACCGATCTGGTGAGCGAGGCCATCGGGTTCGCGGTGGCGGTGATCGTCCTGCTCATCGGTTTCGGCAGCGTCATCGCCGCCGGCGTCCCGCTGGTCACCGCCCTGATGAGCGTGATCGTGGGTCTGAGCTGTCTGAGCCTGCTCGCCGCGGCGTTCACCTTCGCGAGCGTCTCACCGACACTCGCCACCATGATCGGGCTCGGTGTCGGCATCGACTACGCGCTGTTCCTGATCACCCGTCATCGACAGCAACTCATCGACGGGGCGGACCCGACGACCGCAGCGGGCCGTGCGGTCGCCACCAGTGGCCGGGCGGTCCTGGTCTCGGGTTGCACCGTGGTGGTCGCGCTGGCCGGGCTGTACGTCTCCCGGGTCGGCTTCATCGGGAAGCTGGGGGTTGCCGCCGCGGTGACGGTCATCACCGCGGTTCTCGGCGCCGTCACCCTGGTGCCGGCCCTGCTCGGGCTCGCGGGTCGGCGTATCGACCGATACCGGGTGCGGCAGCCGGTGGCGGAGGGTCTCAGCGGGCAGACCGGCGAACCGGCCGCAGGCACGACGGCCGGAGGCTGGCACCGCTACGCACAGCGCGTCGAACGCCGGCCTTCGGCATTTCTGGTCAGCGGTCTCGTGATCGTGGGCATCCTCGCCATCCCGCTCTTCTCCATCCGACTCGGACACATCGGAGACGGTGCCGACCCCACCAGTTTCACGGACCGGCGTGCCTACGACCTCATCAGCACGGCTTTCGGGCCCGGCGCCAACGGCCCTCTCACTCTCGTCGTCGACCAGAGCAAGGTGCCCTCCTCCGATCGCTCCGCGCTGGCCGACAGCCTCAAGAAGTCCCTCTCCGGCGTGCCGGGCGCCGCGAGCATCACTTCCCTCACGCCCACCAGCGACGGCCAGGTGCTGACCGGCACTGCGATCTCGCGCACCTCGCCGCAGGACGCCGGCACCACCACGCTCTTCCGCCACCTGAAGAACGACGTCCTCCCCCAGGGTGTCGCCGGCACCAAGGCCACGACCTATGTGACCGGCACGACCGCCGCCCAGGACGACTTCCTCGACATCATTTCGGCGCGGCTCCCCCTGATCATCGCGGTCGTCGTGGCCGTGGCCTTCGTCATCATCCTGATCGTGTTCCGGGGGATCCTGGTAGCGCTCAAGGCCGCCGTACTCAACCTCCTGTCGATCGCCGCGTCCTACGGCGTCATCGTGGCGGTCTTCCAATGGGGCTGGGGCGGGCCGTCGTTGGGCGTATCGGGGACCGTGCCGATCGAGAGTTACGTGCCCATGATGATGTTCGCCATCGTGTTCGGACTGAGCATGGACTACGAGGTGTTCCTGCTCGCCCGTGTCCACGAGGCCTGGGTACGCACCCGCGACAGCAGGGGCAGCGTTGCACACGGACTCGAGATCACCGCGCGCGTGATCAGCTGCGCGGCGCTCATCATGGTCAGTGTCTTCGCCGCCTTCATCCTCAGCGACAACATCGTCGTGAAGATGCTGGGCCTGGGACTGGCCGTCAGCGTGCTCATCGATGCGACGATCGTCCGTCTGCTGCTCGTGCCCGCGGTGATGACGCTGCTGGGCAGAGCCGCCTGGTGGTCCCCCCGCCGGCTGGACAGGATCCTCCCGCACCTGGACACCGAGGGAGAGCCGGTTGCCGGGCGGACCCGCTGATCAGACGACTCCGGATGTCCGTCCGGGGTCCGGTGACGAGTTGGCCCGGCGCACGCTTGCGTCACACTGGAGGGAGCACGATGTGTGTGAGTGGCGCCCCGGACGGAGGTTCCTCATGTCGCACCACTACGTACCGGGCCGGAGCCGACGCTCGGTACCTTCTTCCCGGTCGGGGTCCGTCGGTCGCCGATCGAGGCGGACGGGCACCGAACCGCTGACTGCGTACAGCGCGCTGGGCCTTCGCCTGTTGCTGTCCTCCGTGGCACTGCCCGTATTCGCCGCCGGGACGGCATTGCTCGCGCTGTGGTCGGCCTCCTCGGGTCCGCGCGACGTGCCGAGCCCATCCGTGCTGACGGGGCTGGCCATCGCCTGCGGTGTCATCACTGTGCTGACCGTGATCGATCTCGCCGTCATCCTGCGCCGGCGTTCGCAGGAACGGAACTGAGCACTCCATAGCCTGAAATCGGCGTACCGGTGCGGGTCACCATCCACCGGACCACCCCGGAATGTGCTCTGCCTCAACATGACCTGTTGCAGCGGCCGTAGACTGTCCGGAATTCTGCTTCACACGCCACAGCAGAGCCCACTGATCCGCGGCCACCGGTAGTTACGTAGCCACCCTGATCGGCCAAAACCTACCCGGCATCGAATCCGACCGACGAAAGGTGAGCTGACATGTCAGCCAACTCCCCCGACAACACACTCAAGTCTCAGTACCACGCGCAAGTGACCGCGGACCTGGAGTCCAACGTCAAGGAGCAGGAGCGCATCGCCACGGAAGTGGCAGCCCTCAAGGAGCAGTTGACGGCACTGGAGCGGGACCACGAACTGCTGACCAGCATGCAGCAGGCGCTCGCGACGGCCGAGGCACACGCGGGCATCCCGGCGACCGAGGCAGGCGGTCGCACCGCCAAGGCCGCCTCGGCGACAGCTGCCGTGCCCCGCCCGCGTGCCTCCCGGAAGTCGGGACGGACGCCCGCCGCGGCCAAGGCGTCGGAGAAGGCTGCGGCTGCCGGCCGTACCAAGAAGGCATCGCGCAACGGTGCTCCCACCCTGCGCGACCTCGTCAGCGTCCAGCTGTCCCAGCAGAAGGAACCGCGTTCCGCGGCCGAGGTCACCGCTGCCCTGACAAAGGCCCACCCGCAGCGCAACGTCGGTGCGACCGTGGTGCGCAACACCCTGGAATCCCTGGTCGCCAAGGGAGAGGCGGTTCGCTCCAAGCAGCAGAACTCCGTCTTCTACTCCGCCGCCGGTACGACCAAGCAAGCCACCAAGCAGGCCGCGGAGAACTCCGTGGACCGCACGCCCGCCACTGCCTGACGCACGGGGCCCCGGGGTCCCGTGCCGGCCGGTGACGTCAATGACGCTGATCCGGGTACCCGGCGTGGCACATGCAACGCAGGGCACACCACCTCCGGAGGTGCGGTATGAAGACAACCGGACGGACAGAGCACGGGACCCTGGCCCATCGCCTCATCGCGGATCACCTGGTGGAGGGCCGGATGGACCCCGGCAGCGAGATCGGTTTGCGGATCGACCAGACGCTCACCCAGGACGCCACCGGCACCCTGGTGATGCAGGAACTCGAAGCGATCGGTCTCGACCGGGTGCGCACCGAGGTGAGCGTGCAGTACGTGGACCACAACATCTTGCAGGCGGATGAACGGAACGCGGAGGACCACGCCTTTCTGCGCTCCGCCGCCCGGCGGTTCGGCGTCTGGTACTCGAAGCCGGGCAACGGCGTCTCGCATCCCGTGCACATGCAGCACTTCGGCGTCCCCGGACACACCCTGGCGGGGTCCGATTCGCATACGTGTGCTGCCGGGGCGCTGGGCATGTTCGCGGTGGGTACCGGAGGGCTGGAAGTGGCGCTCGCGATGGCCGGACGACCACTGCGCATCACCATGCCGGAGATCTGGGGTGTGCGGCTGACCGGCGCCCTCGCGCCGTGGGTCAGTGCGAAGGACGTCGTGCTGGAGATGCTGCGCCGTCATGGGGTGAAGGGCGCGGTCAACCGGGTCATCGAGTACTACGGGCCCGGCCTGGAATCCTTGACGGCGATGGACCGGCATGTGATCGCCAACATGGGCGCCGAGCTCGGTGCCACCACGACGGTCTTCCCCTCCGACGACGCGGTGCGGGCCTTCCTCAGCAGTGAGGGACGCGAGGCCGACTTCACACCACTGCGGGCCGCTGAGGACGCGCACTACGACATCGACGAGGAGATCGACCTCTCCGCTCTCGTACCGCTGATCGCACGGCCCACCTCACCCGGCAACGTGGTGCCGGTGCGGGACGTCGCGGGCCGGCGAGCCGACCAGGCGGTGATCGGCTCGTCGGCCAATCCCGGCCTGCGGGACTTCGCCATGGCCGCCGCGATGGTCCGGGGACGCCAGACCGCGCCCGGCGTGAGCTTCGACATCAATCCGACCTCCCGGGAGACGCTCCAGGACCTCACCAAGTCGGGTGCGGTTCTCGATCTGATCACCGCAGGGGGACGCATCCACCAGGCCGGCTGTCTCGGCTGCATCGGCATGGGTCAGGCCCCGGCCGTCGGCCGCAACTCACTGCGCACCTTCCCCCGGAACTTCCCCGGCCGGTCCGGGACAGAGGACGACTCCGTGTGGCTGTGCTCGCCCGAGACGGCTACGGCGTCCGCGCTGACCGGTGTCATCACCGATCCACGCGACTGGGCGGCCGAGACCGGGGCGGAGTACCCGTCGGTGGGGGCGCTGCGACAGGAACCGGTGAACACCGCCATGCTGGAGGCTCCGCTGCCCCCGGAGGAGGCGTCGCGTATCGAGTTGGAGCGGGGTCCTGGCATCTCCGGTCTGCCGGACCTGGACCCGCTGCCGGACACCCTGCAGGGGCCGGTACTGCTGAAGGTGGGCGATGACGTGTCCACCGACGAGATCTCCCCGGCCGGCGCTCGAGCTCTCCCCTACCGATCCAACATTCCGCGCCTTGCGGAATTCACCTTCACCCGGATCGACCCGGATTACCCGCGCCGCGCGGCCGAGCACCGGAAGAACGGCGAGCATCTGATCGTCGGCGGGGACAACTACGGTCAGGGATCGTCACGCGAGCATGCGGCGCTCACCCCACGCTATCTGGGGCTGCGCGCGGTGATCGCCAAGTCCTTCGCCCGCATCCACTGGCAGAACCTCGCCAACTTCGGCGTTCTCGCGCTGGAATTCGATGATGCGGCGGACTACGACCGCATCCAGCCCGGCGACGAACTACGCCTGGAAGGGCTGCACACAGCACTCACCGCCGACGCCGCACCGACGCTGGTGGTACGCAATGCGACCCGGGACGAGGAGTACCCGGTGCACCATCACCTGCCGCCGAACCGCCGCCGGTCGGTGCTCATCGGCGGCATCATCCCGGCCCTGGCCGCAGAGGAGTCGGGAGAGGCCGGCGAAACGGCCGACTGAGACCGGGGCCGGTCCCGGGGCGGCCGGGTCGGCCCGTGCTGGACACTCACAGTTCGGCCCGTGACCGCAGTGCTTCCGTGGTGCCGCGTAGCCGGCGGGCCGCCCCGGCGAGGATCGGATGGCGCTCGCCGAGGGCAGCGGATCGGCTGTTGAGCTCCTCGGTGAGACGCTCGGTGCGCTTGTCCACGTCGAGTTCGTCCAGGATGCGCTCGACCTCGGTCAGCATGGCGCCGTGCAACTGCCACTGCCGGGGGTGCTTCTGCATGCTCTCCAGAAGCAGGTCCGCGACCCGGTCCCGAGTGGCCCGGCCGTGGGCCAGCGACTCCGTCAGACGGGTCTCCGCTTCCTCCGCGCCGGCCGCGACGGGGGTGGTGATCAGCAGGGCGAAGCTCTCGATGGCGTCGGCCAACGCCACCAGGAGCACTTTGATCTCCACGGCGACTTCCGTGGCGAACAACGGCTCGCCGGTGCGTGCCTTGGACAGATCGGTCATCGTCCGGGTGATGACCCGGAGGACCACCGCACAGATCTCCAGCGTGTCCAGGCCGGTCCGCAGCACGACACGCGACAGCAGGCCCTGACGCACCCGCGGGTTGAGACGAAGGCTCTCCTCGGCCTGGCGCAGTGAGGCATCGACATCGGCGATGTCGTGGTCGAGCCGACGAGCCTCGTGCAGCCGGGCGGCGGCGTGCGCCACGGGCGTGTGGCTGCCGACGTCTTCCGCCATCTCCCGGAACATCCGGCCCATGGCACGGGCCATGCCCTCGATCGACGCCCCGGCGGGTTGGACCCACACCGGGGGCGCGAAGAGCAGATTGAACATCAGCCCCACACCCGCGCCGATCAGCGTCTCCAGGATCCGGTCCCACGCCGTGGCGGCCAGCTGGGAGACGCCGAGGACCAGCATGGCGCTGATCGCCACCTCGGGTACGAACTCGTCCACCCGCACGAAGCGCCCCACGATCAGCGCGGTGAAGATCGTCAGGCCGAGGCTCCACCAGGTCAGACCCACCAGGGCGCTGAAGCCGATGGCGATGAGCACTCCGACGACGACGGCGTTCACTCTCCGCATGCCCGTGGTGATGGTGGCATAGAGAGTCACCTGGACGACCAGCAGTGCGGTCAGCGGCGCGGTGAGCGGCGCAGGCTGCGGCAGGGTCAGCACGGCGATGACGAAGGAGATGACAGCGGCCGCTGTGGACCGCAGCGTCTGCACGGCGACCGGTTCGGCGGTCCGCCGCACGAGCTTGACCACAGGCGCGGGTACATCCGGCATCCGCCTACCTCTTCCCGGGCGGGCAACTCCGCACCCCTGCCGCGGAGCTGGAAAATCCGGTCAAGCGCCCGACCTCGTCGGACGGGTACTCACTGCAGCGCTTTCCGGATCTCGCCGACGAAGTCCGGCAGGTCGCCGGGGTTGCGCGAGGTGATGAGCACCCACCCGCCGGACGGGTCGGTGACCACCGACTTGTCCACCCAGTTACCGCCCGCATTACGCACGTCCGTGCTGAGCGACGCGTACGAAGTGAGGGTCTTGTCCGCCACCAGAGCGGCCTCGACCAGCATCCAGGCGCCGTGGCAGATCGCCGCCACCGGGCGCCGGGTGCCGGCGAACGTCTTGACGAGGCCGACGGCTGTGTCGTTCAGGCGCAGCGAATCGGCGTTGAGCGTGCCGCCCGGGACAAGGAGCAGGTCGTAGGCGTCCGGGTCCACAGCGGCCAGGTTCAGGGTCGGCTGGACGGTCTCCCCCGGGTCCTTGTCACCCACGAGTGTCTTGATGGGCTCCGACGCCACCGCTGCGACATCGACGGTCGCGCCGTCCTCGCGCAGGTGGTGCACCGGCACGACGAGTTCGTCCTGTTCGACCCCGTAGTTGGTCACGATCGCGAGGATCCTGCGCCCGGCCAGGTCGTTGCTTCCCACTTTGCGTCCTCCGTCGTCGGTAGCGGGCGGCCTCTGCGGCGGTGGTCAGCCATCACCATGTCGGCGGCCAGGAACAACGCCTCCCAGGTAACCACCGATCTTGCCCGTCAGCACGGCGGGTACCCCCGTACGGCCCCGTGCAGTCCTTCCTGAACCCGGAGGCCGCGAGCGGCCTGCTCGCGCCGCGGTCCTACCGCGGCGGGCTGCTCCCATCCGCTCGCCATGTGCCGTTCCCACAGGGCTCGTTGGGTAGATGCAGTGGCCGTCACCATGTCCTCCCGCCGGGGCTGCTTCTACCGTTCGGGCCATCACCCACGGCGGACAGCGAATGAATTCCAGGAGTCGCTCACCATGCCTTTCAGTCCCGCAGACCTTGTCAGAAGCAGATGTGCGCGCGCCGTGACGGCATTCACCGCGGGCATCGTGCTGGCCGGATGCAGCGCCGCCGGTACCGCCGGTTCCAGTACCTCGGACAGCGCGGGTCCCGCCACGGTCGAGGTCGGTCTGGTCTACTCCCGCAGCGGGCCGCTCGCCGCGTACGGCAAGCAGTACAAGGAGGGCTTCACAGCGGGGCTGGACTACGCCACACACCACACCGGCAAAGCGGCCGGGCACCGGATCGTGGTCACCGAGCAGGACGACGCCGGTGACCCGTCGAAGGCCGTCGCCGAGGCGAAGACGCTCATCGGCAAGGGCTGCAGGATCCTTGCCGGGAGCACCGACTCCGGCGTGGCACTGCAGCTGGCGCCGCTGGCCGCACAGAACAAGGTGCTCGACATCAGCGGTCCGGCGGCTACCGACGGCGTCACCGGCATCAACACGTACACCTTCCGGTCCGGCCGGCAGTCCTACCAGGACATCCTCACGGCCGGTTCGCTACTCGGCGACGCCAAGGGCAAGAAGGTGACGGTGCTGGCCCAGGATTCGGCGTTCGGCCAGGCCAACGTGACGGCGGTCAAGGCGGTGCTCGGCAAACAGGGCGCCCGGGTCGGATCGGTGCTCGCCCCGCCGAGTGCCGGCGATCTCACGCCGTTCGCCCGGCAGGTGAAGTCCGGCGGGCCCGATCTGGTCTTTGTCGCCTGGGCCGGAGCGAGCGCACCCGCGCTGTGGACCGCCCTGGACCAACAGGGCGTGCTGGATTCCAGCAAGGTGGTGACCGGTCTTGCGGGTACCGCGTCGTACCCGGTCTTCGGCGCGGCCGGATCGAAGGTATCCTTCCTCGCCCACTACTTCCCGGGTGCCGGCAAGAACGCCGTCGAGAAGGCCATGCTCGACGGCATCACGAAGGCGGGCGGCACACCTGATCTGTTCAGCCCGGACGGCTTCACGGCGGCGCAGATGATCGTGCATGCCATCGAGTCCGGCAGTGCGACCGACACCTCGGCGATGGCCGCGGCGCTGGAGGGCTGGAGTTTCGACGGCCCCAAGGGCCGGGAGCAGATCCGGGCCGCCGATCACGCACTGCTGCAGCCGATGTTCACCGCGGAGCTGACCGGGAGCGGCGCGTCGATCAGGCCCCGGCTGCTGACGACCGTACCGGTGTCGGCGGCCGCTCCCCCGGCGAAGCCGCTGGCGGGCTGACCGGTGACCTCCGGCAGCAGAGCGCCGGTGGGCGCCACCGAAGCGGCGGACGGTTCCGCCGGTGTCCCGGTACTGCGGCTCAGCGGACTGGGCTGGTCCGTCGGCGGCGCGGTCATCATCGAGGACGTCTCGCTCGATGTCCGCGATGGCGAGTTCGTCGCCTTCATAGGCCCCAACGGTGCCGGGAAGACCTCCCTGTTCAATCTGATCAGCGGACTCACCCCGGCCTCCCGCGGCACGATCGAGCTCGACGGCGTCGATGTGACGAACGGACCGGTGCACGCCCGTGCCCGGGCGGGTCTCGGTCGTACCTTCCAGACGTCGAGCCTGTGGCCCGCCATGACAGTGGCCGATCATGTGCGGCTCGCCGCCCAGGCGGCGACCGGCGGATCGCTGCGGATCTGGCGTCGTGCCGCCGGCTTCCCGGACCGGGTCCGGCAGACACTCGATCGGACCGGGTTGGCCCACCGGGCCCACACTCCTGCCGGCGCACTGTCGCACGGTGAGAAACGGAAGCTGGAATTGGCGGTACTGCTCGTCGGCGAGCCACGGCTGATGCTGCTGGACGAACCGATGGCCGGGGTCAGCGCGGAGGAGGTGCCGGCGTTGACACGCCTGATCAGCTCGCTGCATCAGGACGAGGGCCGCACCGTACTGATGGTCGAACACCACATGGATGTGCTCCTGGGGCTGGCCGACCGGCTGGCTGTCATGCATCACGGGACGCTGCTGGCCGCGAACACGCCGCAGGCCGTGATGAAAGATCCCCTCGTCCAAGAGGCCTATCTCGGGGAGTCGTTGTGACCTCGTCCGGCACCGCCCGGCTCAGCGTTCGTGGCCTGCGGGTCGTCGTGGGCGGCCGGCACATCCTGCACGGCGTCGACCTCGATGTCGCGGCGAGCGGGGTCACCGCGCTGCTCGGTCGCAACGGGGCGGGCAAGACGACCACGGTGCGCGCGGTCGTCGGTCTCGTCCCGCGGAGCGGCAGCGTGCTGCTCGACGGCAGGGAGACCGTACGGCTGGCCACCCATGCGCTGGTCCGTCGCGGAGTCGGGTACGCGCCGGAGGACCGCGGGGTGTTCGCGGCACTGACCGTCGCCGAGAATCTCCGGCTCGCCGAGCGCCGGGACACCGGGGAACCCGCGTATGCACTGGTGTACGAGCTCTTCCCGGAGCTGCGGCAGCGTGCGCGCCAGGCCGCGGGCACCCTGTCGGGGGGTCAGCAGCAGATGGTGGCGATCGCCCGCACCCTGCTGAACGCCAACCGGCTGATCATCGCCGACGAGCCGACCAAGGGCCTGGCGCCCAAGGTCGTCACCGAGGTCGCACAGGTACTGGAGCGAGCCGCCGAGGCGGTGCCGATCCTCCTGGTGGAGCAGAACCTCGCGGTGGTCCGCCGCCTCGCGACGCACTGCGCCGTGCTCGCCGACGGCCGCACGGCGCACCGGGGACCGGTCGCCGCCTTGCTGTCGGACGCCGGCGCGACCCGCCGACTGCTGGGTGTCGGGGACGACTCCGCGCACGGCCCGGCGACCGCGACCACGGAGGCGAGCCGCTGATGTCCACTGCCGTCCTGCTCGTCTTCACCGGCCTGGGGCTGGGCGCCCTGTACTTCCTGGTCGCCTCCGGTCTGTCACTGATCTTCGGACTGATGGACGTGCTCAATTTCGCTCACGGTGCGCTGCTTTCGGTGGGTGCGTACGCCACCTGGTGGGCGTCGTCCGGCCGACTCCCGGGCGCCGGGCCCGGTGGTGCCGGTTTCCTCCTCGCGGTGGTCTTCGGCACTGCCGTCGGCACCGCCGCGGCCGTACTGCTCGAACTCGCGGTGATACGCCCGCTCTACACCCGGCCGCGCGACCAGGTCCTCGCCACTGTCGGAGTGGGTCTGGCCGTCCCCGCCCTGCTCTCGGCGATCTGGGGGGCGGACGCCCGCCCGTTCCCCGGCCCGCGCGCCCTGGCCGGTACCTTCGCCCTGGGCGGCGCCCGTATACCGGTCAATCGTCCGGTGCTGATCGCGGCCGCCGTGCTGGTGCTGGTGGCGCTGAAGGTTTTCCTGGCCCGCACCCGTCACGGCCTCGTGGTGCGGGCCGGCGTCGAGGACCGGGCCATGGTGACAGCGCTGGGTATCGACGTCCGCAAGGCCTTCACGCTGGTCTTCGCCATCGGTGGAGCGGCCGCGGCACTGGCCGGCGCCCTCGGCGGCCTCTACTTCGGATCCGTCGATCCGGGACAGGGCACTTCGCTGCTGATCTTCGCCTTCGTGGTGGTCGTGATGGGCGGGATGGGCTCCACGACCGGCTGTGCCCTGGCCTCCGTCGTGGTCGGTCTGGTTCAGCAGTTCGCCAACTACTACACCACCGCAGGGCTCGGCGACCTCTCCGTCGTCGTCCTGCTCGCGGCGCTGCTGCTCACCCGCCCCCGCGGCCTCACCGGGAGACTCGTGTGACTGCCACTCGGACAGCCGATCAACCACATCCGCAGACGAAGCCCGTCCCGGTGCCCGACCGTGGTGAGCGGAGCCGTCACCTCGCTCGCTGGTGGCCTGTCGCGGCCCTGGCCGCGCTGATTGCCGCGCCCTACAGCGCGCTGCCGCTTCCGGGGCTGCTCGACGGTCCCATCGGCAGCGCGGGAAATCTCCAACTGCTGGCACTTTGCCTTGTGTTCGGTGCACTGGCCACCGGATACGATCTTTTGCTCGGCCGTACCGGACTGCTTTCGTTCGGTCATGCTCTGTACTTCGCGGCCGGCTCCTACGCCACCGACACGTTCATGCTCGAAGCCGGGCTGCCCTTCGGGGTCTCGGCTCTGCTCGGCCTGCTCTTCGGAATCGCGCTGGCCGCCCTGCTCGGTTCGGTGAGTCTGCGGGTGAGCGGCATCCGGTTCTCCATGGTCACCCTGGCGTTCGCCCAGGCGGGATCCATCCTCGCCGAACGCAATCCGGGTGGCATCACGGGCGGCGAGGAGGGCCGCGCGGTGCCCGCCGACCGGCTGCCCGCCGCGCTGGTCGGCATCGAGCACACCGTGAACCTCTACTGGATCGCGGTGGCCTACCTGGTGTTCACACTGGCCGCCGTGCACTGGGCGGTCAGCTCGCCGACCGGGCGGGTGTGGGAGGGCATCAAGGAGAACGAGGGCCGGGTTGAGGTGCTCGGACTGCGGCCGTACGGTTTCAAACTGGTGGCCTTCGTGCTGGCCGGGGCGCTGGCCTCGCTCGGCGGCATCGTCCATCTGCTGCTCACCGGCGGTGCCACCCCGCAGACCACCACATCGGACTTCACCTTGTCGCTGCTGGTCATGGTGGTCCTGGGTGGATCGGGTTCGCGCTGGGGGCCGCTCATCGGTGGCGTGCTCTACACCTGGGCCGACCACCGGCTCGGCGACCTGGCCGGCTCGGGCCCGGTCGCGGACCTTCCCGCGGTGCTCCGGGTACCGCTGTCCCAGCCGCTGTTCCTGCTCGGGGCCGTCTTCGTGCTGGTCGTCCAGGTGTTCCCGGGTGGTGTGGTGCGCATACCCGAGCGCGTGCGCACCGCACGCGCCACCCGCCGACATCGCGGGTGACCTGTACCTACTGGCCCTGGGCCAGCAGGTGCAGCCGCAGGGCCAGGCGGAGTTCCAGAGCCCGTTCGGCACTGTTCCAGTCGGCCCCGAGCAGCGCCTGGATCCGGTCGAGCCGCTGCACGACCGTGTTGACGTGGACGTGCAGCACGTCTTTGGCGCGGGTGAGGCTGCCGCCGCTGGCGAAGTACGCCTCCAGGGTGCGGACCAGGGCGGTGCCCCGCCGGGCGTCGTACTCGAGGAGGGATCCGAGGGTGGCGTTGACGAAGCCGGACACGTCACGGGAGTCGCCCAGCAGAACGCCGACGAAGCCGAGCTCCAGGACGCCGGCGCCGTCCCCCACCCGGCCCAGCGCCTGCAGGGCGCGCAGGCAGCGGGCCGCCTCCGCGTGGGCGGCCGCGATGGCCCGGGGCCCGGCGGCGGGGCCGGTGGCTCCCACGGTCACCGGAGCCCCGACGAGATGGGCGAGCTGAGCAGCCGCCGCCCTGGCCGCCTCTCCGGGCGGCCGGTCATCCCGGACGAGCAGCACCGCGGCTCCGGAGTGCTCGGCGCTGATGCTCTCGCTGCCGAACAGATACTGCACGGCCGCACCGGGCAGCTTCTCCTGCGCGCAGCCGACGGCTTCCGCGACCAGCAGCAGGTGCGGCTGCTCCAGGTCGATGCCGAGCCGGCGCCCGCGCCCGACCAGCGCGCCCGGGTCACGATCGGGCGCGGCCAGCAGGTCGGCGATGAGCTCGCCGCGGACCCGGTTCTCCGTCTCGGCCACCGAGTGGCGCAGCAGCAGAAGCAGAGCGGTGATGACACCGGCGCGCTCGAACAGCCGCCGGTCCGGGTCGTCGAGGTGCGGACGGTCGTGCAGCGTCAGGCTGCCGAGCAGCCTGGGGCCCGCGAGGACCGCACAGGTCCAGGTCGCGTCCCGGTGGACGGCGCGGCCCGCGGAGAGCGATGCCTGGGTGGCGTCGGACGCCCGCGCCGCGTCGGTCGCGGTCTCCGTGAAGGCACTGCCGTCGGGTCGGACCGCTGCGAGGTTGCGGCCCTCACTGTCGTGGATGGTCAGGGCGCCGTCCAGCAGCTTCGCCACCGCGGTGGCGACTTCCGTGAGGTCGCCTCCGCGCAGCACGAGGTCGGTGAGCCGGTCATGGGCTTCCTCGGCGCGCTGCATGGCCTCGGAGTGTTCGCGGATGACGGCATTGGCGTCGGCCAGCTCGGCGAGCGCAGCGCGGGAATCCGCGATGGCGCCGGCCGTGTCGATCGCGATGGCGGCGTGCGCGGCGAGGGAGCACAGCAGGGCGACCTCGTCGGGGGTGAAGGGGCGTGGTGACCGGTCCGCGGCGAAGAGCGCCCCGATGACCTTGCCGCCCCGGTTCCCGCGGGAACCGAGCAGCAACGGCACCCCGAGGATCCCGACGAGCCCCTCGTCGACCACGCCGGCGTCGATATTGCCGGTGTGGTGGAAGCGCTGGTCGGTGCGGTAGTCCGGGGTGGCGTACGGGCGTGCGGTCTGTGCCACCAGTCCGCCGAGGCCCTCGCCGAGCTCCAGGCGCAGGTTCTGGAAGAGCGGCGACACCGAGCCGTCGGTCACCCGCATGTAGGTGTCCCCGGCTTCCTCGTCGGGGAGGGTCAGGTAGGCCGTGTCCGTGCCGAGCAGCAGTCTGGCCCGGCGGACGATCGACTTGAGTACGGCGTCCAGGTCCCGTAGAGCCGCGAGATCGCTGGCCGTGTCGAACAGCGCGCTGAGCTCCATCTCGCGCCGCCGGTGCTGGCGCAGGGCGCGTCGGATGCGCAGGGCCGTCGCGGTGGCCCTCTCGATCTCCGAGAGTTCCTGCGGACTCGCGCCGCCGGTGCGGGCAGCCGTGGCGACCGCACCGAACTCCTCGGCGGGTGCGTCGTCGGCGAGCAGCTCCAGGAGGCGGTGCACGGGCCCGCACGGGGCGGCGTGCCCATTCTGCTCGGACATCGGGGTCCGTTCGGACATGTGTTCAGGCATGAGGGGAACCATCGTGCCGCAGGGACGTGGAAATGGGGAGTGGCTGCCGCCCCTCCCCGACGCGGACCTCAGGCGGACGTGGCTTCCGGGCTCTCCGACGTCACCGGCCTCGCCGAACTGTCCCGGGCCGCGGTGACCGAGGTGCCGGTGACCCGGGCGAGGTCGCGGCCGCGCGTCTCCCGCGCGGCGATCAGAGCGATCACCGTGATGACGGCGGCCAGGCCGACGTAGACGGAGATCGGCGCGGAGTTCCCGTAGGACCGGAGCAGCGCCACCGCGATGAGCGGCGCCGGCGCCCCGGCCGCGACGGACGCGAACTGGGCTCCGATGGAGGCACCGGAGTACCGCATGCGGGTGGCGAAGAGTTCGGAGAAGAACGCCGCCTGCGGGGCGTACATGGCGCTGTGGAAGATCAGACCGACGGTGATGGCCAGCACCAGGGCCGGAAACGACTTGGTGTCCAGCAGTCCGAAGAACGCCCACGACCAGGCTCCCACGCCCACCGCGCCGACCAGATACACCGGCTTGCGGCCGATCCGGTCCGACAGTGCTCCGAACAGCGGTATCAGGCAGAACTGCACGGCGGAGCCGATGAGGACCGCATTCAGCGCCGTCTGCTTCTCGATCTCGAGGTGTTCCACGCAGTAGGTGAGCACGAAGGTCGTGATCACGTAGTACGAGATGTTCTCCGCCATCCGGGCGCCCATGGCGACCAGCACATCCCGCCAGTGGTGGCGCAGCACGGCCAGCACCGGTGGCTGCTCAGCGGCTCCCTCCTCGGCCTTGCGCTTTTCGGCCTTGGCCAGCGCCGCCTTGAACACCGGGGACTCATCGACGGACAGGCGGACCCACAGGCCGACGCCGACCAGGACGGCGGAGAGCAGGAACGGGATACGCCAGCCCCAGGCCACGAATGCCGCGTCACTCTGAAAGGTCGTCATCAGCGACAGCACACCGACGGCTATCAGATTGCCCGCGGGCGCGCCGCCCTGTGGCCAGGACGCCCAGAAGCCGCGACGCTTCGCGTCTCCGTGTTCGGAGACCAGCAGCACGGCGCCGCCCCACTCCCCGCCGAGCGCGAAGCCCTGGACGAGGCGCAGCACGGTGAGCAGTACGGGGGCGGCGACGCCGATCGTCCGGTAACCAGGGACGCAGCCGATGAGCATGGTGGCGCCGCCCATCATCAGCAGGCTGATGACCAGGAGTTTCTTGCGGCCGATCCGGTCACCGAAGTGGCCGAAGACCATGGCTCCCAGTGGCCGGGCCGCGAAGCCGATGGCGTAGGTGAGGAACGAGAGCAGTGTGCCGGTGAGCGGGTCGGACTCGGGGAAGAAGACGTGCCCGAAGACAAGCGCCGCGGCCGAGCCGTAGAGAAAGTAGTCGTACCACTCGACGGTCGTACCGACGAGGCTCGCCGCCACGACTCGGCGCAGTGCGGCCGGTTCAGTGGGTTTGCCGGGTTCGGTGGGTTCGTGGGGAGAGTGCACGGCGGCGCTGGCCATGAGGACACCATTCTGGAGGGGTGGGGACGTGGGTGGTTGTCGTCGTACGAGGTCGTGTTCATGGGGCCCGCCGGCGGACCCAGCCGTTCAGCCGGCCGTCCAGCCGCCGTCCAGGGGCAGTGACGTACCGGTGAGATAGCCGGTATGCGGGGAGCACAGCCACAGGGCGGCCTGCGCGACCTCTGCCGGTTCGATCAGCCGTTTCAGCGCGCTGCGTTCGAGCATCACCTTCTCGATGACCTCATCCGGCGGGACACCGTGGGCACGGGCCTGGGTGGCGATCTGCTGCTCGACCAGAGGGGTGCGCACGTAGCCGGGGTTCACACAGTTGCTGGTCACCCCATGCGGGGCACCTTCCAGCGCGGCCACCTTGCTGAGCCCCTCAAGGGCGTGTTTGGCGGCCACGTAGGCCGATTTGAAGGCGCTGGCACGCAGTCCGTGGACCGAAGAGATGTTGACGATCCGGCCCCATTGCTGTGCGTACATGTGGGGCAGAGTCCCGCGGATGATGCGGAAAGGCGCCTCCACCATCACCCGCTGGATGAGGGCGAACCGCTCAGGTGGGAACTCGTGGAGGGGCGCGATGTGCTGGAGCCCGGCGTTGTTGATCACGATGTCGGCGTCGGAAGGCAAGGTGTCGACACTGTCGAGGTCGGCGAGGTCGACGACATAGGCGCTGCCACCGATCTCTTCGGCGACGCTCTTGGCCGCCTCTCCGGCCCGGTCCACCACGTACACGGTGGCGCCGGCTGCCGCGAAAACGCGTGCACAGGCCCGCCCGATGCCACTGGCCGCACCGGTGACCAAGGCCCTCCTGCCTTCCAGGAAGCGGGATCCTGCGGCCGGGACGGCGGCCACGGGATCGGCGACCCGGCCGGAACCGCTGCCGGATTTCTGGGTACTTTCCATGGCCGACACGCTAGGAACGATGGGAGGCCGGGCACACGTGGCCGACAGCCACAGTGACCGGGCGCGAGGTGGTGTTCCGCGCCATGTCGCCGACGTCTCCGCGGCGCTTGTCCCGCGACCACGCGGTGGTCCCGGTACCGGGTCTCACCTCGTTAGGGCATGGGCCGGGCTCTCACCATGGCCGGGGGCGACACGGAGACCGACGGGGCCGTATCGGGCCGTCCTATAGGCAGTGTGCGCCGAACGGTCGTACGTTCCGGCGTCAGTGGCTTCCGTGGCCGGGCCGGGCGTACCGCAGCGCCCGTTCCGGTGACGCGACGTCGCCTGCCGACGCTCCCCACCAACAGGAGTCCGCCATGCGCTCGTTCCGCCCGCGCGACGTCGTCCGACGTCTCACCCTCACCACCGTCCTCAGTATGGTTGTCGCCTGCCTGGGCACGATGGCCGGCGCGCCCCCGGCTGCCGCAGCCGCCGGTACCTTCCAGCAGGTCACCGGCTTCGGTTCGAACCCGGGTCATCTCACGATGTACACCTACACTCCGGCAGATCTGCCGGCCGGCGCGCCGCTGGTGGTCGCCCTGCACGGCTGCACGCAGTCTGCGGAGGACTACTACACACACTCGGGATGGCAGAAATACGCCGACCTGTGGGGCTTCGAAGTGGTCTTCCCGCAGACCGACTCGTCCAACAACGCGCTGTCGTGCTTCAGCTGGTTCGACACCGCCAAGGACACCCGCGACCAGGGCGAAGCCGCTTCCGTCCGGCAGATGGTGAACGAGGCCGAAACCCAGCACGGCTCCGACAGTCACCGGATATTCGTCACCGGGCTGTCCGCCGGCGGCGGTATGACCGCCGATCTGCTCGCCGACTATCCGGACGTCTTCGCCGGCGGCGCGGTGGATTCGGGGCTGCCCGCGCAGTGCGCCACCACGTCGGCGGCGGCCTCCGGCTGTCAGTACAGCGACCAGAAGCTTTCGCCCGCGCAGTGGGGCGACAAGGTACGCGGTTCCCATCCCGGTTACCCGGGCCCGTGGCCCCGCGTCGCCATCTGGCAGGGATCGTCCGACACCACGGTGAATCCGGTGAACGGCAGCGAACTCCGCGATCAGTGGACGGATGTCTGGGGCATCGGCCAGACCGCGTCCAGTACTCGGAGTCTGCCCGGAGGGACGACCCTGAGCAGTTACGACGACGGCACGGGGAAACCGGCTGTCGAGCTCTACTCGATCGCCGGAATGGCTCACGGGCTCGCGGTCCAGCCCGGGTCGGGCACGGACCAGTGCGGCACGACCGGCACCTACTACCTCAGCTCCATCTGCTCGAGTTACTACACCGCCCTGTTCTGGGGACTCGACGGGTCAGCCGACGGCGGTGGTACGGGTTCGCTGCCCGCCCCCACCGGTGTGCAGGTCGGCGCAACCACCGGGACGACGGTGTCCCTGGCCTGGAACGCGGTGGACGGCGCGGCGTCGTACACCGTTTACCGTGATGGCACGGCGGCCGGATCGGTCACCGGGACAGCGTTCACCGACACCGGGCTGAGCGGCGGAGCCAGTTACCGCTACACCGTCGCCGCAGTCGACGCCGGGGGCGCCGTCGGCGCGTCGTCGACCGCGGTCACGGCGACGACGACCGGTAGCGAGCCGCAGTGCTTCACGGACACCAACTACGACCACGTGGCGGCCGGCCGGGCGCACCGGAGCGGAGGCTACACCTATGCCAACGGATCCAACCAGAACATGGGTCTCTACAACGTCTTCGTCCGGCACACCCTCGCGCGGACTGCCCCGGGCTACTACCTGATCGCCGACTCCGGCTGCCCCTCCTGACCGCCCGGTCGTCCGGGCTTCAGCAGCCCCGGTGGACGTAACCGTCCTGGCCGGCCGGGACGACATCACGGTCCCGCAAGGTGATCGACAGCTGACTGCCCCAGGAGCGGCAGGCCGTGTCGAAGTCCTTCCGCCGGTACTCCACGTCGAAGACCCGGCCGTCGTACGCCCCGGCGAAGTCGGCGCACTCGTGATAGCTGCCGCATTCCTCCACGACGGCGAAATCGAACCCGGCTCGGGCATGTCTGCCGAGGAGGTCAGCGGTGTTCTTCTGCGCGATCGCCAGACCTTTCCGGTGCGCCCGATGTGCCAGGAGTTTCGTGAAGGCCAGCGCGTCGTCCGGCGTGAGAAGACCGTGTGACCGCTCGTAGGAATCCAGATTGTCGGGTTCCACGGCATCAAAACCCGCTGCGGCGCAGCCATCGATCCAGCCACCCACAATGTCTGCGAGGTCCCTGCGCTTCGCACCGGTGGAGATGTCGAGCAGCGGTTCGTCCCAGTCCGTATCGGTGACCGGCTTTCCGGCGTCGTCGCGCAGCAGCAGCCGCGGATGGTTCCGCTTCCACCAGTCCACCGCTTCCCCGGGCTGAGACTGAAAGGCGTTCACGTAGCAGATGTTGTACAGGCCCGGCACCGGCGGCGCGCTGCGGTCGCGGGAGACGGCCCGGGTCCCGGCAGGAGGCGTATAGGCGCCGCCCAATTGATAGTCGAAAGCGGCGTCGGCGTGGGGCCGGCGAACGACCTTCCCCGTCGCAGCCGTTGACCCCTGACCGGCATCTCCCGCACCGGAATCTCCGGGACTGATGGGACCTGCGGAGCACCCGGCGAGAGCGAACACCAGAAGGACGCCGGCGGACCGACGGATCACGGAGAGCAAAGAGGGCAGCTTTCGTCGGTCCGGTAACCAGCCGTTACGCCGCGCGAGTGCTCCCTCGCACCGTTCAGCGCGGCGTGTCCGGAGCGATCCAACGGAGCCAGTATGACTTTCAGGTAATCACATTAATAGAACCCGAGAAAAACGCCCGCGTGGAAGGGGCGTGAAGGGAGCGGCATGTCAGAAGCCAGCCGACGAAGCGTTCTGAGTGCGGGGCTCGGAGCCGTCGCCGCCATCGCCCTCGGGGGCTGCGACAGCAGCAAGACCGCGACCCTTCCGGAGAAGAACGGACGTGCGGAGTCCGGCGCCGCCGCCCCCACGAGTTCGGTACGGCTCATCGGTGACGGTTCGACCGCCGACACCGGAAAGCAGCCGCACCAGCCGGACCCTCCGGTCCCCCTCGAACCGGGGCAGACGCCACCGCAGTTCGTCATCTTCTCCTGGGACGGCGCGGGCGAAGTCGGAAACGGCCTCTTCCCGCGCTTTCTCGAACTGGCGAAACAGCACAACGCGGCCATGACGTTCTTCCTTTCCGGGCTCTATCTGGTGCCGGAATCGAAGAAGAACCTCTACCGCCCCCCCAACAACCCGGTCGGTGCTTCGGACATCGGCTACCTCACCGATGAGCACATCAAGCTCACCCTCAAGTACACCCGCCAGGCATGGCTGGAAGGCCACGAGATCGGAACCCACTACAACGGTCACTTCTGCTCCGGGAGCGGGTCGGTCGCGAACTGGACGCCCGCCCAGTGGTCGAGCGAGATCGAGCAGGCCAAGTCATTCGTCAACCACTGGCGTACCAACACCGGCTGGCACGATCTGGAACCGCTGCCCTTCGACTACGAGAAGGAACTCGTCGGCTCCCGTACCCCGTGTCTCCTCGGGCAGGACAACCTGCTCCCCACGGCCTCCCGGCTCGGGTGGCGTTACGACGCCAGTTCCCCCGGTGGCCGACAGACGTGGCCGGTCAAACGAAACGGTCTGTGGGACCTGCCGCTCCAGGGAATTCCCTTTCCCGGCCATTCCTTCGAAGTCCTGTCCATGGACTACAACATCCTCGCCAATCAGTCCAAGAATTCGACGCGTGGTCCCGTCGCCAACTATCCCGGCTGGCGCAAACAAGCCACCGATTCCTACCTCGCCGGTTTCCAGCGCGCGTACACCACCAATCGCGCCCCCCTCTTCATCGGGAACCACTTCGAGGAATGGAACGGCGGGATCTACATGGACGCGGTGGAGAACGTCCTGACCGGCATCTACGACAAGAGCGACGTAAAGCTCGTCTCCTTCAGGCAATTCGTCGACTGGCTCGACGTGCAGGATCCGCAGGTCCTCGCCAAACTCCGCACCCTCAACGTCGGCCAGGCCCCGGCCGGCGGCTGGAACAGCTTCCTCCGGACTTGAGCGATCAGCGCGGCGGTCCGGGATCGCGGGTGTGCCCGGCCGGGTCCGGGGCACCACCGATCAGCTCCTGGGCGCGGCGCCGGGGCCCGGCCCAGCGCCGGTCGTGCCGGAAGGCACGAAGAGCGGCCCGGGCACGGGTCCGGGGGCGGCGCCTGTACCAGCGCTTCGACCACACGGATCCCGGCTTCGCCAGCCGGATCGCCCCGATCAGGGCGACGAAGGGAACCACCGCACCGATCAGCGCGGTCCGCGGTTTCCCCTTGGCCAGCGCGATGAGGGCGAAACAGAAGTTCAGCAGCCCATCGACGATGATCGCAGCGCGGTTCTGCTTCTCCTGCGGGCTGACATCGTTGACTCCGAACGGCAGGAAACCGCCGAGCACCAGCGCCACCAGCGCCGCGGTGAGCACCACGATCTCGATGCTCTTGCGGCCCTGCTCGCTCCAGTACACGTCGTCCAGGTGGAGCAGCAGGGCGAATTCGTCGAGGACCAGCCCCGCCCCCGTACCGAACAGCACGGCGCAGACCGAGGCTCCGACACCGAACATACCGCTGGTCACCGCGCCGAAGCCGCCGACGACCACCAGCACGACTCCGGGAACCACGTGATGAACATGGAGCCCGCCGGGTGACACATTACGGAACGGTCCATGCCCCGCTCGGATGAGACGAGCGATGGTGCGAGCGATCAGAAATGACAGAACGAACGAGATGAGGGCCAGCAGCAGCGGCAGTTTGCCCGGCTCAACGATGTTTCGGTGCAGCCAGTGACCCATCCCGACCCTTTCGTTCCGCCCCGTAAAGGGGCAACTTATCCGGTCGGTGCGCCTGACGGCCCGCACGGCATGAGCGGCGCCACCACATGGCACGACGTCGGGCCCGTGCAGGCGCCCGGTCAGCGATGCGGCAGGTGCACGCCGATCCGTCCGCCCCGAAGGGTGGTGCGTGATGGCCGGCCGGGCGGTGGCCCGACAATAGCCTCATGCAGATCCGTATCGAGGCGTCCGCCCTCCCGGGCCGCACCTGTGCCGCCACCGACTTCGCCGATGCCGACGACATCCACGTGGGCGTCCAGGCCAGGAACCGACCGGACGAGGTGATCGGCCTGCATTCCGGGGACAGCGCGTCCGCCGCCTGGACCCTGGACTGCACGGTCACCACTGACGCTGGGGACGTCGCCCTGACGGGGCCCTACGTCCAGAACCGTCTGGGCGGCCGGTTCGTCTACCTCTCCTGGGTCACTCTCGACGGGAGCGGACGCCCCGTCATGTTCCGCCGGGCCAAGCTGATGCTCGACGCCGTGCCGCCCGAGGTGCTCGACGCCGCCGTGTGGTCGGGCCGCCTCACCGGGAGGCTGCGACTCACCGATGCCCGTGGGCAGCCGGTGTGCGCCTCGGTGCGGCCGCCGCGGATCACCTGGTCGGCCGAGCCGCCCGAGTGACAGCTGCTATCAGTCTTACTTCCGCATCAGGTGATCCGCATCGTCGACTCATAGCTCCGTCCGCCCACCGTGAGCTCGAAGCGGGCCGTCGCACCGGCACGCCGAAGCTGCTGCATCCCGACCCCGAAGACTGCGCTGAAAGACGGCCACTGGTCGGTGTTCCGCTCCGTCCCCTGCGCCGTTGGCGTGGGGGACGGGGACATCGGGGTGACAGCGGCCCGGTGTGAGGCGCCTCCGCTCTCCGTCAGGACGAGATCCAGCCGGCCGTTCTGAAAGTTCTGCAGTCCGATGCGCCCCCGGACGACAACTTCGCGGTCCGCGCCGCCGCGCCCGACCTGCGAGATAAGCACCTGTGTCCCCGGCGTGAAGTGATGCTCCCCGCTGTGGATGACCGCATAATTGTGGGCGGTGACGACGGGCGTGATGAAACCGAGGTCTCCCTGAGAGCCAGTGAGAATGTGGGTGCGCCACAGATCGCGCGGGTCGATCGTGTCCGCCGCCCTGAGCCGCCCGTCCTGCACCAGACCGGGGGCCGCCAGCCGAAGGAACACGTCCCACACGCCGCCGGGCAGCGGCGCGCCCGCGTACACGTTCAGCGGATCAAGCGCCGCAGAAAACGCGAGGGCCTCGCGCGGCTCTGGCGTCACCACCTGTTGCGGTGCGAACCGAGTGTCGACGGCGACCTCGTGGCCGTCGCCACGGCGTCTGAGAAACACCTGGGCTTGGAAGGGAGACCCCGGAGCGTTCTCCATCCACCCCGTGCCCCGCAGATACAGAACCCCCTCGGTCCAGAACTCCTCAAGAACCTGGGCCCGGGTCGGCACGGTGTGGAAGGTGCCGCCGATATCCAGGCTCAGCTTCCCGCCCTTGGTGCGGTAGGCAACTGCGCTCTCGCGATGCTCGTGCAGCGCCTGGGGCCGCGACGCCAGACTCGCCGGCGCGGCCAGTCGGGTCTCCCTCATCACCCCCTGTGCCTCAACCTGGATGTGCAGATCCCACACACCGTCCGGCAGCGCGCCGTCTTGCCCCATGTGGTCCAGATCCAGCTCCGCCTCCCATCCGGACAGCCCGTAGTCGTGTCGTCCCGCACCATGCTTTTCGGTCAGCTGCGGGGTCGCGGTGTGCCGGACTGCCACGGTCCGTTCACCGTCCCCGCCCCGCTCCCGCAGCACCAACCGGGTCGCCATGTCACGGGTGTCGATCATCGGGATGAACGCTGCGCCCGCTATCCGTAGCAGCCCGTCTGACCAGCACACGACCGACACGCTCTGCTTGATCTTGAGCCGGTCCGTGACGTCGTACGCCGCGTCAGGTACCCGAGCGGCCGGATCACGGAAGTAGGGGAAGTCCCTCCGGTACGCGCGACCGCCTTCCAGTACCAGATCCGGCGTGCCGGGCGCGGTGTACCGGGCCAGTTCGGGCAGCAGCTGATCGTTCCCCGTCATCAGCACGTACAGCTGGAGCCGGGTCAGGGCGGACAGTTCCGGCGCCATCGATTCGTCCCAGTAGGAATGGCACAAGGCCCGGCAACGGGCCGTCACTTCGGCCCGGTCGGCCATGTCCTGATCCCGGATGAGCGACAGGAGCAGCGCCTTTTCGATCAGGGAGCGGAAGTGACGCGCGAGCATACGGCGACGGCCCAGCGGATCGGTCACCCGCTCGGCGACCAACGGCATCACCCGCTCGAAGACCAGCATCCGATCGTTGGGAGCGCGCCGCCGGGATGTCAGGTTCGTGCCACCGTCCAGGGCGCGGAGGAAGTAGCAGTCGTAGTCACCGACCACGGAGATCACCTGAGCCGCCAGGAACGCTTCAGTGACGAAGATCTGGTCCTCGCCCAGCCAGAGGTCCTCCGGGAAGCGGATCCCGGCCTCCTCGATGAGAGACCGCCGGAAGAGCTTCATCGGCAGCAGCGAGCGGTACACCTCGGAGGTGTAGAGATCCACCCGCTCGGCGTGCCGGTAGGCCTGCGGGGCCGAGCCACGGCCCACTCCCACCACTTTGGCGACGACGACATCACTGTTCTGGGCTTCAGCCATCGCCACAAGCCGCTCCAGGGCCTCCGGGCCGAGGTAGTCGTCGGGATCCGCGATGAACACGTAGCGGCCACGGGCGAGGTCGAGCCCGCGGTTGCGCGGCTGACTCGGGCCACCGGAATTTGCCTGGTGCACGACCCGCAGTTGGCGGTAGAGGCTCGCCAAGCGGTCCAGTTCCGCCGGACTCCCGTCGGTCGAACCGTCGTCCACCAGCACGATCTCGAGCCGGTCCAGACCGATGGACTGATGCAGCAGCGAGTTCAGGCACTCCGTGAGATAGGGCATGGCGTTGTACACGGCCATGACCACGGAGACATCAGGAACCGCACTGACGGCAGACGTACCGACTTCAGACATCTTCAGCGCTTTCGGCTAGGAGAAGAAACGATAAGTTACCAAGCTCCTGCCTTTTACGGCTAAGGACACTTTCCGCCCCTGCGGACATCTCGGGAGGCACTGTGACAAAAGACCGGCCGACGCCCGTTCGATGGCGCCGGCTGAGTCCTCTGCCGGGGTGCGGAGACCGACCGCGATCAGAACTTTCTGAGGAAGGTGTCTGCGATCACCTGGTAGCCCGTGTCGTTGGCATGGATGTCACCGCGCGCCATATTGGTCCACTGCAGTATGCGGGCGACGTTCAGCGGCACCTTCTGGCCGTTGAGCGACGTGAGCGGCAGGAAGGAATTGGTGCGGAAGGCTGCGGCGACGTCGGCGGTCGGCACGCCGTGGGCGGCGTCAGTCAGGCCGATGGTGGCGTTCAGCGCGTCCCCCAGCGGCACCGAGAGCGCAGCGGCCGTCCGTCCCTGGGACCCCGTCAGCCACGCTGCCAGGTAGGGGTCGTAGAGGTTCATGCCGACGATCCGGGTGTTCGGGCCGGCGACAGCCTTCAGGCGGTCCAGGATCGTGTCGAGCCCCGTACGGACCTTGCCTATCCCGGTCACGGTGCATCCGACATCGATGGCGCCACCGGTCATACAGCTGTCGACATCATTGGCGCCGATGTCCAGGGTCACGACGGTCCGGTCGTCGTGATGGGCGCGCAGGAAGCCGACGGCCTCGGCCAGTTGCGAGTCGGTGTACGGGTGGGGGTACGGGCAGCCACCGTTGATCATGGAGCCGGTGGTCTCACCGGGACAGCCGAGTCCGACGAAGTCGAACGGCCGGCCGGCGGTCGAGGCCCGGGCGGACAGCGTACGGGCGATGTCCTGTGCGTAACCGCGGCCGGTCACGTGCCCCCCGCCGGGCAGCGTCTGATAGCCGGCGGCCAGCGAGTCGCCCAGCGCCAGGTAGTAACGCGGGGGTTGGTGCGGCGACGCGGCGTCCGACGCCGAGGCGGATGTCTCGGTACCGAACAGCGCCACGGCGGCGAACAGCGCCGTCGTCAGGGCGATCCGGGCGGGTCTGAGCAGTGCTGCGCGCATGGAGCCTCCAGCGGTGTCGGGTGGAGAACCCCGTTGACGCTACTGCCTGGTAGCCACGGTGAGTAGATTCCGGACCGGACTACTCGAAGCGTCTCGCGCGTCCGTGCTGTTCCTCGCGATGAGTTTCCGGCGGCCCGGGAGTCGGAACAGATGACGGACCGTATTCCCGACAACGGCAGGAGAGAGTGCCATGCCCCGGATCACCCCCAACCTCTGGTTCGACACCGAGAGCGAGGAGGCCGCCCACTTCTATGTGTCGGTCTTTCCCAACTCGAAGATCAAGAACATCACCTATTACGGAGAGGCCGGTCCCCGTCCGGCCGGCATGGTGCTGACCGTCGACTTCACTCTCGACGGCCAGGACTACATCGCGATCAACGGTGGGCCGCAGTTCACCTTCGACGAGGCGATCTCGCTGATGATCACCTGTGCCGACCAGGAGGAGGTGGACCGCTACTGGAGCAAGCTCTCCGAAGGCGGCGAGGAGGGCCCGTGCGGATGGCTGAAGGACAAGTACGGTTTGTCCTGGCAGGTCGTCCCGGACGGGATGAACGACCTGCTGGGCGACCCGGACAATGCCCGCGGTCAGCGCGCGATGAAGGCGATGCTCGGAATGAAGAAGATCGACATGGCGGCGCTTCAAGCAGCCGCCGACGCAGCCTGACCACGCGCGGCCGGCTCCGTGGTCCCCGGCACTCCGCCCGGCGGGCACGGACCGGGCGACCCGAGTGACGCGGTCTCAACGCTGCCGGATGCGCTCACGCACGGCAGCGCGGTCGATACCCAGTTCTCCCATCAGTTCCGCCGCCGGATCGGGTCGCTCGCAGTCGAGGAGCGCGAGCAGCAGGTGCTCGGACTCGATCCGGCGGTTGCCGCTCTTCCGCACCTCGGACAGGGCGCGTGGAAACACGGAGCGCGCACCGGAGGTCAACGGGGTCCGCTTGCGCGAGGCAGGAATCCGCGGCCGCTCGATGCCATCGACCTCGATGCCGATCGCGGCCAGCGACGACCTGTCGAGGGCGTCGAGCGCGGTGCGTGCGTCCTCCAGGCCGACGCCCAGCGACCGGACGGCAAACGATTCGGGCTCGTACAGCACCCCCAGGAACAGGTGCTCGGTGCCGATACGGCGATCGCCGCGCAGCTGGGCTTCTTCCAGGGCCGAGGAGACGACCGCGCGGGCTCCGGTTGCGAATTGTTCGAACATGGCTCTCTCACTTCCCGTGTTTGGTGTGTGCGGACTGCCGTGACACGCCCAGGGCGTCCCCGATCTGCTCCCAGGACCAGCCCTGCTGTCTGGCACGGGCCACCGAGGCCGCTTCGACCTGCTCGGCCAGTCGATGCAGGGCTCCTACCGCGCGCAGCCCCACCGCCGGATCGTGGGACCTGAGGCGTTCTTCGAGATCTCCGGTTTCCATGATGTCAGGCTAGCCTGACACCCAGATTTGCGTCAACGCAGCCTGACATGCCGCGCAAATCAGCCCCCGGAGTGAAGTAGCCTCAGAGCCATGAGCGGCGAGAAGGACCTGCGGAAGCTGCTGAGCCGCATGGGTCCCGAACTGCACGAGGGCCGCTACGTCTTCACCACGGTCACCGCCGCAGTACCGGCCGGCGTCACGCCGGTGGTGACGGTCCGCGAACCGGAGGGCCTCACGCTGGTCACCACAGCGGAGGAAGCAGACTCGGCGGGACTGAGTTACGGCTATGTGGCGGGCTGGATCACTCTGCGTGTCCACTCGGCGCTGGAAGCGGTGGGCCTCACCGCGGCCGTCGCTCAGGAGCTCGCCGCCTCGGGACTCAGCTGCAATGTCGTCGCCGGATACCACCACGACCACTTGTTCGTCCCACACGAGCGGGCAGCGGACGCGGTCGCGCTCCTGCAGGAACTGGCGCTACGGTCCCACTGACGTCCGCCCCGTCCGGCGGTGTGCGCGACGGGGCGGACGGGGCTTCAGGCGGGCGGCATCCGCCGGGTGGTGCCAAGACGGCTGTCGCGGGCGGGACCTCGGTGGCATCCGCGTCCTGTTCCGCGCCCGTGGCCACGCCGGGCGTCAGCGGCGCAGCCGGCCCGCCGTCGACGTCGTGGGAACCACGGCTGTTCTCCGTGGTGGCCTCGACCTCGGCTTCTACCGGCAGCCCGAGGTTCTGCTGCGGCAGGTCCAGGACGGTCAGGCGGATGTCATAGCTGCCGTGAAGGGGAGTTCCGGTCGGCACGGGGAGGGTCAGCGGGGGCGGCGGGCGATCACGCCGAACAGGGTGACCGACATGTGCAGCGCGCCGCGTCCCGCTGCCGCGGTGAGGTCCGCATACAGCCGGTCCCGCTGCTGCTCCGTGATCAGTCCGCGGCGCAGAGCCTGCTCGCCGAGCATCCGGACGAGCGGCCAGTTGACCTTCCCGGGGTCCTGGATGAGTGCCTGGGAGCCGATGTCCTGGGTCTCGAGTCCGGTGGCGGCCAGTTGCCCCACCAGTTTTCGCCCGGCATGCGGATTGGCGGCCGCCGAGAGGGCGCCACCTGTCAGGGCGCTCACCACGTCCGGCTCGCCGGGGTAGAGGATCGTGGTGGCCCAGTCGGTGTCGAGCAGCGCGACCCGCCCACCCGGCCGCAGCACCCGGGCGATCTCGGCCGCCGCTCGGTCCGGCTCGCTGAGATGCTGGAACACCCGCTCGCACCAGACCACATCGGCGTCCGCGTCATCGACCGGAAGCGCGACCGCGTCGCCGTCGACGAAGCGGGCCGTGCTGCCCGCATCCGCCGCCCGCTGCGTGGCGAGCGCCCGCAGCCCGGGGTGGGGTTCCACGCCGACCGCGTCGCCGCTCGATGTCACGGCGGCGGCGAGCACCCGGGTCTCCGAACCCGTCCCGGCTCCGATGTCCAGCGCCCGTTCACCGGGCCGGGCAGCGATCCCGCGATGCGCCCAGTCCCGCAGCCGCCGCACTCCTGCGGCCGACGCCTGGGCGTCCAGCGCGCCGGCCAGCCGGTCGGCCGGCGAAGCGTTCAGGTTGTCCGCGTGGAACGGCGAGGTCGGCCGTGAGTCCCCCATGCCGACCACTGTAGAGCCGACCGAGTCCGGCTGCCTGCGCCGGACGGACCCGGTAGGCAAGCGCGGTTGCGTGCCAACGCCTGCCCGGGTGTGTTGACCTGCGTCGCAAGCCCGTTGCCCGACCGGCGGCGCGCTGGGGCGTTCATTTCTCCGTGACCGACGATCAGCGGAACGCCCCAGTCGGGCGGCGAGCACGGCCGGCCCGAACACCAGCCCGCTGAATGGCAGCCGCCCGCTCGCGCCGGTGACCGGTGCGAGCCCTCGTCATATCCGTATCACTCATGGGTGCCAAGTACGTCCGGAGAACCGGCCCTGATCCCGCCCCGGGCGCGGCGTCGACGGGCTCGGCCGCCGCATTCAGCAGGCGAACTCGCGACCGGCCCGGGAAGATGGTCTGTGGCATGCAGCGGTTAGTGGGCAGGCGGGTGGAGACGACCGTGCAGACCCGAGAAGGGACGAACACCGTGGGACGACCCAGGATTCTCGTAGTGGGCGCCGGCTTCGCCGGAGTGGAGTGCGTACGCCGCCTCGAACGGAAGCTTTCCGTGGGAGAAGCGATGATCTCGCTGGTGGCGCCGTTCTCCTTCCAGCTCTACCTGCCGTTGCTGCCGCAAGTCGCGTCCGGCGTGCTCACTCCGCAGTCGGTCGCGGTTTCGCTGCGCCGGAGCCAGAAGCACCGCACCAGGATCATCCCCGGCGGCGCGATCGGAGTGGATACGAAGGCGAAGGTCTGCGTCGTCCGGAAGATCACCGGTGAGATCGTCAATGAGCGATACGACTACATCGTGCTGTCACCCGGCAGCGTCACCCGGACCTTCGACATTCCCGGCCTCGTCGACAACGCGATCGGGGTGAAGACGCTTGCCGAGGCCGCGTACATCCGCGACCACGTGATCGAGCAGCTGGACCTCGCCGACGCGAGTCATGACCCGAACGAGCGGATCTCCCGGCTGCAGTTCGTCGTGGTCGGCGGCGGATACGCGGGCACCGAGACCGCCGCCTGTCTGCAACGACTGACCTGCAACGCAGTGAAGCACTACCCGCACATCGATCCCAAGCTGATCAAATGGCACCTGATCGACATCGCCCCGAAGCTGATGCCCGAGCTGGGGGACAAACTCGGGAAGAGCGCACTGCACATCCTTCGGGAGCGCGGTATCGAGGTGTCGCTCGGCGTGTCGATCGCCGAGGCGGGGCCCGACAAGGTGACGTTCACCGACGGCCGGGTGCTGCCGTGCCGCACGCTGATCTGGACGGCGGGCGTGGCGGCGAGCCCGCTGATCGCCACGCTCAACGCCGAGACGGTGCGCGGCCGCCTGGCCGTCACGCCCGAGATGACGCTGCCCGGCAGCGACGGTGTCTTCGCGCTCGGCGACGCCGCAGCGGTCCCCGACCTCGCCAAGGGGGACGGCGCCGTGTGTCCGCCGACCGCCCAGCACTCGATGCGTCAGGGCCGGAAGATCGCCGACAACATCATTGCCTCGCTGCGCCACCGGCCGCTGCAGCCGTATGTGCACAGGGACCTGGGCCTGGTGGTGGATCTCGGTGGCCGGGACGCCGTTTCGAAGCCGCTCGGCGTCGAACTGCGCGGGGCCTCCGCGCAGGCCGTTGCGCGCGGCTACCACTTGGGGGCGTTGCGGACGAATGTCGCGAAGACCCGGGTGATGACCAACTGGATGATCAATGCCATCGCCGGCGACGATTTCGTACGCACCGGGTTCCAGGCTCAGCGGCCCGCGACCCTGCGGGACTTCGAGTACACGGATGCCTACCTGACTCCCGAGCAGGTGCGCGAGCACACCGCTTCCATGGCAGCCGGAGACAACTGACGCGGCAGACAACTGACGGCTCACGCCCCGGGTTCCGCCTTGTGCCTGGCACGGCTCGGCTGTACGCGGGTGGGCTCGCCCGGCATCTTCGGATGCTCGGGGGGGTACGGGAGGTCGCCGAGGCCACCGTCCCGCTCCTGCCGGTCGGCGAGTTCGATGAGGGCGTCCAGACGGAAGGCATGGTCGTCCATGTCAACGTGGACGTCACCCCGTGCGGCGAAGCGCACGGGCATGGAGGCGATGTCGAAGTCGGCGGGTGCCGCGGTGTCCAGTTCCTCCCAGCACAGCGGCGCCGAGACCTGCGCACGGGGATGGGCGCGGACCGAGTAGGCGGAGGCGATCGTACGGTCTCGCGCCGTCTGGTTGTAGTCGACGAAGATGCGCTCTCCCCGCTCCTCCTTCCACCATGCCGTGGTCACCCGTCCCGGCATGCGCCGCTCCAGCTCGCGACCGCAGGCGATGGCGGCGCGGCGCACCTCGGTGAACGTCCACCGGGGCTCGATCGGGACGAAGACATGCAGTCCGCGCCCGCCCGATGTCTTCGGCCAGCCCCGCAGTCCGCCGAACTCGTCCAGCACCGAGCGGAGTTCATGGGCCGCACGCCGCGCGTCGGAGAAGTCCGTGCCCGGCTGTGGGTCCAGGTCGATACGCAGCTCGTCGGGATGGTCCAGGTCGTGACGGCGTACCGGCCAGGGGTGGAAGGTGAAGGTGGCGAACTGTGCGGCCCATACCACCGCGGCGGCCTCGGTGGGACAGAACTCGTCCGCGGTACGTCCGCTGGGGAAGCTGATGGTGCTGGTGGGGATCCAATCCGGGTGGTTCTTCGGGGCACGCTTCTGGAAGAAGGATTCGCCCGCCAGGCCCTCCGGATAGCGCTCGAGGGCGGTGGGGCGGTCCCGGAGCGCACGGATGATGCCCTCGCCGACAGCGATGTAGTACTGGGCGAGATCCAGCTTCGTGAAGCCCCGTTCCGGAAAGTAGATCTTGTCGGGGCTGGACAGACGTACGGTCCGCTCCCCCACTTCGAGTTCCACTGCTGCGCCCATGCGCGTCACGGTAGGCGCCGCGCACCCACTTCGCATATCGGGCGCGCAGCGCTGTACGGCAGCAGAATCAAGCCATGGAACTACCGGTGATGCCACCCGTGAAGCCGATGCTCGCCAAGTCCGTGAAGAGCATCCCGCCCGGCATGCAGTACGAGGGCAAATGGGACGGCTTCCGGGCGATCATCTTCCGGGACGGTCCGGACATCGAGCTGGGCAGCCGGACAGGAAAGCCGCTGACCAGGTACTTCCCCGAACTGGTCGACGCGCTGCGGAAAAACCTGCCGCGGCGGTGCGTGCTGGACGGCGAGATCGTGATCGCTCGCGAGGGGCGGCTCGACTTCGACGCGCTCACCGAGCGGATTCATCCCGCGCAGTCCCGGGTGAAGCTGCTGGCCGAGCAGACCCCGGCCTCCTTCGTGGCGTTCGACCTGCTGGCCCTGGGGGACGAATCCCTGCTGACGGTCGGCCAGGCCGACCGGCGGGCCCGGCTCGTGGAGGCGCTGGAGACTGCCCGGACACCGGTGTTCGTGACCCCCGCCACCACGGATGCCGCGCTGGCCGAGGAGTGGTTCCACGCCTTCGAGGGTGCCGGTCTCGACGGTGTGGTCGCCAAACCGCTGGATCTTCCCTACCGGCCGAACGAACGGTCGATGTACAAGATCAAGCACGAGCGGACCGCGGATGTGGTGGTCGCGGGCTACCGCTTCCACAAGAGCGGCCCGGTCGTCGGGTCCCTGCTGCTCGGTCTGTACGACGCCGGAGGTGTGCTTCAGCACGTCGGCGTCTGTGCGGCCTTTTCGATGAGTCGCCGGAAGGAACTGATCGAGGAGCTGGAGCCGCTGCGGATGGATACCGTGGCCGACCATCCCTGGGCCGCCTGGGCGGAGGAGGCGGCTCACGAGGCGGCACGGCTGCCGGGGGCGCCGAGCCGCTGGAGCGGGAAGAAGGATCTGTCGTGGGTTCCGGTACGTCCGGAACGGGTGCTCGAGGTCGCCTACGACCATCTGGAGAACGGCGCACGGTTCCGGCACACCACGCAGTGGCGCCGGTGGCGACCCGACCGGACCCCGGAGAGCTGCACCTACGCCCAGTTGGAGGAGCCGGCCGGGTATGCGCTGCCGGACATCCTCGCCGGCGGCACCTCCTGACGGGCCACTCCTGACGGGCCGCCACCGCCGACGGAAAAAATATCGCAATGCCGTACATCCATCAGCCTCTCTCGTGCGTCTCATGGGGAAGCGCCACGTCCACGTGGCCGCACAATCGGGGCATTTGGAGTATTCGACTTGATCACCGGCATCAAAGGCATGCGTCGCGTATCCACGGTCGTCATCACCGGGGGGGCCGTCCTGGCCGCCGGGGCATTCGCCGCCCCGGCCCGGGCCGCCACGCTCAAGACGCCCACGATCGTCGCCAAGGGCGGCTTCGTGATGAACAACGGTACGGGGAAGACCCTCTTCACCAAGGCCGCGGACACCCGTCGTTCCACCGGCTCCACCACCAAGATCATGACGATCAGGGTGGTGCTCGCGCAGAAAGACCTCAATCTGGACTCCAAGGTCACGGTCCAGAAGGCGTACAGCGACTACATCGTCTCCAAGAACGCGTCGTCGGCCCATCTGATCGTCGGGGACAAAGTAACCGTCCGTCAGCTTCTCTACGGCCTGATGCTCCCCTCGGGTTGTGACGCGGCGTACGCGCTGGCCGACAAGTTCGGCAGCGGCTCCACCCGGGCCGCACGGGTGAAGTCGTTCATCGGGAAGATGAACACGACCGCCAAGAGCCTCGGCTTGAAGAACACGCACTTCGACTCGTTCGACGGCATCGGCAGCGGCGCGAACTATTCGACGCCGCGGGACCTGACGAAGCTGGCGAGCAACGCGATGACGTACTCGGCGTTCCGTACGGTCGTGAAGACGAAGTCGACCAAACAGAAGGTCACCACGAAGAGCGGTGGCTACCGCTACATGTCGTGGACCAACACCAACACCCTGCTGGGCAGCTACTCGGGCACCATCGGCGTCAAGACCGGCTCCGGTCCTGAGGCCAAGTACTGCCTGGTCTTCGCCGCCACCCGGGGCGGCAAGACGGTCATCGGTACGGTTCTCGCGTCCTCCTCGGTGGCCAACCGCACCGCGGACGCGAAGAAGCTGATGGACTACGGCTTCAAGAAGTAACCGCCCGGGACGGTCTTCGGCCCTGCCCATGACCGTCCGGTCGTGGACAGGGCCGAAGCTCTCTCGTCGCGGGGGCCGCCCCCGCGACGGACCCGACACTGCTTGCAGGCGCCGTCTATCCCATACGCGGTATAGTGCTGTACGCGTTACGCTGTGGGCTCCCCGGTTTTCCGACCCGCCCCGCAGAGCTCTTGTCGCAGGAGGCACTGATGACCGCAACCGATCCGGCGCTGACCGCCCTCGCACAGGGTTGGTGCGCACTGTCCTTGCTGCACGGCCGGATCGAGACGCACATCGAACGCCGCCTGCAGGCGCAGCACGGGCTGAGTGTGCGCGAGTATTCGCTGCTGGACGTGCTCAGCCGGCAGCACGACGACGACGGCGGCCATCTCCAGATGAAGCAGGTCGCCGACGCCGTGGTGCTCAGCCAGTCCGCGACGACCCGGCTCGTCACCCGGCTCGAGGACCGGGGGCTGTTGTCCCGGTACCTCTGCCCCACCGATCGGCGCGGCATTTACACCAACGTGACCGAGACGGGCCTGGAACTTCTGGAGCAGGCCCGCCCCACCAACAATGCCGCCCTGCGCGCCGCGCTGGACGAGGCGGCCACGCATCCGGAACTCGCCCCGCTGGTTCGGGCCGTCGAAGCAGTACGGCCCGCGGCCGGCTGCTGATCCGCGCCTGCGCAGCGGAATTTCTATTTCTCCGAGTGCAGAAATAGACCCGGGAGGACGGAAGATCCGGTACACGACGCACCGCGGCAGGAATGCTTGCCGTGCCGACCGGTCCTCAGCGTGCTAGTGTCGTCACTAGTTGCAGTTGTGGTTCCCAAAGACTTCAAGTGCTCTCGTCGACTTTATGCGTCGATGAGCGCACTTTTGTATTTCCGGAGCATTCCGGATGGGGCAATCATCTCAGTGACGCGAGGCTCGCACAGTGCGGTCCTCCGGGCATTTTGCCCTGAAGGAGTGTTTGACATGGCAACTGGCACCGTGAAGTGGTTCAACGCGGAAAAGGGATTCGGCTTCATCGAGCAGGAGGGTGGCGGCGCTGACGTCTTCGCCCACTACTCGAACATCGCCGCCCAGGGCTTCCGCGAGCTCCAGGAAGGCCAGAAGGTGACCTTCGACGTCACGCAGGGCCAGAAGGGCCCGCAGGCGGAGAACATCGTCCCTGCCTGACGCGCGACACGCAGCTGGGGCCCGCACCTTGGGGTGCGGGCCCCAGCTCGTTGTATTCCCCGGATCGCCTCCGGCCGCCATTGAGGGCCGCGGAAGGCACATCCGAGTCACAAGCCAGCATCTCCGCCGCCTTTGCATGGCAGGCGATGCTGGCCATTTCAATGTGTACGGCCCGGCGCTTCCGCAGAACGTCCGGCCTGGATTTCATTTTTGCTTCGGCTCGTTCTTGCGATTCTTCGGCCCTTACCCACCCTGCCGGGAATTCCTCGATACGTGCCACGTCGAGGAGGTTCCGTATGGACCGCACAGGGCGCACGAACGATCGATATTCACGGACCCGTACCGGCGGCGGCGCCGGCCGGGGTGGCTTCCGCTCGCAGGGGCAGAACCGCTCAGGAGCACCCAGCCGTTCGGGAGGCCCGAGCCGTACCGGCGGCCGCGGCCGCCGGCCCGCTGCGCCACAGGGCGAGTTCGCGCTGCCGGTCACCCTCACCCCCGGGTTGCCGCCGGCGGACAGCTTCGCCGAGATGGAGCTGCCCGCCGAGCTGCTGACGACACTCACCGGTCTCGGCATGAACGAGCCGTTCCCGATCCAGTCGGCCACCTTGCCGAATTCGCTGGCCGGTCGCGACGTGCTGGGCCGTGGCCGCACCGGATCGGGCAAGACGCTCGCCTTCGGTCTGGCGGTGCTCAGCCGTACGTCCGGGCAACGCGCGCAGGCCCGCCGGCCGCTGGCGCTCGTACTGGTCCCCACCCGGGAACTGGCCCAGCAGGTCACCGACGCGCTCACCCCGTACGCCAGGACGCTGCGGCTCCGGCTGGCCACCGTGGTCGGTGGCATGTCGATCGGCAGGCAGGCGAGTGCGCTGCGGGGCGGGGCCGAGATCGTCGTGGCGACCCCGGGGCGGCTCAAGGACCTCATCGAGCGGGGGGACTGCCACCTGGACCGGGTCGCCATCACGGTCCTCGACGAGGCCGATCAGATGGCCGACATGGGGTTCATGCCGCAGGTCACCGAGCTCCTCGACCAGGTGCGCCCGGACGGTCAGCGGATGCTCTTCTCGGCCACGCTGGACCGCAACGTCGATCTGCTGGTCCGCCGCTATCTGCACGATCCGGTGGTCCACTCCGTCGATCCCTCGGCAGGCGCGGTCACCACCATGGAGCACCACGTCCTGCACGTCCACGGGGCCGACAAGTACGCGACCACCACGGAAATCGCCGCGCGGGACGGCCGGGTGCTGATGTTCCTGGACACCAAGCACGCCGTCGACCAGCTCACCAAGCACCTGCTCAACAGCGGTGTACGAGCCGCCGCACTGCACGGCGGCAAGTCCCAGCCCCAGCGCACCCGGACGCTCGCCCAGTTCAAGACGGGTCACGTCACGGTCCTGGTGGCCACCAACGTGGCGGCCCGCGGGATCCACATCGACAACCTCGACCTGGTGGTGAACGTCGACCCGCCGAGCGATCACAAGGACTACCTGCACCGGGGCGGACGCACCGCGCGCGCCGGAGAGTCCGGGAGCGTGGTGACCCTCGTACTGCCGAATCAGCGGCGCGAGATGAGCCGGCTGATGGCCGATGCCGGGATCACACCGCGCATCGCGCAGGTGCGCTCCGGAGAGGCCGAGTTGAGCCGGATCACCGGCGCCCAGGCTCCGTCCGGCGTGCCGGTGACCCTCTCGTCACCGGTCACCGAGCGGGCCAAGGGCAGCTCCGCGTCGGCCCGTGGCCGGCGCAGCGGTCCGGCGCAGGCCCGTCGTGCCTCCGGTTCCCCGCGGGGCCGCTCGGGCAACCCGCCGCAACGGCCCTCGTTCAGGGACGTCGCCTGACAGTGCGGATGCGGGCGGGCGGGGAGCTTCTTGCGGCTCCCCGCCCGCCCGCTTCCGGTACCGACCGCGTCAGCAGCTCAGGTTCGAGCCGGCGGTGGTCCCCAGGATCTGCACGAAACGCTGGTAGTTGTCGATCCGGCTCTGCACCTGGGCGGGGTTGCCGCCGTCACACTCGATGCTGCCGTTGATGCTGCGGATGGTCTGTCCGAATCCGGCGCCGTTGACCATGGCGTCGTGCGGGGTCATCGTGCCGGGGCCGGTCTGGGTGTTCCAGTACCAGAGTCCGGTCTTCCAGGCCACCGCCGAGTCGGTCTGCACCAGACCCGGGTTGTTGAGCAGGTCGATGCCCAGGGCGTCCCCGGCGGCCTTGTAGTTGAAGTTCCAGCTGAGCTGTATCGGGCCGCGGCCGTAGTAGGCGGCCGTGCCGGCCGGGCATCCGTAGGGCTGGGACGTGTCGCAGTAGTGCGGGTAGTTGGCGGTGTTCTGCTCGACGACATAGACGAGCCCGCCGGTCTCATGGCTGACGTTGGCCAGGAACGCGGCCGCTTCCTGCTTCTTGACCGTATCGCTTCCGGTGGTGGCGAAAGCGGGATAGGCGCTCAGTGCCGCGGTCAGTCCGCTGTAGGTGTAGAAGGAATTGCGGTTCGGGAACATCTGGTTGAACTGGGCTTCGCTGACCACGAAACCGGAGCTTGTCGGCGGCTCGGTGCTGCCGCCGCCACAGGACCCCTGGTCCGCCCAGACGTCCGAGGACCCGGGCCTCTCGTTCTGGGTCCACCATTTCGCGGACCAGTTGTGCCCGTTGTAGGAGGCCACCAGGCCGCCGGTGTACACGGAGGAGGAATTCCATGCGGTGGCACAGGTCGCCGCCGATGCCGATGTCATGGGCAGGAAGGCGGCGAGTCCGATGGCCGCCGCCAGGGCGGTGAGAAGAGCCATGATGCGTCGTGACACGTGAGCACTCCTTCGCGGCGGCGCATCGGCAGGATGATGGCCGCCTGTGGGGGTGCAGGCACTTAAGCGCCCCTGGTCTGAACCTGTCAAGGTCTAGACCACACACTGATGCACGGCGAACTGCTCCGGTGGCGCTTGCGGATCGATGCCGACCAGGATGAGGCTCGATATGGTGTGTCCGAGGTTTGGAGGCCCGCTTGCACGCTCTCGCCCTGCCTCTGTTTGATCCCGGCGCGGGTCAAGGAGTACGTCAGTTCGCCGAACTCGGCTTGGCGTTGCTGCTGTCCACCCTGATCGGGGCGGAACGTGCGACCAAGCAGAAGAGTGCGGGGCTGCGCACGCACACCCTGGTCGGCGTCGGCAGCGCCTTGTTCATGGAGGTGTCGCAGCACGGCTTCAACGGGGTTCTCGGTCTCGACAACGTCTCCTTCGACCCGTCACGGGTCGCCGCGCAAGTGGTCTCCGGCATCGGCTTCATCGGCGGCGGCCTCATCTTCGTGCGCCGGGACGCCGTACGGGGGCTGACCACTGCGGCCACGGTCTGGCTCACCTGTGCCATCGGCATGGCCTGCGGTGGAGGCCTGCCGCTGCTGGCCATCGGCGTCACTCTGGTGCACTTCGTGGTGGCGCAGGGATACCCCTGGGTGACCCGGCGGATCCCCGCCATCGCGACGGCCGAACAGACCAGGCTGCATCTCGCCTACCGGGTCGGCACGAGTGTGCTGACCCGGATCCTCGAGCACACCACCACCGAGGGATTCCAGGTGCTGCAGGTCAGGGTGGACCGCCCGGACCGGAAAACGCCGCCGGACAGCGGGCACCGGCGCGACGAGGATGACACCGTCTCGGCCGGTACCGTGTTCGTCCAGCTGGATATCGAGGGCACCGCCAGCGTCCACCGACTCGTCGCGGAGCTTTCCGAGTTCGACGATGTACTGAGCGTCTCGTCCATCAAGGACGAAATCGCCGACTGATCCGGTGCCCGTGGGCGCGCGGACGCAGCGACGCCGGGTGGTGGAGCCCGCGATGGGGCTCCACCACCCGGCGTCGGTTCGCATCACAGCACGGTCAGGGCTGGGAGGGACCGCCCTGGCCCTGGTCCCGCTCCGAGTCGATCCGGTTCTTCAGCTGGTCCTGAGCGGTGTCGACCTGGCTGCTGTACTTGCTCTGGGTCCTCTCGTCGGCAAGATCACCCGCCTTGTCGACGCCCTTTCCGGCCTGGTCCTCATGGCCCTTCATCATCTGCTTCAGCTTGTCCATCATGGACATGTGTCAGCCTCCTCTTTCCCCACTCCTCCAGGGTCACCGCACTTCACTCGCTTCGCATCCGGACGCACCCGGTCCCCGCGGTTCCCGCCGCACCCAGCGCAGCATCAGCACCGCGGAAACGGCCGCGAACGCACACCACGTGGAAGCGAACTCGAGGCGCCACAGCAGAAAGCAGATCACCGCTCCGGACGCCATCACAGCCCCGCACAACCGCAGCAGGGAGTCCCCCGCGAGCACCAGCGAGCCGACGGTGGCGAAGAGGTAGCCCACGATCAGCAGATACGGCAACGGCAGGTGAAGCGCATAGCCGACGGTGTGACCACGCACTTCGGCAGTCACCGGCCTACCGGCCAGGCAGCCCGAAAGGACCGCCGCGACGGCGAGCCCCGCAGCCGCGGGCCACCAGAGGCGGCGCCTGGCGGTCGGCGGGGCGGCGAGCAGCACGCCGAGCGGCACCCACACGGCGAGCAGGGGCAGCGCGATCACGGCCCAGGCCGTGACGGCCGGGCCACTGCCACCCGCGGAGCGCCAGACGGCCGACTCGATGACCTGATGGACGCCCAGAAGCAAGGGAAGCGCCGCGAGCGGCAGGTCCCTGCGCCGGCGCACCGGCACCAGGCAGGCAATTCCGATCGCGGCGATTCCGGCGCCCGCCGCGAGGTCGGCTGTCGCACTCCAGCACATGGCGCCTCCTGGGACCGGTCCAACACTGTCGCGCCTGCCCCGGCGCCCGCCGCGGGAACCGGCGGGCACCGGACCGGCGGCGGACCGCTCATCGCCGACGCCGTTCCGCCACCAGGGCGACCACCACCGCCGCAGCCGTCAGAACCGGGGGCGGACATGCGGCCCAGGCCGGCGTCCAGGTGTGCAGCGCCGCCGCACCGACGGCGCCCACCATCAGTGCGGCGAGCCGGAAGGCAGCGACGCCGCTGCCCGACGGATACGTCAGCAGATTGCTCAGGGTGCTGGTGAAGTACGTCGTCGGCGCGCCCTCCGGGCCGGCGGCGAGCATCGCACCGGTCTGCAGTCCCATCGCCACGGCCAGCACGGCGATCAGGACGGCGCGTCCGACGCCGTCCGGATGCCCTCCGACCGCCGCCCAGGCCACGCCTACGCCGGCCAGCACGACAGTGTCGGCGGCGAGGCAGGCGTACACGCCCCCGTCCCACCTGCCCGGACCGGCCCTGCCGCCGGACCCGGCAGCGCCGTCGGCCGCCTTGCCCACTCGGCAGATCCGTCCCGCGACGATCACGGCGATCGAGAAGCCCGCGAGGGCCACCAGCGGGAACCCGGCATCCCCGGGGGAGCGGCTGCCGAGAGCGATGGCAAGCAGGATGAGGTTGCCGGTCATCACCCCGGCGAAGACGTGCCCCAGCGCGATGAACGCCAGCGCGTCGACCGACCCCGAGGCGGCTGCGAGCAGGGCCAGTGCCGTGGCGCGCGAAAGCCGTGCTGTGCGTGTGCTGGTCAAGATCAGCCTCCGAGCCCATGCTCGCCGCCGGCAGCGGACAGCACAACGCCACAGACGGCGCTCGTCCGGATGGCGCAACCACCACAAAACCTCACTGATTCGCCCGAATGGCGTAAGAAGCACATAACGGCGCAAGATGGTTGAACAGGGGGCACGAGCGCCCTCCTCGCGCCATGCGGCAGCCGACCGAGCCAGCCCTTGGTTGCCGGGAGGCGGGATCGAGCACCCGATGGAAGGACGCGCGATTCCCCGGGCGGGGGCCACCCGACCCCCTGCCGGACCACGCACAAGGGAGTGATCACTGATGGCAGCCGACTTCCGTAGCCCCGATGAGCTGACCGGCCTGACGGTCTATGACGTCGCCGGGGACAAGATCGGCGGCGTCGAGCAGGTCTACCTCGACGACCAGAGCGGTACCCCCGAGTGGGCCACAGTCAAGACCGGCCTGTTCGGCACCAAGGAAACCTTCGTCCCCCTCGAAGGCGCCCGGCGTGAGGGCGATGCCCTGCACATCCCGCACGCCAAGGAACTCGTCAAGGGCGCCCCGCGCCTGGAGGCCGAACAGCACCTCGACCTCGCGCAGGAACAGGAACTCTACGAGCACTACGGGCTCAGCCGGCCAGGTCGTCCCAGTGGTGCCCCCGGCGTCGGTGACAGGCGCCCCAGCCGGCCCATGCACGGCAAGGCAGCAGACACCGCAGGCACCCGTGACGCGACGAGCGGCATGGAGGAGACCGGCATGCGCGGCGGCCGGACCACCGGAACCGGCGGCATGTACGGCGGCGCTGCGGGCACCGGAACGGCTGCCGGGTCCGGAGCGGCAGTCGGGGCCGGTACACCGGTCGGAGCCGGGGCGGGCACCCGCGGCACCCAGGACCTGACCGGGAAGGCAGCCATCCAGGAAGAACTCATACGCTCCGAGGAGCAGCTGCGGGTCGGCACCGAGGAGCACGAGTCGGGCCGGGCGCACCTGCGCAAGGTCGTCGTGACCGAGAACGTCACCACCACCGTCCCGGTGAGCCACGAAGAAGTCCATCTGGTGCGCGAACCGATCAAGGACGGGGACCGTACCGCTGCGGAACGTGCGCGCATCGGTGAGGCCGAGACCGAAGTGGTGCTGCACGCCGAGGAACCCGTCATTCGCAAGGAGGCTGTCGCCGTCGAGCGTGTACACATGGAGACCCAGAAGGTCACCGAGCAGCAGGAAGTCTCCGCCGACCTCCGCAAGGAGCAGATCGAGTACGACGACGGTCGGCGCGAGCAGCTGCGCGACAGGAAGAAGGGCCCCGGCCCCGGCCGCTGACGGGACGACCCCGGACAGCACTTCACGGCTTCACGCCACCGGCAGAACGAGGGCGGTGTGTCTCCACCGGGAGACGCACCGCCCTCGCCCGCGAGTGCCCCTAAGGTCATCCTGTGGCTCTCTTCCGTGTCGAACGCTCCGCCGTGCTGTCTGCACCCGAGGCATGGCGCCGGCTCACCCGGTGGGAGCTGCACGCCGCGCCGGTACCACTGACCAGGATCACCGTCATCGGCCCCGGGGCCACTGGAGTGGGCGTCCGGTTCGTGGCGCACACCGGGCTCGGTCCGGTGGGATTCGACGACCTGATGGAGGTCACCCGCTGGGAGCCGCCCCGGCCCGGCCACTCGGGCATGTGCCGTCTGGAGAAGCGCGGCCGGGTGGTGCGCGGCTGGGCCGAGATCGAAGTGCACCCGGCTGCCCCGGGCTGTCGCGTCGTATGGCGCGAGGAACTGCGGATCATCTGGCTGCCCCGGATCTTCGACGCCCTCGCCGCGGGAGCGGGACGGCTGCTGTTCGGGCGGGTCATGAGCCATCTGCTGCGCGGATGACCGCCCCGCACCACCACACGTGCCCCGCGCAGCTCGACAGGCCTGCGCAGGGCACGGTGGGAACGGGCGCGGGGCCGGCGGCGGGAGCCACGGACCGCAGGAGCGCACTAGGATCTGCCCGCCTCCACGAGTTCCGCGAAGTGCACGTCCTCTGCTGCGAACTGCGCGTCTTCGGTACGCCGTTGGGGCAGCGCGGGCTTTTCGGCCTCCGCGGCCGCACGGGCGGCGGTGGCGGCGAACGGCTTGGGGGTACGGAGGACGCGCGGACGACCGGTGCCGGCCTGGGCGCGAAGGGTGAACCAGACGACCTTGCCGTCCGCGGTGGCCTGGGTGCCCCAGCTGTCACTGAGGGTGGCGACCATGGGCAGCCCACGACCGGTGGTGACGAGCGGGCTCGCACCCCGCAGCCTGGGCAACCGCGGGCAGGCGTCCAGCACGGCCGCGGTCAGGTTGCGGCCGGTCCAGCGGAGTTCCAGCGTGCAGTGCTTGTCCTCACCCGCGTGCAGATGGACGTTGGTGAGAAGCTCACACACGCCCAGGCTGACAGGCTGGATCAACTCTTCCAGCTGCCAGTGGCGAAGGTGGGCTGCGACGATGCGCCGGACCTGCGGCACTCGGGTGGGAGTTGCTTCCAAGTCCAGTACGTACTCGCGATGAACTTCAGTGATCACGACTGCGTCTCCTCATCAGGGTGAGCGGCGCTGGGCCGATCTCACCTCGTCTGACATGACAGCCCCGAGGACACCGAAAGTAATCGGGTGAACACACTTTGACTGGAACAAGCGTCCCCCCACGCGGGTGAATTCGCAACGCGCAGCCCGTCGGCCCGCCTCCACCTGGGCTTTCTCGGACCGGTCGGCGGTGGGCGGCCGCCATCCCGGCCACCCACCGCCACCGCGTTCAGGAGAGGATCAGCTCCGGCGTGTAGAGGTCCAGCCAGAGCGCCAGGTCCAGGGTGCGCTCCAGACCGCGGCGCGAGGCCTGGGTGATCTGTGGTACCTCGCGTTCGGCTGCACGGCGCACCCTGGCCCGGTCAACGAGCTCGAAGACCGGATGGGACGGGTTGGCGAGCAGGTCCTTGGCATGCTCCTGGAGGGCGATCGCGTACTTGGGGTCCTGGGTGGAGGGGTAGGGGCTCTTCACCCGGTCGTACACCGACTTCGGCAGCACGTCCGCCGTGGCCTCCCGCAGCAGGCTCTTCTCCCGGCCGTCGAAGGACTTCAGCGACCACGGAGCGTTGTACACGTACTCGACCAGCCGGTGGTCGCAGAACGGCACGCGTACCTCGAGGCCGACCGCCATGCTCGCCCGGTCCTTGCGGTCGAGCAGCACCCGGACGAAGCGGGTCAGGTGCAGATGGCAGATCTTCCGCATGCGGTACTCGAAGTCGCTCTCCCCGGTGAGCCGTGCGATGCCGCTGACCGCGTCGGCGTAGCTGTCAGCGAGGAACGACGGCAGGTTCAGAGCGGTGCTCAGTTCCGGGCGCAGCACGTCGGCGTCGTCACCGAAATGCCGGGCGAAACGCACCAGCCACGGAAACATGTCGGCGTTCCTGGCTTCCTCGTCGAAGAACTGCAGATAGCCGCCGAAGACCTCGTCGGCCGACTCGCCGGAGAGCGCCACGGTGGACTGTTCCCGGATCGCGCGGAAGAGCAGATACAGCGAGGCGTCCATGTCACCGAATCCCATGGGCATGTCCCGTGCGGTGATCATCTTCGCGCGCACGGCCGGGTCGGCCAGCGCATTCGAGTCGAGGACGATGTCCCGGTGGTCGGTGCCCGAAGCCGATGCGACGTCGTGCACGAACGGGGTATCGGGGGTGGTACGCAGTTCGTCGGCGACGAAGTTCTCCGCCTGGCCCACGAAGTCGACCGCGAAGCTGCGGACCGTCTCACCGGATGCGGCGAGCTTGCGCGCCGCCAGCGCGGTCATGGCGGATGAGTCCAGGCCACCGGAGAGCAGCGTGCAGCGCGGCACGTCGGAGACCAGTTGGCGCTCGACGATGTCCTCGAGGAGTTCACGCACCCTGGCGATCGAGGCGTCCCGGTCGTCGGGGTGCGGCCGGGTCTCCAGCGACCAGTAGACATGTCGGCGCAGGCCGCTGTGGTCGACGGTCACGATGGTGCCCGGTTCGACCTCGTGCATGCCCTCCCAGAAGGCATGACCGGGCGTCTTGACGAAGGCGAACAGCTCGCGCAGTCCGTCGAGTCCGACCCGGGCGCGGGCCAGCGGATTCGCGAGGATGGCCTTGGGCTCCGAGCCGAACAGCACTCCGTCCGGGGTCGGGTAGTAGTAGAAGGGCTTGATGCCCATACGGTCGCGGATCATCACCAGTTTCTGGCTGCGTCCGTCCCAGACCGCGAAGGCGTACATGCCGTTGAGCCGTTCGGCGACGGCCTCGCCCCACTCCAGGTAGCCGTGCAGCACGACCTCGGTGTCGGATTCGGTGGTGAAACGGTGGCCTCGGCCCGTGAGTTCACGACGCAGCTCGGTGAAGTTGTACGTCTCCCCCGAGTAGACGACGGCGAGCGGGCCCTGTGGTGTCTGAACCTCCATCGGCTGACGTCCGCCCGGCAGGTCGATGATGGCCAGGCGGCGGTGGCCGAGTCCCACCGGGCCGCTGATCCAGGTACCGCGGTCGTCGGGACCGCGGCAGGACATCGTCTCCGTCATCGCGTCCAGCGTCGCGGCTTCCCCGCGGATGTCACGGTCGTAGGAGACCCAGCCGGTGATGCCACACATGTGTTTCCTCCTGCTTCCGATCGCAGGCCCGACGCGCCGACGCCCTGCGGTGACCGCGTATCTGCGGGCGAACGAGGCGCCCCGACCCAGATCGTTGTAGTCAGCACCTATATGGCGAGCCTGAGTCATCCGACCGGGTCGAGTCAACGCACCCCCGGTGCGTCGTACCGCCGCAACCTGGGTGTTTCGGCCGCCGGGCGGCGATCGGCACGGCGCACCCGACACGGGCCCCCCGGGCATGGCCGGTCCGCACCGACCGGCGGGCGCGATGGAGCAGCATGATCAGGCCACAGGCAAAATCTTGACCAACCAGCCGAGTCAGTGGACTTGGAGCCGCTCGAGCCGTTGTTGCAGCAGTTGCAGCGCGCCGCGCTGGCGGCCCGGCACGCGGCGTCGCAGTTCGAGCAGGTCCGGGGCGAGCGTGCGCGCCTGTGCGACGTCGGCGATCTGCTGCCACTCGTGGTGGGCCCGGTCCACGGCCGCCTCGACCTCGGGGTCGTCCGCGCTCGGCCGGCCCTGCAGGCGTGCACCCGCCGCCATCATCCACAACTCGCAGCTACGGCCGGGGTCCTGGGCCAGGTGCGCCAGATCAGCCCGCACCTCCAGCCAGTGCAGCGCCTGCGCCGAACCCGGCCCGTGGGCGCGCAGAGCCTCGCTCTCCCAGGCGGCGGCCGCCGCAGCGGCTTCCGTGTGCCGTCCCGCATGGGCGGCCGAGAGTATCGCCGGATGCGGATCCGGGACGGGGGCAGGTGCTTCGGCGGGCACGGAGCGGCGGTCGGACTGCCCGGGAATGGGTGCCCGTTCGCGCTGCGCCGCCGGTTCGCGCTGCGGTGCCCGTTCATGCTGCTCTGCACGAGCCCCCGTGGGGCCCGCGGTGAAGAGCCGGGCGCCTTCGGGTCCGCTCCGCACTGCGGCCATCTCGTGCAACTGGTCCATCTGCGGCCTCGCGCCGCTGCGCCAGATCTCGGCCATGGCCTTCAGATAGGCGGGGGTGGCAGTCGCCCGGCGCGCGGGCGGCGGGATCAGGCGCCCGAACATCCGGACACCGGGACCGAGTCCGAGCCCCTCACCCGAAAGGTGCTGCCAGGTCTCGGCATCCGCGACCAGGTCGACGACCACCGTCGTGGTGCCCGGCCCGCGTACGCCGAGTTCGCCGGCCAGCCAGTGCCACGGCAGGCCGTCGTAGCGCACGGTGGCCGGAGTCGTGCGGGCGAGCGCGAGGTGCACCAACCGCTGTCTGCGGTCGAGTTGCAGTTGACCCGCGAGATACAGACACAGCGGACCCGGTGTGGCCGCGACCGCGCGGAGCCGGGTCAGGACGGTCTGCGGCTCCAGCGGGTCGGCGAGTTCGACCACGGTCGCCGTCGCGGTGCCCGTGAGCGCGCTCGGGGGCACCGCCGCGAGCGGCGCCAGGACGGAGGTCGCGTCCGTCAGCCGACCCCTGCCCGCCGGGGCCACCGCCAGCAGCAGCGCGGTCCCCGGTGTCTTGTCGTCCCCCTCGATCACCACAACAGAACCGTATCCGGTGCGGGGCGCGATCAGTGACGCAGCCGGCGTCTGAGGCTACCGGCGCTCCGTGTCACCCCTCCTTCCGGCCGGCCACCACGGCGTCGAGGGCGTCGGTGACGGCGGTTTCGACGGCTCCCTTGTCGATGCCGAGTCCGGCCAGGACGCCTGCCCCGTCCTCGAGTTCCAGCAGGGCGAGCAGGATGTGCTCGGTCCCGATGTAGTTGTGTCCGAGCCGCAGGGCCTCCCGCAAGGTCAGTTCCAGAGCCTTCCGCGCGGACGCGTTGTAGGGGATCAGCTCGGGCACCTCCTTCGCGGCCGCGGGGAGCGCTTGCACCACCGCCCCACGGACCGTGTCGAGTTGCACGCCTTGGGCGAGGATCGCGTACGCGGCGAGCCCCTCGGGCTCGGTCAGCAGCCCCAGCGTCAGATGCTCGGGGCCGATCTCCGCGTTTCCGGCTGCCTGGGCCTCGTTGTGCGCCGCCGTCACGACGTTGCGCGCCCGCACGGTGAAGCGGCTGAACCCCTGGGCCGGGTCGAGGTCGGAACCCTCGGCGGGGGTCTTGGGTACGAAACGCTTCTGGGCGGCCTGCCTGGTGACCCCCATGCTCTTGCCGATGTCTGTCCAGGAGGCGCCGGAGCGCCTCGCCTGGTCCACGAAGTGGCCGATCAGATGGTCCGCCACTTCGCCGAGGTGGTCCGCGGCGAGGACGGCGTCGGTCAGCTGCTCCAGCTCATCGGTGTGGACCTTCTTGATGGCTTCGATCAGATCGTCGAGACGGATCTGGGGCGTCAGCGGTACTGGATTCACCATGTGTCAACCTTAAGTTGACACCCCTGAGCTGTCAACCGAAGGTTGTCACTCGGAAGCGGCGCCTCGCACCTCCCAGCCCGCGGGACCGCTACCACGGCGCGGCCGTGGAGCCCTCCGGCCGTCTCGCGGAAACCGCCAGGTGCTCACCGACCCGGTTGACGAGCAGCGTCATCTCGTACGCCACCTGGCCGATGTCCGCCTCCGCGGCGCCCAGTACGCACAGGCAGCTTCCCTCCCCTGCCGCGGTGACGAAGAGGACTCCCTCGTCGAACTCGACCATCGTCTGCCGGACCGCCCCCGCCCCGAAATGCAGTCCCGACCCCTTGGCAAGGCTGTGCAGGCCCGAGGAAACAGCCGCGAGATGCTCCGCGTCCTCGCGGACCAGCTCCTGGCTCGCACCGGTCACCAGGCCGTCGTTGGACAGTACGAGCGCATGCCGGACATGCTCGACCCGGCTCGTCAGATCATCCAGCAGCCAGTCGAGTCCCTTACCCAGCGCCATGTCTCCGGTCCTCCCCGATCACTCGTTCCCCTGATCCCGCGATGTGCGCCAGCCTCCACCAATGCCGCCCCGCGGGCAAGGAGATGCGCTTCTCGCAGGGGACAGATCGCCGGCCGACCGACCTGCCGCCAGCGGGCCGAACGGGTCGTCCTTCGGCGCATTCGCCGCCCGGGACCAATCCTTCGACTCTTCTGTGCCGAAGACCAGTGCGTGACGACGACATCGAGGAACTGGACCCGGCCACCGCTGGGCGCGCTCGCCGGACTGCTCGCAGGGTATGCGGCGCTCGCCGTAGCGGAATTGGTCTCGGCCGCGGTGCGCCCCGAAGCCGGACCGGTGATCGCGGTGGGCGGCGCGGCGATCGACCGCACTCCCCCGGCGTTCAAGGACTATGCGATCCGGCACTTCGGGACCCACGACAAACTCGTGCTGCAGCTGGGCATTCTGGCCGTACTGACGGTGCTGGCGATCGTGCTGGGTCTGCTGTCGCTGCGCCACCGGAAGGCCGGCGCGCTCGGAGTGCTGCTGTTCGGCGTGGTCGGCGGTGTGGCCGCGACCGGTCGTCCCGACTCCACCGGCATCTCCGATGCGCTGCCTTCGGTGGTCGGGGCGCTGGTGGGAGCCGCGCTGCTGTACTGGCTGGCCGGACGCCTGACGGCCGCACCGCCATCGGCCGCGGCCGGCGCCGATGCGCGGGAGGGCGGCTGGGACCGCCGCGGTTTCATCGTCGCGGCGACTGCCGCGGCTGCGGCGTCCACCGGTGCAGGAGCGCTGGGCAGAACGCTGAACAACTCGCGGGGGCACGACGCTGTCGCATCACGGGCCGCGGTGCGCCTGCCGAAGCCCGCATCGTCCGCTGCCCCTGTTCCGAAGGGCGCGCAGCTCCGGGTTCCCGGTATCAGCCCCTTCATCACGCCCAACGGTGACTTCTACCGTGTCGACACCGCTCTGGTCGTGCCCCAGGTCGATGCTGGCACCTGGCGCCTTCGTATCCACGGCAAGGGCGTCACCCGCCCGATCACCGTGGATTTCCACGACTTGCTGCACCGCGATCTCATCGAGCGGGACATCACCCTGACCTGCGTGTCGAACGAAGTCGGTGGCCCCTACGTCGGAAACGCTCGCTGGATCGGTGTACGCCTCGCGGACCTGCTCGAGGAAGCCGGTGTGCGGCCGCCGTCGAAGGGCGGGGCCGCCGACCAGCTGGTGGCCCGCTCGGTGGACGGCATGACGATCGGCACCCCGGTCGAGGACATCATGGACGGCCGCGACGCGATGCTCGCGCTCGGCATGAACGGCTCGCCACTGCCCTTCGTCCATGGCTTCCCGGTCCGGATGCTGGTGCCGGGGCTGTACGGATATGTCTCCGCCTGCAAATGGATCCAGGACATCGAGCTCACCACGTTCGACAGCTACGACCCGTACTGGGTGAAGCATGACTGGTCCAAGAAGGCGCCGATCAAGACGGAGTCGCGCATCGACACGCCCAAACCCTTCGCCCGTCCCAGGACCGGTGTCACGGTCATGATCGCCGGGGTCGCCTGGGCACAGCACCGCGGTATCGACAAGGTCGAGGTCCAGGTCGACGACGGCCCGTGGCAGCGAGCGCAGCTCGCCGCCGAGGACACCACCGACACCTGGCGGCAGTGGTCCCTGCCCTGGAAGCCCACACCGGGCCCTCACACACTCACCGTCCGTGCCACCGACCGTACCGGCCGGCTCCAGACCGAGAAGCGCACCAACACCATCCCGAACGGGGCGAGCGGCCGGCACTCGGTGGTCGTCACGGCGGGCTGACGCGGCCCGGTCTGTTGCTGGGATCATCCTCGGATGACCGACGACAGCAGAGATGTCCAGGCATTCTTCGGCGCGCGGGCAGCGGGCTGGGATGCGCGCTTCCCCGACGACGGACCGGCGTTCGCCGCTGCCGTCGCCGAGCTGGGGCTGCGCCCCGGTGATGCCGTTCTCGACGCCGGCTGCGGTACGGGGCGGGCGCTGCGTCCGCTGCGTGCCGCGGTGGGGACGGCGGGTTGGGTCATCGGGGCCGATCTGACCCCCGCGATGCTGCAGGCGGCGGTGCGCGCCGGGCGGCAGCACGACGCGCACCTGCTGCTGGCCGACGTCGCGCGGCTGCCGGTGTTCGGGCAGTCGCTGGACGCGGTGTTCGCGTCGGGGCTCATCGCCCATCTGTCCGATCCCGGTGCGAATCTCCGGGAACTGGCCAGGGTGGTCAAGCCCGCCGGTGTGCTGGCGCTGTTCCACCCGATCGGGAGAGCCGCGCTCGCCGCCCGGCAGGGCCGCGCGCTCACCGATGACGATCAGCGCGCGGAGTCCCGACTGCGGCGACTGCTGTCTGCCACGGGCTGGCGGCTGAGCCGCTACGCCGATGAACCCGACCGGTTCCTTGCGCTGGCCGTCCGTCGGAGCTGAGTTGGGCGCCGCGCTGTTAGGCGGGGCCCACTCGGGAAGAACCAGGGAGTGAGGGCCGGTTCGACTCGTTGCCCGGGGAAGGTGGTCCAGTTGTTGACCAGACTCAGAAGACTCTTCGCCGTCGATCCGGACGGCTCCGCTCCGCTGGGCGAGCAGCCGGGGCGGCAGCACAACATATTCGAGGCGGCGGCGGCCTATGTGTCGGCGTCCGCCGAGGACGATCAGGACCGGATGGACCAGGCCGTGCAATGGGTGTCACCGGAAGCTCTTTCGTTCGGCGTCAGCGAACTGGCCTGCCGGGCCGTCATCGCGCTTGCCCGTGAACGCGGCGACAGCCCGCAGGCGGTGGCCCGTGAGCTCCTCGGGCTGCCGGTGGTTTGACCTCTCCGTGGTGGTTTCCGGGCCCCGCACTCGACGCCGGGGTTACCCACTGGTTATGGTGCGCCGACGACTGATCAACCAGGAGGCGGCCGTGACCGGGACGGACGATGCCGACGACGACGCACTCTTTGTGCTGACTGCGGTATTGCTGACCCCAGCTCAGTTTCCGAGCGTGCTCGGCGACGACTACCCGTCGGCGTGCGAGGCGCTCGGCCTCGCGCCGTACCCGGACGGGTACGGCGTCGTGCTCGGGCAGGACGGGACCGGCGCGCGGTGGACGGTGGTCATCGACGATGTGTCGCTGGTCGCGGTCGCCATCGCGTCGTGGGACTGCGGTATGGAGTACGACCTCTCACCGGACGACCGCTCCATCGTCGTCTCGCTGCCGGGCTGGCCGCTCGCGGTGGCCGTCGCCGCGCCGGGGCTGCCCGCGCCGCACGATCCCCGCGCCGAGGGCGGCCGGCCACCGCTCGCGCCCCCCGACACCGACGCCTGGGGCCCGGCCCAGCGGCGGCTCGGCGCCGATGAGATCGCCTCGCAGTGGGCTGCCTGGCGCGAACAGCTCGGCGATGCGGACAGCTTCAGCACACCGGCGGACGCCGAAGGAAAGCCGGCAGGACCGGCCCGGCATGTCATCGACGAACTGCTCGGCTATGTGGACTCCCCGCCACCGCCCGGACGCATACGGTCCTCCTTCGCACCCGACGGGGCCCGCACCCTGCGCGCCGAGGGGCCCGGGTGGTCCTTGGTCGCCAGGACGGACGACATCGCCTTTGTGCTGCTCGACGACCGGCCGGGCGAAGTGGTGCCCGTCGGGCGTGGGCCGGAGCTGCCCGGACTGCTGAAGGCACTGGACACGCTGGCCGTACGACCCGCCTGAGCGGGACCGGGCCGGAGGAGCGGGACCGGGCCGAGCGGCCGGCCGGTCAGACCACTTCGAGGGACCGGCGCGGCCCGTCGGGCAGTTCGGCCAGGATCGGGTCGCCCGGTCGCACCACACCGCCTGCCACCACCACACTCATGATCCCGGCCTTGCGGACGATGTTGCCGGCGTCGTCGCGCCCGACCATCTGCTTGAGCAGTCCCTGCTGGAAGTTGTCGATCTGCAGGCACGGGTTGCGGAGACCGGTGACCTTCACCACGGCGCTGTCGCCGAGGCGGAGCAGCGTCCCGGTGGGCAGTCCGAGCAGGTCGATCCCCCGGGTCGTGACGTTCTCACCGAGTTGACCCGGTGCGAGGTCGAAGCCCTCGCCGAGGGTCTCCTCGAAGAGCTCTTCGTGTATCAGGTGCACCTGACGCAGATTGGGCTGTGTCGGGTCCTTCGCCACCCGCGAACGGTGCTTCACGGTGACGCCCGCATGGACGTCGCCCTCCACACCGAGCCCCACCAGCAGGGTGATGCTCTCGCGGTTCGGCTTGGTGAAGGTGTATTCGCCGTTGCTGCTGACCGTCGTGACCCTGCTGTCCGCCATGGGACGCCCCCTCGTCGTACCGGTGACCGTCCCCCGACGATAACCCGGCGCAATCCGAGGGGGCCGAGGAGCAGCGGTCAGCGGCCGATCTCCTTGCGGGTGATCCTGCGCAGCCTCCGGCGCTGGCCGGAGTCCAGCAGCAGATACGCCACGACGGGCACCCCGACCAGTACCAGCAGGGCCGGGAAGAAGCCGATCAGGGGAATCAGGATGACACCGGCGACCACGCCTCCGACGGCGATCATTGCGGGCTTGGACATCTTCGACGCCTCCTCAGCGGCTACTGCCGCTCTCTGACTACAGGAACGCACGGCTGCGCTCCGCGGTTCCGCTAGCCGGATACCGTACGCGCGGCGCGCAGCGGCTCACCGACCTGATGCATGTGCGTGAGCGCCTGCCGGTAGGAGTCGATCAGCGAGGTCTGCGCATAGGGCATGCCCAGTGCATCGCAGTGCTCTCGCACCAGCGCCTGGGCACGGCGCAGGTGGGGACGCGGCATGCTGGGGAAGAGGTGGTGCTCTATCTGGTAGTTCAGGCCGCCGAGCAGCCAGTCGGTGAGCACGCCGCCGCGTACGTTCCGCGAGGTCAGCACCTGTCGCTGAAGGTGCCCCCAGCGCTCGCCGTCGGGGTCGGGCATCTCCATGCCCTTGTGGTTGGGCGCGAAGGTCATCCCGAGGTGCAGGCCGAAGAGAGCGTGGTGCACCAGGGCGAAGACGACCGCCTTGCCCGGGGACATCACCATGAGGAGCAGCGTCGCGTACGCGGCCAGGTGCGCGAACAGCAGGATTCCCTCGACCGCCCGTTCGCCGGCGGGCTGACGGGACGCGTCGTCCTTCGCGAGCACCGTGCGGAATCCGTAGACCTTCAGCGCGATGCCTTCGAGCAGCAGCAGCGGGAAGAACAGCCGCGCCTGGTTGCGGGTGAGCCACCGGGCGAGACCTTCGCGTTCCGCCGCCTGGTTCTGCGTCCAGACCATGACGCCGACCCCGACATCGGGGTCCTTGTCGACGTGGTTCGGATTGGCGTGATGCCGGTTGTGCTTGTCGTTCCACCAGCCGTAGCTCATCCCGAGCAGCAGGTTGCTGTGGAACAGCCCGACCGCCCTGCTCACCCTGCGGTCGCCGGATATCTGCGCGTGTCCGGCGTCATGGCCGAAGAACGCGGTACGCGACCACAGCACCGCCAGCGGGATCGCGAGCGCCAGGGTCCACCAGGAGTCACCGGTGAGGACCATGCCGGTCACCGTCGCGGCGAGCGCCAGCAGATTGGTGGTCATGCTGAGGCCGTACCAGCCGGTGCGCCGCGCGAGCAGCCCGTGCGCCTTCACCGTCCTCAGGAGTGGGGCGAAGTCACTGCCCGTCTTCTGCTCGGGTTCGACGAGCAGCGCGGCGGTGTACGGCATGTCGGTCTCCGGTCTGTTGGCCCATGCGCTGACCTCATGAAACGTAGGACTTCGTGACCCTGTGGAACCATGGCGCCATCACCCGTTCAGGGAGGGGGAAAGCCCCCTGCCGCAGGGGTGGTGCTGCCTCCACCATGAGCCGGCACTGCCGGGTCTCATAGTGGTGTCGTTCGCCGGGGCGCCACCGGTGAGGTACCCTCGGCGATCCCGGCCCGCAGTAGTCAAATTTGAGGAATGCGCTATCGCTGTGCACGGACATCCCACGGCAACGCTCTCCGAGATCGCCCGACTCTCCCACTGCTCCGCGGTGTTTCTGGCTGCGGACCCGGCCCGTGCCGGCCGGGTCGCCTTCTGGCACCCCAATGACAGCGAACCCCCGAACCACGGCTCCCTCGAGGAGCTGACCGTCGTCGGCGGTGACGCCCGGCCCTACTCCGTACGGGCGATGGCGCTGACCGTACAGCAGGCCCTGCCCGTCCTCACCCGCGCCCGCGCCTCCGCTCAGTCGTCTGCTGCCGCTGCGTTCTGGGGCGCGGCCGCCGTACTCGCGCTTCAACTCGCCGCCCGCGGGCGGTTGCTGCCCGGTGTGAGCGCCGCAGGGCACGACATCTGGCAGCTCGGCCCGCTCTCGGCCGCCGACCTGGCACGGGTGCGCGAACTGGCCGCCGCGATGCCGCCGGAGGCGCACGCCGCACCGCTGGACGCGACACAGGATCCGGTCCGGCTGCCCCAACCCGAGCGGCTGGTACGTGACTTCCTCGACGCGGTCGCCGACGGACTGCCCCGTACCCCTGCGGCGTCCTTCGCAGCAGGCGGCGCCGCCTTCGCCGTGGACGCACCCCAGCCGGTGCCCGAACTGCGGTCCTGGGCCGCCGACATCGCCGCGGCGCAGGACGAAGGCGTACGGATCTCACTTCGGGTGGAACTGCTCCACCGCACGGCGGCGCTCAGCGGCACCGGGTCCGAAGCGGGGCCCGGCTTCCGGGCGGTCCTGCAGCTGCACAGCGTCAGCGACCCGTCCCTGGTCGCCGATGCCGCAGCGGTATGGTCCGGCGAAGCGGCCGGGTTCGGGCGGCGTGCCCGGATGGATGCGCTGCTCGCCCTGCGCCGGGCCGCGCGCGCCTGGGTCCCGCTGGCCCCCCTGCTGTCGGCCGCCGTGCCGGACGCCGTCGAGCTGGCCGACGAGGACATCACCGAACTGCTCGGCGAGGCCGCCCCGGCCCTCGCTGCCTGCGGGGTGCACGTGCACTGGCCGAGAGAACAGGCCGGGACACTGACGTCGCGAGCCGTCATCGGTCCGGCCGTAACGGAATCCGACCGAAACGGGCCGGCCGACAGGCTGTCCTCCGCTGCGCCGTCCGTCCTCTCCGCCGACGCGCTGCTGTCGTTCAACTGGTCGTTCGCACTGGGTGATCGCCGGCTGAGCCGGAGCGAACTCGACCGACTCGCCGAAGCCGGCAGGCCGGTGGTGCGCCTGCGCGATCAATGGGTACTGATCGACCCCGCCGAGGCCAGACGCGCCCGCGACGCCCAGGACCGCAAGGTCACCCCGCTCGACGCGCTCAGCGCCGCACTGACCGGCAGCACCGAGGTCGACGGTCGCCGGGTCGATGTCACCGCCACCGGCTGGCTCGCGCAGTTGCGCGACCGGCTGGCCGACCCGGAAGGCGCCGGCGGGCAGGTGGTCGGACAGCCGGCCGCACTCGCCGCGTCGCTGCGCGACTACCAGTTGCGCGGCCTGAACTGGCTGCACCGGATGACCTCGCTGGGGCTCGGCGGCTGCCTGGCCGACGACATGGGCCTCGGCAAGACCATCACGCTGATCGCGCTGCATCTGCACCGGCAGACCGACGAGGCCTCGGCGGGCCCCACGCTGATCGTCTGTCCGGCCTCGCTGATGGGCAACTGGCAGCGGGAGATCGAGAAGTTCGCGCCGGGCACGGCGGTACGCCGTTTCCACGGGACGTCCCGGAATCTGGCGGACCTGGCCGACGGGGAGTTCGTTCTCACCACCTACGGCACGATGCGGCTGGACACCGAAGGGCTGCGCGGGACGCGCTGGGGTCTGGCCGTCGCCGACGAGGCGCAGCACGTGAAGAATCCGTACTCGGCGACGGCCAGGCAGCTGCGGACGATCGACGCGCAGGCGCGTGTCGCGCTGACGGGTACCCCGGTGGAGAACAACCTCTCCGAACTGTGGGCGATCCTCGACTGGACCACCCCGGGACTGCTGGGCCGGCTGGGCCACTTCCGCCGGCACTACGCCCGCACCATCGAGGGCGGTGCGGACCCGGCCGCTGGCGAGCGGCTGTCGCGGCTCGTCGCGCCGTTCCTGCTGCGCCGACGCAAATCAGACCCCGGGATCGCGCCGGAGCTCCCGCCCAAGACGGAGACCGACCTGGTGGTCTCCCTCAGCGGGGAGCAGACCGGCCTGTACGAGGCGGTGGTACGGGAGACCCTGGCGAAGATCTCGGGAACCGACGGCTTCGCCCGGCGCGGTCTGGTGGCGAAGCTGCTCACCACGCTGAAGCAGATCTGCAATCACCCCGCGCAGTACCTCAAGGAGGAGTCACCGCGCATCGAGGGACGCTCGGGCAAGCTCGAGCTGCTGGACGAGTTGCTGGACACCATCCTCGCCGAGGGCGCGAGCGTTCTGGTGTTCACCCAGTACGTGCAGATGGCGCGGCTCATCGAGAAGCACCTGGCGGCTCGCGCGGTGCCCACCCTCTTCCTGCACGGCGGCACGCCGATCGCCCGGCGCCAGGAGATGGTGGACCGGTTCCAGGCGGGCGAGGTCCCCGTCTTCCTGTTGTCGTTGAAGGCGGCGGGCACCGGGCTCAACCTGACCGGCGCGGCCCACGTCGTGCACTACGACCGCTGGTGGAACCCGGCGGTCGAGGCGCAGGCCACCGACCGGGCCTACCGCATCGGGCAGACCAGGACCGTACAGGTGCACCGGCTGATCACCGAGGGAACCGTCGAGGACCGGATCGCCGAGATGCTCGACCGCAAACAGGAACTCGCGAACGCGGTCCTGGGCTCCGGTGAGGCGGCGCTGACCGAACTGACCGACGAAGAGCTGGCGGATCTGGTGAAACTGCGAGGGAGTGGGCGATGAACGCCGCGGACGGACACGAACGCACCTTCGCGCCGCCGGGCACCGTGGGCGGCCGGGCCTTCGCGCAGAGCTGGTGGGGCCGGGCCTGGCTGAAGGCGCTGGAGGACACCGCCCTGGACGGTGCGCAGCTCAGGAAGGGGCGGACGTACGCCCGGAAGGGAGCGGTCGGCGCGGTCTCGGTACGACCGGGACGGATCACTGCCGTGGTGCAGGACCCCGACTCCTCCCATTGCCGCAGCGATGTGCTGTTGCAACAGCTGAGCGACGAGGAGTGGGACCGTTTCCTCGACATGGCCGTGGACAGGTCGGGCCACATCGCGGCACTGCTGGACCGCGAGATGCCGCCCCATCTGGTGGAGGACGCGGCCGCGGCCGGTGTTGACCTGCTCCCCGGCCCAGGGGATCTGGAGCCGGAGTGCTCCTGTGACTCCTGGGACCACTGCCCGCACACGGCGGCTCTCTGCTACCAGGTGGCCGGTCTGCTGGACCAGGACCCCTTTGTGCTGCTGCTGATGCGGGGACGCGGCGAGCGGGAGCTTCTCGACGAACTCCAGGCGCGCAGCATGTCCCGGGCGGCGCGGCCCGGACCCGAAGCGGACGGCACACCGGCGGACGGCACACCCGTAGGCGGCACAGCAGCGAACGGCACAGCAGCGAACGGCAGCCGACAGGAGACCTCGCAGGAGGGCATACGCGCCGATGAAGCATTCGCCGCGGTGGGTCTGCTGCCGCCCCTGCCGCCGCTGCCCCCGCCGCCCGACGGGCCCGGCCGGCCACCGTCGCTCGACACCGAGTCGGGGCCGCCGCCCGGCATCGACCCCGCCGCGCTGGAGTTCCTCGCCGCGGATGCCACCGCCCGGGCCTGCGCCCTGCTCGCCGATGCGCTGGCAGCGGATCACGAACACCGGCCGGTGGGAGCGGACCTGACACCTCGGCAGGACGCGGTACGGCTGGCCGCCACTGCCCCCGAGGGACGGATCACGGCCCGGCTCGCCGAGGGGTCGGGCCGCGACCCGGCCGCACTGGCGCTCGCGGTGCGGGCCTGGCAGTGCGGCGGTGCGGCGGCGCTGGCCGTACTGGAGGAGCGGTGGACCCCGGGGGCGGAGGCGCTCGCCCGAGCCCGCACCCAGCTCGAGCAGGCCTGGGAGGACGGCGCCCGCCCCGCTCTGGGGGCGGATCGCGATCGCTGGACCGTGGCGGGCACGGATGCGCAGTTGCGGTACGGACGGGACGGTCGCTGGTGGCCGTACCGCAAGGACCGCGGCCGCTGGACACCCGCCGGACCCGGGGATCACGACCCGGCTGCCGCCCTGGCCGTGGTGCTCGACGAAGGGTGAGCGCCGCCCCGCCCGGCGGTATGGGTCTGTCCGCACTCGGTCCGCCCCCGGTATTTCGTCATGGGACTTAACAAATTACTATCCAGGAGCCGGCCGTGGCGTCGCAGACGTCGCGCGCCCCCGGCCACACCTGAGCACGGCCCCCTCAGAGCGGAGAGATCGATGGCAGCACCCGAAGGCCCCCTCGTCATCGGTGTGGACTCCTCCACCCAGTCCACCAAAGCGCTGGTCGTCGATACCGCCACCGGGGATGTCGTGGCCCGGGGACAGGCCCCGCACACGGTCTCCGGCGACGGCGGGGCCCGGGAGAGCGACCCCGAACAGTGGTGGCAGGCGCTCACGGCAGCACTGCACCAGTGCGGGCCCGCGGCCGGTCGGGCGACGGCCATAGCGATCGGCGGGCAGCAGCACGGCCTGGTGCCGCTCGACGCGGCCGGCCGGCCGGTGCGCAAGGCGATGCTCTGGAACGACGTGCGCTCCGCCCCGCAGAGCGAGCGGCTGATCGAGCAATTGGCAGGTTCCGACGGTGCAGGTCCCGGCGCCTGGGCCGAGCGCACCGGGAGCCTGCCGGGGCCCGCTTTCACCGTCACCAAGTGGGCCTGGCTGCTGGAGAACGAGCCCGAGGCCGCGCGGGCCACGGCTGCCGTCCGCCTGCCGCACGACTATCTCACCGAACGGCTGACGGGACGCGGCACGACCGACCGCGGTGACGCTTCGGGCACCGGCTGGTGGTCGTCGGCGACGGAGAAGTACGACGAGGACATCCTCGCGCTGGCCGGCCTCTCCCCCGCCCTGCTCCCCGAGGTGGTGGCCCCCGGGGAGACCGCGGGAATCACCCGAGAGCTGCCCGGCCTGCCGCTTCGGGCCGGTATCCCGGTGGCGCCGGGCACCGGCGACAACGCGGCCGCCGCGCTCGGGCTGGGGCTGCGCCCGGGGCAGCCGGTGCTCAGTCTGGGCACGTCCGGCACCGTCTATGCGGTGTCGCAGCGGCGGCCCGTCGACCCCTCGGGGACCGTGTCGGGTTTCGCCGACGCGCGCGGCGGCTGGCTGCCGCTCGCCTGCACCCTCAACTGCACGCTCGCAGTCGACCGCATCGCCGCGCTGCTCCAACTGGACCGGGAAGCCGTCGAGGAGGGCGGCAGCCCGGTGCTGCTGCCGTTCCTGGGAGGGGAGCGCACGCCCCACCTGCCGCACGCCTCCGGTCTGCTGTACGGGCTGCGCCACGACACATCGGCGGGCCAGCTCCTGCAGGCCGCCTATGACGGCGCCGTGTACGCCCTGCTCGCCGCGCTGGACCGGGTGCTCGACGAGGACGCGGACCCGACAGCGCCGTTGCTGCTGATCGGCGGTGGGGCGCAGGGCACGGCCTGGCGGGAGACCGTGCGCCGCTTGTCGGGGCGGCCGGTGCAGGTGCCTGCGGCGAAGGAACTGGTCGCGCTGGGCGCGGCGGCGCAGGCCGCGGGGCTGGTACTCGGTGAGGACCCGGCCGATGTCGCGCGGCGGTGGGACACCGCTCGCGGACCTCAGTACGCACCCCGTGCGCTGGACGAGGCGGCGCTGCACCGGATCGGCCACACCCTCGCCGATGCCGGCGCGCTGCTGCAGCAGGAGAACCGGCGTCCGTGAAGCGCCGCTTGCCGCACTGCCAGCTCGCTCGTACCGGGCCAGGGCGCGACGGCCCTGCCCGGTACGCCTGTTGAGCTCAATCTGTCCTGCGCCGGCTACTTCCTGCGCCGCAGACGCGCGGCGTTCAACCCGGTGCTGCATCTGCTCTTCCCGCTGCTGGGCATCTTGGCCTTCGTCCCGGCCCTGCTGACGGCCGCCGGGATCCCGGTCTTCGACTTCGTCTCCAAGCTCTCCGCCCCCGTGTCGTACGCCGGGCCGATCGTCGGCGGGTGGATGCTGCTCGGGGTGGTGGCCCTCGCCGTGCTCACGCGCAGGCACCCGGAACGTTTGGCGGAGACCGGGCGGGTCCATCTGGACGAGGGCCCGAACACCGTCAAGGAGCCCGGGACAGTGCACCGTTGACTGTGGCGGTGACTGCGTTCGTTACCGGGCGAGTAGTTGTCTGAACCGTTGACCCGCAACGGGTTCGATTCTACAGTCACGTCCGAAGTTGCGACCGACGTTCGATATATCGACCGCTCCACACCTGCTCACGTTCCGCAGCATGAAGGAGTCCGCGTGCCCCCCACCGCCGCCCGCGTCAGGACCGTCCTCCTGGCCGTCCCCGCAGCCGCCCTGCTCGCCCTCATGCCGTCGGCTGCCTCCGCGTACCCGAATCCCGGCCGGGTCACGGGTGACACCGTGGTCCACGACCCCACCATGGTCCGCACCTCGTCCGGCCGGTACCTCCTGTACGCGACCGGCGGCGGCCTCGGCTACCGCACCTCCACCGACCGGATCACCTTCACGGCGGGCAGTGACGCCTTCGCCCGCAAGCCGTCCTGGTGGTCGTCGTACGCCAGCGAAGCCTGGGCGCCGGACATCTCGTTCCACGGTGGCAGGTACCTGATGTACTACGCCGTCTCGACCTTCGGCTCCAACAAGTCCGCGATAGGACTGGCCACTTCAGCAACCGGCCTGCCCGGATCATGGAGCGATCACGGGGTCGTCTACACCTCCACCGCGTCCAGCGACTACAACGCCATCGACCCGAACCTCTTCGTCGACGACGACGGTACGTGGTGGCTGTCCTTCGGAAGCTGGTGGACCGGCATCAAGATGATCAGGATCGATCCGTCGACCGGCGAACAGCTGTCCTCCCGCACCACCCGCTACTCACTGGCGTCCCGCCCGACCGGCACCAAGGCCGTCGAAGCCCCGTACATCGTCAAACGCGGGAGCTACTACTACCTGTTCGCGTCGTACGACGTGTGCTGCGCCGGCACCAGCTCCACCTACAAGGTGAAAGTGGGACGCGCCACCAGCATCACCGGGCCGTACTCCGACAAGAACGGCGTCGCGATGATGAACAACGGCGGCACGCCCGTCCTCGAGTCGCACGGCAGCGTCATCGGCCCCGGCGGCCAGTCCATCATGAAGGACACGGACGGCGATCTGATCGTCTACCACTATTACGACGGCAACGACAACGGCACGCCGAAGCTCGGGATCAACCTGTTGAACTGGGCGTCCGGTTGGCCCGTCGCGTACTGATCCGCCCCGCTGCGGGTTCCTACGGGATATCCTGCTCCGCCCAGACGATCTTGCCGCTAGGGGTCCGGCAGGAACCCCAGCGCCGGCACAGCATGTTGATCAACTGGAGGCCCCGGCCGCCCTCGTCACTGAGCGAGGTGTGCTGGATCCGGGGCAGGTCCGGCCCGGTGTCCGAGACCTCCACCACCAGGCGGTCGTGGAGGAGCAGACGCAGATGCCCGGGGGCGCCTCCGTAACGCAGCGCGTTCCCGACGAGTTCACTGACCACGAGTTCGGTGACGTCCGCCAGATCGCCGAGCTGCCAGGTGTCGAGCTGCTCCCTGACGAACTTGCGTGCCGCGCCCGCCGCCGAGCCGTTGGCGGGCAGGTCCCAGATGCACAGATCGGTCCCGGCGAGCGGCCGCCGGGTAGCGGCCACCAGCATGACCGCCTCGTCGAACCGGGCGCTTCCGTCGGGCGCGAGGTCACTGAGCGCGCAGGCGTCGAGCTCGGCCGGACCCATCCCGGACGCCCTCGCCCGCAGTCGCTCCAGCTGGACGTCGATGTCCTCCGTACGCGACTTGATCAGTCCGTCCGTGTAGAGCACCAGCCTGCTGCCGGGCGGGACGGTCATCCGCCGCGAGTCGTACGGGATGACGCCGGCGCCGATCGGAGCGCCGACGGGCACGTCCACGTACGAGGCGGAGCCGTCGGGCGTGACCAGCAGGGGCGGCGGGTGCCCGGCGCTCACCAGGGTGTAACTGGCGTCGGCGGGATCGTAGACAGCGCACAGGCAGGTCGCTACCTGGTCCTCTGCGAGGTCCCGCGCGGCCAGGTCCAGCCGGGCGAGCATCCGTTCCGGGGTCATGTCCAGCGCCATGAGGGTCCGGGTCACGGCGCGCAGTACGCCGGTGGTGGCCGCCGCCGCGAGGCCGTGGCTCATGACGTCCCCCACCACCAGGGCCGTCCGGCCGCCCGGTAGCGGAGCCACGTCGAACCAGTCGCCGCCGACCCCGAGCGGGTCGGCGGTCGGGGTGTACCGGGAGGTGACCCCGAGGCCCGGCGTGCGGGGAGTGGCATGCGGCAGCAGATTCCGCTGGAGCCGCGCCACGTGCTCGCGCTCGCGCCCGTACAACCGCGCGTTGTCCACGTACACGGCGGCCTTCGAGGCGAGTTGGGTGGCGAGCGCCAGGTCCGCCTCGGTGAACCCCGGCCGACTGCCCACCCGGACGAAGTCGGCCGCGCCGAGGAGTACACCGCGGGCGATCAGCGGCACCATCAGATAGCTGTGTACGCCCGCTTGCCGCAGCTTGTCAGCGGCGCTGTCCGTGGGTGCCACCTGACCGTACTCATGCGGCCTGATCCTGCCCACCAGCACGGGCCGACCGGTGGCCATGGCTCGTGAGAAGTACGTCTCCCGCTCCCGGGGAGCGGAGATCTCGCCCACCTTGTCGGGCTCCAGTTGCTCGGCCAGTCCGTCGATCGACGCGACAGCCATGGCCCGCTTGACCGAACGCCCGCTGCCACTCGGGCGTTCCCCTTCCTCCCCTTGCAGCACCGATTCCAGAAGGTCGACGGCAGCCCCGTCGGCCAGCCGGGGGACTGCGAAGTCCGCCAGTTCCTGGGAGGTGGTCAGCAGGTCCAGAGTGGTTCCGATGCGCACGCTTGCCTCGTTGAGCCAACCGAGCTGGTCACGGGCGACCCGGGCCCGCGGAGTCAGGCCCTGGGTCAGCGCTGCCGTGAGACGACGCGCGACGCGAAGACCCTCGCGTTGTTTCCGGCCGTGCCCCACGTCCACCCTCCCGCTCATCCGCCGGCCCTACCGTTGTCCCTGACTCTGCCGCCCGTCACCCGCTCGGGGCTACCCTATGAGCGATTTGGCGGACAGGCACCCGAAGATTCGCCGGGGCGTTTCCGGTCGTCCGGGGCCTTTCGCCTCCGCCGGCACCGGGCCGGCCGGCCCACCCTTCGTTCGGCCGAATGAAGCTGCCCCGTTGCAGCGACACCTGAATGCGGTTTTGCTGGTGAACGGCCGGTAATACGCCAAAGAAGAACGAGCAGAGGTCGGGCCGCGGCCAACAGTATTCTCGTCGGCCACTCGACCTCTCCCGGAGAGCGGGGAGCCATGTCCGATCCGCAGTCCCCCGGTGGCGGCGGTTCTCACCGTGACGAGAAGACGTCGGGCCGGCGGCCCGAGGGGCCACCACACACGAAGACCGGCAGCCTGGGGCAGACGCTTCGGCGTACCCTGACGGAGTTCAAGGAGGACAACCTCTCGGACTCCGCCGCAGCGCTGACCTACTACGCGGTCCTGTCCATCTTCCCGGCCCTGATCGCACTGGTCTCACTCGTCGGCCTGGTCATGGACCCGAAGACGATCATCGACAAGGCGACCAGTCTGGTCAATCTGATCGGCCCGGCCTCCGCGGTGGACACCTTCAAGGGACCCATCAAGGGCATCGCCTCCCACCGGAGCACCGGCACCGTCCTGCTGATCGTCGGGCTGGCTTCGGCGCTGTGGACGGCGTCCGGATACATCGGGGCCTTCATGCGCGCGTCCAACCGGATCTACGAGGTGGAGGAAGGCCGTCCCTTCCTCAAACTGCGCCCGCTGCAACTGCTCGTCACGCTCATCCTGGTGCTCCTTCAGGCCCTGGTGCTGGTGGCCCTGGTCATCAGCGGCCCGCTCGCCAGGAAGGTGGGCTCGGCGATCGGCGCGGGCGATGCGGCGGTGACCGTGTGGAACATCGCCAAGTGGCCCGTGCTGATTCTCGTCGTCGTGCTGATCTTCGCGATCCTGTACTACGCCTCCCCGAACGCTCGTCTGGCGGGACTCAAGGCCGTGTTTCCCGGCGCGGCGCTCGCGCTGATCCTCTGGCTGGTCGCCTCCATCGGTTTCGCCTTCTATGTGGCCAACTTCGGCTCGTACAACAAGACTTACGGCGCCCTCGGCGGCATCATCGTCTTCCTGGTATGGCTGTGGATCACCAACCTCGCCATCCTGCTGGGAGCCGAGTTCAACGCGGAACGGGAACGCGGCCGGCAGCTCGCCGAGGGAGTGCCGGGAGCCGAGCGTGAACTCCAGATGGACGAGCGGGAGAAGCCCAAACGCAAGAAGCGCTCCCGGACCGCGTAGCCCGGCGGGCGGGCCGGATCAGGTGCGGCGTACGCGGGTGACGGCCAGCAGGGCGAGAGCGGCCACCTGCACCGCGGCGACCACCGTGATCAGTACCGGGATCGAATAGGTGTACAGCGCGCCCGTCATCGCCCCTCCGACCAGACTGGCAGCGCCGACCACACCGGCGAAGACGCCATAGGCAGTGGCCCGGCGCTCGGCGGCGACGAGATCCGCGACGGTGGCACGCAGCGTCGACTCCTGAATGCCCAGGGCGGCGCCCCATACCAGCGAGCCGATCACGGCGATGGCGAGGGTGTTGGTGAAGGCGAGGGCCGGCACCACCGCAGTGAGCAACGGCAGAGCCACCAGCACCCGGGGTCCCACCCGGTCGTACGCCCAGCCGGTGGCCAGCGCGGCCACCGCGTCGACGGCCATGGCACCCGCGTACAGCACGGGAACCAGGGACGCCGACAGCATGCCCCGCTCCACCAGATGAAACGAGAGCACGCCGAACGTGGTGAACCCCGCCGTGGTGGCGGCGGTGAAGCAGGCGTAGACCCAGAAGTCGCGCGGCAGTCGTCCCGGCACATGGCCCGTGGTGTCCTGCTGCGAAGCGGGCGCCGAGCCTCGCTCATAGGCTGCCGGATCCCGCACGCGCCTGCGCAACCACACCAGCACGGCGAGCACAGCGACCCCGGGCAGGGCGAGCACGCCCAGGGCGGGAGCGTAGTCGTTCCCGGTGAGGGCCAGCACGCCGGCCACGGTGAGCGGGCCGATCAGCGCGCCGATCTGGTCCATCGCCTCGTGGACGGCGAAACCGCGCCCGCGTCCCGTCGCGGCCGTCGCATAGGAGAGGAGGGTGTCCTTGGCGGGCGAGCGGACCGCTTTGCCGACCCGCTCGGCGACCACCAGGGCACACGCCACCCACAACGCTCCCGCGAGTCCGAGCAGCGGCACCGAGGCGACCGCCAGTGCGTAACCGGCGATCGCCCACGCCCAGAACCGCTGCGTCCGGTCGGTCAACGGCCCGGAGACCAGGCGCAGTCCCAGTGCCGCCGCCTCGCCGGCACCGGTGACCACACCGATCACCGTCGCCGATGCACCCAGCGAGGCGAGCAGCGGGCCCGTGATGGAGCGGGCACCCTCATAGACGATGTCCGCGAGCAGACTGACGGTTCCGAAGGCGACGACGAATCGCCACGGTCCCATGCCGGGACCGCCCCTCTGGCCGCTCGGCAGCGTCATCCTGTCATCATCTCCCCACGTTCATGTCTGTTATGTCACAAGGGGCAGCGCGCATGGGGCCTTGCCGCATGGGAACTTGGAGGGGCGTCAGCGATTGGCCGAATGAGAGAGGGAGGTGGCTGCGGTGGCGAAGACGTCACTGAGCATGCACCAGCACCCGGACATCATGGCGCTGCGAGAGCATTCGGAGCAGGCCGCGGTGAACCCGGCGGCACAGGGGGTGGAAGCACTGAGCGTGCTGTCCGGCCTGTACCTGGCAGCGTCGCCGTGGATCGCCGGCTTCAACGACTTCAGCACTCTGACGGTGAACAACCTGATCACCGGCCTGGCGCTGACCGTTCTGGCGATCGGCTTCGGCTCGGCCTACGAACGTACCCACGGCATGAGTTGGGCGGCCGCCGGGATCGGCGCATGGACGATCATCGCTCCCTGGGCGGTGGCCGGAAACGTCGACACCACTTCGACGATCGTCAGCAACGTGATCGTGGGGGCCGTGGCACTCGCCTGTGCTCTCACCATGGCCGGGATGGGCGCAGCGCGCCGCCGGTGAGGTGATGCCGTACCGGCTCCGGGCGCAGTGAGGCCCGGGCCGTGAAGCTCATGGAACCCGTAGTGTCCGTGAAGAACGGGCGCTACGGGTTTCGACGTTATCGGGGCCGGCCACCCGGTATCCCGTGTCCTGGTGCAATGCCGGTTTCCGGCAGTGTTGTCAGTCCGCACCTGCGGGATGTGGCCGCTGCCAGGGGGCGTACAGGATCTGTAGGATTCAGCACGGTGTGCCGGGAAGTCTGGTCGGCGAGCAGGGAGATCCGCTCCAAGGGTCTCCGGCTCAGTGTGCTGCCGATCGGGGTCTCTTTCGTATGTTCCACGTCAATGGTCTCGTCAGCATCCGGACACGGGCGCCGATGACACAACAATCAACGACGCAACGGACTACGAGAAGGAGCCGACGTGCGCGCACGTGATCTGGCCGTGGAGTACGAAACCGTCGCTGTCGGCAGCGACGCCCTGGACGCCGCCCGGCTGATGGCCGACCGGAAACTGCCCGCCCTGCTCGTGGTCGACGGGGCGGGCGCGCCGGTGGCGATCATGCCCGCGTCCCAGTTGGTGAAGGTGCTGGTGCCGGCCTATGTGATCGAGGACCCCACCTTGGCGGCGGTCATCGACGAGGAGCACGCCGACCGGCTGTGCGCGTCGCTGACCGGTCGCACGGTGGGCGACTGCCTGCCTGCCAAGGCAGGTCCGCCGCCGATCGCCGACCCTCACGACACCGCTCTGGAGGTCGCGGCGCTGATGGCCCAGGCGCGCAGCCCGCTGGTGGCGGTCGCCGAGAGGGGCGAACACGGGGTCCGCCTGCTCGGCGTGGTCACCGCCTCCCACCTGCTGCACCAACTCCTCGAAAGCCCCTAGTGCCGTCAACGGCAGCCCCTGCTTGGAGACTTGGTGAATGACTGGCACAGCTGGGCGGCGATCGCCGTCTTCGTCGGCACCTATGCCCTGATCATCAGCGAGAAGGTGCACCGCGTCGCGGCCGCGCTCGGCGGCGCGGGCCTCATGCTGGCGATCGGGGCGACCGACGACGTCTCGGCGTTCTATTCCGAGGACTCCGGCATCGACTGGAACGTCATCTTCCTGCTGCTCGGGATGATGATGATCGTCGGCGTGCTGAAGAAGACGGGGCTCTTCGAGTACCTGGCCATCTGGTCCGTCAAGAAGGCGAAAGCCAGACCCTTCCGGGTCATGGCCATGCTGATCATCATCACGGCGGTGGCCTCGGCACTGCTGGACAACGTCACCACCGTCCTGCTCATCGCACCCGTCACCCTGCTGGTCTGCGAACGCCTCGCCCTGCCCGTCGCGCCCTATCTGATCGCCGAAGTCCTCGCGTCCAACATCGGCGGCACCGCCACCCTCGTCGGGGACCCGCCCAACATCATCATCGCCAGCCGGGCCGGCCTGACCTTCAACGACTTCATCGTCCATCTGGCCCCGCTCTCCGCCTTCCTGACGCTCGTCCTCATCGCGCTCTGCCGGTTCCTCTTCCGTAAGTCGTTCGTCTACGACGAGGAACGGGCAGCCGAGATCATGGAACTGGAGGAGAAGGAAGCCATCCGCGACCCGAGGCTGCTCATCCAGGGTCTGGCCGTGCTCGCCCTGGTCATCGCGGGTTTCGTCCTGCACCCGGTCCTGCCCTACCAGCCGAGCATCGTGGCGCTGCTCGGCGCCGGGCTCCTGGTCGCCGTGTCCACCGTCGAGACCGGCGACGTGCTCTCCGAGGTCGAATGGCCCACCCTCGCCTTCTTCGCCGGACTGTTCATCATGATCGGCGGCCTCATCGACACCGGCGTCATCGGCGAGGTCTCCACCGCCCTCGCGAACGCCGTCGGCGACAAGGAACTCGGCGGCTCGATGCTGATCCTCGGCGCGTCCGGCGTCCTGTCCGGCGTCGTCGACAACATCCCCTACGTCGCGACCATGGCTCCCATCACCGGAGACCTGATCCACAGCATGGGCGGCGACAGCAACCACGTCATGTGGTGGGCGCTCGCCCTGGGCGCCGACCTCGGCGGCAACGCCACCGCCGTCGGCGCCAGCGCCAACGTGGTCGTGCTCGGCATCGCCGAACGCAACCGCACCCCTATCTCCTTCTGGCAATTCACCAAGTACGGCCTCACCGTCACCGCCGCCACGCTGGTCATCTCCGCCGTCTATCTCTGGCTGCGCTACTTCGCCCTCGCCTGATTCCGCGTCGTGCGTCCCGCCCACTGTCATGCGGATGCCCTATTTCCTTGCCCGGGATCCGAACCGCTGATTCGTAAGATCGGGGGACCCGGGCCTCCAGGTACGGCTGTCATGTGGTGGCCCACCGAGCCACGAACCGGATGCCGGAAAGAGATACATGCCGGAAAGTGATACTGGTGTCCCCCACACCGGCCACGCTGATCATTCGAGCCGACGCGGCAGAGAGACGGGCCCGTAATGGTGTACGTGTATGGGCTCGCCGCCGCGTGCCTGCTCGGGCTGGGTTTCGTGCTGCAGCAGCGCGCAGCCGAGCGAGCCCCGGTAGCGGACGTGCTGTCCTTCCGCCTTCTGCTCGACCTGGTGCGGGTGCCGTTGTGGCTGGCCGGGATCGGTTTCATGATTGCCGGGCAGATCGTCAGCGTCTTCGCTCTCGCGCACGGTGAGCTGAGCCGGGTCGAACCGCTGCTGGGCACCAGCCTGCTGTTCGCGATGGCGCTGGCGCGACGGCTGACCGGGCTACGGCTCGGTTGGACCGGCTGGATCGGCGTGGTACTTCTCAGCGGCGGTGTGGCGGCCTTCATGATCGCGGGTCAGCCGTACAGCAGCACGGCGCTCGGTGGGCCGCTGCGCCACTGGTTGGTCGTGGGCATCGTGCTCGCCCTGGCCCTGGTGCTCGTCATCCTGGCCCGGCGGCTGGCCGGTTCCGCGGAGCCGCCGCTCCTGGCCGCAGCGGCCGGGACCCTGTACGGGCTGCAGGACGCGCTGACCCGGACCTCCAGTGACATCTTCGCCAGCGGCCGGCTGCCGGGCCTGCTCTCGAGCTGGCAGCCGTACACCGTGGTCGCCCTGGCCCTGACCGGGCTTCTGCTGGTGCAGAGTGCCTTCGAACTGGGGCCCCTGCACATGTCACTGCCGACGCTCACCGCCACCGAACCGCTGGTGGGTATCGCCTGCGGCATCGGCTTCCTCGGAGACCGTCTTCTCGTCACTCCCGGCGCTCTGGCCGGGGAGGCATTGGGGCTCGGGGCCATTGTTTTCGGGGTTTTCCTCCTCGGCCGCCATCCCATGCTACCTGCAGGGGCTCACCGGGAGAACGGCGCGCAGAACGGCGTGGAGGGCAGCCAGGTTCCGTGACGCAGCGGGCCGGCGGCCGCCCCCGGCCGCACGCCGTGTTCCGCGAGGGGCCCCACGGTCAGTCCCGCGGAACGGCAGCCGTCGACCAGGTCGGGCAGCATCGCGAGGGTCGCCCGCCAGCAGCCGGGCTCAGCCGCCCGGTCGGTGTCGTGCAGCAGGACGGTACCGCCGCCCCGCAGATCGCGTCGCACGGTGCGCAGCACGGAATCGGGTGTCGCATCGGCTGTCCAGTCCCGGCCCCAGGCCGACCACAGCACCGGACGAAGCCCGGAGCGTGCCGCTGCCAGCCACCGGCCGCCGGTCAGGATGCCGTAGGGAGGTCGGTACCACCGCGGTCCGGTGCCCGAGATGTCCCGCACGGCTGCGGCGGCCCGGGCGACCGCACGGATGTCCCGGGACGGCGCCGGCAGCCAGGGGCGGCTGTGCGTCCAGCCGTGGACGGCGAGTTCGTGACCGCGGCGGATGATGTCGCGGCCGAGTTCCGGATGGCGCAGCAGGCTCTCTCCGAGCACGAAGAAGGTGGCTCGTGTCGCCAGCCGGTCCAGGGTGTCGAGGAAACATGGCGTGGAGTCCGGATCGGGTCCGTCATCGAAGGTCAGCGCGATGTGGCCGGGGTCTCCGAGTCCGGCGAGTGCGGGGAAGACCTGCCGACGCAGCTCCGGCAGCCAGGTACCGGCCGGGACGATGTGCGCGGCCACGGCCAGCGCCGCAGCCGTGACGGGGAGGCGGCCCAGGACCGGGGCTTTCTGACTCCGACGACTCATCGGGGCTGATCTCCTCTGCTGTCCCGTGGGTGGGTGTTACGGGGGGTGTCGTCCTGCGGAGTGCTGTCCCGTGGGCTGCTGCCCCTCGGGGTGCTGCCTCCTGGGCTGCCGACCGATGCGCTGCGCCGCGTGGGGGCGCTCGTGGCGTCCCAGTCGCCGGCCACCGCCGGGGAGTGCGCGAGACCGGTCGTACCGGCCGCGATCAGGCATGCGCCGAGGCCTGCCACCAGCAGATGGAGGCCGAGGGCGATCCGCTCATCGAACAACGCCCACCCCAGCGCCACGCTCACCAGCGCGTCCCCGAGGGTGAGCGCCGGCTGGGAGGCGGCCAGCGTCCCGGCGCGTAGCGTGATCTGCAACAACAACAGACTCAACAGGCCGGCCCAGCACATCGCGTACAGATGCCACGTGGTGAAGAGGACAGCGACGCCGTCCGAAATCCGGCCGGTGACCTCCTTGATCAAGGCGGCCGTGCACGCGAAACAGACGGCGGTGGCGAACCCGAGCATCGCGGCGCGCGAAGCGCCGCGGAGCGTCCGGGCGAGCGCGGCCAGGGCGATCACTGCCACGGTGGCGCAGATGCCGACCGGCAGCCAGCGGCCCGCGGTCGCGGTCTCCTCACCGGCCGACGGTGCGACGGAGCCGAGAAAGAGCGCCAGACCCACAGCGAGCATCAGGAACGACAGCCACGTCAGACGGCCCGGGCGGTGATGGAAGACCCAACTGCCCAGCAGCAGGGTGAACAGCAGTTCGCTCGCCAGCAGTGGCTGCACCACGGCCAGGCTGCCGACCGCCAGCGCGCCCGCCTGAAAGACGGCCGACAGACCGAGCGCCGCCGCTCCGGCCAGCCAGATCGGGCGACGCAGAAGCTGCCCCACTCGACGCAGTGTGCGCCGCGCACCCCGCTGTTCCCCCTTCGTCTCCTGTTTCGCCTGGTCGAGTGCCGCCCGTCGCTGCAGCACCGACGCCGCCCCATTGGACAGGGCCGCCAGCAGCGCCAGAACCGCAGTGAGGACGCTCACCGGGTCAGCCGATCAGCCGAAGCGGGCGGCGAGCCGGTGATAGAGCGTAGGGGCGACGGCGCGTACACACCCGGGCAGCCGCAGCCAACCGGGGACGTACACCTCGTCCTGTCCTCGCAGCAGCGCCTTCCAGATCGCGTCGGCGACCCGCTCGGCGGGGATCGGCCTCGGCCGGGAGCGCGTGTACGGCATACCGCGTCGTTCGAAGAACGGAGTATCCACCACGCCGGGGATCACGTGGGTGACGTGCACACCCGTCCCTTCGAGTTCGTACCGCAAGGCATCGGCGAAGGCGGCCACCGCGGCCTTGGCCGCTGAGTAGACGGCTTCGCCGCGGACCCCGAGGGTGCCTGCCACCGACCCGATCAGCACGATGTCTCCGCGTCCGGCGGCCAGCATGTGCGGCAGCACAAGCCGGACCAGATGGACGACCGAGACGAGGTCAACGGTCAGGACCCGTTCAGCGGCGGTGGCCGGCATCGACCGGAAGGGCCCCGCCCAGCCGACCCCGGCCGCTGCTACCAGCAGGTCGATGCGGCCCGCGACGTCGAGAGCGTTCTCGACCAGCCGCTCGGTGCTGTCCAGGGTGGTCAGGTCCGCCCGCAGCGCCATGGACGAGGTCGTCGCTGCCACGTCGTCCAGACGCTCCCGGTCCCGGCCGCTGACCAACAGCCGCCAGCCGCCCTCGGCCGCGATCCGTTGTGAGATGGCGGCCCCGATGCCGGAGGAAGCTCCCGTCACCAGGGCCACACCATTCGGAGCGCCGTAGCCGTACAGCACTTCCCGGCCGGTGGCCTCGCGGGAAACGATGTCGGGAACGGTCCGTGCCATGGCATCTCCCTGCATCAGCGCTGTCAGTGCGGCGGGCCTGCGTGACACCGAGGGGTGCGGCCGCGCCGGTCGAGGTTCTGCGTAACACGAGGTGAACTAGGAGTAGCCCGAGCGGGACTCGGTAAACACTTCCCACGCCGTCATGGGACCAGGAGAAGGGCAAAATTACGTTTCGGGCAGGACAGGCGGATACTCCAGTAAGGTCGGCGACCTCAGAGGTGACTATGCGTCCGTTTCCCGTACAAGCATGTGCCAGGTTGTATTCGGAGGCATCTCCCGTCGGAACGGCCCGGACATGAGCACGGTTCCGGGGCGCTTCCTGGTTCTGAGCGCCAGCATGGGGTCCGGTCACGACGCGGTGGCCACAGAGCTGACCCGTAGGTTGGAGGCCGCCGGGAACCAGGTCGCGCGGGCCGATGTACTGGAGCTGCTCCCCGCCGGTATCGGCAGCGGACTGCGGACCTTCTACCGGACAGTCATCTGCCACCTGCCGGGACTCTACGCGGGCCTCTATACGGCGTTCTTCCGGTCCGGGGGCGGCCCCAGGCCCGGCAGTGCGCCACTGGCCGCGCTGGCCGAACGGGAGTTGCTCGCACTCGTCGGCCGCACGCGCCCGGACGTGGTGGTACCGGTCTTCCACCTCGCCGCTCAGCTCACCGGCAGACTCCGCTCGCGCGGGGCACTGACCGTGCCGAGCGCGGTGGTGATCACCGACTTCGCCGTGCACCGCCAGTGGCTGCACCCGGGCAACGACCTGCATCTGTGCCTGACACCCGACCTCACCCGCCAGGTACAGCAGGCAGTGCGGCGGCCGGCTGCCACGTCCGGGGCTCTGGTCGCCGAGCGTTTTCTTCGCTCCGCGCCCATCGACGCGGCCCGCACCGAGGACAGCGCCGAAACACCCGCTGCGGCACCGCCGGACCGGCCGGCTGTGCTCGTCTCGGCGGGTGCCTGGGGCGCGGGAACCCACATGGTGCGCACCGCTCGGTTGCTGGAGTCTGCCGGGTACCGGCCGGTCGTGCTGTGCGGCAGAAACGCCCGGCTGCGCAGCAAGGTGTCGCGGATAGCGGGCGTATGCGCAACCGGGTGGGTCGACGACATGCCCGGGCTGATGGCGGGCGCCCGAGCTCTCATCGACAACGCTGCCGGACAGACCGCCCTGCAGGCGCTGGCCGCCGGAGTACCCGTGGTCGGTTATCGGCCCATCCCCGGCCACGGCGAGGAGGGCGTCCGCCGGATGGCCGAACACGGGCTGACCGAATACGCGCGGGATCCCTGGGCGCTGATCCAGTCGCTGGACACCCTCAGTGAGCCCGGCCCGGCGCGCGAGCAACGGATCGCCACGGGCAGGTCGCTGTTCTCCGCGGACGCGGTACAGCCGCTGACGGCGCTGGCCCGCCGGGCCTAGGCCGGTCGGACGAGCCCGGTGCGGCCACCGCACCGCTGGGCCGTGTCGGCATGTTTTGCCCCTGGTGGACGGGGAACCCCGGCTAACACTCACGTGTACGGCGAGGTCAAGGAGCGGGCAGTGAGCATGGCGGACGACAGCGCGGAAGCGAAGGACGGACGGCGGCTGGGTGACGCTGCGGCCCGGCTGACGGAGGACACCACGGAACTCGTCCGCCAGCAGTTGCGCGAGGTACGTGAGGAGCTCACGGCGACCCTGCAGCGCGCCGGCATCGGGGCGGGGCTCCTGGGCGGAGCGGCGCTCTGCGGAGGTCTCGCTCTCGCGGCGGCCCATCAGACGGCGCTGCGCGCGCTGGAGGGGGTGCTGCCCCGCGCGTCCGCCGCCGGCGTGCTGTGTACCGTCTACGGCGCGACCGGAGCTACCCTGGCAGTCATCGGTCTGAAGAAACTGCGAGCCGTCGCCGATGTGTCCGACGCAGCCCTCGACCAGGCACGTCACAGCACACCCAGGGAACCCGGCGCCATCTGACCGGCCCTGGAGAGACCTTCCGGGAATGTGCCGACGGGGCGGACAGGGGTGATGATGAGGAAGCATGAGATCCCCGGGGAACGAGCGTTGCCGGAGCTGTGCGATGCCTGCGGCGCCGTCATCCTGAGCGGACTTCCGCTCTACGCCTACGTGCCGGATTCGTCAGCGGTCCAAGCCGGGAAGGAGTGGCTGGACGGCCTGCGTTTCATCGCCGCGTGCTGCGAAGAACATCTCAACGCCCTGCGGGACCAGTATCGCCGGCGGCCGTTCATCGAGGAGGAACTCTGGGCCGGCAAGATCTCCCGGGCCCTGGACCAGCATCCCGACGGTCTCACCGCCGAGGAGCTGGGCAGAGCGACCGGACTCATGCTCCCGGACATCAGAAGCGCCATGGCCTGGCACAACCGGTGGATGCATCAGGAGACGCAGCCATAAGGGGAATCGTCGTGGCCGACCCGGCGGCCACGACAGGAGCGGCTCAGCGACGACTTGCCGCTTCCTGTACCCGGGCAGCGGCCTTCTTGTCGAGAGCGACGCGTACCAGCGCGGCCGCGAAGGCGGGCAGTGTCTCGGTGTCGACGAGCCGTGCCAGTCTGCGGGCATCCTCGGGCAGCCCGACGGCCGCTGCTCCCTGCAGTGCCTTCGCGTCGAGGAGTGGGGCCGCCTCCGTCCAGATGCCCTGGACCTCGCGCAGGAAGATGTTGGCGCCGGCCGGACCGAGCCCCTGCACTTCCTGCAGCAGTCTGCGCAGGTGTTCGACGTCTCCGTCGGCCTCGCCGCGCATCTTCCGCAGGTCTCCCCCGTACTTGTCCAGCACCAGCTGTGCGCCGTCACCCAATTGCGTCGCGGTGCGCTCGTCATACCGGCGGTAGCCGCCGCGGCCGAGCGAATCCACCCGTTCCTGCCAGGTGGCCTCGCGCATACTGCGCGCGTCACGCATGCCCGACTCGCTCAGGTCCCGGGCGGCGGCAACGGCGACGCTGCTGCGGATCCGGGCGCTCAGCAGACAGGCGAGCACGAGGAGCCGGTACAGCGGCTGAGGGGTGTCACGCAGCCCGATGCCGGCCTCCGCGGCGAACGTGCGGCCGCACGTGTCGAGCAAGGCTCTTGTCGTGTCCCGTTGCGTGGGCATGCGCGTCACCGGCAGAGGCAGAACGGATGGCCTGCCGGGTCGGCGTAGACACGGAAGTCACGCTCGCCGCCGCCGTCATCGAGGTCGAGCGGGGTAGCCCCCAGGGCGAGCACCTGCTCCTGTGCCCGCTCGATGTCCGCGACCTTGAAATCGAGGTGCAGTTGCTGGGAGTTGGCGTCGGCACGTGGCCACTCCGGTGGGCGGTGCTCGGGGACGCGCTGGAAGGCGAGTCGCACTCCGTCCGGTGCGTGGAGCTCCAACCAGTTCTCCCCGTTGTCGCGCTTCACCTCTCCGCCCAGCACATCGGCGTAGAACCGGGCGAGTGACTCCGGGTCGGGGCAGTCCAATGCCACCAGACAGAACGTGGCGACCGGCATCACAACCTCCAAGACGGTTACGGGAAAAGCGCGACGCCGACGATGATCACGACGATCACGCCGATGACGATGGCAGCCACGGTCCAGGATCCGCGGTGCGGCACCGGTTCCCTTGGTTGGCCTCCGCGCGGCCGGTCTTCCGGAAGCTCTGGATGCTCCGGCCGATCACGTGCGTAGAACTCGTCGTCGTTCTCGCTGTTCACCACGAGAGCCCCTTCATAGTGGCCTGAGACATATGCGTAGGTACATTTACCCGCAAAGGGGGCAGACATGCGCGCCCGTCCCTGCCCCCGCGCCGGCCGAGCCGGCGCACGAGCTCTCAGCCCGTCAGTCGCTCCGGGCTGCTCAACAGACTGTGATCGATCTTCGCCAGCAGGTCCGCCGGGCCGTCATAGACCTGCTCGACGCCCGCGTCCATGAGTTCCTCACGGGAGATTCCGCCGGACAGCACCCCCAGGCTGCGGACGCCGACCCGGCGGGCGGCTTGCGCGTCCCACACCGCGTCGCCGACGAACACGGCCCGTTCCGGCGGTACATCTGCCCGTTTCAGGGCCTGCTGCACCAGATCGGGTGAGGGTTTGCTCTTCTGGACGTCATCGCCCTTGGTGCCGGCGTCGATGGCTCGGTCGGCTCCGAGCACCTCCTTCATGACCCGGAATTCGTCGGCCGATGCGGAGCTGGCCAGGACCACGACCCACCCCCGATCGGCGCAGGCCTTCAGCAGGTCGGCTGCTCCCTCCAACGGTGCCAGCCGTGACCAGTACTGAGCGTAGAGAGCATCGTGCGCAGCGCTCATCGCCTGATCGCCGTCCCGCTCGCGGTCCTCGCCGAGCAACCGGTCCAGCAGGTGATCGCTGCCCATGCCGATCGAACGGTGGACGGCGGCCATGGGCACCCGATGCCCGTTCTGCCGCAGCGCTTCCCACCACGCCACCGTGTGCAGGTACACGGTGTCCATCAAGGTGCCGTCCACGTCGAACAGCACCGCGGCACTGTCCTGCTGCTGCCTCATAAGAGTCACCTCTGTTCGCGTTTCCGAGTGTGCAACCCCGCCGGGGCGGGCGAGTCGGACAGGGCTGCCAGTTCACCCAGCAGCTGCTGGGTCTCGACGACGAGTTCGCCACCTACCGCGACCGCTGTTCCGTCTTCCCGGTGAAAGTCGGTGGTAAGCGAACGGTGGGCGGACATTGCCTCCTGCAGTGCGGCGTCCCGCTGGTCCCGCAGGGCTTGTGGCCGTCCGGATCCCTCGATGATTTCGGCGTCCGCACGGCACACGATCCCTGCCTGCTGCGCCACGTCGGCCCAGCGAGCCAGGTACGCGGACGAAGGGACAGGCAGCGGCGTGTCCTCGTTCGCGGCCCTCGCCAGGGTGCGGGTGATGGCGACGAGATGACCGCCCACCCGCTCCCAGGCCGCGTCCACTTCGGCCGGGGGCGGCAAGGAGACGTGGTGGCGCAGGCGGCGGAACGGATTGAACCGGAGGCTCTCCGTGGTCCACTGCCGGGCGTCGGCCAGTGCCTGAGCCGTCTGACCGAGCCGCCAGGCACGGTCGTGCCATCCGGCGGCTCCCGCGAGCCCGTCCTCCGCACGGAGCCCTTCGGCGACCTCCGCCAGTAGCTCCCCGCTGCGGCCGGCCATCGCCTGGAGATTGTCGTGCACGCTGCGCAGATGCACCGGCGGGAGGACGAACGCATTGACGGCAACACCGACCGCGGCACCGATCAGCGTCTCGAGCAGCCGGTGCCCGACATCGCTCACCGTGGACGCACCGTAGGTGATGACGAAGAGAGCGGTGGTGGCCCCATAGATGCCCTGACTGCCGAACCGGCGGTAATTGCCGAGCAGCACCATGAACGGCAGGGTGATGGTCATGGCGCCCAGGGTCGAGTTCCCGGTTACGGCCAACGCCCCCGAAGCCCACAGCGCGCCGACCACGATGACCGCGAACTGCTGCGCCCCGGAACGCAGGGATCGGTACACGGTGCTGGTGACCAGCGCGACGGCGGTCCAGGGCGCCATCAACGCCAAAGGTGCCTTCAGCCACCAGCCGGTCAGCGTCCAGGCGATGATGGCCGCCGCCGCAGCTTTGAGCGACTGCACCATGGTGTCGCGCTCCGGGCCCGGATGCCGGACCGCGGAACGGGCGGTACGGCCGACCGCGGCGAGCTCCCACCCCAGCCACCGAGCCGCAGCACAGCACTGCTCCCGCACCGCCAACCGATCTCACTCCCCTTTCAGCATCCGCCCTCTGCGTTGTCGGCCGGGACGGCCGCAACCGGCCATCCGGCGGCCCCTGGCCCTGTACCCACAGGCGCGGAGCCCATCCACCACGGAGCCGCATGAAGGCGGCTCGCCGGGGCACGCGGGACTCAGCCGTCCACGTTGCGCGCCCGCACGGGGCGGGGCAAGGTCGGGGAGAGCCGTACGCCGCCGCACATCGAACGGGCCGTTCCGCCTCTGTCGCGCATGAGTCGAAAGGTGAGCACCATGGTGGACATCGGATACACGATGATGACCGAGCACGCCGGTCCGCGCGATCTTGTCGATCAGGTGGTCGGTGCCGAGCGGGCCGGGTTCGACTTCTCCGTCACTTCGGACCATTACTTTCCCTGGCTCGACAGCCAGGGCCATGCTCCGTACGCCTGGAGCGTGCTCGGTGCCGCCGCACAGGCGACCACGCGCATCCCGCTGATGACGTACGTGACCTGCCCGACCACCCGTTACCACCCGGCGATCGTGGCCCAGAAGGCGGCTACGATGCAGCTCCTCTCCGAGGGGCGTTTCCGCCTCGGGCTGGGATCCGGCGAGAACCTCAATGAGCATGTCGTCGGGCAGGGCTGGCCCACCGCGCCGGTCCGCCTGGAGATGCTGGAGGAGGCCGTGGAGATCATCCGCGCCCTCTTCGCCGGGGAAGTCGTCAGTCATCACGGCAACCATTTCGATGTCGAGAAGGCCAAGCTCTGGGATCTGCCCGACACGCCACCTCCGATCGGTGTCGCGGTGTCCGGGAAACGGTCCTGCGAGATCGCCGGGCACCTCGCCGACCTGATGATCTCCACCGAGCCGAAGAGTGAACTCATCGACGCCTTCGAGCGGCACGGCGGCGCGGGCAAGCCCAGGGTCGGTCAGGTCCCGGTCTGCTTCGACACGGACCGGGACGCGGCGATCGCGCGGGCCCACGATCAGTTCCGCTGGTTCGGCGGCGGCTGGAAGGTCAACTCCGAGCTGCCCGGGCCGGACAGCTTCGCCGGGGCCACCCAGTTCGTGAGGCCCGAGGACGTAGCCGATTCGATCCCGTGCGGCGACGACGTCGACATGTTCGTGGAGGCCGTACGGCCGTACGTCGAAGCGGGGTTCACCGAGGTGGCGCTCGTGCAGGTCGGCGGCGATCAGCAGGAACCGTACCTGGATTGGGCCGAGCGCAAACTGCTGCCCGCGCTGCGTGAACTCCGGGCCGGCTGACACCGCGGGTTCCCCCGGCCAGGCATCCCGGAAGAGGACGCCGGAAGAGGACGAGAGAATGACAGTGCACGCAGCTGCCGGCGTGAAATGGAGCGGCGAGGTCTTCGGGGCGCCCTGCTGGGTGAGTCTGACCGCCCGGGACCTGAACCGCGCCCGGGACTTCTACCGTGCGGTCCTGGGCTGGGAGTACCGGCCCACAGGGCTGGGGGACGAGTTCACCCTGGCGGTCTCCGGTGGGATTCCGGTCGCCAGCATCGGAACAGTGGCACCATCCTTGCAACGGTCCGTCGAATGGACATCCTATTTCGCGGTGGAGGACGCGGACCGTACGGTCAGCCGTATCCGCGAACGCAGCGGCACCGTGGCAGTCGGGCCGCTGTCCCTTTCAGTGGGCCGGGGAGCACTGGCAGCGGACCGGGACGGTGCGGCCTTCGGCATCTGGGAGGGGCAGCTACCGGCGGACTGGGCGCTGTGGCGCCAACGCACCCCGGCCTGGCTGGGCCTGCACACTCGCGATGCCTTCGACGCCGCGATCTTCTACGGCGAGGTCCTCGACTGGGCCAGCGACCGTCCCGGTTCCTGCCAGGTGGACTTCGAGGGCGGGGAAGTGATCCTGCGCAGCGCAGGGCACACGCTGGCGCGACTGAGTTCCGGTGCCGTAGGGGCCGCGTCGGACCCGGACGTCCGGCCGCGCTGGGACGTCCACTTTCCGGTCGCCGACGTAGCAGCAACCGCCCGGGCCGCGGAGCGCAACGGCGGTACCGTTCTTCCGCCGCCTCATGCGCACGGCCCGGACGTCACCGAGGCGACGCTGCGTGACCCCGACGGCGCCCGGTTCACCGTCACCACGCGTCCCTCCCCGGAGTGAGCAGCGGGCGCGGCCACCGGGCCGGTCGGTCAGCCGCCGAGCCCGCCGCTACCGAAGCCACCGCCGGAATCCTCGTTCGTGTCCCGCGGTTCTTCGGAGGTGCTGCGGCGTGTGCTGTGCCCCTTCAGTTGGTGCGGAGTGAGCCGCCCGTGCTCCTGGCGTGGCACTTCCTCCGGCTCGCGGTTCTCCCTGGCCTCGAACACCGGTCCGCCTTCCGGCAGTCCGGGGTGCTCCTCGGGCAACGGCGTGCGGGTCTGGCGAGCCCGCACTCTGCGCTCCCGGAGGAAGGCGGCGATGAGCACGCCGACCACGATGAGGCCCACCAAGGGGAAGAGGTAGACGCCCGCTCCTGATGAGGCAGCAGATTCCCAGTAGGTCGTGTTCATAGGAGGCGCCTACCCGGAAGAGATGCCCGATAACAAGATGTTCGTCGTCCGAAGCGGCGTGGCTCCCCCTCGACGGCCATCTTTTGCCCCAGTATGACCGCGACGGCACAGCCGCGACCGGCAGCTGCCGGCGTCGCTGGAGGCCCCGTGAAGGTTGTGGACACCCCCCCGGACTCCCGCATGTCTTCGAGCGAAGGGCGACTGCGGACCGGGCAGGCATTCCTCTCCTATGTGACGACGACCGATCACAAGAAGATCGGCAGCATGTACCTGGTCACCTCCTTCGCGTTCTTCATGTTCGCCGGCCTGCTGGCCATGGGGATGCGCGCCGAACTGGCCCGTCCGGGGCTTCAGATCTGGTCTAACCAGCAGTACAACGAGCTGTTCACCATCCACGGCACGATCATGATGCTGCTCTTCGCAACGCCGACTTTCACCGGCTTCGCCAACGCGATCATGCCGTTGCAGATCGGCGCCCCCGATGTCGCGTTTCCGCGGTTGAACGCCTTCACCTACTGGGTCTTCCTCTTCGGCGGACTGATGGTGATCGGCGGTTTCCTCACGGCGAACGGCGCCGCGTCGTTCGGCTGGTTCGCCTACGCGCCGTTGAACAGCGCGATCCACACCCCCGGTTCCGGCGCCGACCTGTGGGCGATGGGCCTGGTCGTGGCCGGACTCAGCACGATTCTCGGGGCGGTCAACTTCATCACCACGATCGTGTGCCTGCGGGCACCCGGGATGACGCTGTTCCGGATGCCGCTGTTCACCTGGAACACGCTGTTCACGTCAATCCTCGCGCTGCTGGCCTTCCCGGTGCTCACGGCTGCGCTGTTGGCGCTCGAATCCGACCGGAAATTCGGCTCGCACGTCTTCGATCCCGCCAACGGCGGAGCGCTCCTGTGGCAGCACCTGTTCTGGTTCTTCGGCCATCCGGAGGTCTACATCGTGGCACTCCCGTTCTTCGGCATCGTCACCGAGATCTTCCCGGTCTTCAGCCGGAAGCCCACCTTCGGGTACATCGGCCTGGTGAGTGCCACCGCCGCCATCACCGGCCTGTCAGCGACGGTGTGGGCCCATCACATGTTCGCGACCGGGGGGGTGCTGCTGCCGTTCTTCTCCCTCATGTCCTTTCTGATCGCGATCCCCACCGGAGTGAAGTTCTTCAACTGGATCGGCACGATGTGGCACGGCTCGCTGTCCTTCGAAACGCCGATGCTGTGGGCAGTCGGCTTTCTGGTCACCTTCCTGCTCGGCGGGCTCTCGGGAGTCCTCATCGCCTCACCCCCGATCGACTTTCATGTCACCGACAGCTACTTCATCGTCGCGCATCTTCACTACGTCCTGTTCGGGACCGTGGTCTTCTCCATGTTCGCCGGCTTCTACTTCTGGTGGCCGAAGATGACCGGACGGATGCTGGACGAACGCCTCGGGAAAATCCACTTCTGGACGCTCTTCGTGGGCTTCCAGACCACCTTCCTGGTCCAGCACTGGCTCGGTGAGATCGGCATGCCGCGACGCTATGCGGACTATCTGGCCGCTGACGGATTCACCGCGCTCAACACCGTCTCGTCCATCGGCGCGTTCCTGCTGGGCCTGTCAACCCTGCCGTTCCTCTACAACGTCTGGAAGACGCACCGGTACGGCGAGAAGGTCACCAGCGACGACCCGTGGGGATGGGGCCGGTCCTTGGAATGGGCGACCAGTTGCCCGCCGCCCCGGCACAACTTCCACGCCCTCCCCCGCATCCGCAGCGACTCACCGGCCTTCGACCTCCACCATCCCGCGGTGCCCACCTACGGCCCGGCCACGCCCGATACACCGGACTTGACGCCCCGACCGGGGGTGACACGGTGAGGTACGAGTCGTTCCTGTTCTGCGGGATGGCCCTGTTCTTCGCGATCACCGCCGTCATCTACGGCTGGTTCTCCATGGAACCGGCCGGCCTCGCCGCCCTCATCGTCTCGTTTCTGATGTCCTCGCTCATCGCCTTCTTCCTGTGGACCCAGCATGTGCGCCGCGGTGAGCGCCTGCAGGACCGCAAGGACGCGCAGACGTACGAGGCGAGCGGGCCGTTGGCCTTCTTCCCGGCGCGCAGCTACACCCCGCCGCTGACCGCGGCCGGCGCGGCGCTGACCGGCCTCGGCGTGGTCTTCGGGCTCTGGCTGTTTGTCATCGGAATCGGCGTCCTGGGGGCGGGCGTCGCGGGATTCGTCTTCCAGTACAACAGCCGAGAAGCGTGACCAGCAGACGGGCACACCGGACGAGGATCGAGGATCAGCCATGCCGTTCGCGCGAAGGAAGGCGCAGCAGAGGAAGGCACAGCTGAAGGCGAAGGCGCGGGTGTCGGCCCAGAAGGGCTTCGTGGTCCTGGACAGTCGTCTGCCGGTGGCCGAAGCGGGCCGAGAGCTGCTGCGCAAGCCGTTTCCCGAGCACTGGTCTTTCCTGCTCGGGGAACTCGCGCTCTACAGCCTCCTCGTCCTGATTATCACCGGGTCGTATCTCACGTTCTTCTTCACGCCGAGCATGATGGAAGCCCCGTACGCCGGCGCGTACACCCCGTTGCAGGGCGTCCCGGTGTCGGAAGCGTATGCGTCCGTTCTCCGGATCAGCTTCGAAGTCCGCGGCGGGCTGCTCATCCGGCAGATGCACCATTGGGCGTCGCTGGTGTTCGTCGCCGCCGTCGCCGTGCACATGCTGCGGATCTTCTTCACCGGGGCATTTCGTAAACCGCGGGAGAGCAACTGGCTGATCGGTGTCACCCTGTTCGTCCTGGCTGTACTCGAGGGCTTCTGCGGCTACTCGCTGCCCGATGATCTGCTGTCCGGAACCGGGCTGCGCATCGCCCAGGGCGTCTTTCAGTCGATTCCGGTGTTCGGTACCTACCTGACCATGTTCATCTTCGGCGGGGAGTTTCCGGGACACATCATCATCTCCCGGCTGTACGCCCTGCACGTCCTGTTCGTGCCGGGCGCCATCATCGCCCTGGTGGCGCTGCACCTGGTGCTGGTCGTCTACCTCAAGCACACGCAGTGGGCCGGGCAGGGGAAGACGAACAGCAATGTGGTGGGAACGCCGATGTTCCCGGCCTTCACCGTCCGTTCGGTGGGCCTGTCACTCACGGTCTTCGGTCTGCTCGCGGTCCTGGGCGGCGTCGCACAGATCAACCCGGTCTACGTCTACGGCCCCTACCGCACCGACCAGGTGTCCACCGCGTCCCAGCCGGACTGGTACATCGGTTTCCTCGAAGGGTCGCTGCGGATCATGCCGCCCTTCGAAACCAACCTGTGGGGCCATACGGTCATGTGGAACGTCCTGGTGCCCGCCGTGCTCCTGCCGGGGCTGCTGTTCGGGGCCCTCTACGCGTATCCCTTCATCGAGCGATGGGTGACGCGCGGCACCGGCGAACACCATCTGTGCGACCGGCCTCGCGACCGGGTCACCCGCACCGGACTCGGCGTCGCGGGCATCGTGTTCTACGCCGTTCTGCTACTGGCCGGCGGCAATGATGTGCTCGCCATGACGTTCGGCATCTCCCTGAACGTGCTGACCTGGATCTTCCGGGTCTCTCTGGTGCTCGCCCCGATCGTCGGGTTCCTCGTCACCAAGCGCTTCTGTCTCGCTCTGCAGGCCCATGACCGCGAGCGGGTCACCAAGGGCGACCCCAGTTCCGAGATCGCCCAGGACGTCCAGGGCGGCATGCACGAGGCGCACCTGCCCCTGACGAGCGCGCAGCTGCTGCCGCTGCTGGTGCGCGACCTCCCCGAACCTCTCGCCATCGAGACGGACCCCGAGGTGGTGCCCTCGCGGCGGAGCCGCCTGCGGGCCGCTCTGAGCCTCTGGTTCTACCGGGACCGTGTGACCACACCCCTCACCCCCGTGCAGCAGCAACACGTCACGGCCGTTACCGCTCCGCCCGCCCTGGCCAAGAAGGAGCAGGAATAACGGGTGTGGTCTCGGCTTGTTATCAATCGCGTCCGCGGGGGTACCCGCGTGCCATGCAGAAGACACCTTTGCGCGCGGTCGCGCTGGTATGCACCCTGAAGGCGTCCCCTGACCGGTCGAGCTCTCTTCTTCTCGCGACCCAGGTTCTGGAGTCGCTCCACCAGCAGGGCGTGACGGGTGAGGCCATCCGGATCGCGGATTTCGATGTCCGGCCCGGCGTGCAGGTCGACATGGGCGAGGGTGACGCCTGGCCGATGATCCGCGCCAAGATCATGGACGCCCACATCGTGGTCCTCGCCACACCGATCTGGCTCGGCCATCCGTCCAGCGTGGCACAGCGCGTACTGGAGCGGCTGGACGGCGAGCTGTCGGAAACCGACGAGGAGGGCCGGCTGCTCACCTACGGCAAGGTCGCCGCGGTATGCGTGACCGGCAACGAGGACGGCGCCCACAAGGTCAGCGCCGACCTGTTCCAGGCTCTGAACGACGTCGGATTCTCGATGGCGCCCGGCGCCGCCACCTACTGGGTGGGTGAGGCGATGCAGGGCACCGACTATCAGGATCTACCGGAGACACCGGAGGCAGTAGCGTCGACGACGAAGCAACTGGCCGTTAATGCCGCCCACTTGGCGAGTCGACTGCAGGCCGACCCCTACCCGGCCGGCTGACGCGCCGAGACGGGCGAAGACCATGGGAAACATCCGGAACGAGCCGGTCATGCCCACCGCGCGGGGCGACATCTCCGCAGCCCTCATCAGCTTCCTCCGCGGCGATGCGGAGGTGCTCCCTGCCCCCGGGGCCGTGGCGACCTCCGAGGCTTACGGCGACGATCTTCAGTTGGCCCTGTATCTCTGTTACGAACTCCACTACCGGGGCTTCGCCGGCGTGGACCCCGCTCTCGAATGGGACCCGGCGCTGCTCACCGTCCGGGCCGCCCTGGAGCGGCGCTATCTCGAAGCGCTCCGCATGGACGTGACGGGTCCGACCGACGTGGACGACGCGCTCGCGGGCATCCTCGTCGAGCCGGTCCATGGCACCGGGGTGCCGCACTTCCTCGAGGAGCACGGAGAGCTGTGGCAGGTGCGCGAGTACGTGGTGCAGCGGTCGCTGTACCACCTCAAGGAGGCCGATCCGCACGCCTGGGTGCTTCCCCGGCTGTACGGGCGCGCCAAGGCCGGCATGGCCGCCGTCGAATACGACGAGTACGGCGGCGGGCGAGCTGAGCGGGTCCACGCCCAGTTGTTCGCGAACCTGATGGCCGACCTGGGTCTCGACACCACGTACGGCGGTTATCTCGAGGACGGACACGCGGAAATGCTGGCGCTGGTCAATCTCATGTCCCTGTTCGGGCTGCACCGCCGCCTCCGGGGCTCCCTGGTGGGCCACTTCGCCGCCGTCGAGATCACCTCCTCACCCGCCTCCCGCCGCCTGGCCGCGGCGATGAAACGGACCGGCGCGGGGTCCGCCGCGGAATTCTTCTACACGGAACACGTCGAAGCCGATGCCGTCCATGAGCAGGTGGTCCGCCACGAGGTCGTCGCCGGGCTGCTCCACGAGGAGCCGGAGCTGGCGGCGGATGTCGCGTTCGGCATCACCGCGACGTCCTATACCGAGGACCGGCTGGCCCGGCGTCTGCTGGGGGCCTGGCAGCGTCCCGGAGTGCGCTGAGATGAGGATGCTGGTTCGCTGAGGAGACCGTACCTCTGCGTCCGAAGGAGTGACCGCACTTGATGGAGCCGTCGTGATGTCCACTGAAACAGCCGCACTGTCCGGACCGGGGCGCCTGCTGACGCTTCCCGGCGTGTACGCACCGCAGCACGACACGCGGATCCTCCTGGCAGCCATGGGCCGAGAGGAGATCGGTCCCGGTATGGATGTCCTGGATCTCGGCACGGGTTCCGGTGCGCTGGCCGTGCGCGCGGCGCGACGGGGCGCGCGGGTGACCGCGGTGGACATCGCCTGGCGGGCCGTAGTGACCACACGGCTCAACGCGCTGCTCTCCCGGCAGCGCATCAGGGTCCGCCGCGGCGATCTGACCGCATCGCTGACCAGCCACGCCTACGACCTGGTGATCTGCAACCCACCGTACGTACCGGGGCCCGCCTCGCGGCTTCCCGTGCGGGGCGCGGCGCGCGCCTGGGACGCCGGAAACGACGGCCGCGCCGTCATCGACCGCGTCTGCGGCGCGGCGCCTTCGGTGGTGCGGCCCGGAGGCGTCCTGCTCATGGTGCATTCCTCCCTGTGCGATCCCGCCCTCACGGTGCGTCGCCTGTCGTACGGCGGGCTGAAGGCCGAAATCAGCGACCGTGCGTTCGTGCCGATCGGGCCGGTACTGCGCTCCCGGCGCGCATGGCTGCACGAGCAGGGTCTGCTGGCAGCTGACGAACACAAGGAAGAGCTGGTGGTCATCCGTGCCGAACGCCTCTGAGCGCCCTCGCCGCATCACACTCAACGACGACGGCCCCCTGCTCGTCGAAGGTCCGGTCGAGGTGGTGGACGCCGACGGCCGGGCCACCGTCTCGGACCGTTGCGTCGTCGCGGTCTGCATGTGCCGCCGCAGCCGGATCTACCCGTGGTGCGACACCAGCCACCGCCGCCGGGCGAAGGCGTAGGCCGCCGATTCGGACCACCGCGAGAAGAACCCGGAACCGAACGGAAGGAGACAGAGGTGTCGAACGCAGCCGGCCCCCCTCAGGACCCCACGAATCTGCACCCGCAGCCGGAATTCCCCCAGCAGGACCAGCCGCATCCGGGGTGGACCGGCCCCATGGACCCGCCACCCGACCACGGGGAGGAGTCCTACCGAGGCAGCGAGCGGCTGCCGGACCGGAAGGCCGTGGTCACGGGGGGCGACTCCGGTATCGGCCGCGCCGTCGCCCTCGCGTACGCCAGAGAAGGCGCCGATGTTCTCTTCACCCACCTGTCGGAGGAGGAAGACGAGGCGCGGGAGACGTCACGTCTCGTGGAGGAGGCCGGCCGTCGAGCGGTGGCCGTCCCCTGCGACATCCGCGACGAAAAGCAGTGCCGGTCGCTGGTCGAGAAGGCAGTGTCGGAGTTCGGACGGATCGACGTTCTCGTCAACAACGCCGGTTACCAGATGGGGCAGCCGGAGGGCATCAGCGCCATCTCCACCGAGCAGTTCGACCGGGTGGTGCACACCAACCTCTACGGCATGTTCTGGCTGTGCAAGATGTCGTTGCCGCACATCCCGGCCGGCGGGTGCATCATCAACACCACCTCGGTGCAGGCCTACAAGCCCAGCCCCCATCTGCTGGACTACGCGATGACGAAGGGTGCCATCGTCACCTTCACCCAGGGCCTGGCACAGATGGTCGCCTCCGACGGAGTGCGGGTGAACGCCGTGGCCCCGGGCCCGGTGTGGACCCCGCTGATCCCGGCAACGCTGGAGGACACCGCCAAGTTCGGCAAACAGAGCCCGCTCGGCCGCCCGGCCCAGCCGGCCGAAATGGCACCCGCCTACGTCTTCCTGGCGTCGGCGCAGGCCGGCTTCATCACGGGCGAAATCATGAACGCAACAGGGGGGACGCCACTGCCCTGACCACCTCGGGCACTCATGACTCGTTGCGGGGAAGCAGCGAACCCAGCGGCCCCAGGTCCAGGTTGAGATCGTCCATGGTCAATCCGTAACGCTCGCAGAGTTCGGACATGCGGTCCTGCAGGATCATCAGGGTCAGCCCGATGCGTTCCTCCTGGTCGTCACTCAGGTCGCCCTGGTCCACTCGGTGCAGGGCGGTTCTTTCCATGAGTTGGCGGAGCAGTTCCACGATGGTGAGCACCAGTTTGATGAGGTCACGTTCCACCGTTTCGGGATCTGTTCCCAGACGCCGTGCGATGTCGGCTTCACCGACCTTCCGGGGCTGCTGGGTCGTCATGTCACTCCTCACCAGGGGGCGGGTTCGTCGGACGTGATGGAGCGGATGACCGCGCGCAGATTGATGTGCACCAGGTCGACATCGGCGACGGACAGGACGAGGTCGCCGGTGAGGACCGCCCCACCGTTCAGCAGACGGTCCAGCAGATCGATGAGAGCGACCTGGCGTCCTGCGGGTGACTCCGCGGTAGGGAAGTCACCGACGACGCCGGCGTCACGGGCGGGCAGCGCGTCGTTCACCGTGGGTCCTCCGTACGTGCAGCCGTGGCCGGTGGGGTGGCGAAGGAGTACGGGGCCCACGGGCCGGTGATCTCGATCCGGACACCGGGCACGTCATCGGCCAGTGCGCACAACGCGTTGCGAAAGCCCGCCACGCCGGTCGCAGGCACGAGATAGGCCTCATTGGCGATGTTCTCACCCGCGGCAGCGGCCAGTTCTGCCTGCTGCGGCCGGTGCACGACCCGGGCAGTGGCCAGGGCGGCAACCCGGTCGGGCACGGCGGCAGCGAGCGAACCGGCCGCTCGGTGCGCATCCTGATGGCTGCGCCGCGCCGCCCGGCGCTGCTGCAGATAGGCCCGTCCGGGCGAGGTCGGGACGAGGGTGTCGGTCGGAGCTTCCGCATCCGGGCGGCCGGTCTCCCGGGGATCCGCGTACACCTTGACGCCCAACTCGACGTGGCCTTCCAGCCGGCCGAGGAGCTCACCGAACTCCCGGTGGCGTTCCTGCAGCATGGTGGCCACGCGTGCGTCATCCAGATAGACCGTCGCCAGACGCATCGGCAGAACCGTCGTGCACGCGTAGGCGGCTTCCACCACCGCGTGGTGCGTACGGGCGATCGCCTCCAGCCGCTCCAGGTCCTCCAGCTGCGCCTGCATGCCCTCGCTGCTGAAGGTGTCCCGCGGCACGGACGACACCCATGCGACCAGACCGTCCGAGTTCACCGTGCGCAGCCTGCCTCCGTCCAGACCGGCCGTCCGGCCGGCCGCGCCGTCCAGGGGTGTCCCGGCGCGGCCGACGGCGTAGACGTAGGAGACCTCCGCCGCAGGGGTCGTGGCCGAGGAATGGGTGCTCACTGCCGCTCTCCCTTGCTGTCGGCCCCCGCAGCCCTGCGGAGCTCGGTCAGCTCGGCCTTGAGACGGGCGTTCTCCTGCGCCAGCTCCTCATCGCCGGCCGGGGAACTCTGGCCGTCCACCTGTCGGGGTGGGCGGGCGCCGGAGGACAGCGAGGGATCATGCTCCCACCAGTCGATGCCCATTTCCTTGGCCTTGTCCACGGATGCGACCAGCAGCCTGAGTTTGATGGTCAGCAACTCGATGTCCAGCAGGTTGATCTGGATATCGCCCGCGATGACGATGCCCTTGTCCAGGACACGCTCAAGGATGTCTGCCAAGTTGGCAGAGGACCCCTGCTGGCCATAGGGAGATATGCCGGAAGGGGACCCCATACGGCCCGCCAGTGAATCGGACACGTGAATTCAGCCCCTGTCTTTGCTGTCTGCTCGAATCAGCGACGAGCCGATGCGGTACGGCGCCGGGTACGGGCCGGCCGGTCTTCTTCCTCTTCGTCCTCGTACCGGTCCTCGGCCTCGGGTGCCGGTTCCGGCTCGGCCTCGGCTTCCGGCTCGGCGTCGGCTTCCGGCTCGGCGTCGGCCTCCGCATCCGCATCCGCATCCGGAGCGGCGTCTCCCTCGGCCTCGTCGTCCTGCTCGTCGGGGAACTCTTCGTCCTCGCGGTATTCCTCGTCGAGGTCTTCGGCGTCCGCGGCGCTCGCCTCCTCGTCCTCCACCGCGTCGTCGTGTTCCACCACGACCTCGCCGTCCCGGATCTCACCGCGCCAGCCGTCGGTGGCTTCGCCGCGCATCATGATGAACTTCCGGTAGAGCTTGAGGTCGAGCCGTGCACGGCGGCCCTGCGCGCGCCATATGTTGCCGGTCTTCTCGAAGAGTCCCTTGGGGAAGTACTCGAGGACGAGCAGCACGCGCGTCAGGTTGTCAGTGATGCGGTGGAAGGTGACCACCCCCTTCACTGTCCCCTTCGCGCCCTCCGTGGTCCACGTGATCCGCTCGTCAGCCACCTGCTCGGTGACATTGGCTTTCCAACTCCGTGTGGACTTGGCGACCTTCACCTTCCAGTTACTGCTGGTGTCGTCGGCCTTCTCGACGCTGACGACGCCCTTGGCGAAGGTGCTGAACTCCTGGAACTGGGTCCACTGGTCGTACGCCTCGCGCACCGGCACGCCCACGTCGATGTCCTCGACGATCGTCACACTCTTGGACTTGCCTCCGCCGCCCTTACGACCCTTGCCGAACATGCCCTTGACCTTCTCCCTGAGGGTGTCCTTGAGGTGGGATGCCCCCACCGAGAGCGCCGCCTGGGCCGGTGACTTGCCCTCGCTGATGGCGCGGCCGCCCTTGGCCAGACTCCCGGCCAGCCCGCCGGTGGCCTGCCCGGGTTCGGCGAACTTTCCGACGCTCTCCCCCAGCTTCTGACCGAGACGCGTGACGGTGTGCTCGGCACGGGCCCGCAGATAGTCCTGCAGCTCTTCCTTGAGCCGGTCGGTGGCCGGATTCCGCGCCACCTCGTCCTTCAGCTTGCCGAAAGCGGAGTCACTCATCGCGGCCTCCCCGTGTCTTCGTCGTACGGCTCCGGGAGGCGGCCTTACGCGTGCCCGAAGTGGTCTTGCCTGCCGCCGACGCGGTCTTACGGGCACGCCCCGACGTGTTGCGGGCGCGACGGGCACCGGACGACTTCTCCTCCTCAGAGGAATCGTCCGTTTCATCCCTGTCGTCCGGCTCACCGCGATCGCTCGGTTCTTCCCGGTCGTCCGGTTCGTCGAGCGCTCGCGTCCGTTTCTGGAGCGAATCGGCCAGTCCGGTCGCGCGTTGGGTGAGGGCCGAGGTGGCAGCCGACTTCGTGGCCTCCACCAGTTCCTTGCGCACCTGGCTGTTGAGACGGCCGAGCGCCGGCGAGTCAGCCACCAGCTTGCCCAGCTGCGCCGGATCCAGACTGAGCTTCTTGCCCGCCAGGAACATGCCCAGGCCGATGGCCATCTTGGCCTTCTTTGTCCGGCCCAGCAGGTAGCCCCCCGCCAGGGCCACCCCTATCTTCGCGTTGCCTTTCATCTCACGTCACCTTTCTCATGGTCATCAGGTGGGGGTCTGCAAGCGCCGGTTCTGGGTTTCGAGCCACTCCAGGCGGTCCAGCAACTCGTCCTCACGGCGGTCGAACTCGTCCTCGCTGATGCGGCCGCTCAGGAGATCCCGCTCGAGCGCGGCCAGTTGTTCGCGCACCGGCGCAGGGTCGTAGTACTCCCGCTCGGCGGTCACCAGCAGTTGGTCGATGACCCAGGCCGTGCCGCGCACAGGTGCCAGCGGTAGCGTCAGGATGTTGGTGATGAGGCCCATGGCAGGGCCCTCCCTCCAGCAGGTCCGGCCGGCGGGATCAGACGAAGCTGTAGGGCGGCAGCGGCCCGTTCACCGAGAACGTGTAGACGTCGCCCCGGGCCTCGGCTTCCTCGTGCACCGACTGGGAGAAGGTGGCCGCGTCCTCCTGCCTGACAAGGAAGGAGGCATTCAGGAAGTACGCCTTGGCCGGCTCGCCGATCGAGACCCCCGCTGCGTGCCGCGTCAGACGGGCCACGAGCTCCTGACTCGCGCGCTCGTGACGAGTCTGCACCTCGGCCGAAACGAGCTCACCGAGGGCCACCTTGTCGTCGTGTGCCGCCGGGTTCTGACGGGTCCTGCCGTTCAGCTCCCGTATCTCGTCGGACTCGGTGACGATCTCCCGCAGGAGGTCCTCCTCGTCACGAGCCACTTTGACGTTGTACTCACGACACCCGTCCACCTCCTTGAGCCGGTCCAGGTAGGCGTCACGCTGCTGTTCCAGCACCGCGATCACCTGATCGTCGTCGGGTCCCACGAGGCCGAACCGCATGGGCAGCGCGGCGCCGTCGGTCATCAGCCCCTCCAGCACCGTCTGGTGCGCGACCAGATCGCGCCGCTTGGCCCGCAGATCCGCCGGTGCGTCGCTGACGACGGCGGTGAGCTCCTTCGTCCCCACTGCGCGGAGTCGCGCGGCCGGCTCTCCGACCCCTGCGACGTCGGTCAGGTTCACCGGGTGGTCGGCTGCGGTGATGGCGTAGACGTAGGTGGACACGGGGACTACTCCTCTCGGCGGCTTGCGGTACGGCGGCTGCTCGACGCGGACTTGCGGGCAGGGCGCTCTTCCTTCTCGTTCTCGTCCGACCCGTCCCGGCCTCGCTGAAGGGAATCGCTGAACGCCTCGACGGCGCCGGTCAGCGCCCCTTTCGACTTGCCCTTGGCCCCGCTCTCGGTCGCCTCTCCGACCAGGTCGGTGAGCTGGCTCGGTGCCTTGCGTCCGGACTCGAGGTCCAGCCGGTTACAGGCCTCCGCGAACCGCAGGTAGGTGTCGACGCTGGCTACCACGACCCGCACATCGATCTTGAGTATTTCGATCCCGACGAGGGAGACCCGGACAAAGGCGTCGATGACCAGCCCCCTGTCAAGAATGAGCTCCAGGACGTCGTACAGATTGCCCGAGCCGCCTCCACTGCTGCTCACTGAACTGGATTGCTGCACCATGCTCATGGTGAATGTCCTTTCCGCTGGAACCGTTGGTGATCTTCTCCGCGGGACTCCGGTCGGTATGCGTCGAGCCGTTCGAGGATCAGCGGTCGATCTGGCCCCTCGCGTACCGACGAGTGCGTTCGTATCCGACGAGTTGACCCTGAGGGTCGAGCGAGACACGGTAAGTAGCCATCACACTGGCGGTGTCGGGGATCTTCTCGATTTCCACGACCTCCACGTCCACGGACCAGCCCTGGTCCGTGGCCTTCAACGAAGAGACGGAACTGGGCTCACGCTGCAGCAGTTCGGCAAGTTGGGCCGCAGCGCGGCGGATTGCGGTGGAGACATCGAGGCGCTCCTGACCGTTGCCGCCGTCCTTGTCATCCGTCGTCGTCATGATTCCGCCCGTCATATCCAGTGACTTCTCGTCGCGTCTCCCAGGACTTCTCATGAAGTCCGGCGTGCCGCCATGTGCGGCTGACAGAGCGCGTGCCCGGGCTGTTCGAACGTATTCGTCCGTGTGGCGAAGGCGGGACCACGGGACGCGGGCGGATGTTTCTCCACCGGGCAGCCGGTCACCCGATGGGCCACCTTGCCCGCAGGAGGAGTTATGACGGATTACGGCTACTTTCTGTCCAGCGAAGAGCACAGTCCGGCCGCCCTGGTCGATCAGGCCAGGATGGCTGAACAAGCAGGATTCACCTCACTGTGGATTTCCGACCACTTCCATCCGTGGAATGACGAACAGGGGCAGTCCCCCTTCGTCTGGTCCGTGATCGGTGCGCTCTCCCAAGCCGTATCGCTGCCGGTGGAAACAGCGGTGACCTGTCCGATGATGCGTACGCACCCCGCGGTTGTGGCGCACGCCGCAGCCACCGCCGCCGTCCAGCTCGAGGGGCGCTTCCGCTTGGGCGTGGGTACCGGCGAAGCCCTCAATGAGCACGTGCTGGGTGGCCCCTGGCCCGAGGCGTCGGTGCGTCTGGAGATGCTCGAGGAGGCGGTCCAGGTGATGCGGATGCTGTTCACCGGCGAACAGAGCAGCTACCGGGGCACGCACTACACACTGGAGAACGCCCGCCTGTACACGTGTCCCGACGAACCGGTCCCCATCGACGTGTCCGCCTTCGGCCCGCAGGCCGCGGCCGTCGCAGGTCGGATCGGGGACGGGCTCATCACCATGGCACCCGAATCCGAGTCCATCGAACGCTTCCGGCGCAGTGGCGGCGGCACCAAGCCGGTCATGGCCGGTGTCAAGGTGTGCTGGGGCACGGACCGTGAGGAGGCTGTCCGGACAGCACACCGGCTGTGGGCCAACGAACAGCTGCCGGGCGAACTGCCGCAGATTCTTCCGACTCCCCGCCATTTCGAGCAGGCGAACGAACTCGTCACCCGCGACCGGATCGCCGAGAACGTCGTCTGCGGGGACGACGCGGACGCCCATGTCGCGCTGCTGAACACCTATGTGGAAGCCGGATTCGACACGGTCCACATCAACCAGATCGGGCCGGACCAGCGCGGATTCTTCGACTTCTACCGCACCGAGGTGTTGCCGCAGCTGACCGGCTGACAACCCGGTGGCAGCGGCCATTCGTCCGTCTGACCCACCTGGTGTGCGGGTGTTCTCACCTCGCGATGTGATAGCTGCGCCGCAGCGGGCACTCGTTGGCCGAAGGCCGTTTTTCCGGCCCTTCTGCCCGACGACGCCCGAAGGAAGAAGGAAGAGAGGAGTCACGCCATGCCGCGAGGTTCCAGCGGGAAGCGCGAACGACAGTACGAGCACATCAAGGAAGGCGCCGAGGAGCACGGCGCGTCCGAGAAGCGCGCGAAGGAGATGGCGGCGCGCACGGTCAACAAGGAACGAGCCCGTTCGGGCGAGTCCAAGCAGGCATCGAAGACCTCCACCAAGGACAGCAAATCGGCCTCCCAGCGTGGCGGCGAGCGCTCACACAGCGGCGCCGAGGGGCCGACCCGTGACCAGCTGTACGCCGAGGCCAAGAAGCGCGGCGTCGACGGACGGTCCAAGATGACCAAGGCAGAGCTCGCCAAAGCCGTCGGACGCTGAGGCCTCACCGGATCCAGAACCGACACGGGCCCGATCGCGTAACGGTGATCCGGCCGGGTAGTCGCGCGAAGAGAGACAACGGTGCGAGGCCCGGAAGACCCATATCCGGCAGACCCTTACGAGGAAGGTGCCCATGACCGCGACACGCAAGGCATCACCCGACAGCGAAGGTGCGGCGAGCAAGCAGGCCGAACTGGACGTAACGGCGCTGGAGAGGGTGTTGCGTGAGCGGGTCGACGGCGAAGTGCGGTTCGACGCGGGCAGCCGGGGTGCCTATGTCACGGACGGTTCGAACTACCGGCAGGTGCCGATCGGGGTTGTCGTGCCGCGCAGCGTCGACGCGGGGGCCGAGGCGGTCGCGGTCTGCGCTCGGTTCGGCGCGCCGGTGCTCTCCCGGGGGGGCGGGACCAGCCTGGGCGGCCAGTGCACCAACACCGCTGTCGTCATCGACTGGACGAAGTACTGCAACAAGGTGGTGTCGGTCGACCCGGAACGCCGGACCTGTGTCGTCGAGCCGGGGCTCGTGCTGGACGAGCTCAACCGGCAGCTGGCAGCGCACCAGCTGAAGTTCGGCCCCAAGCCGGCCACGCACAGTCACTGCACACTGGGTGGGATGGTCGGCAACAACTCGTGCGGTGCGTCCGCCCAGGCGTACGGCAAAACCGTGGACAACGTGCGCCGCCTGGAGATCCTGACCTATGACGGTTTCCGGTCATGGGTCGGTCCGACCTCTCCGGAGGAGCTCGCCGAGGCGGTGGCGGCCGGTGGTCGGCGGGGCGAACTCTACGGCGGCCTCAAGACGCTCATCGACGGCTGCATGGCCGACGTCCGGCGCGGCTTCCCGGACATCCCGCGCCGTGTCTCGGGGTACAACCTGGATTCGCTGCTGCCGGAGAACGGCTTCCATCTCGCCCAGGCACTGGTCGGCAGCGAGGGGACCCTCGTCACCGTGCTGCACGCCGAGCTGGACCTGGTGCCCGCTCCGCCGTACGAGTCCATGGTGGTGCTCGGTTACGACGACATCTGCGCCGCAGCCGACGACGTACCGCGCCTCCTGGAGCACTGCAGTCCGACCCAGCTGGAAGCCCTGGACGGGCGGATGGCGCAGCTGATGCGCGAGGAGCACGCCTACCTGGAATCCCTGGACGCCTTCCCCGACGGGGAGAGCTGGCTGCTGGTGCAGTTCAGCGGCGACAGCCAGGACGACGTCGATGAACAGGGTCATGCGCTGCTGCGCGCTCTGGGACGCAGCGAAGACGACGGAACGGTGGCCTTCTCCGACGATCCGGCACGCGAGCAGAAGATGCTCAAGGCCAGGGAGGCCGGCCTCGGCGTGACCGCCAGGCCGCCGGACGACCGCGAGACCTGGGAGGGCTGGGAGGACTCGGCCGTACCGCCGGACCGGCTCGGTGACTACCTGCGGGACCTGAAGCGGCTCTTCACCGAGTTCGACTACGATCACCCCTCCCTGTACGGGCACTTCGGGCAGGGCTGCGTGCACACCCGCATTCCGTTCGCGCTGAAGAACGCGGAGGGCGTCGCGGCGTTCCGCGAGTTCCTCTTCCGGGCTGCGGACCTGGTTGCTTCCTACGGGGGGTCGCTGTCGGGCGAGCACGGCGACGGGCAGGCGCGCGGTGAACTGCTGACCCGGATGTTCGGTGAGCGGCTGGTCGGCGCGTTCGGTGAGATGAAGGCGCTGTTCGATCCGGACAATCGGATGAACCCCGGCAAGGTGACCGCCCCCTACGCGGTCGACGAGAACCTCCGTCTCGGAGCGCGCTGGCGGCCGGAACCCTCGGATACCCACTTCGGGTATCCCGAGGACGATCACTCTTTCACCCGGGCGGTACTGCGGTGCGTCGGGATTGGTAACTGCCGGTCGCACCGCGGCGGGGTGATGTGCCCGTCGTACCGGGCGACCGGGGAGGAGGAGCACTCCACCCGGGGGCGGGCCCGGCTGCTCTTCGAAATGCTGGGCGGCCACGCGGACTCCGCCATCACCGACGGCTGGCGCTCCACCGAGGTCAAGGATGCCCTCGATCTCTGTCTGGCCTGCAAGGGCTGCAAATCCGACTGCCCGACCGGCGTCGACATGGCCACGTACAAGGCGGAGTTCCTGTCCCACCACTACGCCGGGCGCCTGCGTCCGGCCGCCCACTACTCGCTGGGCTGGCTTCCGCTGTGGGCACGTCTGTCGCGGCTCGCTCCGCGGCTCGTCAATGCTTCGTTGCGGGCTCCGGGGCTCGCGCGTGCCGGGAAGGCCCTGGCGGGGGTGGCGGTGGCGCGGGAGGCGCCGGTCTTCGCGCAGGAGTCCTTCGTCCAGTGGTGGCAGAGGCGCCAGGTCGGGGAGCCGGATCCGGCCGACCCGCGCACGGTCGTGGTGTGGCCCGACACCTTCAGCAATTACTTCCATCCGGACATCGCGAAGTCGGCGGTGCGGGTGCTGGAGGACGCCGGGTTCCGCGTCGCGGTGCCGACCGAAGCGGTGTGCTGCTCCTTGACCTGGATCTCCACCGGACAGCTGGCCACGGCGAAGCGCGTTCTTCGCCGCACTCTCGATGTCCTGCGGCCCTGGATCGAGGCCGGCACCCCCGTCATCGGTCTTGAACCGTCCTGCACGGCCGTCTTCCGCGCTGACGCCCCAGAGCTGATGCCCGAGGACCAGGACGTTCAGCGGCTCTCCCAGAAGTTCCTGACCTTCTCCGAGCTGCTTCTCAACCACGCCCCGGACGGCTGGCAGCCGCCGAACCTCACCCGCGCCGCCACCGTGCAGACGCACTGCCACCAGCACGCGGTGCTGAAGGACGACGCGGACCGGGAACTGATGCGGCGGGCCGGTATCGACGCCGACGTACTGGACGAGGGGTGCTGCGGTCTCGCCGGGAACTTCGGGTTCGAGCAAGGCCACCACGACCTGTCCATGACGATCGCCGAGCAAGGGATGCTGCCCGCGGTACGCGACACCGCTCCCGGCGCACTGGTGATCGCGGACGGGTTCAGCTGCCGTACCCAGATCGAGCAGGGCGGGGCCGGGCGGCGGGCCATGCATCTGGCGGAGGCACTGGCCCTCGGCTTGGACGGGCACCTTCCCGTTGACCATCCCGAACGGCTGCTGGCACGCCCGGAGGCGTCGGCATCCGACGCCCGGCTCCTCGCAGCGGGGGCCGCGTCGGCGCTCGCCGCCACCGCGGCCCTGGCATACGGCGTCGTGCGCCGCAGGCGTGGTTGAGCAGCGGCCGAACAGCGTTGGACGGACGGTTGGAGCAACCACGATGAGCAATCTGCGGCCACAGGCCGACCATGACCTGTATCCGCCTCAGGCGCTGCGTGACTATGCCATGATCGCCGACGGCGAGCGCGGCGCGCTCATCGGCCCTCGTGGGGAGATCTGCTGGCTGTGCGCGCCGCGCTGGGACAGCGATGCCGTCTTCTCCACTCTCATCGGCGGCTCCGGTGTGTACGCGGTGACGCCCGAGGGCCGGTTCGTACCCGGCGGGCACTATGAGGAGGGGTCGCTGATCTGGCGCAGCCGCTGGATCACCGAAACGGGCATTGTGGAGTGCCGGGAGGCGCTGGCTATGCCCAGCGCCTCCGACCGCCTCGTCCTGTTGCGGCGTGTCACCGCCCAGGAGGCGCGGGCCCAGGTCCACGTGGTGCTGCACCCACTCGGCGGGTTCGGCAGCGAGCCGGTACGCGAGGCCAAGCGGGACGGCGGGGTATGGACGGCCCGCGTGGGCGACCTGTATCTGCGTTGGTCGGGCGGGCAGCAGGCGCGGCTCTCCGCCCCTGACAGCGAGGGGCCTCGATTCCTCCTGGACCTCACGCTCGACGCGGGCGACCGCCATGATCTGGTACTCGAGATCGGCACGAAGCCGCTGACGGGCGAGCCTGTCGAAGCCGCCCGCGCCTGGGCCTCGACCGAGCAGGCGTGGGACGCCGACGTGCCCGCCCTCGACAACACGATCGCGCCCAATGACGCCCGCCAGGCGTACGCCGTACTGCGCGGCATGACCGGGGCCGGCGGTGGCATGGTCGCGGCGGCGACGACCAGCCTGCCCGAGCGCGCCGAAGAGGGACGCAACTACGACTACCGCTATGTCTGGATCCGGGACCAGTGCTACGCGGGCCAGGCGGTGGCCGCCACAGGAGCTCACCCGCTGCTGGACGATGCGGTGCGCTTCGTCGGGGCTCGCCTGCACGCCGACGGTCCGAAACTGTCCCCGGCCTACACGATCGGCGGGGGCCCGGTGCCCTCCCAGCGCGAACTCCACCTGCCCGGTTACCCCGGCGGCTACGACCGGGTCGGCAACCATGTCAACCGTCAGTTCCAACTCGACGCCTTCGGGGAGGCGCTGCTGCTCTTCGGAGCCGCGGCACACCGGGACCGTCTCGACGAGGACGGCTGGGCAGCGGCGGAGATCGCCGCGAACAGCATCGAACAACGGTGGCAGGAGAAGGACGCGGGTATCTGGGAACTCAACGACCGGGCGTGGACGCAGAGCCGGCTGATCTGCGCCGCAGGTCTCCGCAGGATGGCCAGAGCCGGAGCCGGCCGGTCCCGCGCCGAGCGCTGGTCCGGCCTTGCCGACACCATCCTTGCCGATACCGAGGCCAACGCGCTGCACGCCGACGGATACTGGCAGCGCTCGCCCGACGATCCGGCGCCGGACGCTTCGCTGTTGCTCCCTCCCGTGCGCGGCCTGCTGCCGGCCGACGATCGCCGGACCCGGGCCACGCTGAGCGCCATCAAGGAGCACCTGGCAGTCCGTCATTACGCCTACCGCTTCCGGCACGACGATCGACCGCTACAGGAAGCCGAGGGGGCATTCGTGCTCTGCGGCTTCGTCATGGCCATGGCCGAATACCAGCAGGGGAACGAGAACGAGGCGCTGCGCTGGTTCGAGTGCAACCGTGAGGCGTGCGCGACAGCGGGACTGTACTCGGAGGAGTACGACATCACCCAGCGGCAGCTGCGCGGCAACTTCCCTCAGGCGTTCGTTCATGCGCTGCTGCTCGAGAGTTCGGCCCACCTGGCCGGTGGTGCCGAGTTCTGACGCCCCTTTCCCGTATCGGTTTCCCGTATCGATGGAAGGCATGAAAGTGGACCGGACAGTTGTCATCACCGGCGCGAGTGGCGGGATCGGCCGCGCCGCCGCCCGCCTGTTCGCCGAACGGGGCGCCAATGTGGCGCTGCTCGCCCGCGGACAGGCCGGCCTGGACGCCGCCGCGGCAGAGGTCGAGGAAGCCGGCGGCCAGGCGCTCGCGCTGCCCACCGACGTAGCCGACTACGCGCAGGTGGAAGCCGCCGCGAAGGCGACGGAGAGCGCCTTCGGACCGATCGACGTCTGGGTCAATGTGGCGTTCACCTCGGTGTTCGCCCCGTTCACCGAGATCGAACCGGACGAGTTCAAACGCGTCACCGAGGTCTCCTACCTGGGGTTCGTGCACGGCACGCGCGTCGCTCTCAACAGCATGCTGCCCCGCGACGCAGGCTCCATCGTGCAGGTCGGATCGGCGCTGGGCGACCGGTCCATCCCGCTGCAGTCGGCCTACTGCGGCGCCAAGCACGCGGTCAACGGCTTCACCTCGTCGGTCCGCACCGAACTCCTGCACCGCAAGAGCCGGGTGCACATCACCGTCGTACAGATGCCGGCGGTCAACACCCCGCAGTTCTCCTGGGTTCTCTCCAGGCTGCCCAACCATCCGCAACCGGTGCCGCCCATCTACCAGCCGGAGATCGCCGCGCGAGCCGTCGTGCACGCGGCGGATCATCCGCGCCGCAAGCAGTACTACGTCGGTGCCTCCACCGTGGCGACCATCCTGGGCAACAGGGTGGCCCCCGCCCTGCTGGACCGCTACCTCGCCCGCACCGGGTTCGACTCCCAGCAGACCGCCGACAAGGCGTCGCCCGACCGGGTGAACAATCTGTGGCAGCCGGCCGACGGCCCGCGGGGTCACGACTACGGAGCCCACGGTGTCTTCGACGACCAGGCCTCCGCACGCTCCCCGCAGACGGAACTGGCCCGCCACCCCGCCCTCACCGCCACCGCACTGGCCGGTACCGCCCTGGGTGCGGCGGCGGTGCTGCGAAGCATCCGTCGCCGCGTCAGCTCGTAGCCGGCCCCGGTTTCAGCCGAGGCCGAGCCAGCCCCTGGCGCGCAGTTCCGCGACGAACCGCTGATAGGACTCGTCGATCGCGGCCTGTTCCGCCGGGACCGGATCGACGAGCCGCCCCGGTCCCGTCATCGCCGCCGCGCTCGCCGACAGATCGGGATGGAGCGTACCTGCGGCGGCGAGCAGCGCCGCGCCGAAAGCGGTCTCGGCCCGGTCGGCGATGCGCAGCGGCCGATGGAGAACGGTGGCCCGGATGCGGCTCCACAGGGCGCTGCGGCTACCGCCGCCCGCCGCATGCAGCGGCCCGTGCACCTCGATGCCCAGCGCCTGCACCCGTTCCAGTGCGAGTCGTTCCAGGAAGGCCACCCCCTCGAGAGCGGCCCGGTGCTCGTCGGCCTCGTCCTGCGGCGCCCCGGCGGTGAAGCCGCGGGCCTCACCGGAGACGAACGGGAACCGCTCCCCCTCCCGGCGCAGCGGGTAGGCCAGGCAGGAGGCCGGGCCGCGGGCACCGGCCGCCGCGTCCAGGTCGGGCAGGCGGGCCGGATCCACCGTGGCCAGCGCCTCACCGCCGGTGTTGGAGGCACCGCCCGGCAGCCACCAGCCGTCGGGATGACGATGGCTGTAGAGCGCACCGGCCGGGTCGGTGACCAGCTCGCGGGTGACGCCTTTGAGGACGTATGTGGTGCCCAGCACGCCGACGAACTGGCCGGGGTGCACCGCGCCGGTGGCGATCTGGCCGGCGCACCCGTCGGTCATGCCGAGACGTACCTCGCACCCGACGGGCAGCCCTGTTTCGGACGCGGCGGAGGCCGAGACCGTGCCGATGGGGGTCCCGGGGGCCTGCACAGCGGGCAGCAGGGCTGACGGAACGTCGAAGGCGTCGAAGATCTCGGTGGCCCACTCCCCCACCTGGGGGTCGTAGCCGGTCTTCAGCGCGTGGCTCCAGTCGAGAGCCACCTGATGGCCGGTCAGCAGGCGTCCGATCAGGTCCGGGGTGTGCAGGACGAGCTGACCGGGCTGCGCCCGGCCGGCGCAGCTGACCAGCTTGCCCAGCGACGCCGTCGGCCCGACGGAGAGGCCCAGGGCCCGCCAGCGTGCTGCGCCGAGTTCCTGCGCCTTGGCGTTGAGGTCGGCGGACCGCCGGTCGTCGTACATCAAGGCAGGGCCCACCGGTTCGCCTTCCGAGGTGGCCAGGACCAGGGTCCCCGAGGTGGCGGAGACCGCGACCGCGATCACTTCCCGGCCACCGCCCGGCAGTGCGGCGGTGGCCTGCCGAAGGGCGGCGGCCGTCGCCGGCCACCAGCTGCGGGCGTCCTGTTCGCTGCGGCCGCCCGTGCCGCGTACCGGCTGGGGCAGCGGCGCCCGCCCCTCCGCGAGGATCCGTCCGCCGGCATCGGCGCACAGCACCCGCACCGCAGCGGTCGCCACATCGATACCGGCCACCACGGCGTCGGCGGTTCGGAGGACATCGGCGGCGGGGCTCATGGGCGGGACGGGTTCCTCTCGGGCGGGGAAACGGGCGGCGACGCGGCGGTGAGTGGCTCGGCCGCTTCCTGGAGGTTCTTGCCCTGTTGGATGGCCTCCTCCGACACTCTGGGCAGCCTCAGGAAGAGTGTCAGCACGGCGGCGACGACATAGAGCCCGGCGAAGATCATTACTACCCCGTCCCGGCCGAGCGGGCCGAGGAAGACCGAGACGATGGCGGGGCCGACGAAGGCGGCGCCGCCCGCGCCCAGGTTCAGCAGGGCCATCGCGCCGCCCTTGTTCTCCGGGGCCAGCGAGGGCATCAGCGCGGAGATCGGCACGAACCCCGCGAGGGTGGCGCCGTAGACCATGCCGACACCGACCGCGACCCAGTAATTGCCGGTCATCAGCTTGGGCACGAAGTACAGGGCGAGCACGCTCAGCGCGCAGCCGACCGCACCGAACCAGCCGATGGTGGTACGCCAGCCGATCCGGTCGCTGACCACACCGAACAGCAGATTGAAGAAGATGTTGGTGGCGAACATGATCGACAGCAGTCGCAGCCAGTCGCCGTCGGTGAATCCCATCTCGTCGGTGAAGAAGGCCGGGAGGATGACCCAGAGGCCGAACTGCGGGGCGGTGTTGATGATGCGTACGACGCAGCCGACGGCGACCTTGGGATTGGTCCAGGCGATGGAGAGACTCCGGGTCAGCGACTGGACCGGGCGTACCCCGGGCGGAGCGAGCCGGGAGAACCCGGTGCGTTCGCGCACCCCGATCAGACAGCATGCGCCGCCCACCGCGATCAGACCGAGCGCGACCCAGAGCGTGCCGAACTTTCCGAGCAGGGGGTTGGTGACGGACGCGGTGAGCGATCCGAGGGTGGGCAGGCCGCCGGTGAAAGCGAAGTAGAACCATCCGACGGCGGCGCCGAGCCTGGCCACCGGAGCGGTGGCCGTGACCCACACCAGGAACGAGAAGGCGAAGAGCGGGTAGCCGAAGCCGCGCAGCCCGTAGAAGACCAGCATCAGGGTGTAGTTGCCCTGGGCGGCGCCGAGCGCCAGGAAGAGCGCGTCGAAGACGATCCACACGGCCAGGCCGATCTGCATCACCCGCCGGGGGCCCCACAGTTCGGACAGCGCGCCCGACAGCCAGGACGCGAGCATCACCGTGACGCCGTACGCGGTGATCACATAGCTCGCCCGGACTTCGCTGCCCGCGCCGTTGTCCTCGATGAACGGGGCGATCAGGCCGGACTCGACGCCGTCGCCGATCATGAAGATGAGGACCCCGATGAAGCCGAAGAGGAGCGGTCGCGGGATGCCGATGCGGTCCCAGACCGTTCCCTGGTGTGCGGCGGATGCGGCAGTGTCGCTCATTGCTCGTGCCTCCACAGTGAGGTGTCATGGGCCCGCGGACGTACAGCCGCGACGAGAACGCATCATGACCTCTGTGAAATTAACACGCAAGAGTTTAGGAAGCCCGGTGGTGCGTCGCGGCGCTGTCGGCCGCAGGGGCGACCCGGACGTCCGTGCGCTCCCGCAGCGCCGTGAGCAGCTCCGCGTCGACCCGGTCGTCCACCACCAGATGGTCGAAGTCCTCCACCGGACCGAGCCGGTGCAGCGCCGTCCTGGCCATTTTGGTGCGGTCCATCAGCAGCACCTTGCGGGTCCCGGAGGCCAGCATCGCCCGCTTGACCAGCACCACGTCCTGCTCCTGGTGATACGTCATCCGGGCGTCCATCGCGGAGGTGGAGACCAGCACCATGTCCACCGAGAGCGCCTCGATGGCCTCCAGACAGGCGACACCCAGGAACGAGTCGTGCGGCGGGGAGTACTCCCCGCCCAGCGAGATGAGGCGTATCCCGTCCCGGCCCACGAAGAGGTCAATGACCCGCCGGGCGTTGGTCACCACCGTCAGCGGGGTCTGCTCCACCAGCAGGGCGGCCAGCGCGAGCGCGGTCGTGGAGTCGTCCAGCATCACGGAGACGCCCGGCTCGACGAGCTCGGCAGCCGCTCGCGCAATGGCGTCCTTCTCCATGGTGTTGACCCCCAGCCGGTAGTCCAGGTTGGACTCGAAGACCGTGGAGGGCAGCGCGGAGACACCGCCCCTGAAGCGGCGCAGCACCCCCCGCCTCGCCAGCTCGTCCAGATCCCGGTGCACGGTCATCAGGCTCACCCCGGTGAGCTCCGCCAACTCGGAGCCGCTCGCCGACCCGTGTTCCAGGACGTGTTCGGTGATGATCTGTCTGCGGGCTTCCGCGCCGGTCGTCGTCATGCGTCCAAGTTTCCCGCACCACCGGTGAGCGGCGCCCCGGCGGGGACGTTCATCGAGCGCAGCGCGGTCCGGGCGCCCGTGACCTCGATCTCGGTGACGGCCGCGTTGTCCAGCCCGGGGAAGACCAGCCGGTAGCGGCCCACCGGGATGCCGAGCATCGCGCACAGCGCCATGCGCAGCAGCGTGTTGTGGGCCACCACCAGCACGGTGCCTCCCGGGCGCCTCCCGGCCAGGCCGCGCAGCGCGGCGGACGCACGCGCTGCGGCGGCGGACGGTGGCTCGGACCCGGGGAAGGCCCCGGCCTCGGCATCCTCGCGGAAGCGGCGTACGGCCTCCGGGTCCTCGGCCGTCATTTCCGCGATGGTCCGGCCTTCTCCCCAGCCGAAGTCCACCTCGCGCAGCGCATCGACGACCTCGGGCTCCCGGCCGAGGGCCCGGGCGGCGGGCCGGGCGGTGAGCAGCGCCCGGCTGACCGGCGAGCAGGCCACCGCGTCGACACCGCGCTGCCGCGCCCAGCCGGCCAGTTCGTCCGCCTGCCGCCGTCCCTTCGCGGTCAGCGCGACGTCGGAGACCCCGGCGTACCGGTTCTCCGCATGCCATTCGGTCTCGCCGTGCCGGACGAGCAACAACCGGGTTGCCATCGCAAGCCCCTCCCTCGCAGCCGGCCGGCCCGGGCAGGGAGGCGTCACCGGCGCATTGATTCTGCAAAACAATGATGTTAGATCTATCAATGTCAATGATAGTGGTACTGCGGGAGCTCTCCCTCAGTTGCACCACCGTGACCCCGAGGAAGGGCCCCGCTCGATGCGTATCCTCGCCGCCGGCGATCATTTCGTCCGCCCCGGACTTCTCCGCGCCGCCCTGCTCGAGGAGCTCGGCGATGCCCAGGAGGTCACCGAACTCACCCTGCCCTGGCCGCACGAGCCGTTCGGTCCGGTCGGCGACGTCCAGGAAGCCAGTGGCACGGAGGACGAGGTCATCAGGGCGCTGGACGGCGCCGTGATCTGTGTGACGCAGATGGCACCCTTCACCGAACGGGTCTTCGCATCCTGTCCCGCTCTGCGCCTGGTCGCCGTCTCCCGCGGCGGTCCGGTCAATGTCGACCTCCCCGCGGCCACCCGGCACGGCGTGGCCGTCTCCTTCGCGCCGGGCCGCAACGCCCCGGCGGCCGCCGAGTTCGCCATCGGGCTGATGCTCACCGCGATGCGGCGGATCACCACCGCCGACGCCGAGCTCAAGCGCGGCAAGTGGCGCGGTGACTTCTACGCGTACGACGAGGCCGGCATCGAACTCGACGGGGCGACCGTCGGACTCGTCGGCTACGGCGCCATCGGCCGCATCGTTGCCCGGGTGCTGCGGGCCTTCGGCGCCCGCGTCCTGGTCTGCGACCCGTACGCCGATCCGGCGGCGGCCCGCGCCGACGATGTCGAACCGGTCGCCCTCGACGAACTGCTGCGCCGCAGCAGTGTGGTGAGCCTGCATGCCCGCCTCACGCCGGAGACCCGTCACCTCATCGACTCCGAAAAACTGGCGCTGCTCCCCCACGGGGCCGTACTGGTGAACTCGGCCCGCGGTGGCCTGCTGGACTACGGCCCGCTGCCCGAAATGCTGAGCAGCGGCCGGATCGGCGCCCTCGCCGTGGATGTGTACGACGTCGAACCGCCGCCCGCCGACTGGCCGTTGCACCGGGCCCCGAACGTCGTCACCGCTCCGCATCTGGCCGGCGCCACCCGGCAGACCGCACACCGCGCCGCCGCCATCACCGCTGCCGAGGCGGGCCGCTTCGTGCGCGGGGAGAAGCTCGCACACCCCGCCAACCCCGAGGTCCAGGAGGGCCCGCGGTCATGAGCGTGCTGATCGGTGTCGACATCGGGACGTCCGTCACCAAAGCCGTCGCTTTCGACAGCGGAGGCACGCAGCTGGCCTCGGCGGCCCGCCGCAGCCGACTTACGCAGTTGCCGGGCGGCCGCGTGGAGCAGGACCTCGACGACGTCGTACGCACGGTCGTCGAGGTGGTGCGGGAGACCGTGGCCGCGCTGGCCGGGCCGCCCGCTGCGCTGGCTCTCACCGGTCAGGGCGACGGCTTGTGGCTGCGCGACGCCGACGGCCGGGCGGTCCGCCCTGCCATCTCCTGGATGGACGGCCGGGCCTCCGAACGGGTGGCGGGCTGGTTGGCGGACGGCACCGTCCAGGAGGTGTACCGGCACACCGGTTCCGGCATGTTCCCGGGCTGCCACGCCCCGCTCCTCGCACACCTGCAGGAACACGAGCCGGAAACCCTGGCACGTGCGGCTACCGCCGGTTACTGCGTGGACGCCGTCGCCCAGCGGCTCACCGGCCAGGTCAGTGTGGACGCGTCCGACGCCACGCTGCCGTTCCTCGACCCCGTCACCCGCACCTACTCCACCGAAGCGCTGGCCGCCTGCGGCATCGGTGACCAAGCGCGTCTGCTGCCCGCCCCCGCCGTGCCGGGAACGGTGCTGGCTCTCGACCCGCAGGGCGCCGGACTGCTGGGGCTGCCGGTCGGCCTGCCGGTCACCGCGGGACCGTATGACCTGCCGGCCTGCGCGGTGGGCAGCGGCGTCCGTGATGTGGGCGACGGACTGCTGATCGTCGGCACCACGCTGGCCTGTCAGGTGCTCACCGACTCGGCGCTCACCGACCCGGCCGGCTCCGCGGAGCCGGCCGGTATGTGGTTGTGCACCCCGGCTCCCGGCCGCTGGTTGCGCGCCATGCCGGCGATGGTCGGTACCGCCGCCCTCGAGTGGGCGCTCGCCCTCACGGGTACCACCACGGCCGATCTCGACGAGCTGCTGGGCGACAGCCCGCCGGGGGCACACGGCGTCACCGCGCTGCCCTTTCTCTCCGGGGCCGGGGAGCGGGCGCCGTTCGTGGACCCGGAGGCCCGCGGACGCCTCGACGGGCTCAGCCTCGCCCACACCCGCGCCGACGCGGTCCGGGCCGTCTGCGAGGCCATCGGCTACGCGGCCCGCCACTGTCTGGAAACGGCCGGCCTCACCGGGGTCCTCGCCGCCTGCGGAGGGGGCACCCGCTCCGGCCCGTGGGCGCAGCTCTTCGCCGACATCCTGGGCCGCGAGATCCGTATCCCGGCCGAGACCGAGGTGGGTGCGCTGGGCGCGGTGCGGGTGGCACGGCTCTTCCTCGGCGAACCGGCGGAGACCGAACCGCAGTCGTTCCGCACAGTGGAGCCGCGCGCCGCAAGCCGCGGAGTGTACGAAGACGGCTACGCCGCCTACCGTGCCGCCCTGGAAGGGGCGCGGGCGCAGTGGGGCGGGCCGCGGTGGACGGCCGAGGACTGAGGCGTCGGCACGCACATCAGGGATGAATGGTGCTGACCATGCGCGCGGTGCCGGTGACGGCCTGCTGGATGGTCGGCGCGATACTCGTGCTCGCCAGTGTGAAGCCGAGCAGGGCGCATACGATCGCATGGGAGATCTTCAGCCCGCCGCCGCGCAGGAAGATGATCGCGAGGACCAGCAGAAGCAGCAGCAATGAGACCGAAATGGCCATGGTCACCCTCCTCCGCCGCACCGGATATGCGGCTTTCGGCCGCCAGTGTGGCGGAGGAGGCACCCGCTGCCGGCATAAGATCTGTACGCCGTACGGGTGTTGACTCACGGTGACCGTCGTCCTGGCGCTATCGCGGCGCCGGCAGGTCGACCAGCGAAGCCAGCTCCGTCCGGTGGGCACCGGGCGAACCCAAGGCGACCGCGTCGGACTTGGCCCGCTTGAGATACAGATGCGCGGGGTGCTCCCAGGTCATGCCGATGCCGCCGTGCAACTGGACGCACTCCTCCGCGGCGTGCACCGCGACCCGCCCGCAGTAGGCCTGCGCGACCGCAACCGCGAGCTCGGTCTCCGGGCTGCCGGTGGCGAGTGCGTCGGCCGCGTTGCGGGCGGCGGCACGAGCCGACACGACTTCCAGCCAGAGCTGGGCCATCCGGTGCTTGAGCGCCTGGAACCCGCCGACGGGTCGGTTGAACTGGTGCCGCTCGCGGGTGTACCTGACGGTCTCCTCCAGGCACCACTCGGCCAGACCCAGCTGTTCCGACGCCAGCAGCCCCGCACCGGCCAGCAGACCCCGGTGCACCGCGGCCCGCGAAGTCGCCGGATCGGCAAGGAACTTGCCCTGCGCATGGTCGAAGGTGACGGCGGCCAGCGGGCGGGTCAGGTCGAGCGCGACCAGCGGGTCGACGGTGACTCCGGGTGCCTGCGTGTCGACCGCGTACAGCCCCTCCTGCGTGGGCACCAGCAGCACCTGTGCGGCGATCGCGTCGGCGACCCCGGCGACCGTGCCGGTCAGGCCGGGGAGCAGCGTGTGCGACGCGCCGGGTGCCGCGGTCAACGGCAGGGTGAGGACCGCGACGCCCTCGCCTGAGGCGAGCCGGGTCAGGAGTTCGGCGACCGGTCCGCTCCCCGTATCGAGGCCGAGCAGCACCTCCGTCGCCACGACCGAACCGGTGAGATAGGGCGCCGGGACGACGCTGCGCCCGAGTTCCTCCAGCACGACCGCGGCCTCCCGGTGCGAGGCGCCCTGACCGCCGAGCTTCTCCGGCACCAGGAGCCCCGCCGCGCCGATGTCCGCGGCGAGCGATGCCCACACCTGCGGGTCGTAGGGCGTGTCGGACTCGACCGAGGCCAGCAGGCCCGGCGTGTCGACGCGGTCCGCGAGCAGCGACCGGACCGCCGAGCGCAGGTCGTCCTCGGTCTCGGAGTAGAGCAGGTCGGTCATCGGGTCAGGTCCTTCCAGGCGGCGTCCTTGTCGTTGCGCGGCTCGGACGGCAGCCCGAGTACCCGTTCGGCGACGATGTTCAGCAGCACCTCGCTGGTGCCGCCCTCGATGGAGTTGCCTTTCGAGCGCAGATAGCGGTAGCCCGCGTCGCGCCCGGTGAAGTCGACGTGCTCCGGGCGGCGCATGGTCCAGTCGCTGTACAACAGGCCTTCGTCGCCGAGCAGTTCGACCTCGAGGCCGCTGATCTCCTGGTTGAGCCGGGCGAAGGCGAGCTTCATGCCGGAGCCCTCGGGGCCCGGCTGGCCTGCGACGAGCTGCTGGCGCAGCCGTTCAGCGGTGAGCCTGGCCACTTCGGCGTCCACCCAGAGGGTCAGGAGGCGCTGGTGCAGGTCGTGGGTGCGCAGTTCGGGCCGTTCGCGCCAGGTCCGTGCGACCGGACCGATCATGCCGCCCTCGCGCGGGATGCGGGCGCCGCCGATCGAGACCCGCTCGTTCATCAGGGTGGTCTGCGCGACTTTCCAGCCGTCACCGACCGGGCCGAGCCGGTGCGCGTCGGGGATCCGGACGTCTGTCAGGAAGACCTCGTTGAACTCGGCCTCACCGGTGATCTGGCGCAGTGGCCGCACTTCGACGCCGGGGTCGGTCATATCGCAGATGAAGTAGGTGATCCCCCGGTGCTTCGGCACGTCCGGGTCGGTGCGCGCGATGAGGATCGCCCAACGGGCCAGGTGCGCGCTGGATGTCCAGACCTTCTGCCCGGTGACGATCCAGTCGCCGCCCTCCTGGCGCACCGCGCGGGTGGCGAGCGCCGCGAGGTCGGAGCCCGCGCCCGGTTCGCTGAAGAGCTGACACCACACCTCTTCACCGGTCCACAGCGGGCGCAGGAAGCGCCGCTTCTGCTCGTCGGTGCCGTAGCGCAGGATGGTCGGCGCCGCCATGCCGAGTCCGATGCCGATACGGCGGGGGTCGTTGTCCGGCGCCTCCGTGGCGGCGAGTTCGGCGTCCACGACGGCTTGCAGCGAGCGTGGCACGCCGAGCCCGCCCAGGCCCTCGGGGTAGTGCACCCAGGCCAGCCCGGCGTCGAAGCGGGCCCTGAGGAAATCGCTGTGGCCGGTGGCCGCCGGGGGATGCGAGGCCAACAGGTCACGGGTACGGCGACGCAGGTCTGCGGCGTCCGGCTGAGGTGCGTTGTCCGTCATCGGGCGGCTCCTTCCGGAATGATCACGACACGACCGGTGGTGACGCCGTCGGCGACACGCTGCACGGCGGCTGCCGCGTCCTTCAGTGCGACACGCTCGGAGACGAGCGGCTTGATGGCGCCCTGTGCGGCGAGCTCGGTCAGCTCCGCGTGGCAGCGGCCGATCGACGCCGGGTCCTTCTGGGCGTAGAGCCCCCAGTGCAAGCCCATGATCGTGTAGTTCTTGACGAGCGCGTGATTGAGTGCGGGACTCGGGATCGTGCCGCTGGCGAAGCCGATCACCACGATCCGCCCCTCGAACGCGACGCACTTGGCGGACTTGGCGTAGGCCTCGCCGCCGACCGGGTCGTAGACGACGTCCGCGCCCTTGCCTCCGGTGAACTCCTTGACCTTGGCGATGATGTCCTCGGACCGCCGGTCGATGACCAGGTCGCAGCCGAGGTCCGTCGCGGTCCGCGCCTTGTCCGGGCCGCCCACGACTCCGATGACCGTGGCGCCGGCCGCCTTGCCGAGTTGTACGGCGGCGCTGCCGACCCCGCCCGCGGCGGCATGCACCAGCAGGGTCTCGCCCGCCTGCAGACGGGCGCGGCGGTGCAGGCCGAACCAGCCGGTCTGGTAACCGATGTGCAGGGCGGCCGCTTCCGCGTCGTCGAGCGCCGGGGGTGCGGGGAGCACGGTGGCCTCGTCGACGACGACGTACTCCGCGAAGCCGCCGTGCGGCAGCGCCGGGTTGGCGATCACTCGCCGTCCGTCCGCGGTCCGGCCGCAGATCTCCACGCCGGGGGTGAAGGGAAGCGGCGGGCGTACCTGGTACTGGCCCCGGCAGAGCAGCGCGTCGGGAAAGTTGATGTTCGCGGCCAGGACCTTCAGCTTGAGCTGCGCAGGCCCGGCCTCCGGCTCCGGCACCTCGTCCAGTCGCATCACCTCACCGGGCTCGCCGTTCTCGTGCACTTGCCATGCCTGCATCGCGGGCCTCCACACACCGTAGGCTGAACTGCGCTCAGCGCATACTAAGCGGTCGCTTGCCTCTTGTGAACCCGTTCCCGCTCCGGCTCAGCGGCGGAAGAGCTCGAAGGTGACGGCGGGCCTGCCGCCGAACCTTCCGGCCGCGGCCTCGGCGTTCCCGGTCAGAAAGGTGCGGCAGTACGTCTCGGGGTCCTCATCGGTCAGTACCTCGATATAACTGCGGTGCTCCAACAGGGAGCGCACCGACCGCTCGAGCCCCGCGGTCGCGTCCACCGCGTGGGTCGGCGTGACGGACCCCGCCACGGCCACCCAGCGCACCCCGTTCCACGGCTGGAGTCCCTGCGCCGACAACTCGGGGAAGATCCACCTGTTTCCGGCGTCTCCCGCCGCGTCGAGCACCGCCCGGCCGACCGCCACATGGTCCGGCGTGTTCCAGGCGATCCCACCCCAGGTGTCCCGGTGGTTGAGCGTGAGGACCAGTTCGGGCCGGTGCCTGCGGATGGCGGCCGCGATGTCCCTGCGCAGTGCGGTGCCGTACTCGACCACACCGTCCCGGTGGTCGAGGAATTCCACGGTGTTCACCCCGACCACGGCCGCACTCGCCCGCTGCTCCCGCTCACGCAGCGGGCCGCACTCGGCGGGGGCGATGGTGTCGATGCCCGCCTCACCCCGAGTGGCCAGCACATAGGCCACCTCGCGTCCCTCGTCGGTCCACGTGGCGACGGCGGCCGCGCAGCCGTACTCCAGGTCGTCGGGGTGCGCGACGACGGCGAGTGCGCGCTGCCAGTCGGCGGGCATGGGCTCCAATTGGTCTGTCATGGCCGCAGGATAGGACCTCGCGCGGTCTCCGTCAGACTTCGCCGCGGACCAGCGCCAGCAGCCGGTCGAGCACCCGCGGGCCACCGGCCCTCAGCCCGTCGTGCTCGTACTCGTCGGTGACCCAGGTGCGCAGGCCGCGGATGGCCCGGGCGGTGCGCAGGGCGTGGCCGGTGTCGACGTACATGTCGTCGTGGTAGATCGCGGCAGCGACCGGTACGTCATTGGCGGCGAGTCGGTCCCGGTCGTACAGCGGGGCCCAGTCGGTACGGGCGGCCAGCAGGTCCGCGGTCTCCCGGAGGGGTCGCAGCGCCGGGTCCACCTCGAAGTGCCAGGGGTGCACGGACTCCCCGGTGAGGGGCAGCGGCGCGTCACCGGCGAGGGCCGGGCGGGCGTCGAAGGCGGGGAATTCGGCCCGTACCCGCTCGGCGGACCATGCCGTGGGGCGGGTGTCCCGGCCGTAGATGGACTCGTGGACCAAGGCGTACAGCGGGTGCGCGGCGAAGGAGAGCGCGGCATGCACCCGCTCCTGGAAGGCGTCGGCCAACTGCGGGCCCTGCGGCGTCCGGACGAAGGCGTCCGCCAGCAGGTGGTGCAGGGCATGACTGCCGTCTCCGGCCCCGAGCATGATGCCCAGCGACTGGAAGGCCTCGACGGTGAACCGGTATCCGCTGTTGAGCACCGGCCGGTGCGCACGGAGATGGGCGGCGATCTCGCGGGCGCGTGCGATGTCCTGCGGATAGCGCGCGTAGTGCGCGGCCGTCTTCCGGGCGATACGGGGATACGCGGCCCGGTAGACGTCATCGGCGTGCGCGTCGAGCGACGGGAGACCGCCGGTGATGAGCGCGGCGGTCAGCCCCTCAGGGGCCGCCGACAGGTAGTGGACGGTGCAGAAACCGCCGAAGCTCTGGCCGAGCACGGTCCAGGGCGCACCGCCGGTCAGCTGCGGCCGGATGAGCTCGCAGTCGCGGACGATGGAATCGGCCCGGAAGTGCGCCAGGTAGTCGGCCTGCTCCTGAGGGCCGCCGCGCAGCGGCAGCGTCTGACGGTTGGCGGGCGTGGAGGCGCCGGTACCGCGCTGATCGAGCAGCAGCACCCGGAACTCCTGCACCGCGCGACCGAGCCAGGCCTGCTTGCCGGTGAACCGGTTGGCGCCGAAGCCGGGGCCGCCCTGCAGATACAGCAACCAGGGCAGCCCCGCCAGGTCGGAGGCGCCCTTGTCGGAGGCGACGACCTCACGGGCGTAGAGCTCGATCCGTTCGCCGCCCGGCTGCGCGTGGTCCACGGGCACCCGGAAGCGGTGGTCGGTGAGGACGAGGCCGGGCTGACGGTAGCTGGTCAAGGGGGCTCCTGGTCGTACGGCTGAACGCCCCTCATCGTCCACCATCGCCAGGACGGTTCGGACAGCGACCTCCACCCGGGCGGCGATCGGGCAGCGCCGGGGTGGACTGGATTAGATTGGGCGCATGAGCAATCTTGAGCGCCCGGCGACGCTCTCCGTCTGCGGGGGCCGCGGGTTCGTCGCGGCCGAGCCGGTACGCGAACTCCTCAGCCCGCGACGGGTCAAGCTCGGCGAATCGACCGAGGTACGCAGGCTGCTCCCCAATCTCGGCCGGCGCATGGTCGGCGCATGGGCTTTCGTCGATCACTACGGCCCCGACGACATCGCCGACGAGCCGGGGATGCAGGTGCCGCCCCATCCGCACATGGGCCTGCAGACGGTGAGCTGGCTGCACGAGGGGGAGGTGCTGCACCGGGACAGTCTGGGCAGCCTGCAGACGGTGCGCCCGCGCGAGCTGGGTCTGATGACCTCGGGCCGGGCCATCAGCCACTCCGAGGAGAGCCCCCGTCCGCATGCCCGCCTGCTGCACGGCGCGCAGCTGTGGGTCGCGCTCCCCGACGGGCACCGCAACGTCGAACCGCGTTTCGAACACCACAGCGCACTGCCGACGGTCATCGCCCCGGGCCTCACGGCAACCGTGATCCTCGGCGAGCTCGACGGTTCCAGCTCCCCCGGCACGACGTACAGCCCCCTCGTCGGCGCCGACCTGGCCCTCTCCGCCGGAGCAGCAGCCGCCCTGCCGCTCGAACCCGACTTCGAGTACGCGGTCCTTGCGATGTCGGGCGAGGCGTCCGCCGACGGCGTACCGCTGGAACCGGGCTCCATGCTCTACCTCGGCTGCGGCCGTACGGAACTGCCGTTGCGCGCCAGGTCGGACGCCGGGCTGATGCTCCTGGGCGGCGAGCCGTTCGAGGAGGAGATCGTCATGTGGTGGAACTTCGTCGGACGCTCCCACGAGGAGATCGCCCAGGCCCGTTCGGACTGGATGTCCGGAACTCGCTTCGGCGAGGTGCACGGCTACGACGGCGGTCGGTTGCCTGCTCCGGAACTCCCGCCCGTACCACTGAAACCGCGCGGACGGGTGCGCTGAGCGAGGCGATCGCCCGATCGCTCTCGTCACATGTTGATCATGTGTCCGGCGAGGCCGTGCACGGCCTCCTTCACCGCCTCGCCCAGGGTCGGATGGGCGTGGACGTTGCGGGCGACCTCGTGGACGGTGAGGTCCCACTGCTGGGCCAGGGTCAGCTCGGGCAGCAGTTCGGTGACCTCCGGGCCGATCAGGTGACCGCCGATCAGCTCGCCGTACGTGCCGTCGCTGATCAGCTTCACGAAGCCACTCGCGTCGCCCAGGCCGTGCGCCTTGCCGTTCGCGGTGAAGGGGAACTTCGCCACCTTGACGTCGAAGCCCTTCTCCCTCGCCTGCGCCTCCGTGTAGCCGAAACTGGCGATCTGCGGCTGACAGAAGGTGGCCCGCGGGATCATCACGTAGTCCAGCTCCATCGTCTCGGCGCCTGCGATCGTCTCCGCCGCGACCACACCCATCGCCTCTGCCGCGTGCGCGAGCATCAGCTTCGCGGTGACATCACCAATGGCGTAGATGTGCGGCACCGAGGTCCGGCAGCGGCCGTCGACATCGATCGCACCGCGCTCGGTGACCCGCACACCGGTCTTCTCCAGACCGTAGCCCGTGACGTTCGGAGCGAACCCGATCGCCTGCAGCACCTTGTCGGCCTCCAGGACCTGCTGGGTACCGTCCTTGCCGGTGACGGCGACACGCACCTGCGGGCCGGACTCGTCGATCGACTCGACCCGGGTCGAGGTGAGGACGTCGATGCCCAACTTCCGGTATTGCTTGGCGAGTTCGGCGGACACCTCGGCGTCCTCCAGGGGCGCCGCGCGGTCCAGGAACTCGACGATCGTCACCTTGACGCCGTAGTTGTGCAGGACATACGCGAACTCCACACCGATCGCGCCGGCACCCGCGATCACGATGGACTGCGGGAGTTCCTCGGCGAGGATCTGCTCCTCGAACGTCACCACGCGCGAGGTCCGGCGGGTGCCGGGCAGCAGCTTCGGCGTCGCGCCGGTGGCGACGATGCAGTGATCGAACCCGATCGTCTGCGTCGAGCCGTCGAACAGCGCCACATCGAGCGTGTGCGGGTCGCGGAAGGTGCCGCGCCCGCTGATCTCCGTGATCTTGTTCTTCTTCATCAGGTAATGGACGCCCTTGACCCGGCCGTCCGCCACCTTGCGACTGCGCCGGAACGCCTCGCCGTAGTCGAAGGACACCTGCCCCTCGACCTTGATGCCGAAGGTCTTCGCCTCGCGCATGAAGATGTGCGCCAGCTCCGCGTTGCGCAGCAGAGCCTTGGAGGGGATGCACCCCACGTTCAGACAGACGCCGCCCCAGTACTTCTCCTCGACGACCGCGACCCGCTTGCCCAGCTGAGCCGCGCGAACGGCGGCGACATACCCGCCCGGACCTGCTCCGAGTACCACGACGTCGAAGTGCTCGCCCTGCTCGTCCATGAAAGTTCCCTTCCGCTGGGGTGGCTCCCCTCCTGCGAGGGCCCGCTCGGTCCCGGTCGAACAGGCCGCTCACCACTTCTCCGGCTGCCACCTGATCTTCCTCAGCCAGCATGCCCCATCAGCCGGGCAGCCTCGAGCCCGGCGCCGATGCCACGTCGGCAGGCGACAGCGACCCGCTGACCGTTTCGTCACCTTCGCGGTCCGCTCGAGTGCGTTCTGCTCTGCAGGACGAGGAAGGCCAGGTCGTCAGCGCGCTGCCGGGCGGGACGTACCTGCTCCAGCAGGGAGTCGATGAGCCGGTACAGATCCCGGTCGTCGGCGCGTGCGAGACGGCGTGCAAGGTCTGCGATGGAATCGTCGAGATCGATTCCCGGGGTTTCGACGAGACCGTCGGTGTAGAAGGCGAGCAGCAGTCCCGGAGTGAACGGGATCTCGGTGACCGGATAGGTGGCGCCGGGCTCGACGCCCAGCAGCGGCCCCGGTGTGACGTCAAGGGGGAACGTGCGGCGGTCCGGCAGGCGCACGAGCGGCGGCGGGTGTCCGGCGCTGGCGACGCAGACACGTCGACGCTCGAAGTCGAGATGGGCGTAGAGGCAGCTGGTGAACAGACCGGGGTCGAGGTCGATGAGGAGGCGGTTGGTCCTGGCGAGGACTTGGTCGGGCGGCGTACCGAGGGTGGCGTGCGCGTGGACCCCGGTGCGCACCTGGCCCATGAGGGCGGCAGCGGCCGCGTTGTGCCCCTGAACGTCTCCGATGACGGCCGCGGCGGCGGTCCCGCCGAGTCGGATGAGGTCGTAGAAGTCGCCGCCGATTTCCATGCCGCGGGTGGCGGGCAGGTAACGCGCGGCGACGTGCAGCCCGTCGATGCCGGGCAGGGTGTGCGGCAGCAGTGCCTGCTGCAGGCCGTGGGCGAGCTGATGCTTGGTGTCGTACAGGCGGGCACGGTCGAGTGCCTGGGCGATGAGCCCGGCGAGCGCGGTCATCACGGCGCGTTCTTCGGCGGAGAACGTGTGCGGGTGCTCGTAGGACAGGACGCAGCAGCCGACCGGCCGACCCGATATGTTCAGCGGCAGAAACGCCCATGCCTGCTTGCCGCTGACCAGTGGAGCCTCCGGGTAGCTCCGCTGCATTTCCTGAGGGTCCGCGAAGAACGAAGGGATGCCGCTGGTGAGCGCTTGCCCGGCGGGCGTGAAACCGGTGTCGACGGGGAGGCCGTCGAGGCGCTCGATGGCCCGGGAGGGGTAACCGCGGTGACCGGTGATCCGTAGCCGGCCGGTCTCCGCGGCGGACAGGACCAGGCCCTGGGCGCCGAAGGCGGGCATGATCTGGTCGGCGATGAGATCCACCACGTCCTGGACGCCGACGACTTCGGTCAGGGCGGCGGCCAGGTGCATCAGCTGGTAGAGCTGCCCCGCGCGGGCCGGCGCGGCGGTGTGCGTGGACAGCCGGGCAGCCGGTCTGGGCGGGGGCTGGGCGCCGGTGGGGATGATCTGGATGCTGATGCCGCTGGCGTCCGGGTAGAGGTGGAAGTCCAGCCATCGGTCCGGTGGGCGGCAAGCGGCGAACGCGACGGGCTCGCGGCTGATCACCGCGGCACGGTAGCGGTCCTCGTATGTGGGGTCGTCGAGCCAGGGCAACGACTGCCACGGCAGCGTCCCCAGCAGCTGACCGGCGTCGCGGCCCAGCAGCTCGGCGCCGCGGGAGCTGAGAAACGTGATGCGCCCCTCGAGGTCGAGTGCGCAACACCCGCCGGGCAGACGCTCGGCGAAGTCGGCGGCGGCCAGCGCGGGCCCGGAGACCGGGCTGCCGGTCGCGACGGGAAGTGCCCGTGGCCGGCCGCCCGGGAACGGGAACATCCCGGCCTCAACGGCTTCCTCAAGCGTCCGAGCCAGCGTTCGGCAACAGGCGGCGATATGCCCTTGCTCCCGCCGAGTCATGTCCGGCGGACGGGTGGCCGGCCACAGCAGAAGCAGGGAACCCCACTGCCGGATGCCCGTCACGGGTGCGGCGGCCAACGCGAACGGGTAGGGCAGCGCCATCGCCGTGCGGGGATAGGACCGCGCCATCTCCTCCTGACTGCCCACCCAGACAAGCCGGTTCTCCCGGATCGCCTCGGCCACCGGAGCCGGGCCTCCCACCGGAACCCGGCCCCAGGGAGCGGCGAACTCCACCGGCGCCCCGGACAGTACCTCGATGCGCAGGACATTCTCAGCCGGGTCGAGCAGAAAGAGCGCACCGATGGAGGCCCCGGTCCGGCGCACCGTTTCGACGAGTGCCCCGTCCACCCCGCCGGCATGGACCGCCGGGTCACTTGCGCTGGTCACGATGCACCTCCAGCGTCGCCGCACTACCCGGGCCCGAGTACCCGATCAAGCCGCAATATCCCGGAAGAGCACGGGGACCTTTTCGACGCAGGACTCCACTGTGTTCACGTTCATGAATAATAATCAAGCATCCGCATATTGACGCGTCCACGGCAACGCTTTAGCGTCTCGAGAAAACGCTTCCTACGCGGCGCTCCCCGCTCCATGCGCCGGCCGACCGTGCGACTCGTGCAAGCTGTCGAACCGATCCCCACCGTGACTCGGGGCTGCAGATCTCGCGCATCGCCTCCTCCACCCCGGACGACCAGTGGCCGTCCAACAACCTCATCCTGAGCTCGGAGTCACACGACAACGCCGACTCCGACGGCGAGGACGCCGACGGCTTCGCCGCGAAGCTCACCGCAGGCCCCGGAAACGTCTTCCGCTACGACGTGTCCCACAACAACATCGATGACGGCTGGGACCTCTACACCAAGACCGCCACCGGTCCCATCGGCCCGGTGACCATCGAGGACTCCCACTCCTACGGCAACGGCACCCTCACCGACGGCACCACGAACTCGAGCGGTGACCGCAACGGCTACAAGCTCGGCGGCGACGACATCAAGGTCGACCACGTCGTACGGCGTGACAGGTGGTCCGGTGCGTCACCCGAGCCGGCCGGTGGTGTCCGTAGCGGTGCGGTGAGGGCTGTCGTCGCCTTGGCGGAGCTGATCGGTACGGCCCGCAATGGTGTCGACGCGGGCCGCGAGATCGGGGTTTCGGGCTTCCAGGTAAGCGCGGCTGTGCAGCAAGGGTGCAAGGAGGCGGGCGGCGTCGCTGTCGGCGAGGGCGTCGGTGAGGGGGACACGGTCACCGGCGGGGAGATCGGTGAGCGCGATGATCTGCCCGGCGAGCTGGCGCAGGTCTGCTGCGTTGTCGCGAGCCCAGCTGGTGACGGTGCGGTCGGCGGCACGGCGGTCGCGGGTGGCTTGCACCCGCTCCTCCCCGGTCGTGCCCGGGGGGCCGGGGCGTACGCGCAAGTAGCGGCGCTCGGCGGCCTGTCGGCTGGCGACGCCGAGGGGCTGGGCCAGGTCGGCCCAGCTGGTGCCGGCCGCGCGGGCCGCTTCGATCAGTCCCGCCTCCCAGCCGGCGAGTTGTTCGCGCAGTTCGCGCAGCAGCAGCAGCGCGGCCAGCGCTTGCTCGGAGCTGGCTTGCCCGCGTTCCGGGCGTTGCCCGGCCTGCGGGGTGCGGGCGGTCCGAAGGGCCTCGTCGGCCGCGCGCAGTGCCGCGGCCGCAGCGAAGAAAGAGGTGGGGTCGCCGACCTGGTCGGAGTGCTCGGATGTGGTCATGGGTCGCCTTCCCTTGATGTCACCCTTCGGATGACGTCGCGCTTGTCATCGTCTGGACGACATGTTACAACGGTGGGGATGAAGCGCATTGGCAGCTACTGCCTGAACCAATTGGAGGTGTTTCGCGATGTTGATGCGCACCGACCCGTTCCGCGAACTCGATCGAATCGCCCAGCAGCTGACAGGTACGACGGGAACCTGGTCCAGGCCCTCGGCGATGGCCATGGATGCCTACCGCGAGGGCGAGGAGTACGTCATCGCCCTCGACCTTCCGGGTGTCACCAAGGACGCGATCGACATCGACGTCGAGCGGAACATGCTGACCGTCAAGGCGGAGCGCCGGCCGGAAGCCAAGGCCGAGGACGTGCAGATGGAGCTCTCCGAGCGCCCGCTGGGCGTCTTCTCGCGCCAGCTGGTGCTGGCCGACACCCTGGACACGGAACGCATCAGGGCCGACTACGACGCCGGGGTCCTCACCCTGCGGATCCCGATCGCTGAGCGCGCCAAGCCCCGCAAGATCACCATCGGCGGAGAGTCCGCGCACCCCCAGATCAGCAGCTGAGCAACCGCGCGGCAGTGGAGGGCGGGAAGTGATCTCCCTCTGCCCCGCCCTCCACCGGGCGCCCCCATCCTGCTCAACCCGCTACAGGCCGCAGAGCCCCCTTCACAGGAACGAGAAAGGCACACTCCCCCGATGTCTCCCCTCCCGCTGCCCGAGCAGACCCCTTCCGCGCCGGAGATGACGTTCGACCGGATGCTGGAGACAGTCCGCTACGAAGGCGTGTATCCGACGCGCGAGCGCGCAGAGGAGGTCACCCACGCCGTGCTGGCCGCTCTGGGCCGTCAGCTCACCGGCGACGAACGCGTCGCCCTCGCCGCTCGTCTCCCGTTCGAGGCCGCCCGCACCTTCACCGGGCAGGTACCCGACACCGAACCGCTCACCGGCTGGGGCATGGTCAAGGACCTCGCCACCCGCACCGGTGGTACCCCCGCCACGGCACGCTGGGACACCGGAACCGTCCTGGCCGTCGTCGCCGGCCTGGCCGGCCCCGCCCTTCTCGACCGTATCCTGGCCCAGCTCCCCTCCGGCTACGCGCTCCTGTTCGGCCGCGCCGAACTCGTACAGGCCGCATAGCCGCCCCCGAAGGCATCCCGGTGGGTAGAGATGTCACATGCAGACTTTTCTTCCCTTTCCGGACTTCACCCGGTCAGCAAGCGCGCTCGACCCCCGGCGGCTGGGCAAGCAGCGGGTCGAGGCGCTGCAGGTACTCCGCGGGCTGACCGTGCCCGGATACGGTTGGCGCAGACATCCGGCGGTCCGTATGTGGGCCGGATACGAGGAGGCGCTGGTTCTTTACGGGCTGGACGTGTGCCGGGTGTGGACGGCCCTGGGGCATGCCGACACCTGTGCTGTCACGTTGGTGAACGACTTCCGGAACTGGCTGCCGGGCGCAACGGTGCGGACCCAGGTCCGGCTCAACGTGGACGGTGACCTCCCGCCGTGGCTCGGCTCCCGGGACTTCCACCGCAGCCACCAGTCGGCGCTGCTGCGCAAGGACCCGGACTACTACCGCGGTCGGTTCCCCGGTGTGCCGGACGACCTGCCGTACGTGTGGCCGGCCTCGGACCGTGCTCCGGAACCGCGACCGGGCGCGGAATAACCGCCGAACTGGCGCGGAGCGCCCGGCGGCGCTCCTCAGCGGCTCGGGGACGAGCCCGTCACAGGCCGAGAGCGAAAACCCGGACCGCGAGTGAGTCTGCGCCCGGCTGACCACGTCGGTCAGTACAGCGTCGACCACGCGCGGCGCGGCCAGGCGAGCACGGCGTAGATCTGGGCGACTGCCGCCTGCTGGATCGCCTGAGTGGTGCCGCCGGCGTCGAACCGCACGAGGCCGGTCCGGGGATCACGTTGCTTCGCCCACACATGGTCGGCGTAGTCGGCCATCGCCTTCCGGTACTTGTCTCCGCCGGTCGCCGATTCGAGCAGCAGGAGGTTCTTGAAGAAGATCGAGTTGAAGTAGGGCGGCTGCGTGAGCAGACGTCCTTCGGTGATGTAGTGGGTGTAGGCGGCCTCGGCGACCCGCTCGGCGCGGCGCAGGTACGCGCGGTCGTGGGTCACCTCGTAGAACAGGACGTTGACACCGATCGGCACGCCCTGGTTGTAGGACCACACGGTCTTGTCGATGGAGCCCTTCAGGTCGAGGTTGTCCCAGTACAGTCCCTCGGGGCTCTGCAGGTAGGTGTTGGTCCAGTCGTAGAAACGTTTGGCCGAGTCCAGATAGCTGCGCTTGCCGGTGATCTGATAGAGCCGGAGCCCGAGTTCGGCGGCCGGCATGTTGGACACGGTGTTGCGGGCTTGGCTCCAACCGGCCTGGGTCCAGAACACACCCCCGGGATCTGCGTGGCCCGGGTCGGTGTCCCAGCCCGACTCGACGAGCTCGAAGATATGCTCGGCGCGCGACAGCGCCGCGGGGTCGCCGGCCTGCAGGTAGCGCTGGATTTTCTCCAGCCCCACCCACTCGTTGTCGTCGTAGAACATGTCGCCGCCCGATCCGTACGGGGCGACGGGGTAGGAGGCGTAGCCCGGGAGTCCGGTCGTTCCGCCGGCCGCATTCCAGTAGTGCTCCTGGGACTTGGCGACTTCGGCGAGCTGCGCCTCGTAACGCCGGTCCACCACCGAGATGTCGAGCGCGGCGATGTGAATCTGGGAGTGCGGCCATTCGTACGAGTACGGGTTGTCGTCGGCGGCTGCAGGGTACTGCTCGCGGAAGAGCCCGGAACCATCGGTCGTGCCGAGGTACTTTTCCAGAGCGGTGTACGCGGCGGTGGCCCGTGCCGTCGCTTCCGCTCTGCCCACCGGGGCCGGTCGGTTCGGATCCGGCGCGGCTGCGGAGACCGTCCCCGCAGCCAACACCGCGAGCACGACGCCGGCCAGAACGGTCCGGGAACGACGCGCGTGCATGGAGTACCTCCGTTGGTTGTCGATAGCGCGGACTATTCCCCGGTCCCAACGGCGTGGTGCGTGCCCCGGGGCACCGCCGCGACGAGGGCGCCCAATGCACTGGCCTGGGTACGCCAGTCATGGGCGTTGGGATAACCGGCGGGGTCCGCACCGGACCAGCGCTGCCCCAGACGGTTCTGGGCGTCCCGGTCCCGGGTCCAGATGCTGTTCGCCTGCTGGACGGTGAAAGCGCGGTAGGTGCCATCGCCGGTGGTGTCGGCCAGGTCCATCATGTAGCGCATGAAAACGCCCTTGAACTGCTTGGCGTTGTCGTCGCAGGTCCGGTCGAGGGCGTCGCACTGCTCGGTGAGCACGCCCTGCTGTACGAGGTCGGGCGAAGCGAGCGCCGCGTCGGCCAGGTGCCGGGCGGTCGCCAGCGCTGTTTGGTCGCCGGTGGCACGGTAGACCTCCAACGCACCGCCGATCGCGGCGCCCTGGTTGTACGTCCAGACGGTCCCACCGTTGTTGCGGCAGTCGTTGGTCAGTCCGTCGTTGACCAGACCCGACTTGTTGATCAGTCCGCTGCCGGCCAACCACGTCCAGGCCGTCTGCGCCCGGCCCGACCAGAGCGTATCGCCCGGTATGCGGTTGTGCAGCGCCGCGGTGAGTCGCACGTACAGGCCGTTGGTGATGGAGTTCTTGTAGGTCCGCTCCCGGTCCCACCAGACCCCGCCGCCGCACGTGCTGGTATCCCAGTAACCGTGCACGTAGTCGGCTATGGTGACGGCCTCGCTCAGATACTTCCGCTGCCCCGTCAGGTCATACGCCTGCAACCAGGCCAGTCCCCACCACTCGGAGTCGTCGATGGCGCGGCTGGTGAAGTCCCCCTCGATCGGGTCGCTGCTGCGTTCTCCAGCCGGGAAGGCCCCACGGTTGACCTCGAAGGTGTGGTCGACGATGGGCAGCCAGCGGGTGTTCCCGGTGCGCTGCATGTAATCCATCATCGTGGTCAGTGCGACAGCCGAGTTCCACCAACTGGACGGCCACCAGGCAGTGTTCTGATCGTATGACTGCATCAGCACATCCGCGGCGGCCTCGGCCCTGCCCTGCGGCGTCACTTGCTTCGTGGACGCGCCGGCTGGGCTCGCTGCTCCCAGCAGCATCGCCAGCAGCCCGGCCAGCAACGTGCAGAGGGCTCTGTTCCGGTAGCTCTTTGTCCGCGTGCCCTTACGCATGCCCGCTCCCTCCCTGTTCGTATCGATCAGTTCGGATCTCTGACAACGTTGTCAGAGCGGAAGGTCGACGGTACTCGCGGATCTGATCCGGCGTCAATGGGGCGGCGGACCTCACGGAAGCAGAGCCGGCGCCTCCCGCAGGTTGTGGTCGGCGACGACTTGCATGAATCGCCGGTCGGGATGTCGATGCGGACGGCGCGCCCGGCAGAGTCGATCAGGACGCGGTCGGGGCCGCAACCCCGCTCCAGCAGGTCCACGCTGCCGTAGCGGGGGGGGCATGGTGGCACCGCATGACGTCGAGCGTCCGGGCCAAGTCGTCCACCGCAAACAGCACCCGCGGAATACGCGCCCCGAACTGGTCCGGTCTGCGGCGTGCGGCCAGGAACGGCCGCCGCCCCGGAGGCGAGCGCGAACGGGTCCGCCGCGTCCTCCGGGGCGGCGCCGGCCGGTAGTTCTCCTCGCCCACCACCCCTCAGCCGGGCGGCGCGGTTGGCGAACATCACATGCCATTACATCGGTCAATTCAGACAATTCGCCCCAATTTTTCGAAGAGCTCGTCACCGAGACCCGTACCGTGGCTGCGACCCAGGAACGGAAATCCGAGCCGCCGCGCACCGTGGTCGGCGCCTGGGCTGCCCGCCGAACGCCCTTGCCGGGTGGGGCTCCAGAGTGCCCCCAGGCCACCGTGGGAACAGGACACACCCTCATGCACCGATCACCGCTGTCGAGCTGCGCGCTGCGCGGGCTGACCGCTGCCGTAGCCGCCGGGACCTTGCTCACTGCGGCGGGCCCCGCCTCCGCGAGCGACATCCATGCCGCAACCACCGTTGCCGGCGGCTCCAAGGTCGTATGTGCGTCGAACAAGCCGGGACTGGCGCCGAAGCTCTCGCGGGACATCGCGAACGCCCTCAAGAAGCGCCACGGCACGTCGGCGCTGGCCCTCTACGACCGGCGCTCCGGGACCAGCTGCACGCTCAACGCCGGAAAGCACTTCGACTCGGCCAGTGTCGTGAAAGTCACCGTCCTCGGGGCGCTGCTGCGGCGGGCCGAGGAGGCGCACCGGAAGCTGACGCCGCACGAGGTGAAATTGACCACCGCCATGATCACCAAGTCGGACAACGACTCGACCTCCGCCCTGTGGCGCGAGGTCGGGGTCGCCGGCGTCAAGCACTTCCTGTCCCTGGCGAAGATGCGGCAGACCACCCCGGGGGCGGACGGATCGTGGGGGCTCACCCAGATCACCGCGGCCGACGAGGTCACCCTGATGCGGCTGCTGACCACGGAGAACGCAGTCCTCAGCGCGAGCGCCCGCGGCTACGCGCTCGGGCTGATGAAGCGGGTCGTGCCCGAGCAGCGGTGGGGCGTGCCCACCGGAGCACCCACCACCGCGACGGCGCACGTCAAGAACGGGTGGCTGCAGCGCGCCACCGACGGATGGCGGGTACACAGTGTCGGCGCCTTCACCGGCGGTGGCCACGACTACGGGATGGCGGTTCTCTCCCAGGGCAACCACACCATGGGCTACGGCGTCGCCACCATCGAGGGAGCTTCCCGCGTCATCCACCGTGATCTGGACAGCGCAGTCACGACGACGGGCGGCTGAAAGCGCCGGCGTCGCGACCAGCGGTGGTGGCCGGCTGTCGCTCGGGCCGCCGGGCGCGTTCGTCGTCCCGGGGCCATCCTGAGACGCATGACATCTGAGATAGCCGAGAGCCGGACGACGGCCGAGCAGACGGTGGCCGCACAGCCCGTGGCCGCACCGACCGTGGCCGAGCAGCCAGTGGGCGCCCCCACGGCTTTCCCCTTCGGCAGCTGGGACGACATCGAAAGGCGGCGGCCGGTCGGTCACCTCGCGGGCCGACGCCGCCTGAGCGCACGAGCGGTGCGGGCGGCGCGCCTCGATCGGGCGGCGCGGACGGGGGTCTCAACGACCCCGGTCGGGGCAGTGCGGCAGGCCGCGCGTCACCCGGACGGCCGTTGATCGACTGATCGACGTCGTCGGCGCTCCGGGCCGGTCCCGGTTCACGCTTGCCGGATGGCGTATCCGGGCGCGACGCACAGGACGGGCCGATGAACGGCGAGGCGGGGCAGGACCGCGGGGGCGGAGACCAGGACGGCGGTGGTCTCGGCCGCAGGCACTTGCTCGGTGCGGCGGTGGCAGCCGGTGCCGGGCTCGGCATGGCGATAGCAGGCTGCGATGCGCCGCAGGGCAGGCGCACCCCGTCGTCCCATTCGTCCGCCGGGCTCCGGACCGGCAGCCGGGACTGGCGTATCCGTACGTTCGGTCTGCCTGAGGCCGTGCAGGCTACACCGACAAGGTGGGCGTCCGGCCGGGAGGGACGTTCCGGCTGTACGTGTCGACCACCGCTCAGGGGTTCCGGGTCTCGGCCTACCGCGTCGGCTGGTACGGCGGAGCGCAGGCGGCGCTGGTCTGGAGATCGGGCAGCTTCCCCGGCCACGACCAGGGCAAGCCACGCATGGTCTCCGGCACCCGAACGGTTCAGGCGGACTACCGTGGAGAGCGGTGCCGGTGTCTTCGGCTCCGGCACGATGCGGTGGGTCGAAGGCATCATGGCGGGAACTCCGCAGGACGGCAGCCGGCGCCCCGGGACTACGTCCGCAGCGTGTGGCCGCCGTGTGAGGGAAGCCGATCCGCCGGCGGGCCGGGTACGGTCGGCTGGTGGAACTCGACACGTTCACCGATGTGCTCAACTACCCGATGTACCTCGTGACAGCCTCGGCAGCGGGGGAACAGGCGGGGTGCCTCGTGGGCTTCGCCTCGCAATGTTCCATCCATCCGGTGCGGTACGTGGTCTGGCTGTCCAAGGCCAATCGCACCTACCGCGTGGCGCGACAGGCCACACACCTCGGGGTACACCTGGTGCGCCGTGAGGACGAAGCACTGGCCGCCCTGTTCGGCGGCGAGACCGGTGACCGCGTCGACAAGTTCGACCGCGTCGGGTGGCAGCCGCGGGACGGTGGTACGCCGGTGCTGGACGATGCCTGGGCGTGGTTCGTCGGACGGGTACTGGATCGTTTCGAGGGAGGCGACCATGAGGGTTTTCTCCTGACCCCGGTGACCGAATCCCCCCGCCCGTCCGGCCGTCCTCCGTTGCTCTGCCTCACCGACGTCGTGCACCTCTCCCCCGGCCACCCGGCCTGACCGGAAGAGCCGTCACCGCGTCGCCGGAAGCGCCGCAGCGAGCATGGCGCCGGCATTCCGCCGGACGACGAACAGGACGCACCCCGGCAGCACGGCCAGACCCAGCAGCGGATCCTGGTTGACCAGCAGCACGGCAACGGCGAGCAACCCGAGATTCATGAGTCCGAGCATCCAGCGCCGGGTGACGGCGTAGAACGCGGCCAGACAGCTCCGCCCGCCGACGCGGACGGAATCGTCAGTGGCCAGGTGGACCATGGCCACCACCCCCGAGTTTCCGGTCAGGAGGGCGAGGACGACGAGCGCCGGGACAAGGGCGAGGCCCGGAGCGGTCTCCCGGAGGAGTACCGCGTCGGCTGCGGCCGTACCGGCGAGGAGCGCGAACGGCGCCCACATGGCCACGGCCCGCGGGAAGAGGCGGCCGTAGGCGCGGAAGTAGTCGGCTGTGGGCGCGCGTTCGTCCTCCTCGGCCCGCCCGAGGTAGTCGAAGGCGGCCGCGAGTGACGGGCCGATGCCCAGGGAGAACAGCAGGAAAGCGATCGGGTGCCGCCATGGCTGGTGGGTGGCCTGCAGGGCCACGAGAAGCGGCAGGTTGGCCGCCGCCAGGCCGAGGTTGACGACGAGCACCCGGTGGACGTGGGACCAGATGAGATCCCACGATCCGTACGCGACGTTGAGCCGGGGGCGTCGGCCGGCGTTCGGCAAGCCGCTCATCGGGCTCATCCCTTCATTCCGCTGGCGGCGATGCCGCGTACGAAGTAGCGCTGGCCGAAGAGGAAGATGGCGAGGATCGGCAGCACGGAGAGGACCGACCCGGCCATGATCATCGCGTACTGCGCGTTGTACTGGCCGATGAACGAGCGCAGGCCGATCTGGACGGTCCACAGGTTGTTGTCCGTCAGGTAGATGAACGGCCCCATGTAGTCGTTCCAGGTGTTGACGAACGTCAGCAGCGCGAGGCTGGCGAGGGCGGGCTTGGACAACGGCAGGATGATGCGGGCCCAGATGCCGTACTCGCTGAGCCCGTCGAGACGCGCGGCCTCGCTGAGCTCGTCCGGGATGGTCAGGTAGAACTGCCGCATCAGGAAGACGCCGAAGGCGCCGAACGCCTGCAGCAGGATCAGGGACCAACGGGAGTTCACCAGCCCGAGGTGCTGCATGATGATGTACTGCGGCACCATGTACGCCTGCCAGGGCACGGCGATCGTCGCGATGTAGCCCATGAACAGCACGTCGCGGCCGGGGAAGCGCACCTTGGCGAAACCGTAGGCCGCGAAGCTGCCGGTGAGCACCTGGAGGAACGTGATGACGACGCTGAGGATCAGCGAATTCCCCAGGTAGGTCGCGAGCGGGATGTCCGTCCAGATGTGGATGAAGTTGTCCCAGTGGTAGCTCGTGGGGATCCACTGGATGGGCACCGTGAAGACATCCCGGTCTGCCTTGACCGAGGAGATCACCATCCAGACGAACGGCAGAAGGATGACCGCCGCCAGGACCACGAGGACCGCGTAGAGCCCCAGGCGACCTGTCATCCGGCGGATCCCCCGGGCAGCGGGCCGGTTCGTCCGGTCGGCCGGCAGGCTCGGTGTCGCCCGGTCCGGCGGGCTGTCCTTTCGCACCACGGTCGTGTTCATCGCTCGCTCCTGCGCTGGAATTGGAACTGGACGAGGGTGATGACCAGGACGATCGCGAAGAGCGCCAGCGAGATGGCCGAGGAGTAGCCGAACCGGCCCTGGGTGATGCCTTCCCGGAAGATCAGCTGGGAGAGCACCAGCGAGGAGCGGCCCGGGCCGCCCTCGGTCATCACCTGCACCAGGTCGAAGATCTTGAAGCTGGAGATGGTGAGCATCATCAGCACGAAGAAGGTGGTGGGACGCAGGCCCGGCAGGGTGATGTGCCAGAACCGCTTCCATGATCCGGCGCCGTCGACCCGCGCTGCTTCGTACAGCTCGATGGGAATGGTCTGCAGGCCGGCCAGGAAGAGCACCATGTAGTAGCCCATGTCCCGCCATACGCTGGTCAGGATGAGCGCGGGCAGCGACCACTGGGTGGAGGTCGTCCACCCCGGAGGGTGTGCCACTCCGAGGTGATGCAGCAGTTGGTTCACCGGCCCGACGTCGGGGCTCAGCAGCATGTTCCAGACGACGGCGACCGCCACCAGCGAGGTGATGTACGGGAAGAAGAACGCGGTGCGCAGGAGCCCCACCCCGCGCAGTTTCTGGTTGAGGAGTACCGCGAGGCCGAGGGAGGCCGCCAGCGTGAGAGGGATGTGTCCCGCCGCGTACCAGGACGTGTTCTGCACCGCGGTCCAGAAGTTGTCGTCCTGCGCCATCCGCCGGAAGTTGGCGAAACCGATCCACTTCGGGGTCGAAAAGGAGTCCCAGTCGGTGAATGCGACCACGAAGGCGCCGATCACCGGCACGAGGGTCAGGGCGGCGAAGCCGATGAAGTTGGGCAGGATGAAGCTCCAGCCGACCAGTGCGCTGCGCCGCCGCCGCCTTTTGACGGCGGCGGCGTTCGTCGTGGAGAGCGTGGTCACTGGACTTCGGTCTTCACGCGGTGGTTCATCTCTTCGATGCCCTTGTCTATGGACTTCTCGCCCGTCATCACCAGCTCGTGCTCCTCGGTGAGGATCTGGTCGATGTCCGAGGACTTGTCGCTGATCGGCATTTCCAACTGCACCTTGGAAGGCTTCATGGCCTGCCGGGACAGCGCGTCGCTGGGCATGCCCTTCACCCCGAAGAAGGCCTTGGTGATCGCGGCGTCCGTGTACGACGGCACGATGCCGATCTTGGCAACGGCCGTGGCGCCTTCGGGACCGGAGGCCCACTCCACGAACTTCTTGGCCGCGTCGGCGTTGCGTGCCTTCTTGTTCACGGCGAAGGCGGTCGGTGAGCCGAAGGTCACGGTCTTGCCGTTTTCGGTGATCTGCGGCATCGGCGCCATCCCCCAGTCGACCGGGTTCTTGCCCTGGGTCTTTTCCGCCAGGAGGGCTGCGGCCCACCAGGTACCCATCGGGACCGTCGCGGCCTTACCGGTGGTGAACTGGGAGTCGTAGCTGACCTTCTGGCTCTTGGCGGTGGCGAACGACAGTGCGGCGCCGGACTTCTGCAGGTCCAGGGCGGTTTTGTACTGGTTCTTCATCCACCCGTAGTCACCGCTGAGCAGGTTTCCGCCGGTCTGCGCGGAGGCGACGGCCTGGACCACCGAGCGCCAGGTCTGCTGGTAACTGCCGTAGACCTTGGACGACCCCGAGCCGTGGGTGAGGCTCTTGGCCAGGGCGTCGTAATCGGCCCAGGTCAGATGGGACAGATCCTTCTTGCCGACCATGGCCTTGTTGTAGAACAGCACCCAGAAGTCCTGCCGGTAGGGCAGCGCGTAGTAGTTGCCCTTGAGGTCGAAGTTCTCGAGTCCGGCGTACGACGCCTTGTTCAGCTTCTTGACGTCGTCGGTGAGCGGCAGGAGCTGGCCGCGGGTGGCGTACCTGGCATAGTCCGTGACGTTCTTCATGGTGAGCACGTCGGTCGTGTCCCCGCCGGACAGCATGGTGGTGACCTTGTCGGAGTAGTTGTCGGCAAGGATGTCGACGGGCTGGACGTCGATCTTCGGGTACTTCTTCTCGAAGCCGTCGATCAGCGTTTTGAACTCGGGGGTGCTCTGGTAGTTCCACAGCGCGATCTTGACGACGGTCCGCCCGTCGGAGGTGGTCCCTGATCCGCTGCTGCCGCAGCCCGCGGCACCGAACAGGGCAACGGCGAGCGCGACAGGCAGCACTCGTGCGGTGGTCTTTCTCATGGTGCGGCTCCTTCGGGGGTTGCGGTGATGTGCGTGGGGGCTCAGGCGCTCAGGCCCTGGGCCCAGCTCTCCGCGGTGATCTCTGCGGAGAACGGCTGTCGGGTGGTCCAGCGGACCAGTTCGTCCAGCGCGTGGTCGGTCAGGCGGCCGATCTCGGTGCCGAGTGAACCGGCCACATGGGGTGTGACCATGACCCGGGCCAGGCGCCGCAAGGGGGACTCCGGCGGAAGCGGCTCCGGGTCTGTGACGTCGAGGATGGCGAACAGCCGCCCGGACAGGCACTCGGCGGCCAGCGCGTCGGAGTCGATCAGGCTGCCGCGGGCGGTGTTGATCACGGTCGAGTGGTCGGGGAGTCTGCGAAGCTGCTCCGCCCCGATCAGGTGCCGGGTCTCACGGAGTTCCGGGGCGTGCAGTGACAGTACGTCCACCCGGGGCAGCAGATCCTCCAGGTCCATCAGCGTGGCACCGGCGCGTGCGACCTCTTCGGGATCGGCGTGCGGGTCTGCGACGAGGCAGGTCGTATCTCCCAGCATGTTGAGCAGGTCGACGACCTTGCGGCCGATCCGGGAGAAGCCGACGACGCCCACCGTCCGGCCGTAGTTGGACAGGTCCCCGTAACCGCTGACCGATCCCCAGCCCCCGTAGGCCCGGCCTTCGTCGGCAGCGAGAAAAGGGGCCTTCTTCCCGGCGAAGATGATGGCTGCCAGGGTGTATTCCGCGACGGGTATCGCATTGGCATCAGCCCCACTGGTGACACGGATCCCGCGCCAGTAGACCTCGTCGTCGACCAGTCCACGCACGCTGCCGGCGCAGTGCAGCACCGCGCGGAGCGCCGGTGCCGCCGCCAGACGCTCACGGGTCAGCCGTGGCGCTCCCCACGAGGTCAGCAGGACCTCCGTCTCGGCCAGGCGTCTGCGCACCTCGTCGCTGTCGAGTTCGTCGGTCCAGACCGGGTCCCCCAGGGTCGCCAGCTCTGTGAGCCGTGCGATGCGGTCCGCGTCGAAGTGGGCATCGAAGCTCGACCTGCTCATCACGACCAGCACGTGCGGCTTCGTCTGCATCGAGTCTCAAGTCCTTCCGGAGGGAGCGTTACCTGAGCGAGATGGGGTTCCGCTCCGAACATGTTGAGACAGGAATAGTGGTAGACAGACCCCAACCACTAGTGGTGAAACAACTCTGAACTTGAACGTTCAGAAACGAACATCAGACAGTGAGGGTGCCGCCGATGACCGACGACCGACTCTTCGCTTCGCAGCGCCGGGAACGTCTCATGGAGGAGTTGCGTCGGCACGGCGCTGTCCGGGTCGGCGACCTGGCACAGTCCCTGGGGGTCAGCGAGCTGACCGTCCGGCGGGACATCGCCGCCCTGGCCGAGCGCGGTCTGCTCACCAAGGTGCACGGAGGGGCGACGCTGCCGACCGACCTCGACCCGTCACGGGCGCCGGTTCGTCGTCAGCGTTCCGGAGCGGCCCAGTTCACCATCGGCATCGTCGTGCCGTCGCTGGACTACTACTGGCCGCAGATAGTCAGCGGCGCCCGCACCGCGGCCGCCGCGCTCGGCGTCAACATCCAGCTGCGCGGGTCGAGTTACGACCCGGTCGAGGACCGTCGGCAGATCAGCCGGCTGATCGCGTCGCAACAGGTGCAGGGGCTGTTGCTGGCGCCCAGCCTGGAGGACGACGGCGTGGACGAGATGATCGACTGGATCGGCCGACTGCCGGTGCCCACCATCCTGGTCGAGCGGCAGACACCGCACTGGACGCCGACCCCACGCCAGTTGGAGTGGGTGCGCAGCGACCACGCCCTCGGCATGGAGATGGCCGTGCGCCACCTCCACGAACACGGGCATCGCAGGATCGGCCTGGTGCTGTCCAAGGGCAGCCCGACCTCGGCCCATCTCGACGTCGGTTGGACGCGAGCCTGCACAGAGCTGGGCCTGCCCGGTGATTTCGTGGTCAGGGAGAGCGTGGGTCTGGACGTGCCCGGCCACCGCGACATCATCAAGGGTGTCCTCGACCGCTGCATCGCCTCGGGCATCACCGCGCTGATCGTGCACAGCGATCCCGACGCGATGTCCATCGCCCAATACCTCACGGAGCAGGGCGTCTCCATCCCCGGCGACATGGCGATGGTCAGCTACGACGACGAGGTGGCGCACCTGGCAGAGCCTGCGATGACCGCGATACGTCCGCAGAAAGCGCGAGTGGGACGGGTAGCCGTGGAGATGATGGTCTCCCGCCTGATGGAGGGCAAGCGTCGCCCAGGACAGCGGATCCTGGTCCTGCCCGAACTGGTCATCCGCAACTCCTCGGTGTCGGCGGCTCATCGGACGGGGACCGCCTGGACGTGACGGAAGCCGTGTCGAGAGACCGGCCTCAGCTGCTGCCTTCGTTTGTGTTCGCCTCTGTTCGCTCCGGTGCGTACTGGTTGACGCGACCGGCACGGAAGTCTTGAGTGAACGGCCGAAGAGCATCAGGAGTCACCGTGAACGTGAAGCACCCTCCAACGACCGGATTGCTGCACCGGCGGCTCGCCGGGGTCCTCACCCCGGATGGCGGGCGCGATGCGCTGGCCGAGGCGCTCAGCGGTGCACGGTGGCGCATATCCGCGCCCCGCGTCGAGGACCGCGCGGCGTGGGACACGGTCGACCGGCAGACACGTCAGCGGCTGCTGGAGGAAGCGCGGAAGGTACTCGGCACACCGGCGCCCGTGCTGCGCGGTTCCGACTGGGCGAGGACCTTTCGCGACGGCGTGCGCACGGCGTACGAGGACGCGGCCCGGGCTCTGCGGGAGCGCGCCGCGCTGCTCGCTGTCGCGGCGGTGCTCACGAACGAGGCAGCGCCCGCCGGCGCACCGCCCGGCAGCGCGCCGTACCTTGACGCCACGGCGGACGCGTTGCTGGTGCTGCTCGAGGCGAGCACCTGGTGCTGGGCGCCGCACGACCGCTTCGCCGCGGAGCATGCCGAGATGCTGCCCGACCCGGACCGGCCGTTCCTGGACCTCGGTGCGGCCGAGACGGCACTCCTCCTCGCGTGGGCCGATCACGTACTCGGCGTGCGGTGGGACGAGCGTGTGCCCGGGCTGCGCCGCAGGATCCGCAGAGAAGTGACGCAGCGGGTACTCGGGCCGTTCCGCGACGTCAGGGACTGGCACTGGATCGGACGGGACGGCTCGGCACACAACTGGAACGCCTGGATTCACCACGCGGTGCTCACCTGCGCCCTGCTGCTGGTCGAGGACGACGCGGAGCGGGCCGGGCTCGTCCGGCTGGTCGTGGAAGGGCTCGATCACTACCTCGCCGTGCTGCCCGACGACGGAAGCGTCGATGAGGGAGTCGCCTACTGGTGGCTCGGGGCGGGGCAGCTTCTGGAGTGCCTGGACCTGCTGGCCGATGCGGGCGGCCCGCCTCTCGACGCGCGCGATCTGCCTGTCTTCAGGGAGCTCATCCGCTATCCGCACCGGATGCACCTGGGCGACTCCTGGTACGTCAACGTCGGTGACGCGCCGGCCCGGTCATCCGGTGATCAGCCCTGGCACCTGCTCTTCCACTGGGGCCGGTTGCTCGGCGACGGCGAGGTCCGCGGCCACGCACGCGCGAGCAGCCACCGCACCGGAACCGGCAGCGCGCATCCCCGCCAAGGGCTCGGCCGTGCGCTCGCGGGGCTGACGGATCCGGAATGGCGCGCCGCGACAACCGGCTCGAAGACCTCGGAGCCCTCGGACCCCGATGAAGGCAGCTGGCTCCCCCGGGACGTCTGGCTGCCGCGTGCTCAACTGCTGGTGACACGTGAGCGTGCCGGTACCAGCGAGGGGCTGACGCTGGCGGTCAAGGGCGGCCACAACGAGGAACGCCACAACCATCTCGACGTGGGTTCGTACTGGGTGGCGCTCGACGGCCGGCCGATGATCGTGGACATCGGCAAACCGACCTACACCGCCGCCAGTTTCGGGCCCGACCGTTACGAGGCCTGGCCCCTCCGGTCGAGTTGGCACAACGTCCCGGAACCGGGCGGCGAGCAACTGCCCGGCGCCCTGCACGCCGCCACGGAGGCGGCCGTCGATCTGGGCCGAAACGCGACCGCCTGGCGCGCGGATCTCGCAGGTGCCTATCCCGACGGGCTGGTGGACCGGTGGAGCCGCCGAACTCGCCTGGTGCGCGCCACCGGTTCCCGGCCCGCCCACATCGTGGTCGAGGACGAGCCGCGCCCCGCGCCGGACCGGTTCCTGCTGCGCCATGTCCTCGCGGGGCGGGTCCGTCTCGACGACGGATTCGCTGTGGTCAGTGACGAAGGCGGGCGGGCCCTTCGGATGAGCTGGGACCCGGCATTGCTCGAGGCCCGCGCCGAGGTCCGCTCGCTGGATGATCCCCAGTTGCGGGCCTCCTGGGGTGATGCGCTGACTCGGCTCACGCTGGCCCGGCGCAGCAGCGCCCCGCGCTCGGCCGGAGAACCCGCACGGGTGCGCATCGAACGGGCCGGTTGACCACTACAGTGAGGGCATGTCCGGTGAACTGGTGCCCGATCGCGGCGAGCTGCGCGCGTCCCATGAGGATCGAGACCAGGTAGTGGAGCAGCTGCAGATCGCTGCCGGAGACGGTCGGTTGACCGTCGACGAGCTGGAGGAACGGCTCGACGTGGCCCTGACGGCCCGTACCCATGGAGAGCTCGCGGCGCTGCTGACGGATCTGCCGGCAGCCGGGTCGGCCTGGGCAGGGGAGGTCGCCGCGGCTGCTCCGAAGGAACTGTCGCGGATCACGGTCGACAGCGGGAGCGCGAAGCGGGGCGGTGCGTGGGTGGTGCCGCAGCGCATCGAGATCGAGGCCAGGAGCGGCAGTGTCGTTCTTGACTTCACCCGGGCCGTCATCGCGTTGCCCACCTTGGAGATCGAGGCGTCGGTGCGCAGCGGGTCGGTGAAGCTGGTGGTTCCGCCGGACGTTTTCGTGGATGTGGATGACGTGGCGGTGAGCAGCGGGAGCGCGCACAGCCGCGCGCAGATCGTCCCCGGGGCACCGGTCCGGCTGCGCGTCCATGTGACGGGAAAGGTACGCAGCGGCAGTATCACAGCGGGGCCGCCCAGGCCGCCGCGTCGCAGTTTCCTGCAATGGCTGTTGCGGCGCCCGCGGCCGACGCCGGCACTCACCCGCTGACGCACCACCGGCTCATCTGCTGACAGCGCCGGGATCCCGCGCCCCGCCGGATGTCCGGCGGGCGCGCGGCCCGAACCCGCCGACACCAGGGTCCGGTTCTGGTCCGTGCCCGAGGACGCTGTGACCTGCACCACGGCGGTGCCCTGTGCGGTGCTCCTGCCTCCGGGTCACCCGACGACCCGTGCCATGAGCAGCGCCACATCGTCATGTTTGTCCGGGTTCCGGAGCTCGCCCAGCAGCCGGTCGCAGGTGTCCTCCAGCGTCCGGTCCTCCGTGCGGAGCAGTTGGAGCAGGGCGTCCAGCCGGGTGTCGATGTCGTCGTCGTGGGTTTCCACCAGGCCGTCCGTGTAGAGGACGATCCGGTCACCCGGCGCGAGGTCGATGGTCACGTCCTTGAAGGGGACGCCCCCGACGCCCAGCGGCGCACCGGTCGGCAGGTCGAGCAGCTGCGGGGGGCCCGCGTCCCGGACGACCACCGGGGGAAGATGGCCGGCGGTACTCACACAGCACTGGCCGACCGCGGGGTCGAAGACGGCGTAGAGGCAGGTGGCGAGCCAGGGGTCCAGATCGGTGATGATCTCGTCGAGGTGCCGCAGTACCTCGGCGGGCTGGAGCGGCAGTCGGGACAGCGTCTGGGTCGCGGTGCGCAGCCGGCCCATGGTGGTGGCTGCGTTGATGCCGCTCCCCATGACATCCCCCACCACCAGGGCGGTTCTTCCGTCCCGCAGGGCGATGATGTCGAACCAGTCGCCGCCGACCTCGTACCCGGACCCGGCGGGTTCGTATCGGGACGCGACTTCCAGTCCGGCCAGTTCCCTCGGTGTCTTCGGGAGCATGCTGCGCTGGAGAGTGAGTGCGGTGTCACGCTGCTGCCGGTACAGCCGGGCGTTGTCGATGCACACCGCCGCCCGCGCTGCCAGCTCGCACGCCAACAGGGCGTCGTCCTCGGTGAAAGGCAGCGGGTTGCGGGCGCGCTTGAGGTCGAGAGCGCCCAGCACTTCGCCCCGCGCGATCAGCGGTACGGCCAGGTACGAGTGGACTCCGGCCCGGGTGAGCCAGGCCGCCGCCCGGCTGTCGCGCGCGACGTTCGCCATCTTCTCCTCGTCGAGGTGCGCTTCCCTGACCGGCCGGCCGGTGCGTACGCAACGGGTGACAAGCCGGTCTGCGCCGTAGTCGGCTGCCTCTCCCGGACGGTCGGCCGCGGCCGCGGCGATGGTCGGATAGGCCGCGGCGACGGCCAGCGCCCGGATGGCCGCGGGGCCCTCCTTCGGGGTCGGCTGGCCCTGCAGCACGGTCTCCAGGAGGTCCACGGCGGCGACGTCGGCCAGTTCGGGGACGGCGACGCTCGCCAGTTCGCGGGCGGTCTGCTCCAGGTCGAGGGTGGTCCCCACCCGTACGGAGGCATCCGCCACCAGGGCGAGCCGGTGCCGGGCCCGTTCCGCATCGGCGGCCGCCCGGTGCCGGTCGGTCACATCGATCACGGAGACCGCGAGTCCCAGCACCCGCCCCGCGGAGTCCTCCAGCCGGTACAGCGATACCGAGAGGGCCCGGTCGGTCTCCGGTGTGCCGCACCGGTCCATCACCTGCCGGTCCAGGACGGGCTCGCCGGTCTCCAGGACCTGACGCATGGATGCCTCCGCCTCGGCGTCGACGAACGGCAGGATTTCGCCCACCCGCCGGCCGATACGCTCCGTCGACCGCTTTCCGTCCATGCGTTCCAGGGCGGCGTTGACGGCCAGATACCGCAGGTCGGTGCCGAGGACCGCGAGGCCGATCGGCGCCTGGTCCACCAGCCGCACCGACAGCGCGAGGTCTCGTTCCACTCGGCGCAGCGTGGCCTGGTCGGTGGCCAGACCCAGCGCGTAGAAGTCGCCGAGGTCGTCCGTCAGCCGCATGTTGCGGAATTCCAGGAGCCGCGTTTCTCCGTTCTTGTGGCGCACCGGGAACACCCCCGACCAGCCCTCCCCGCTGCTCATCACCTCGGCGAACAACTGAAGCACCAGTTCGAAGTGTTCCTCGGCGACCAGGAGCTTGGCGGCGTAACGTCCGAGCGCCTCTTCGGACCGGTAGCCCAGCAGCTGCTCGGCCTGCGGGCTCCACAGCACCACCCGTCCTTCGGCGTCCAGCACCATGGCGGCGACTCCGAGGACGTCCAGCAGCCCGCCCGCCGGCGAGGGGGCGACTCCGACCCGGTCGGGCTCGCTGTCACCGACCCCAAACCCTTCAGCGCCGCCCATAGCCGACCTTTCCCCTGCCGTCACTGCCGCCGGTCACTGCGTTCGGAACAGCCCTGGCTGTCGCCTTCCATGGTCCCCCCGCGACGCCCGCATGCGCAGTGCGACGCCCCGCGAATCCGGCGGTGGCGTGCCGCACGGGGCCGGCGGTCGAGCGCCGGTCAACCCCGGTAGGTCTCCAGCAGCCGCAGCCAGACTTCGCTGATCGTCGGATATGCGGGTACGGCGTGCCACAGCCGGTCGATGGGCACCTCCCCGGCGACCGCCACCGTCGCCGAGTGCAGCAGTTCGCTCACGCCCGGGCCGACGAACGTGGCACCCAGCAGTACCTCCCGGTCCACATCGACGATCATCCGGGCGTGACCGCGGTACCCGTCCGCGTACAGCCCGGCGCCCGCGACACCGGACATGTCGTAGTCCACGGCCGTGACCCGGTGGCCCGCCCGCTCGGCTTCGGCGAGCGTGAGACCGGCCGATGCCGCCTCCGGGTCGGTGAAGACCACCTGGGACACCGCGGCGTGGTCGGCGGTGGCGCAGTGCGCTCCCCAGCGGTCCGTCTCGAGGAGCGGTACGCCCTGGGCTCTGGCGGTGATCGCCGCGCCGGCGATTCTGGCCTGGTACTTGCCCTGGTGGGTGAGGAGCGCCCGGTGGTTGACATCGCCCACGGCATAGAGCCAGTCGACGCCCTCGACCCGGCAGCTGTCGTCCACGGTCAGCCAGGCTCCGGGGGGCAGTCCCACCGATTCCAGGCCGATGTCGTCGGTGCGCGGAGCCCGGCCGGTGGCGACCAGGATCTCGTCGGCCTCGATCTGCTCGCCGCTCTCCAGCACCACCGTCGCCGGTCCGTCGCCGCGTTCCACCGAGGCGACGGAAGCCCCGGTACGGACATCTGCGCCGGCCTCGGTGAGCGCCGCCGCGACGAGGTCACCGGCGAACGGCTCCATCCTCGGCAGCAGTCCCCCGCCGCGCACCAGCAGGGTGACCTGTGAGCCGAGTGCCTGCCAGGCGGTCGCCATCTCGACGCCGACCACGCCGCCACCGATGATCAGCAGACGTCCCGGGGCCGCCTGGGCGCTGGTCGCCTCCCGGCTGGTCCAGGGCCGGGCCTCGGCCAGTCCCGGAGTGTCCGGCACTACCGCCCGGCTGCCGGTGCACACGGCCACGGCGTGCCGGGCGGTCAGTACCCGTTCGCCGTCCTGACCGGCCACGGTCACCGTCTTGCGGCCGGAGAGCCGGCCGTGCCCGCGGTAGAGGTCCACGCCGATGCCGTCCAGCCAGCCGACCTGGCCGTCGTCCTTCCAGTGGGAGGTGAACGTGTCGCGACGGGCGAGAACGGCCGCGGTGTCGAGGGAGCCCTGCACCGCTGGCCGCACTCCCGGCACCCTGCGCGTGTCGGCGCGTGCCGTCACCGGGCGCAGCAGCGCCTTGCTGGGCATGCAGGCCCAGTACGAGCACTCGCCGCCGACCAGTTCGCTCTCGACCACCGCCGCGCTCAACCCTGCGGCCCTGGCCCGGTCGGCGACGTTCTCGCCCACCGGGCCGGCTCCGAGCACCACAACGTCGTACGCCGTACTTCCCCTGGGATCTGTCATGGGGACAGTCTGATCCGGGGTGTGCCCGGTGGCCACATGGGCAGTCGGAATACGACATGGAAGAGCACGGTTGTCGGGGGCGACGCCCCAAGCAGCCAGGAAAGGCGGACCCCGCATGAGCACGGTCGAACTCACCAAGGAAAACTTCGACGATGTCGTGACCGACAACGACTTCGTCCTCATCGACTTCTGGGCTTCTTGGTGCGGTCCGTGTCGGCAGTTCGCCCCGGTCTACGAGAGCGCCGCGGAGCGTCATGCCGATCTGGTCTTCGCCAAGGTCGACACGGAGGCCCAGCAGGAGCTGGCCGCCGCCTTCGAGATCAAATCCATTCCCACGCTGATGATCGTGCGGGACAACGTCGCGGTCTTCGCCCAGCCGGGCGCCCTGCCGGAATCCGCCCTGGAGGACGTCATCGGGCAGGCGCGCGCGCTGGACATGGACGAGGTCCGCAAGTCCGTCGAGGAAGCGAAGAACGCGTAGCGCCGGCCTGATCGGCGCACACGGCCTCCGGAACCGGCCGGACTAGAAGGGATGGCCGGCCGGTTCCCTGCGGACCGTGGTCCAGCGCAGTTCGGTGAATGCCGCCAGATTGGCCTCACCACCGAAGCGTGCGCCGGTTCCCGATGCCGCCACCCCGCCGAAGGGTGCCACCGCCTCGTCGTTGACCGTCTGGTCGTTGATATGCGTGATGCCGGTGGGGATGCGGTCCGCGAGGTCCAGGCCCAGCGCGGTGTCCCGGGTGACGATGCCGAGCGAGAGACCGTACGGGCCGGTGGCGGCCAGACCTGCGGCCTCGTCGAGGGTGGCGAAGGGCCGCACGGGCGCGACGGGCCCGAAGACCTCCTCCTGGTAGGCGGGGGTGCGGTCCTCGGCGTCCGCGAGCACGGTGGGCCGGTAGAACAGGTCCTGGTGCGACCCGCCCGCGGCGAGCTTCGCACCACCGGCCGTGCTGGCCTCCACCAGTCCGTGGATCTTGGCGAGCTGGGCCGCGTCGATGATCGGCCCCAGGTGGACCTGCGCACGGTACGGGTCGCCGACGGCCAGCGAGTCCGCCTTGGCGGCGAGCCGTTCGACGTACTCCGCGTAGAGCGACGCGTGGACGAGATGGCGCCCGGTGGTCATGCAGATCTGGCCCTGATGGAAGAAGGACCCCCAGGAGGCCTGTGCGACGGCCGCTTCGACGTCCGCGTCCTCCAGGACGATCAGAGCCGAGTTGCCGCCGAGTTCCAGATGGGCCCGCTTGAGCCTGCGCCCTGCCGCCTCACCCACCGCACGGCCTGCGGCGGTGGAACCGGTGAAGGAGATGACCGGCACGCGCGGGTCGTCGACCAGCGCCTGTCCGGTCTCCGCGCCGCCCGGCAGGACGTGCAGCAGTTCGTCCGGCAGCCCCGCTTCGGCGAAGACCGCACCGAGGGAGATCCCCCCGCAGACCGCGGTACGCGGGTCCGGCTTGAGCAGCACGGCGTTGCCGATGGCCAGGGCCGGGGCGACGGAGCGGATGGAGAGGATCAGCGGGGCGTTGAAGGGGGCGATGACGCCCACGACACCGACCGGTACCCGACGGGTGTACGAGAGCCGCGGTTCCTCGCTGGGCAGGACCTGTCCGGTGGGGCGGGAGGCGAGCGCGGCCGCTTCGTAGCACTCCTGCGCCGCGACGTGCAGTTCGAAGGCGGCCTTGCCCGGTACGGAGCCGGATTCGCGGACCAGCCATTCGGTGAGTTCGTCGGCGTGCGCGGAGAAGAGGTCGCCCGCCTTGCGCAGCACGGCGGCGCGCAGGAAGTGCGGCGTACGGGCCCAGGAGCTTTGGGCCGTCCTCGCCGCCTCGGCCGCGACGGCGATGTCCTCGGCGGTGGCGAGGGTGACCGTCGCGAGCGTCTCGCCGGTGGCGGGCTCGGTGACCGGAGACTCACCGCCGCCGAGCTTCCGGGCCTGCCAGGTCTTGGGATCGAGCAGAGGCATGACGCATCTCCAGCGGCTCAGGGATCAACGGGGGTGGTCTGGTGGGGTGTTGAGGACGGTCGTTCACACACGGGCGCCGCGTACGGCATCGTAGTCATCCGGTCGCCGTGGCCTGCCGGAAAGGGTCTCTCCCCGCGGTCTCAGCGTTCGAGTACCAGCGCGAGCCCCTGCCCGACCCCGATGCACAGCGCGGCGAGCCCGGTGCCCGAGCCGGCGGCGGCGAGCTGATGGGCCACCGAGCCGGCCAGACGCGCTCCGGAGGCCCCCAGCGGGTGCCCGATCGCGATGGCGCCGCCGCGGGGGTTGACGAGCGCGGGGTCGAGTTCAGGCCACTCGGCGAGGCAGCCGAGTGACTGTGCGGCGAAGGCCTCGTTCAGCTCGAAGGTGGTGAGGTCGGCTAAGCTCCTGCCCGCTCTGGAGAGCGCCTGCCGGACCGCCTCGACGGGGCCGAGTCCGAAGAGCTGCGGCTCGATTCCGGTCACCGCCGAGGTCCGGATCCGGGCGAGCGGTTCCCGGCCGGTTGCCCGCAGCCCCGCTTCGTCGACGAGCAGCAGAGCCGCGGCGCCGTCGTTGAGCGGTGAGGCGTTTCCGGCCGTGACGGTGCCGCCCGCGCGGAAGGCCGGCTTGAGCTTGGCGAGCGTCTCCATGCTGGAGCCGGGGCGGATGCACTCGTCGCGCAGCAGACCCGCGCCGTCGTACGGCACGACCTCCCCGTCGTACAGGCCCGCGTCCCAGGCCGCCGCCGCCTTGCCGTGGCTGCTCAGCGCGAACGCGTCCTGCTGTTCACGGGTGATGGCATGTTTGTCGGCGATGAGCTCCGCGCCCTCCCCGAGAGCGACGGTCCACTCCTCGGGCATCCGGGGATTGGTCATGCGCCAGCCGAGCGTCGTCGAGTGCAGCTGCTGATGCCCTGCGGGGAAGGCGCGTTCGGGCTTCTGCATCACCCAGGGGGCGCGGGACATCGACTCGACACCGCCGGCGACGGCGACCGAGGCGTCCCCCAGGGCGATGGCGCGGGCCGCCTGGATGACGGCTTCCAGTCCGGAGCCGCAGAGCCGGTTGACAGTGACGCCGGGCACGGTCGCGGGCAGCCCGGCGAGCAGCACGGCCATCCGGGCCACATCGCGGTTGTCCTCGCCGGCCCCGTTGGCGTCACCGAAGTACACGTCGTCGATGCGCCCCGGGTCGAGGTCCGGTGCGCGGTCCACGAGCGCCCGGACCACATGGGCCGCGAGGTCGTCCGGGCGTACGGAGGAGAGCGCGCCTCCGAACTTCCCGATCGGCGTGCGGACTGCGTCGACGATGTACACGTCGCGGATGCTCATCGGATCTCTCCCACGCCCACCCTGCGTCCGCCCGGTGACGTTCGCCTGATGAACTTTTGTTCATGGTTGGCTACGCCTGAGTCTCTGCTCCGTGCCCTCCCATGTCAACGGGCCCGGGCGGTCAGCCGTTCGCGAGTACCTGCCAAAGTCCCGGGTCCTCGAATCCGAGCGCCCACAGCGAGGTGTTGCGCACTCCGTACTTCCGCAGCACCCCCAGATGCACAGCGACACCGCGGGCGTCCTGGTACCAGACGGTTCTGGGCACCTTGCCGTCCCGGTAGGTGAAGTGCGGGGTGCCGGACACCGTGTCGAACTGATAGGAGACGCCTTCCTTGCGGCGCAGCTCCTCAGCCTGCTTCCAGGTGACGTTGCGCGCGCTGCCCTCGCCGTCCGCCCGCCAGTCCCAGCCGTAGGCGGGCAGCGCCATCTCGATCTTCGCCGGCGCCACCAGCGCGGTCGCCCGCCGCAGGATCTCGTCGTACCAGTCGGTGGAGGCCACCGGTCCGGGCTCGCCGCTCGCCCAGTGCAGGTCGTACGCCATGATCCGCATACGGTCGGCGGCGCGGCCGATCGCGGCGTAGTCCCAGATCCGCCCGGTGCCCGCGGTCTGGGCGGAGACGGTCACGACGCACTGTTTGTGCCGGCCGTGGAGTGCGGCGCAGAGGTCGGTGACGAAGGCGGCGTAGGCGGACCGCACCTTTTCGTAGGTGGCCGTGGGCGTCGTGGTGATCGTCTCGTAGTCGATGTCGACGCCGTCGTAACCGTGGCTGTCGGCGAGCGCGACCAGGGCGTTGACCTGCGCGGCACGATCAGTGGGGGTGGTGAGGATCTTCGCGAGCCGGCCGGGCTCCATGGTGTCCATGTCCATGACGGTGGGCACCACGTCGATGCCGGCCCGGTGCAGCCCTTCGACGATCCGGGCGTCGCCCGCGCCGGGGTGTCCTTCGAGCCGGCCGGCCGAGGCGATCTTGTACCAGAAGGGGCTGACGGTGTGCAGTTGACCCGCATGGCTCAGCGCGTCCTGGTACGCGGCCTCCACGTCCCAGTACGGCAGCCAGGCCGAGGCGGTCCGCGGCGCCGCTGCGCCGCGGGAGGAGCCTGCCGGGGGCGGATCCGACGGCGCGGAGAACGCCAAAATGGCGGGAAGTGCTGCCAGCAGCACACAGACGAGCGCGGCCAGTGAACGACGGCCCGGGCGGCATGGTTGCGAAATGACCATGGAGCGAGCCTGCGGCCGGAACCCGGGACCCGCCCCGCGGGATGCTCCGTCCAGGCTCTAACGTGACCCGGATGACGACCTGTCGCGATGCACACGCAGACCTGCCGGGCAGCACCGGCCCGCACGCCACGACGGAGGCGGAACCCCGGGCCATCGGTCCGGTGCGCACCTCCTACGCGCCGGACCGCGACGGCGATCCGGACCCCGGCGAAATCGTCTGGACCTGGGTGCCGTACGAGGAGAACGACGGCCGCGGAAAGGACCGTCCGGTGCTGGTGGTGGCCCGCGAGGCGGCCGGCACCCTGCTGGCCGTGCGGCTCTCCAGCAAGCGCCATGACCGGGACCGCGAGTGGCTGGCCATCGGCGCCGGCCCGTGGGACCGGGAAGGCCGCGACTCCTGGGTGGATCTCGACCGGGTGCTGCGGGTCCACGAGGACGGCATGCGGCGGGAAGCGTGCGCTCTGGACCGGCCGCGGTTCGACGCGGTCGTGCGGCGTTTGAAGGAACGGTACGGCTGGAGCTGAGCAGGCGCGCGGCCGGCCAGGAGGTTCGGCCCAGGCGGTTCGGCCAGGCGGTCCGGCCACGGTGAGCACGAAATGAACGTCCGTGCAACGGCGATCGGGTCCGTCCGTGGCCCACTTGTGCGGACCGCCGGCAGTGGCTTAGGTAGGACGGAGCGTCCTTCGGAAGGCACCGGAGGAGGCTTGCCGGTATCTTCAAAACCGAGGAGCCGATCATGTCCCTACCCCAGCTCAGCGAAGTGGACGCGGAGGACCTGCTCCGATGTATCTGCTTCAAAACGGGCCCACCGCGACGTATAGGTGTCGAGCTCGAATGGCTCGTCCACGATCTGCGCGATCCCCGGCTTCCGCTGTCCGAAGCCCGGATCGCACAAGCCCATGCCGCGGTGCGCGCCCTGCCGCTCGCCGCCGCGCTCACCTTCGAACCCGGCGGCCAGCTGGAGCTCAGCTCGCTTCCCGCCACGTCCCTCACCGAATGCATCGGGTCCGTCTCCGCGGATCTGGACGCCGTACGCAGTGTCCTGCGCGGTCAGGGCCTGATACTCACCGGACTCGGCCAGGACCCCTGGCACGCCCCTCGCCGGCTGCTGCATGAACCTCGCTATGACGCGATGGAAGCCTGTCTGGACCGGAACGGGGCCGCGGGCCGCGCCATGATGTGCGGGTCCGCGTCGATCCAGGTCTGCCTGGACGCCGGGAACGAGGAGCCGGGTCCGCTCGGCTACGGGAGACGCTGGCAGCTGGCACATCTGCTGGGCGCGGTCCTGGTGGCGGCCTTCGCCAATTCGCCGCTCCGGCAGCGGCGCCGCACCGGTTGGCTGTCCACCCGGCAGTCCCAGTGGGCCGATCTCGATCCGGTCCGTTCGCTGGCCCCGGCCCCCGGCGCGGAGCCCCGGGAGGCCTGGGCCGCGCATGTGCTGGACGCGCCGGTGATGTGCATCCGTGACGACAAGGGCCCCTGGACGACGCCGGAGGACCTGACGTTCCGCACCTGGGTGCGCACCGGCCTGCCGAGACCACCGACCCGCGAGGATCTCGACTACCACATGAGCACCCTCTTCCCACCGGTCCGGCCGCGCGGACATCTCGAACTGCGCATGATCGACGCCCAGTCCGGCGAGGACGGCTGGATCGTGCCGCTGGCAGTGACCACCGCGCTCTTCGACGACCCGGCGGCGGCCGAGACCGTGTACCGGGCCGTCAAACCCCTCGCCGAGATCGCCGGCCCCTGCCGGGCGCCACGCAATCCGCTGTGGACGAACGCCGCCCGGTCCGGCCTCGCCGATCCGGAGCTGCGCGCCGTTGCCGCGGTCTGCTTCGACGCGGCACTGGACGCGCTCCCCCGGATGGGCGCATCCACGGCGGTGCAGAACGCGGTCGCCGCGTTCACGTCCCGCTACGTCGATCGGGGCCGCTGCCCCGCCGACGATGTGCTCGATGCGGGGCTCGGCCCCGATCTCTCTCCTGTTCAGCGGCTCGACCACCGGAAGGACATCCGGCCATGACCGACGACTCCACGGCGCTGCGGCAGAGCGCGCTCAAGGCGCTCACCGGCGCACGCAGCCGCACCACCGCCCTGACCGAATGCGTCGACGACCGTGACCTGACAGCGCAGCACTCGCCGCTGATGTCCCCCCTGGTCTGGGACCTGGCGCACATCTCCAACCAGGAGGAGCAGTGGCTGCTGCGCGCGGTCGCCGGCCGGGAGGCGATACGCCCGGAGATCGACTCGATCTACGACGCGTTCGAGCACCCCCGGGCGATCCGCCCCACGCTGCCGCTGCTCGCCCCCGCCGAAGCCCGCAGCTATGCCACCGAGGTACGCGGCAGGGTTCTCGACGTCCTGGAAAGCACCCCGTTGCAGGGGCGGCCACTGGTCGAGGCCGGGTTCGCCTTCGGGATGATCGCCCAGCACGAACAGCAGCACGACGAAACCATGCTGATCACCCACCAGTTGCGCACCGGCCCCGCCGCGCTCACCGCTCCGGCGCCGCCTCCGGCGGACGCCACCGGACTCCCGGACGAGGTTCTCGTCCCGGCCGGCCCGTTCACCATGGGCACGTCCACCGAGCCGTGGGCCCTCGACAATGAGCGGCCCGCACACAGCCGCCTCGTCCCGGCTTTCCGAATGGACACCGCGCCGGTGACCAACGGCGCGTTTCTGCACTTCATCGAGGACGGCGGTTACCGGGACGCACGCTGGTGGACGGAGCAGGGCTGGGATCTGGTCCGCGGCCATGAGCTCGAAGCGCCGCTGTTCTGGCGCCGGGAGGGCGGTCAGTGGCTGCGCCGCCGTTTCGGGGTCGTCGAACCCGTACCGTCCGACGAACCGGTGCTCCACGTGAGCTGGTACGAGGCAGACGCCTATGCCCGCTGGGCGGGGCGCAGGTTGCCGACCGAGGCCGAGTGGGAGAAGGCCGCCCGGCACGATCCGGCGACCGGCACCTCCCGTCGCTACCCCTGGGGCGACGCCGAGCCGACAGCCGAGCGGGCCAATCTCGGCCAGCGGCACCTGGGACCGGCGCCCGTCGGCAGCTATCCCGCCGGCGCGTCGCCGCTCGGCGTACGACAGCTGATCGGCGACGTCTGGGAGTGGACGTCGAGCGACTTCCTGCCCTACCCGGGCTTTGTGGCCTTTCCCTACCGCGAATACTCGGAAGTGTTCTTCGGCCCCGATCACAAGGTGCTGCGCGGCGGCGCCTTCTCGGTGGACGAAGTGGCCTGCCGGGGTACGTTCCGGAACTGGGACCTGCCGGTCCGCCGCCAGATCTTCGCCGGCTTCCGTACCGCGAGGGATGCCTGATGTGCCGTCATATCGCCTCGCTCGGTGAAGCGGAGCCGCTCGGCGAAGTCCTCGTGAAACCCGTGCACGGTCTGGTGCGCCAGTCCTGGGCGCCGCGCCACCAGCGGTACGGAACGGTGAACGCGGACGGTTTCGGCGTCGGCTGGTATGCCGAGGGCGACCCGGTCCCGGCCCGCTATCGGCGCGCCGGGCCCATCTGGGCCGACCTGTCGTTCGCCGATCTGGCCCGGGTGGTGCGCAGCCGCGCGTTGCTGGCCGCCGTCCGGGACGCCACCGCGCCCGGAGCCGACGGTGAGGCCGCGGCCGCGCCCTTCGCCGCCGACCGCTGGCTGTTCAGTCACAACGGTGCGCTGACCGGCTGGCCGGTGACCGCCGCGTCGCAGGCCGCGTCCCTCCCGGTGGTCGAACTGCTCGCCATGGAGTCGCGCTGCGATTCGGCGCTGGTCTGGGCACTGGTGCTGCACCGGCTGCGGGAGGGCGACGGGGCGGGCCAGGCACTGGCCGACACCGTGCTCGACCTCGCCGCCGCGGCGCCCGGCTCGCGGCTCAACCTGCTGCTGACGGACGGCGCGTGCATCACCGCGACGGCCTGGGGCGACACACTCTGGTATCTCGCTGAACCGGGCCGCCGCACGGTGGTGGCCTCCGAGCCCTACGACGACGATCCACGCTGGCACCGGGTCCCGGACCGCACCCTGCTGGAGGCGACCCCCACCGACGTCCTGCTCACCCCTCTCAAGGAGCCCCCCGCGTGAGCCCTTTTCAGCTGACCCGCACCCTGCCGGAGGATGCCACCGATGCCGCACTGCGTGCCGATGTGCTCCACGGCCTGTCCCGTACGCCGAAAACGCTGCCGCCGAAGTGGTTCTACGACGCCCGGGGCAGCGAGCTCTTCGAGGAGATCACGGCGCTGCCCGAGTACTACCCGACCCGCGCCGAACGGGAGATCCTGCTCGCCCGCGCGGACGAGATAGCGGCCGCCACCGGCGCGCGCACCCTGATCGAGCTGGGTTCGGGCTCCTCCGAGAAGACCCGTCACCTGCTCGACGCGCTGCCCGGCATGGAGGCGTACGTTCCGGTGGACGTCAGCGGGAGCGCGCTGAGCGCTGCCGCCGACGCGCTGCTCGCCGAGCGGCCGGCCCTCTCCGTACACGCGCTGATCGCGGACTTCACCCGCGAGCTGACACTGCCCCGCACCCCGGGCCCCCGGCTCGTCGTCTTCCTGGGCGGGACGATCGGCAATCTGCTGCCCACCGAGCGTGCCGCCTTTCTGCGCGCCGTGCGGGAACGGCTGGAGCCCGGCGACGCCCTGCTGCTCGGCACCGACCTGGTCAAGGACGAGTCCGTGCTGGTGCCCGCCTATGACGACCGGAGCGGTGTCACCGCCGCGTTCAACAAGAACGTGCTGAGCGTCATCGACCGCGAGCTCGGCGCCGACTTCGATCCGGCCGCGTTCGACCATGTCGCCGTCTGGGACAGCGAGAACGAGTGGATCGAGATGCGCCTGCGGGCCAACAGGGCGCTCACCGTCAAGATCCCGGAGCTCGATCTCGTGGTGCACTTCGACGCCGGTGAGGAGATGCGCACCGAGGTGTCGGCGAAGTTCCGGCAGGACGGCGTCCGGTCCGAGCTGTCCGCCGCCGGCCTGGAACTCCGGCACTGGTGGACCGACACCGAGGGGAGGTTCGCGCTGTCGCTCAGCGCTCCACCAGCTCGTCGGTGAGCAGTTTCGACGCGGCCTTCGCGGCTGTGCCGGGGTCCTCGCCGTTGAGCACCTTCGTCATGTACGGCTTGATCGGGTTGTCCGCCTCGACCGCCGCCCACTGCGGCGAGTTCGGGGTGGCCCGCCCGCGGGCGGCGCCCGCGGCCATCGCCGCGGTGCCCTCCTCGCCCTTGACGGCGCCGGCCAGGGTGGTCTTGTTGGGGACGTAGCTCATGGTCCTGGCCAGCTCGGTTTCCCACTTCTCGCCCGCCAGGGCTTCGACGACATCGACCGCCGCGTCGGCGTCGTCGGCCTTTTCCGGGATGATCAGGTCGGAGCCGCCGGTGAACACCGCGGCCGGCTTTCCGGCCGTCTTCCCGGGGATGGGGAAGAACCCGAGCTTGCCCTTGAGTTCCGGATTGCTCTTCACGATGGCCTGCGCGGTGCCGGGCACGGCGATGATCTGGGCGATGTTGCCGCCCGCGAAGACGTCGGCCTGCTGGGGGTGCGCCTCGTCGGCGTTCTTGGGGCCGTCGCCGAGTGCCTGCAGGCGCCGATAGAAGTCCATGGCCCGGAGCGCCGCCGGGGTGTCCAGGGCGCCGGTGAACAGGCCGCCCGACTCGACGGCGAGTTCGCCGCCCTCGTCCCAGATGAAACCGGAGAGGGTGTACCAGTCCTGGCCGGCCAGATAGATTCCCTGCTGATCGCCCTGGTCCAGCTGCTCGGTGTCCTTGATCCACTCTTTGCGGGTCCGGGGCAGCTCGGTGATCCCGGCGCTCCTGAAGAGATCCTTGTTGTAGACGACGACCCGGTTGGCCGCGTACCAGGGGATGCCGAACTGTGCGCCGTTGATGCTTCCCGGGTCGGCGAGCCCGGGAAGCCAGTCCTTGCTGCCGAGGTCCCGGACCGATTCGAGGGTGAGATCGCGCAGGGCCCCGCTGTCCGCGTACATGGCGACCTGGGTGTTGCCCACCTCGATCACGTCGGGGCCCCCAGTGGTCTTCGGCCCGTCCTTCAGTGCGGCGTTCACCTTCGCGCCGATGCCGCCCCACTCCTGGATCCGGATGTCCAGGCGGGTGTCCCGGTGCTTGCTCTCGAAGTCCTTGGTGAACTGCTGGATGAACTCGTCGGACGCGCTGCCCTTCATCAGCCAGACCCGCACGGTCCTGGAATGGCCGCCGGTGCCCGGCAGCGAACCGCAGGAGGTGAGCGACATGACCGAGAGCAGGGCCGTGCAGACGAGGCCGAAACGGCCCTTCACGACATGGCGGTATTTCACGAAGGTCACCTCTGCGTATGGAAACGGCAGTTCATGACCCGACGTGGGGGAAGCTCAGACGGCTTGACCGGGTATTGAGGGGAGTTTGGTACAGACCAATCGCCGCGGTCAAGGGGTAACCGCCCTGTCGTAAGCGGCTTGTGACGTGGCACGACGTCTCGCGGAGCGCGGGCAGGTGGGGCACCGTGGAGTAATCCACCGTCGAGCGACGGGGCGAAAGGAGTGCGACGCCATGTCGGATAACACCTACCGGGTGACGGAGATCGTCGGCAGCTCACACGAGGGCATCGACCAAGCCATCCGCAACGGCGTGACCCGGGCTTCCCGGACGCTGCGCGAGCTCGACTGGTTCGAGGTCACCCAGGTCCGCGGCCACATCGTGGAGGGGCGGATCGAGCATTACCAGGTCGGCCTCAAGGTCGGTTTCCGGCTCGAGGACGGCGATTGAGGCCGGCTGCCGGGCCACGGCCGGAGCGGGGAATGCGGGACCTGCCGATGCGTTGAACCCTGTGTGAGTTCCGCCATCTCCGCCACCCGCTTCTCCGTACTCGACCGCTCGCGCGTCCGCGCCGGGCACGACGGTCCCGGGGCGCTGCGTGACACCGTGCGCTTCGCACAGCAGGCCGAGGCTCTCGGATACCACCGGTTCTGGGTCTCGGAGCATCACAGTGTGCCGGGCGTCGCGGGCTCCGCTCCCACGGTCCTCGCCGCTGCCGTGGCGGCAGCGACCTCGACGATCCGGGTCGGTACCGGCGGGGTGATGCTGCCCAATCACCAGCCGCTGGTGGTGGCCGAACAGTTCGGCGTGCTGGAGTCGCTCTTCCCCGGCCGGATCGACATGGGTCTCGGCCGTTCCGTGGGGTTCACCGACGGGATACGCAGAGCTCTCGGTCACGGCAAGAAGGACGCCGAGGAGTTCGCCACCCGGGTGGCCGAACTGCTCGGCTACTTCTCCGGCGAGCAGTCCGCACATCCCCACGTACACGCCCGGCCGGCCGAAGGGCTGCATATCCCCGCTTTCGTGCTGGCGACGGGCGCGGGCGCGCAGGTCGCGGCCGCGGCGGGACTGCCCCTGGTGATCGCCGCCGTCCGCGGCGAGGACGAGATGCTGCGCGCCGTCGACGGCTACCGCGACGCCTTCCGGCCGTCCGCCTGGGGCGAGCAGCCGTACGTCGTGCTCTCCGGCACGGTGGCGGTGGCGGCCACCACCGAACAGGCCCGCCGGATCCTGCTGCCCGAGGCATGGTCCACCGCGTACTCCCGGACGCACGGCGAGTTCCCGCCGCTCGTCCCCGCCCAGACGATCCCGGGCCTGCGGATGACCGGACGCGAGCGCGCCCTCTTCGAGGAGGCGCAGCGCGGACAACTGCACGGCACCGAGGACGAGGTCGCGGACGGCCTGGAGAAGCTCCTCGACCGCAGTGGCGCCGACGAGTTCCTGGTCACCACGAGTACGTACGACCGCACCGCCCTGCTCGACTCGTACCGGCGGCTGGCGCGGATCGCTGCCTCGCGCTGATCGCCGCCGGGCGACGCTTCCAGTGGCCGGACGTCAGCGGCTGACCTTGCGGGTGGCGCGCAGCCACTCCTTGTTCATCGCGGTGATCGAGGGCAGCGGGATTCCCTTGGGACAGGCGGTGGCGCACTCGCCGGTGAGGGTGCAGCCGCCGAAGCCCTCCTCGTCCATCTGCGCGACCATGTCCAGCACCCGCGTCTCCCGCTCCGGCGCGCCCTGCGGCAGCACGTTGAGATGGTTGACCTTCGCCGAGGTGAAGAGCATCGCCGATCCGTTGGGGCAGGCCGCCACGCAGGCGCCGCAGCCGATGCACTCGGCGTGTTCGAAGGCGAAGTCGGCGTCCGGCTTGGGCACGGGCGTGGCGTGCGCTTCGGGAGCCGCGCCGGTCGGGGCGCTGACATAGCCGCCGGACTGGATGATCCGGTCGAAGGCCGAGCGGTCGACCACCAGGTCCTTGACGACCGGGAAGGCCGAAGCACGCCACGGTTCGACGTCGATGGTGTCGCCGTCCTGGAAGGCCCGCATGTGGAGCTGGCAGGTGGTGGTGCGCTCGGGGCCGTGGGCGTCACCGTTGATGACGAGGCTGCAGGCGCCGCAGATGCCTTCGCGGCAGTCGTGGTCGAAGGCGACGGGTTCGTCGCCCTTGACGGTGAGTTCCTCGTTGAGGGTGTCGAGCATCTCCAGGAACGACATGTCCGGCGAGACGCCGTCGACTTGGTAGGTGGTCATGGCGCCGTCGGTGGTCGCGTTCTGCTGGCGCCAGACGCGCAGGGTGAGCCTCATGCGTAGCTCCGCTGAGTGGGGTGGACGTACTCGAAGACCAGGTCTTCCTTGTGCAGCACGGGTGCCTCTCCGGTACCGCTGAACTCCCAGGCCGCGGCGTAGGAGAACTCCTCGTCCCGGCGCTCGGCCTCGCCTTCGGGTGTCTGCGACTCCTCCCGGAAGTGGCCGCCGCAGGACTCGGCCCGGTGCAGGGCGTCGAGGCAGGTCAGCTCGGCGAGCTCCAGATAGTCGACGACGCGGTTGGCCCGCTCCAGCGACTGGTTGAACTCCTTGCCGGTGCCCGGCACCTTGATCCGGCGCCAGAACTCCTCGCGGAGTTGCGGCAGCCGGTCGAGGGCCTTGCGCAGCCCCTCCTCGGTACGGGACATCCCGCAGAACTCCCACATCAGTTCACCGATCTCACGGTGGAAGGAGTCTGCGGTGCGGTCCCCGTCGACGGAGAGCAGCAGATGGAGCCGGTCCTCGGTCTCCGCGATCGCGGAGACGACGGCCGGGTGGTCCGCGTCGACCTCGTCGTGGTGCGGGTTGCGGGCCAGGTAGTCGTTGATGGTGGACGGCAGCACGAAGTACCCGTCGGCGAGGCCCTGCATCAGCGCCGAGGCCCCGAGCCGGTTGGCCCCGTGGTCGGAGAAGTTGGCCTCGCCGATCGCGAACAGACCGGGCACGGTGGTCTGCAGGTCGTAGTCGACCCAGAGCCCGCCCATCGTGTAGTGCACGGCCGGGTAGATGCGCATCGGCGTCTCGTACGGGTTCTCGGCGGTGATGCGCGCGTACATGTCGAAGAGGTTGCCGTACTTCTCCTCGACTGCCTTGCGGCCCATCCGGGCGATCGCGTCGGCGAAGTCCAGGTAGACACCCTGCCCGCCCGGTCCCACTCCGCGGCCTTCGTCGCAGACATTCTTCGCGGCGCGTGACGCGATGTCGCGGGGCACCAGATTGCCGTAGGACGGGTAGGTGCGCTCCAGGTAGTAGTCGCGCTCGCCCTCGGGGATCTGGTTGGCCGGGCGGTTGTCGCCCTTCGCCTTCGGGACCCAGATCCGGCCGTCGTTGCGCAGCGACTCGCTCATCAGGGTGAGCTTGGACTGGTGGTCCCCGGTACGCGGGATGCAGGTGGGGTGGATCTGGGTGAAGCACGGGTTGGCGAACCAGGCACCGCGCCGGTGGGCCCGCCAGACCGCGGTCGCGTTGGAGTTCATGGCGTTCGTCGACAGATAGAAGACATTCCCGTAACCGCCGCTGGCCAGCACCACCGCGTCCGCGAAGTAGCTGCTGATCTTCCCGGTGATCAGGTCCCGGGCGACGATGCCGCGGGCTTTGCCGTCGACGACGATCAGGTCGAGCATCTCGGTGCGCGGGTGCATCTCGACGTTGCCCGCCGCGATCTGCCGGCTCAGCGCCTGGTAGGCGCCGAGCAGCAGCTGCTGGCCGGTCTGGCCGCGGGCGTAGAAGGTGCGCGAGACCTGCACCCCGCCGAAGGAGCGGGTGTCGAGAAGTCCGCCGTACTCCCGGGCGAAGGGCACGCCCTGGGCGACGCACTGGTCGATGATCTCGACGGAGATCTGGGCGAGCCGGTGGACGTTGGACTCGCGGGACCTGAAGTCCCCGCCCTTGACGGTGTCGTAGAACAGCCGGTAGACGGAGTCGCCGTCGTTGCGGTAGTTCTTCGCGGCGTTGATGCCGCCCTGCGCTGCGATGGAGTGGGCCCGCCGCGGGGAGTCCTGATAGCAGAACTGCACGACGTGGTAGCCCTGTTCGGCGAGGGTGGCGCCTGCGGAGCCGCCGGCCAGGCCGTGCCGACGACAATCACGGTGTGCTTGCGGCGATTGGCCGGGTTGACCAGCTTGGCCTCGAAGCGACGGGTGTCCCACCGCTCGGCGACCGGGCCGCGCGGGGCCTTGGTGTCGACGACCGGAGCGCCGGTCCGGTACCGCGCATAGTCGTTCATGTGGGGTTCGGTCATGTGGGGTTCGGTCATGTCAGTTCACGACTCCGGTCATGACGGCGACGGGTACGGAGATGAATCCCACCGTGAGCACCAACGCGAGAACGTTGGCGGTGGTCTTGAGCACCCGGTCACGGGTGGGCTTCCCCGCGCCGAGAGTCTGTGCCGCGCTCCAGAAGCCGTGCCTGATGTGCAGGCCGAGTGCGAGCATCGCGACGATGTAAATGACATCGCCGTACCAGGTGTTGAAGGTCGCGACGACGTTCTCGTACGGGTGGCCCGGCTGGGCGTTGCTGTTCACCGTGAGGGTGGTGAGGTCCAGCAGGTGCCAGACGATGAAGAGCGCCAGGATGATGCCGCCCCAGCGCATGGTGCGCGTCGCGTAGCTGGCGCGTCCGCGTTTGTGCGCATAGGCGACCGGGCGGGCCCGCACGTCCCTGCGGCTGAGCTGGTAGGCACAGACGGCGTGCAGCACCACCGCTGCGACGAGCACCACTCGGATGATCCACAGCGCCCACTCGTAGTGCAGGAACGGCTCACCGATGGTGCGCAGCCAGTGCGCGTAGTGGTTGAAGTCCCCCGAACCGAAGAAGATCTTGAGGTTCCCCAGCATATGGACGACCAGGTACAACAGCATGATCAGGCCGCTCCCAGCCATGATCGTCTTTTTGCCGACGGTCGAACCCCAGACCGTCCGAGCCAGGGACGGCCTTCGCTCCGTCTTCGTTGCCAGTGCCATGGCAAGAGACGTTACGGCGACACCGGGCAAGAGGTCCAAGACATGGAATACCTCATGTCCATAGCCATGCGCTATCGCGGCGTTAGGGTGGGCCGTATGCAGCTCCAGCAGCTCAGTTATTTCGTCGCCGTCGCCGAGACCCGGCACTTCACCCGCGCCGCCGAGGAGGTCCATGTCGCTCAGCCGTCGCTCTCCCAGCAGATCCGTGCGCTGGAGAAGGAGCTGGGCGCGGAGCTGTTCAGCAGGGCGCGGGGCAATATCGCTCTCACCCAGGCCGGCGAGACCCTGCTCCCGCTCGCCCGCCGCATCCTGGCCGACGCGGAGACGGCCCGCCATGAAGTGCAGGAGCTGGCGCAGCTGCGCCGGGGCCGGGTCCGGCTCGGTGCGACGCCGAGTCTGTGCACCGGACTGCTGCCGGACGTGTTGCGCGCCTTCCACGACCAGCACCCCGGTATCCAGCTGCTGATCGAGGAGGGCGGCTCGCACGATCTCGTACGGGAACTGGCGCGCGGCGCACTCGATCTGGCCCTGGTGGTGCTGCCGCTGCCCACCCCCTCCCCCGCGCTCACCACGATCGAACTGCTCCGGGAGGATCTCGTCGTGGTGTCGTCGACGGCAGCCGGCGCCCCACGCTCACCGCTGCGGATCACCGATCTCGAAGGGGAGCCGATGGTGATGTTCCGGCACGGGTACGACCTGCGGGATCTCACCCTGTCGGCCTGCCGGGCGGCCGGTTTCGAACCCTATTTCACCGTCGAGGGCGGCGAGATGGACGCGGTACTCGGTTTCGTGCGCGCCGGGCTGGGTGTCGCCGTGGTCCCCAGCATGATCGCCGCGCGGGCCGGGAGCGGACTACGGGTGACACCGCTGGCCCGCCCGGGACTTCGGCGTACGATCGCGCTGGCGCACCGCAGCGACGTCGCGCCACCGCGTGCGGCGCGCGTTCTGCAGGACGTACTGCTCGCCAGTCACACGGCGTCGGCCAGCGACAGACTGTGAATCCGGTCGGGTGCGCCCGGCCTGGCGTAGTACCAGCCCTGGGCGGTGTCGCAGCCGAGGTCGCGCAGCTGCTCGGCCTGCGTCCCGGTCTCCACCCCCTCCACGGTGACTGCCAGCTGCAGGCTGTGTGCCAGCGCGACGATCCCCTCGACGATCTTGAGATCCACCGGGTCGGCGGGCAGCTGCTGCATCGACTGGGTGAAGGAGCGGTCCAGCTTCAGCACGCTCACCGGCAGCCTGCGCAGATTCGCGAGGTTGGAGTAACCGGTTCCGAAGTCGTCGAGTGCGATGTCCACCCCCATGTCGGCCAACTGCCGCAGGGGCTTCAGGAGATCGTCGTCCGCCCCGATCAGCGCCGATTCGGTCACCTCGAGGCACAGCGCGCCGGGGTCCAGGCCGGTGCGTTCGAGCACGGCGACCGTGTCGGCGACCAGCCCGGGATGGTAGAGCTGAGTGGGCGAGAGGTTCACATTGATCCGCAGCGGACCGCCGTCGTGGTGCGCCGGATGCCGCTGCTGCCAGCCCCTGGCCTGCCGCACGGACTCCTCCAGCACCCAGCGGCCCAGCGGCACGATCAGCCCGGTGTGCTCGGCGAGCGAGATGAACCGGTCGGGTCCGAGCACTCCGTGCTGCGGATGCGACCAGCGCACCAGGGCTTCCGCGCCGTGCACGCTGCCGTCGCCGAGATGCACCAGCGGCTGGTACTCGATGAAGAACTCGCCGCGCTCCAGCGCCGTGGGCAGGGCGGTGGTCAGTCCGTGCCGGGTGATGGCCCGGGCATCCGCCTCCGCATCGGCCAGCTGGAACCGGTTACCGCCGGCGGCTTTGGCCCGGTACATCGTGATGTCGGCACTGCGCAGCACCTCGGCGGGGCTCTGCATACCGGACGGTCCCTCGACGACGCCGATGCTGCCCCGGACGGTGAGCTCCCGGCCGTCGATCCGGATGGGAGTGGCCAGCGCCGACAGGATGCGCGCCGCGAGCTCCTCGACCTCGTGTGCGGTGTCGTCCCCGGTGGTGAGGGCCACGAACTCGTCGCCGCCGAGCCGGGCCACCATCTCGCCGGACGCGGTCGCGCAGCTCTGCAACCGGTCGGCCACCTCGACGAGCAGCCGGTCACCGGCCGAGTGGCCGAGTGAGTCATTGATCGCCTTGAAGCCGTCCAGGTCGAGATAGCACAGACCGAATCGGGTCCCGTTCTTGGCGGCGAGCGCCTTGTCGAGCCGCTCGAAGAACAAGGTCCGGTTGGGCAGGCCGGTCAGCGCGTCGTGCGTCGCTTCGTAGCGCAGCCGCAGATTGAGCAGCCGGCGCTCGGTGGTGTCCTCCATCAGCGCGAGCTGGTACTGCGGCCGGCCCTCCGCGTCACGCAGCAGCGACACGGTCAGGTTCGTCCACAGGACCGTGCCGTCATTGCGGTAGTAAGGCTTTTCGACCCGATAGTGCTCGCGCTCCCCGCGCACCAGCTCTGCATGCAGGCCCCACACCTGAGGAGCGTCCTCGGGGTGCACCCACTCGTTCACTTTGCGGCTGCGTACGTGATGGTCGAGGCCGCCGAACATCTGCAGAAGGGCATCGTTGACCTCCAGGATGTTCCCGTCGAGGTCGGCGATGCCGATACCGATCGCCGCGTCCTCGAACACCGCGCGGAACCGGGTTTCGGTGACGTGCAGCGCCGACTCGGCGGCGCTGCGTGCGGAGAGCGCCGAGCGGGCGATGGCTTCCTGCTCGGTGAGGGTGCGTTCCCGCAGCGCCTTCGAGAAGCCGGCCGCGATGGCGTGCTGCAGACGGGCGCAGCGCGCCCGGATCTCCTCGGGGGTCAACTCGGCCGATACCGCGCTGCTGCCGCAGTAGAGCACCAGATAGGAGTCGACCACTCCGAGGGTGTGGCTGAGCGCGTCGGGGTCGGTGCAGTGCGCGGCGACCAGATCGGCCCCGACCCGATGCGCGGGGGACGGGTCGAAGGGCCAGGCGTGCAGGGCGTCGCTCAGCCGGCGGGCCAGCGGCAGCAGGTGCTTCTCGAACTCGGGCCTGGTCAGGGAGGTGGCGGTGGACGGGAAGATGGCCCGGCTCCAGATGGTCGCAAAACGGCCCAGTCTGTCCTCGGGGCTGTCCTGGTCCGCGGTGGATCCCGACTTCCGCTGCGGCATGTTCACGCCTTGAGCCCCACACCGACGTAGCCGGAAAAGGCGTACGGATCCTCCTGGTCGACCGGTGTGTCGGGCCGCCACTCCGGCATCTTGACCAGGCCCGGCTCCACGAGTTCGTACCCGTCGAAGAACCGGGCGACCTCCTCGCGGGTACGCATGACCAGCGGGTTGCGGATGTTCTTGTAGACGCCGACCGCTCCGCCGGCCTGTTCCTGCGGTACGGGGATGCCCTCGTACGAAGCGTGGGTGACGATCAGCACGCTGCCGGGCGCCAGGGCGTCCCGCAGTGCCACCACGGCCGCGGACGGGTCGTCGGCGTCCTCGATGAAGTGGAGCACGGCGACCAGCAGCAGCGCCACCGGCCGGTTCAGGTCGAGGAGTTCCCCGACCTCCGGGCTGTCCAGGATGTCCTGGGGCTTGCGCAGATCGGCGGCGACCACAGCGGTCAGGTCGTTGCCTTCCAGCACGGCCTTGCTGTGGGCGACAGCGACCGGGTCGTGGTCCACGTAGACCACTCGGGACTCCGGGGCGACCGCCTGGGCTACCTCGTGGACATTTCCGAAGGTGGGGATACCGGAACCGATGTCCAGAAATTGCGTGATTCCCCGGTCGACCGCGAATCGGACCGCGCGGCGCATGAAGGCACGGTTCGCCTGCATCACCTTGGGCAGGCCCGGCATGAACTCCATGGCTTTGCGGGCGGCTTCCCTGTCCACCTCGAAATTGTGCGAACCGCCCAAGTAGTAGTCGTAGATCCGCGACACACTGGGCACCGAAAGATCGATGCCCTGCGGGGCCCAGGCAGGACGCTCCATCAATGTCTCCAACGAGTCGGCACGACGGCCCGGCCATGTCCATGGCCAGTGTTCGAGCCGAATCTACTGACCCACCGGCAAGAGAGCGAGCGAAAACGGAAATTGGCGGTCCGTTATTGGTCACACGCCGCTGGCAAGTGCGCCCGGCCCGTCCCTGCGTGGGGGTGCAGGAACGGGCCGGAGTACCGGAAAGAAGGCACGGAGCAAAGGGGCCGGCGCAACGCGGTAGGGCGCAGGGTACTGGATCCGTTACTTCCCGGCACCCACCAGTTTCGCCTCGGGCGTGATCGCGTACCAGGTGCCGCCGACCCCCTGACCGTTGGTGTCGCCGGGTTTGATGTCCCCGGAGAACGTGTAGACGGGCCAGCAGTTGATCGACTGCTGCTTCAGACCGTCGGGGCGGTTGAAGGTGACGAAGCCCTTCTTGATGATGCCGGCCGTCCGGTCCTTCGGCACCGGCGCGACGACCGGCCACTTCGACAGGCAGGCCCCGGTGCACGCCGACTTCATCGGCCAGGCGGAGTCCTTCGTCAGGCGGTAGACCGTCATCCCCCGCTTGTCCACGATGATGTTGCCGAGCTTCGGGTCCTTCCGTACCGAGAGCCCGGGCAGGGAGTCCGCCGAACCCGCCGCCGTGGCGCCCGCTGCGGCGGGTGCCGCCTTCTTGCCGTCGGGCGCCGACGCGTACCAGGTGCCGCCGACACCCTGGCCGTTCGCGTCACCCGCCGCGGTGTCCTTCGCGTACCGGTACATCGGCCAGCCGGCGATCGTGAGCTGCTTGCTGCCGTCGGCCCTGGTGACCTCGCCGAGCAGTGCGGCGTCCGTGCCGGGGGCCGGGGTGACACTGCCGGCGGGCACGGCCGGCCATGCCTTCGCACAGTCGCCGTCGCAGTTCGACTTCGGCGGGCTCGCGGTGTCCTTGTCGAAGCGGTAGAGCGTGAATCCCGCGCTGTCCGTGACCACCTTGCCCAGCTTCTTGCTGTTCCAGACGGCGAGCTGACCGGCCGGCTTCTGGTCTCCTGCGGCGGAGGCCGATCCGTATCCGCCGCCCGTCCCGTATCCGCCGCCTGTCCCGTACCCGTCGTCGCCCGGCTGATCTGCCGCCTGCCCGGCGGGCTGCGCGTCGCCCACGGTCTGCCCGTTGGGGGACGATGCGCCCTTGTCCTGACCGCACGCCGTCGTCAGCGCCAGCACTGCCACCGCCGTCACCGCGAGTGAGGCGTTCCGCCAGGTATTCATGTGAACTCCTGCTGTCTGTTAGGGGGTCGCGGCGCACGGTGTGCGCCGTAGTTGGCCCTAGGTACGGGTGGCGGACCCCCTGCCGTTCAACGGAGCGCGAGATAGGTCAACCGACCCGGGCTCCGGGAGCTGCTCGACGAGACGGCGGTCGGCGACACCATCCGCGCGCTTGCTACTCGACCCCCTGATTCCGGTACGCCGACGCTCAGTTCGGCGCCCCAAACACAAAGCAGTGGATCTCCCCTCGTTCCGGCGAATCCGGGCCGATGGCGGAGTGGCCACCGGCGGCCTGGATCATGCTCCTCGGCATGGACCGATCGCCGGGGACGCTCATTCCGCTTGCCGCACGGCTGGTGGCCGCCGCAGCCTTCGTCTGGCTGACGCTGATTCCCGTACCGGCGGCTGCGAGCGACTGCTCGTACGCCTCCATCTCCCAATCGGGGGAGGCCGCACCGGGCACCGTGGTGGCGGTCGGCGGCAGCGGAGCCGTCAGCTGTTCGGCGGGGCCGAAGCCTGCGCCGAAACCCCCGCCGCCCGCGCCGGCCCCTCCCCCGCCACCGGCTCCCGTCCCGCCGCCGGTGTACCACCCGGCGCCTGCCCCGCCGCCCGTTCCACCGCCTCCGCCACCTCCTCCGCCCCGACCGTCGGTGCGGCCGAAACCGTCGCCGAAGCCGGTAGCGCTCCCGGACTATCGGGCACCGGTACGCAAGAAGCCGTCGAACGGGCCGTCCATCGTCACCCTCACGCTCCTGATCACGGCTCCCGCGGTCTTCGCCGTGGCCGTGCTCCGTCCACGCTCCTCCCGCTGACCGTCGGAGACACCCTTGTCGGAATGGCTTGTTCTCACGATCGCGATGGCGGCCGCCTGTGCCGTCGTCCTGACCATCGCTTTTCTCAACAATCGGCGCGTCGGCGATGACGACGACCCCTCGGAGACTCCGGACGTCATCGAATACATGACGATGATGATCGGCGTGATCTACGCCATCGTGCTGGGCCTCGCCATCGCGGGCGTCTGGGAGGGCCGCAGCGCCGCGCAGGAATCCGTACGCCAGGAGGCCCAGGCCCTGCACGAGGTGGATGCGCGCTCCGCGGTCTATCCGGCCGAGGTCCGAGGACGCATCCGCACCGATGTCGGCACGTACGTCAGCTATGTGCTGGACACCGAGTGGAAGCACATGAGCGAACACGGCGAGCTCACGCCCCAAGGCGGCCGGCTCCTCGAACAGGTACGCAGGGATGTCACCGACTACAAGCCGCGGAACGACCACGAGGGTCAGGCGTATCAGCCGCTGGTGGACCAGGTGGCGGCGGCCGACGACGCCCGGAGTTCCCGTGGACAGGACGCGGGGGCGACCATGCCGGGGGTGGTCTGGTTCGGCCTGATCATCGGTGCGCTGATCACCGTCGGACTGATCTTCACGCTGCAGATCCGGCGCTCCGCCAAGGAGTTGCTGCTGGCCGGGCTCTTCAGTGCGCTGATCGCGTTCCTGCTGTTCCTGATCTGGGATTTCGACGCACCCTTCGGCCGTGGCATCTCGGCCACCGCCGCACCGTTCCTCGATCTCTTCCCCCAGGTCATGAAATAGGCGGCCGAACGCAGAAGCGATAACCTCCTCGCGTGACAGATCAGCAGCCTCACCAGTTCGAACGCGGTACCGACGGTCCCAAAGTGATCGTTGCCGGCATAGACGGTTCTGAGTCGTCGCTGCGTGCCGCCGCGTATGCCGGGGGGCTCGCGCGACGGCAGAACGCGCTTCTCGCGATCGTGTACGTGCAGCCCGTGCTGTCGACGGGGGCCTCGCTCGGGGCCCCCGTTTCCGACACGACCGGGGAGATTGCCGAAGAACTGGTGGCCGAACTCCGGGCCGCGACGGAGCGGGTGAAGGGGATATTCGCTGTGCGCTGGGAGTTCCACACCTTCCGTGGGGATCCCTACAACGGTCTGGTCACCGCTGCCGACGAGCTCAAGGCGGACGCGGTGGTGGTCGGCGCTTCGGAGTCGGCCGGACACCGGATCATCGGGTCGGTGGCCGTCCGGCTCGTCCGGGCCGGCCGGTGGCCGGTCACCGTCGTCCCCTAAGGGCTTGCAGGGAATCAAGGTGTTGCTTCCCTGCAAGCCCTTATCCGGTCCGGCCGCGTACGCACGGACCAATCCTGCGCTTCTGGCCACGCGCCGCCTCCAGCACCGGTTCAATGCACTCTGGAGTGCCTGGGCAATCCCGGGCGACACCTGGCCGAGGTATGAAAGAGGCGAAACGGGATGCGTCCCGAGAGCACCAACGGGACCGGCGACGGCGAACTGCTGGTACCGATGGCCTGGATGTACGCCGAGTACATCGCCGATGAACTGCTGCGCACCGGTGAGCTGATGCCGCCGACCACGATCGAGTACCGGGCGGGGCGGGACGCCCTTGCGCTGACCGTCTTCCTTTCGGACGGTGCAACCGGCGATGTCCGAACGGTGGCGCGGCTCGACGAGTGGCTGTCGCTCACGGCTTACGACTCCGGCTGGCGGGAGTGGGTCTGCGGACGGCTCGACCGGCTCGCAGCGACGGGCTCCGGCGGTCCTGATCTTCCGCTGGCCGCAGCGGCCTGGCACTGGCTCGAGGACACCGAGCTGCTGGCAGCGGACCTCGACGCGGTCGAGCCGGGTGGTGCGGCTCCCGATACGGCGGAGGGTGACTGGCCTCAGGTGTGGACCCCGGCTTGGCAGTTGGGGCTGCCGCTGGGCCACCTGGCGATCCACCTGTTCTAGCACGCCAGGTCGAAAGCGTCCCGCCGCCGGAGTGGACTCCGACCCGGGCGGGTGCCGGCGCGTGGGCCGGGGTGAGTGATTCGGCGGTGTGCCGCGTACCTGAAGGTGACCTGAAAGGACGGCTGCATGAGGTCACCTGAACTCCACCGCGCTGTCGGCGCGTATGCCATCGGGGTCCTTGGCCCGGCGGATGCCTTCCGCTTCGAGGAACACCTGGTGGGTTGTCCCCGGTGTGCGGTGCTGCTGGAGGAATTCGGCAGTGTGGAGGCATTGCTGGCGGATTACGCGCGCCAACTGCCACCGGGCGTGGAGCCCGGCGTCCCGACGAGCGAGGCGCTGCTGCACCGACTGCTCGACGGGGTGCGGGCCCGTCGGCGCTCAGTTCGCACACGGCGGCTGGCCCTGGTGGCGGCGGCTGTGGTGCTGGCCGGCGGCGGTACTTTCTCGGTCGCCCGGCCGGCCGGGGACGGACCGGGGGCCGGGGTGCGGTGGGCCGCCACCGACCGCACCACCGGGGTATCGGCGGCGGTGGCCGTGCGGTCGGCCGACTGGGGAACGGATGTCGAGGTCGACGTGCGGGACGCTCCGCACGACGAGGTCTGCAGCCTGGTCGCGGTGGGCTGGACCGGAGAGGTGCAGACGGTGGCGACCTGGGCGGCGGGCAGGCGCGGACCGCTGCAGGCGAAGGGCGCGGCCGCGCTCCCGCCGGACGCGATCGATCACTTCGAGGTGCGCACATCGGGCGGCAAGCGGCTGTTGTCGGTGGGGCCTCAGATCCCGTAGACCCGTGAGGCGGTGGTCTCGAAGACCTGCCGGCGTTCGTCGGGGCTCAGCCTCACGGTGAGTCGATGGGCCGTGTCGACCACCTCGGCATACGACGCGTCGAGGGTGCACACCGGCCAGTCGGAGCCGAACATCAGCCGTTCCGGGCCGAATGCCTCAAGGACGGTGTCGGCGTAGGGGCGCAGCCCTTCCGTCGTCCAGTCGTGGCCCGCTTCGGTGACCATCCCGGAGAGCTTGCACACGGTGTTGGGCCGGGCGGCCAGGGCACGTATGTCCGCAGCCCACGGTTCCTGGATGCCGGAGGCGATGGGCGGCTTGCCGAGGTGGTCGAGCACGAAGGTGAGTTCGGGCAGTTGTGCCGCGGCCACGGCCGCGACCGGCAACTGGTGGGGCAGCACGACAAGATCGTAGGCGAGCCCCGCGGCTGCGACGGCGGCCAGTCCGCGCCGCACGTCCGGGCGCAGTAGCCAGGCGATGTCCGGTTCACCCTGCACCTGGTGGCGGATCCCGACGAGCTTGTCGCCGCCGGGGAGTTCCCGCAGAGCGGCAAGCGTGTCGCCGACCCCGGGGGCGGTCAGGTCGGTCCAGCCGACGACCCCGGCAACCGGTTCACCGGCCGCTGCCAGGGCCAGGAGTTCGGGTGTTTCCCCGGCGACGGTGACGGTCTGCACGACCACCGTGGCGTGCACGCCCGCGGCGCGGGCCGGCGGGAGAAGGTCGTCGAGAACGAAATTCCTGCGCAACGGCGCGAGTTCGGGGCCGGTGAGCCAGTCCTGGTCCCGGACGGACAGGTCCCATACGTGGTGGTGGGCGTCGACGATTCTCACCGGGCCACCGCCCCCGACTGCTGGATCGCGGAGAGTTCGTCCCAGAGCGCGTCCGGCAGTGGCAGACGCAACAAGTCGGCGGCGTCGTTCACCTCGGCGGCCGACCTGGCACCCGTCAGCACGCTCACGACGGCAGGATGACGGGACGGAAAGCGCAGCGCGGCGGCCCGCAGCGGCACGCCGCGCCGCTCGCAGACCGCCTTCATCCGCAGTGCGCGGTCCAGCACGGCCGAGGACGCGGCGCTGTAGTTGTACCTGGCTCCTGGCCTGGGATCGGCGAGCAGACCGGAGTTGAAGACGCCGCCCACCACCACGCTCCTGCCGCGAGCGGCAGCCTCGGGCAGCAGCTCGTCGAACGCGGACCGGTCGAGCAGCGTGCAGCGCCCGGCACACAGCACCAGGTCCACATCGGTGTCGCGGAGGAAACGGGTGAGCATCCGGGTCTGGTTCATACCGGCGCCGATGGCGCCCACCACGCCCTCGGAGCGGAGACTCTCCAGCGCCGGGTAGGCATGTCGGAAGGCGTCCTCGCCGTGGTCGTCGGGGTCGTGCAGAAAGACGACGTCGACACGGTCCAGGCCGAGTCGGGCCAGACTGTCGTCGATACTGCGCCGCACACCGTCCGCGCTGAAGTCCCAGACCCGGTGGTGCGAGGCCGGAACGGCGAAACCGTTTCGGAGGTCGTCACCCTGGCCGGGCCCGGGCTCGAGCAGTCGTCCGACCTTGGTCGAGACGACGTACTCCGCTCGGGGCCTGTCACGCAGTGCCGAGCCCAGTCGGCATTCCGAGAGACCGAGTCCGTAGTGCGGTGCCGTGTCGAAGTACCTGATGCCCGCGTTCCAGGCCGCGTCCACGGTGGCCTGGGCTTCCGCCGGGTCGACAGGTGTGTACAGGTTGCCGATACCGGCCGCCCCGAAGGCGAGTTCCGTGACTTCGACCGAACTGCTTCCGATCTTGGTACGCCGCATGGTTCGAATATTCATCGGATCACTGGAGGCGTCAACACCTCTGCGGCTATCTCTCGTTCGTTGCCTCGAGCAGTTCGGCCAGCTCCACGGGGAACAATTCCGCGAGCCGTTCCGCATCCGGCATCGCCCTGCCGTCCACCACCACCCCGACATGCACCTGCCCACCGTATGCGGAAAGCGCCACCGCGAGGCTCTGGCCGCGGGCCAGAGGTGCCATCGGATAGATCTCCCGCAGCGGGCTGCCACCGAGCGACAGCGTCGAGCGCGGCAGCGGCACGCTGGTCACCAGGACGTCGAAGAGCATCCGCGCCGCGTTACCCGCCAGTTGGGCACCGAAACGGTGGGCCAGCGGGGGGAGCCGGTCGGCCAGTACCGCCACCGCACCGGCTCCGCGCAGCGGTCCGGCAGCCTTGTTGCGGTCCATGGCGCAGCGCACCGCGCCGAGCCGCCGCCAGGGGTCCGGCTCGGCGACCGGCAGCCCCAGCAGATACGCCGAGAGGGTGTTGCCGGAGCCCTGCGGTGCACCCGGGCGACGCCGGGACACCGGCACCAGCGCACGCGGGTCCGCCGAGGGCAGTTGCTCACCGCGCTCCAGCATCCATCGCCGCAGCCCGCCGGCGACCACGGCGAGCAGTACGTCATTGGCGGTGCCGCCCGCCCGCCTGCGGATGCTCAGGACGGTCTTCTGATCCAGGACGGCAGTGGCCAGCTGCCGGGTGCCGCTGGAATGCGCGGCCAGCACCGAGCCGCCCCACAGGTCGAGCCGGCTGGCCCGCACCACCGACGCCCCGATCCCCACGGCCTGTCCGAACTCCTCGATACGCTCCCGGGCGAATCCGGCGACCTGATGGGGCCCGGGCAGCCAGGAACGGGGCGGCACGCTGCGGACCCGTCTGTCTCCTGCCGTGCGGTCATCGGCGATCTGGTCGAAGATTCCGGCGCCGATCGCGACGGCCCGCATTCCGTCCGCCAGCGCGTGGTGCAGCTTGACCAGCACCGCGAAACGGCCGGCGCCGGCACCCGTCAGTACGTACATCTCCCAGGGCGGCCGGCCCCGCCGCAGCGGACGCTCCATCAGCTCCCCGGCGAGTCGGTTCACCTCGGTCGCGAAGTCCCCGCCGGGGAGCCCGACCAGTCGTACATGGCGGCGCACGTCGAACTGCCGGTCCTCGGACCAGGCAGCGCCGCCGAGCGGGAGCCAGACACCTCGTACGCACATCCGCAGGCGGGGGATCGCAGCGGCGCGGGCCGCCAGGAGATCCAGAGTCTGCTCGTCGGAGGCGTCCGGCGCGGCCTCGAAGACCGCGAGAGCACCCAGGTGCATGGGGTGTTCGGCCGATTCGAGGTGCCAGAAGGCGAGATCAAGCGGGGCCAGTAGCTCGGAGCTCAACAGATCCTCGATGTCGTCGGTGGGCGGATGCCGACCCCCGGCAAGCTCCCGGGTTCAGCAGTCAAGCGGTAAGGGTCGGTTACGGTCAAGTACGACGACGATACTTACCGTTACCATTCGGTATCCATCACATTGCCACTCGTTCCGCGATCGCGGTCAGCTCGTCGGCGGCCAGCTCGAGCTCGTCCGCGTGCTCCGGGGCGCATCCAGGCTCTGGCGTCGGAGCAGCAGCAACGCGACATCGTCCTCGCCGCCCCGCTCGTCGACGACGCCGCACAGATGGTCCGCGAGCAGCTGCAGATCCCGGGGTCCGCTCCGGACCATGCCGATGAGGTACTGCATCCCGTCCTCGAGGTCGGCGCCCGGCCGTTCGACAAGCCCGTCGGTGAAGAGCACCAGGGTGTGCCCGGGGTCCAGTTCCGCTGTGGCCACCGGATACTCCCGCCGGCCGAACACTCCGGACAGACCCAGTGGCAGACCGCCGTCGGCCGGCACGCTTCGGCAGCTTCCGTCCGGCGCGCGCAGCAGGGGGTCGAGATGCCCGGCCCTGACCAACTGGACCACGCCGGTGGCGAGATCCGCCTCGGCGTACAGGCAGGTCGCGAAGCGGTCGGTGTCCAGCTCGTGCAGAAAGTCGGAGGCGCGCGCCATCACGGTCGCCGGGGTGTGCCCTTCCGCCGCGTACGCCCGCAGCACGATTCTCAACTGGCCCATCACGGCTGCGGCGTGAGTGTCGTGCCCCTGCACGTCACCGATGACGGCCCCGACTCTTCCGTTGGGCAGCCGGATCACGTCGTACCAGTCACCGCCGATGTCACGCCCCATCCGCGCGGAGCGGTAGCGGACCGCGATCTGCGCACCGGGGATGGCGGGTATCAGGCGTGGCAGCATGGCTTGCTGGAGACCCTGGGCCAGATCGTGTTCCTGCTCGTAGAGCACGGCCCGCTGGAGACTCTGCGCGATGGAGCTGCCCAGCGCGATCAGCAGACTGCGCTCGTCCGCGCTGAAGCCCACCTTGTCCCGGTAGAGCAGCCCGACCGCACCGATGGGGCGGGCCTGCGCGATCAGCGGCAGATAGGCGGCCGCGCTCAGCCCGAGACTGTTGATGTGCGGCCACAGCTCCGGATAGGAGGCAGCGAAGTCGTCGGCCGATTCGATGAACCGCGGAGCGAGGTTCCGGATCACCTCGCTCATCGGAGATCGCTCGTCCACCCGGGTGTAACGGGTGCCCGGCACGTAGCTGCCCCGGGGGCCTTCGGCGACGAGCAGGATACGGCCCGCCTCGACCAGTCCCATCACCAGGCTGCTGGCTCCCAGATACTCGAGCCCCCTGGAGTCCCTGAGCACGTCGATGACGTCCCGGACGGTGCGGGCGTGGGCGAGAGCCGCCGTGGTGCCCTCGACGACGCTCGCCCGGCGGCGGCCCTCGATGTCCTGCGCGATGCGGACCGAGGCGTCGGCGAGTTCCTGGGCCGCGTGTCTGACGATGCCGATGATCCGGCGCGGCCTGCCGTCCTCGTCACGGCGGATGACACCCTGGGTGTGGGTCCAGCGTGCCGAGCCGTCGCGCCGGTGGATGCGGAAGTACGCGCCGTAATACGTGCTCCCGTTCTTGAGCGCCTGCGACACACGGGCGTCGAGGCCGGATGCCTCGTCGGACGGGACCCGGCAGGCGAGGCTCTCCGGGCGGCCGTCGTACTCGTCGGCGTCGAGATCGAACACGTCGAGTGCGGCCTGATCGAGATGCATCAGCCCGCTGTCCAGGTCCCAGTCGAAGCTGCCCATACGGTTGAGGGCGAGGCTCAATTCAGGATGAGCCGGCCAGTCCGCAGGAAGGGACAGAGCGCCCGGTGCCCGTTCAACCATGTGGTCACTGTGTCACGTTTTGCCCGATTCTTCGAGGTGCGCAGAACGACCGGAACCCGCCCGGGCACACATGCGTCCGGCGCCCCGCGGCATCGGTGAGGATGCCGCGGGGCGCCGGGAGTGCGCACGGCAACCGTCAGTCGATCCCCTGCAGGATGTGCGGCTCGGCGAGGTCGTCCTCGTAACCGGCCAGCCTGATGGGGGCCGACCTGGCCCAGACGTCGAGGCAGAGCAGCTTCTCGGGCCGGCCGGCCCGCTCGCTGCGCTCTGCTGGACGCTGCTCGCGCTTTGTCATGGTCTCTGATGTCACCGCGCACTCCTCTGTGTCGCGTAACCGCATGGACAAGGGCAGTTCGGACGCGGTGGCGCCGGTTTCCTGGCGGGACCGCGGCCTCGGTGCGTGCCTGTCCCAGAACGGGCCGGGGAGTCTGGTAGGGCCCCATCGGAAGTCCGTCATCCACCAGAGTAACCAAATGAGCGGGGTTCCGCTCGATAGGGACCGAACCCGTTGGCCAAGTTTTCTTTGCCTGCCGTTCAGCTGCGAGCCGCTTCGGCCATGATCGGCCCGGATCCCGAGAACGGCATCCGGGGAGGAGTCGCCCGGATGCCGCTGTGCCTGTGTCGAATGTGCCTGTGTCCGAAGCGCCCGATCCGTGGCGCCGGAGTACGCCCCCGCCCTACCAGTTGGCTGGGGCGTAGTCCTTGAGGAAGACGCTGTGCAGATCCTCGCCCGACTCTCCGCGCACGATCGGGTCGTACACCCGGGCCGCGCCGTCGACCAGGTCGAGCGGGGCATGGAAGCCTTCGTCCGCGAGCCGCATCTTGTCCGGGTGCGGGCGCTCGTCGGTGATCCAGCCGGTGTCCACCGCGGTCATCAGAATGCCGTCGGACTCGAACATCTCCTGGCCGCTGGTGCGGGTGAGCATGTTCAGCGCGGCCTTCGCCATATTGGTGTGCGGGTGTCCCGCACCCTTGTATCCGCGGCTGAAAACGCCCTCCATCGCCGAGACGTTCACCACGTACTTCCGCTTGGCGGCGGACGCGGCCATGGCCGGACGCAGCCGGCTGATGAGGATGAAGGGCGCGGTGGAGTTGCAGAGCTGGACCTCGAGCAGTTCGACGGCGTCCACCTCCTCGACCGTCTGGATCCAGCTGTTGGTGTCGTGCAGATCCGGTACCAGTCCACCGGCGTCGATCGCCGTGCCGGCCTCGATCCTGGCCGGCGAGGCGGATCCGGTGACCAGCGCCAGCTCGGCGACGTCCTGGGCGCTGAGCCCGCCGGGGCGCGCACTGGGCAGGGTCAGTTGAGCGCCGCTGCCGAACGCTCCGATGACCTCCGAGGAGGGCAACTCACCGACGGGCAGCGGCGCTGCTTCGGCGGCGACCAGTTCGCTGTACGCCTGGGGAGAACGCCGCACCGTCTGCGCGGCGTTGTTGATCAGAATGTCCAGCGGCCCCGCGGCGGCAACCGAGTCGGCCAGCGCGACGACCTGGGCGGGGTCGCGCAGATCGATGCCGACGATCTTGAGCCGGTGCATCCAGTCCGCGCTGTCCGGCATCGCCTTGAAGCGGCGCACCGCGTCCTTGGGGAAACGGGTGGTGATGGTGGTGTGCGCACCGTCGCGCAGCAGCCGCAGGGCGATGTACATGCCGATCTTCGCCCGGCCGCCGGTGAGCAGCGCCCGCTTGCCGCTCAGGTCGGTCCTGGCATCGCGGCGGGAGCGGTTCTCTGCGGCGCAGGCCCGGCAGAGCTGGTGGTAGAAGACGTCGACCTCGACATACCGGGTCTTGCAGATGTAGCAGGACCGGGGGCGCTGGAGTATCCCCGCGATCTCCCCGCCGGCCCTGGACGAGGGCAGCACACCCTGGGTCTCGTCGTCGATGCGGTCCGCGGAGCCGGTGGCGGTGGCCTCGGTGACCGCCTTGTCATGGGCGGTCTTGGCGGCCCGGCGCTCCTGGCGACGGCGTTGCTTCACGGTCCGGTAGACCCCGGCGGTGGCGCGGCGGACCGCGACGGCGTCCGGGTGGTCGACGTCGATCTTGTCCAGCTCGTCGAGCACGCTGAGGCAGAGAGCCAGTCGTTCCGGATCGATGCCGGGGCCGAACGCCTGGCTGTCCTCTGTCACGGTCATTGCGGTTCCTCTGTCGTAGTCCCGGTCGCAAGCGGCAGTCGGAAGCGCAGAAGCGCTGGTCAGACGCGCATCGGGGCCCAGTCGGCCATCGACCAACTCACGAAGGTATACGCAGTCCGGCCGAATGCCAAAATCCGCCCACTGTCTCCCGGATGACGGCCGCGGGCAATTTCTGCGTCACACATTCGGCGGCCCCTCGCCGTTTCGTCGGAAGGGGCAGCCGATTTTGTGAGTATTGTCCGCCTTGCGCCAATGGACTTCATGGCGCGACAGGTATGTGCGTCACGAACAGGAGCCTTCCTTGCCCACGACCGCCACCCCCCGCACGCCCTTCCGTAAGAGCCTCACGGTCGCAGCCGGCGCTCTGGCCACCGCCGCGACCATCGGCGCCACGCTGCTCGCCGCCGCCCCGGCCCAGGCCGCGCCCGCCCAGCCGTACGGCACCGTCACCGCGCGGACCGGCCTGAACATGCGCCAGTTCCCCAGCACGGACTCCTCCACCCGCGGCGTTCTGGCGTACCACCAGCAGGTCGGTCTGCAGTGCAAGGTCCGCGCCCAGTACATCGACGGCAACACCGTCTGGTACCGCCTCCGCACCAGCCACAACTGGATCTCCGCGCGCTACGTGAACAACACCGGCTACGTGCCCTACTGCAAGGACGTGCTGAAGAGCGACTTCGCGCCCGACCTCGCAGCGCAGCACGCCATGGGCTGATCCGCCCCCGGCACGAAACCGCCCGCCCCGGTCTCCGGAGGCGGGCGGTTCGCATGCGAGGGTCAGCCGATGGCCGGCGGAGCCGCGGAAGCCGCAGTGCCCCAGTCGGATGGCTTGGAGCCGACCGTGAAGGTCAGGTCGTGGCCGGAGCGGATCTCATCGGTCGTGAGATACGTCTTCGCGTGCGCCTTCCCGTTCACGGCGGCCGACTGGATGTAACGGTCGGTGTCCGAGGCGCCCGGCGCGCTCACCGTGAGGTGGCCGTGCGGGTAGTAACGCCGGTCCAGGGTGAGGTCCACCCGCTGGAAGGCGGGCGTCGAGAGGCCCCAGGTGTCGGTGCCCGGCTGCACCGGGAAGATCCCGATGGAGGACAGCACGTTCCAGGCGGACATGGTGCCCAGGTCGTCGTTGCCCGTCATACCGGTCGGCGTGTCCGTGAAGAGCGTCAGCGCGGCATGCACCACGTCGGTCGTCTTCCAGGGCTGGCCGGTGGAGAGATAGGTGTAGGGCGCGATCAGGTCGGGCTCGTTCTGCGGGTTGTACTTGTCCGCGTTGTAGTAGTCGTACGGGCCGTTGACCCACACCTCACGGGCGGTCTTCGCCGGGTCGGCGAGCAGCTGGTCGTAGGCGAAGAAGGAGTCGAGGCGCTGGTTGGCCGCGTCCTTGCCGCCGATCAGGTCCACCATGCCGGGGATGTCCTGCGGGACCATCCACTGGTACTGCCAGGACGTGCCCTCGTGGAAGCCCTCACTCTGTGCCGGGTCGGCGGGACCGGTGAAAGCGCCGTTCTCGTCGCGGGCACGGAAGAACCCGGTCGACGGGTCGAAGATGTTCCGGTAGCTCTGGGCGCGGGCCGCGTAGCGCTTGGCGTCCGCCGTGTGACCGAGCTCGCCGGCCATCTGGCCGAGCATGGCGTCCGAGAGGGCGTATTCCAGCGTGGCCGAAGCGCCGTGATCGAAGTCCGAGTCACCGGGCTTGGCGTGCGGGCGGTTCTTGATGTACGGCGCGAAACCGTCCTTGATGTACTGGACGTTGGCCTCACGGCCCACGGCGGCGGAGTCCGCGGGCGGGGTCCCGTCGGCGTTCTTCTTGAGTGCCCGGTACGCCTGCTCCTCGTACCCCTTGAGCAGCCCCTGCTGATAGGCGTTGGTGAGGAAGGGAGTGACCGGGTCGCCGGTCATGATGTTCGTCTCGACCGTGCCGTAGCCCCACTTGGGCAGCCAGCCGCTCTGCTCGTCGATCTTCAGAACGGAGATCGCCATGTTCCTCTCCTCACGTGGAGCGAGGAGAGAGAGGAGCTGGGTCTGGGTGCGGTAGGTGTCCCACAGCGACCAGTTCTGGTAGTAGTCGAACCCCTTGGCGCGGTGGATCTTCTGGTCCCAGCCGGTGTAACGGCCGTCCACGTCGCTGCCGATGTTCGGCGCGAGGAAGGACCGGTAGAGCGACGAGTAGAAGGTCCGGCGCTGGGTGTCGGTGCCGCCCTGGGCCCGGACGTCGTCCAGTCGGTCCTCCCAACTCGACTGTGCGGCGCGGTAGGCGCGGTCGAAGCTTCTGCCGCCCTCGGCGCGCAGATTCCGGGCGGCGCCCGAGGCGTCGACATAGCTGATGGCCGTGGTGGCCTCGACCGTGCGGTCCTTGGTGGTGTCGAAGCGGACCCAGGCGCCGTTGCCCGCCGTACCGGTGGACGTCTTCGAGCCCTCGGTGACCGTGCCGCCCTTCCAGGTGCCCGATGTGGTGAAGGGACGGTCGAAGTGCGTGACGGTGTACACGGTGTACGGCTTGGTGTCCTGGCAGAATCCGCGGCCGGTGATGGCCGTGCGGATCGTCCGGGAGTCGAGGACCTGGACGGTGCTGGACACCGTGCTGTGCAGCGACTGCCCTGCGTTCAGCAGAACGTTGGCCTTGTCGGTGGCGGGAAAGGTGTAGCGCTGGACGCCGGTGCGCTTGGTGGCGGTGAGTTCCGCGGTGATGCCCGAGTCCAGACCGACCCTGTAGTAGCCGGGGCTCGCCGTCTCATTGTCGTGGCTGAACTTCGCCGCGTACTTCGCATAGTCGGTCTCGGTGATGTCACCGGTGGTGGGCAGGACGGGCAGATCGCCGCCGAGCCCGCAGCCCACACCGGAGATGTGCACGCTGGAGAAGCCGCGGATCTGGTTCTGGGCGTGGTCGTACCCGGTGTTGTGACCGGTGTCCGGGGAGAGCTGGACCATACCGAAGGGGACGGCGGCACCCGGGTAGGTGTTGCCCTCGTTCTCCGTTCCGATGAACGGGTTGACCAGGTCGGTCAGTTGCTCGCCGCGGTGTGCTGCGTCGGCCTGGGCCGTCGGCGCGGCAAGGACTCCGCCGAGCAGCGTGACAGCCGCGACGGCCGTCCCTGCTCCGCGCAGCCGTTGGGTCCAGTGCATGGGTGTGATCCTCCAGAGGCTCATCGGCATCGCTGTCGGCCCAGGCCCCCGGCCCCCTCCCGACAACGTTGTCAAACGCGATCATTCTTGGTTCCTGTCGGGCTCGCGTCAAGGGTTTTGACCGGAAAGCCCGGCCGGCCGGACGGGAAACACCGCCGGGAGGACGACTTGCGACGGACGGCCGTACTGCTCTGGTAGTACACAGGATTGGGTGCCTGAGGACGACGACTTATCGTGCCGCGCGGGAGATCGTTGAGGACATGAGCGCCCTGGTGTGGTCCGTGCTTCTGTCGCTGGTCTCCGCGGTCGCGTATGCGGCCGGGGCGATTGTGCAGGAGCGCGTGGCCGCGGCCGCCCCTGGGCGCCCCTATGCGCCGCTGCGCCATGGGCGCTGGTGGGTCGCCATGGCGCTGAACGGTTTCGGCGCCGCGCTCCATGTGGTGGCGCTGGCTTACGGACCGCTGAGTCTGGTGCAGCCGCTGGGCGCGCTGACCATAGTGTTCGCACTCCCGATGGCGACCCTGTTCGTCCGGCGCAGGGCCGGGGCGACTGCCTGGCGCGGTGCCGTTATGGCCACCGTCGGTCTCGCCGGGCTTCTGTCGCTCACCGGCAGCGCGGACACCTCATCGCTTCCCGGCGGCGAACGGGTCGTGCTGGCGCTCGCGACCTTCGGCGGTCTCGCCGTGCTGTGGCTGGCCGCGCGCCGCATGCGCAAGCCGGTGGCGCGCAGTGTGATTCTCGCGGCGGCCGCGGGCATGGCGTTCGGTGCCGCCTCGGTGTTCACCAAGACGGTCGCGGTGGACTGGACCTCCGGGGTGCCGGCCGCCGAATGGGCGAGCCTGCTGGCGATCGCGGGCCTCGCGACCACCGGGATGCTGCTCTCCCAGGCGTCGTATCGCGGAGCCGGACTGGCCGTTCCGCTCGCGACGGTCACCGTCGTCAACCCGGTGCTTGCGGCGGCGATCGGCGTCACGCTCTTCGGCGAGAACTTCCGGTACGGCGCGCTGGGCACCTCGCTCGCGCTCGGCTGCGGCGCGCTGGCGGCCTGCGGACTGGTCCTGCTGACCACCGAGCGGCTCACCGCCCGGACCGCGGGGTCGCGGGCCGACCGGACCGCGCAGGGGGAACCGCCGCCTCGGGTGACGGCGCAGTACGGACCACCGCAGAGGGAGCGTCTGTCGGGCGGCGCGGCGGACCGGGTCAGTGATCAGACGGTGACACCGCCTGCCTTGAGGTAGGCCAGCGGGTCGATGTCGGTGCCGTAGCCGGGGCCGGTCCGGATTTCGAAGTGCAGATGCGGGCCGGTGGCGTTGCCCGTCGATCCCGAGCGTGCGATCCGTTGGCCCTCGCCGACGGTCTGGCCGGCCCGTACGGTGAGCGCGGACAGATGCCCGTACTGGCTGTACTTTCCGTCCGCGTGCCGAATGACGACCTGGTAGCCGTATGCTCCTCCCCACCCTGCGGAGACCACCCGGCCCGCCGCTACCGCCTTCACCGAGGTACCGGTCGGGACCGGGAAGTCGATGCCGGTGTGGTGGCCGCTGGACCAGGAACTGCCCGATGCGCGGTAGGGGGTGCTGTGGTGGACGGTCACCGGTGCGGTGAGTCGGGATTTCCTGACGGCCGCGGCCGGTCGGCGCTGCTGCGGTGCAGCGGTCGGCTTGCTCGCGGCGGGACCGGCTTCGGCCGTGTGCCGTTCTCCGGATCGCGTCGTGGGCTGCGGCTGTCCCTGCTGCCGCCCCCTCAGATCCAGTCGCTGGCCGGGAAAAATCAGGTCGGGGTCGTCGCCGACCACGGCACGGTTCGCCGAGTACAGCTGCTGCCAGCCGCCGGTGACCTTCTCGGTCTCCGCGATCCGCGAGAGCGAATCGCCGCTGACGACGGTGTAGCCGGCGAGGTGGCCGACGGGGCGCATTGCGGCCTGCTCCTCATGCACGGCAGCCGGCTTCGCTCCGGCCTCGGGCCTGGTCGTGGACCTGGGCGTGTGCTTGGTCGTGTGCTTCGTCTTCGGCTGCACGACGATCCTGGGCTCTGTGCCGCCCCGGGTGAGCCCCGCCCGTACCGAGCAGACCGGCCAAGCGGTGGGCCCCTGCGCCTGCAGCACCTTTTCGGCTACCGCGATCTGCTGCTCCTTGGTCGCCAGATCGGCATGCGGGGCGTAGACCGCGCCGCCGTAGGCCTGCCAGGTGGAACTGCTGAACTGCAGGCCGCCGTAATAGCCGTTCCCGGTGTTGATCTTCCAGTTGCCGGTGGACTCGCACCGTGCCACCTTGTCCCAGACATCGACCGACGCGGCGCCCGCCGAACCGGCGGTGAGCAGCGGCAGTGCGAACCCGGCACCGCCCGCGGTGACCATCAGCGACGCACGGTTGATTCGGCTCTGCTGGTAACGGCGATGACGACCGGTCGCGGCCATACTCGGCTCCCCCACTCGCGCGTACGACATGGCGCACGCGCAAAAGTACGGGCCCGGCGTAGGTACTGACAAGAGCGCGGGGGACACGCTTCCCGGGGGTGACCGCCCGTCACCGGACCGGTTCCGTTCCGACCGTGGAGGTGACGTCGCGCGGCCATGCCGTCATCGTCACATGCCCGATCGCACGTCCCTCGGGGTTCAAAAGCCTGCCCATGCGCTTGGCTGCATAGAGGGTGACGTCGCTCTGGGCGATGTCGATCCGGGCGCAGCAGTCGAGGATCTGCGCTTCCATCGCGCGGCAGTCGGCGGTCGAGCGGAGCCAGACCGACAGCAGGAGATTGTGGGAGCCGGTCACAGCGACGCACAGGCGGGTCTGTGGCAGAGCTGCCAGCGCCAGGGCCGTGCTGTCGAGCAGGTGGGCGGGGACGCGCAGCCGGTAGGTCACGCCGACCGGCCAACCCACGAGCAATTGCGTGACGTCGCAGCGGAAGTGGAGCTCGCCGCTGCTCGTCATCCGGTGCAGCCGTCGGCGCACCGTGGTTTCGGAAAGCCCGCATTCCCGGGCCAGCTCGGCGTAGCTGAGGCGCGCGTCAGCGCTGAGGGCGAAGAGGAGCTGCCGGTCGGACTCACGTGGCCCGGTCGGCGCGGACTGGACGGCCCTCCCGTCACCTGCGAGGAAGGAGCGTTGTCGGCCGTTGAGCGCGTGGATCAGCCAGCCGCTGCCCTCGTGGTAGACCCGTGTGCCGATACTCAGCCGTAGCGACCGCACACCGTCGAGCTGTCCCAATCGCCTTGTGATGAGGGCATCCAGAGCAGGCAGGTCCCGTGCGGCCAGGCCGAGAAAGAGCTGGTGATCTCCGCTGGTCCGCTCGACGCTGAACACATACGGCCACCGGCGTAGTTGTTCGGTGAGGCCGTCGAGTGCGTCCGGACGGCAGGCGAGGTCCGCGTAGCCCACGGTGGCGCAGTGGTGGGTCGGGTAGGCGGTCATCCAGGCGAGACCGTGACGGGTGAGCTGCTGCCAGCGCCGGGCCGCGGTGGTGGCGTCGATTCCGATGACCTCGGCGACACGTGTCCAGGACGCGCGCGGCTGCACCTGGAGCGCCTCGATCAACGTCAGGTCCGTCTCACTCAGTCCGGCGGAACGCGGCGACAGGCGTACCTCTGTGCCGGATTCCGGCGAAGTGACGGCACTCAACGGCATGGAGCCCATTGTGTCAGCACCGTCCGCGGACAAGAAGAGCCGAGACCGAAACGGCTCCGCGCAGGCGGGCCCCTGAGCAGGCAGCAACCGCAAGGGATGTGGCATGGGTTTCTCTCTCACCAGGTACGCCGACGAGATCTGGAACGGCACCGAGGACGACAACGTCGTGCACAGCGGGCTCGACGGTGCGGGGGTGCTGGACGTGGCCGATGGAGTCGGCTGGCATCCGGGGTTCGGCAATGTGATCGTTTTCCGTACCGCCGGACAGTTGGTCCTGTTCGACACCGGCGGACCCCAGGGCACGCGTGCGCTGTACGAAGCTGTGCGCGCGTGGAGCCGCGACCCGGTGCACCTCGCTGTCTTTTCGCACGGGCATATCGACCACGTCTTCGGCATGGACCCGTTCGACGCTGAAGACGGCCCCCGGCCCACGGTGATCGCCCAGGAGAAGATCAGCGACCGCTTCGACCGCTATCTGCTCACCAACGGGTACAACACCGTCATCAACCAGCGGCAGTTCCAGGCACCGGACCTGCGGTGGCCGATGTCGTACCGGCGTCCCGAACTGACCTACCGTGATGGGCTGACGGTGACGCGCGGCGACCTGACCTTCGAGCTGTTCCACGTCAAGGGCGAAACCGACGACGCGACCGTCGCCTGGATACCCGAACACCGCATTCTGTGCCCCGGCGACATGTTCGTGTGGGTGACGCCCAACTGCGGCAATCCGCAGAAGGTGCAGCGCTACCCCCGCGAGTGGGCCCACGCGCTGCGGCGGATGGCGGCCCTGGACGCCGAGATCATGCTGCCTTCGCACGGCGTTCCCGTCTTCGGCGCCGACCGGGTCCGGCAGGCGCTCACCGAGACGGCCGCCTGGCTGGAGAGTCTGGTGGAGCAGACGCTGGAGGGCATCAACGCCGGAGCCCGGTTGGACGACATCGTGCGCTCCGTCTCACCTCCCGTGCACCTGGCCGACCGCGTCTACCTGCGGGCGAGGTACGACGAGCCGGAGTTCGTCGTCCGCAATCTCTGGCGACGCTACGCCGGCTGGTACGACGGCAACCCCGCCCGGCTCAAGCCCGCATCGGACACCCAACTCGCCACCGCGCTCGCCGAGCTGGCGGGTGGACCGGCCGCCCTGGCGGATGCGGCGCGCCGGTACGCCGACGACGGCGAACTGCGCTTGGCCGGCCACCTCGCCGAACTGGCCGTCCAGGCGGCGCCAGGCGAGCCGGCGCTGCACTCCGTGCGGGCTGAGGTCAACCAGGCCCGCGCCGAGGCGGAATCGTCTCTGATGGCCCGTGGCATCTTCTCCTGGGCGGCCGGCGAGTCGCGCGCACACACCGCCGATGGCGGGGGGCCGTCCGCCGGCCCGCCTGCCCGGCTCCTGGGGGCCGGACGGGCGCAGGGCGGCGACGCGTGAACGGCTCACCGAGGCGGAATCCGGTGCATCGCCCCGCTCGAGTGCCGGATTGCCGCGAAGTGGCGGCTCCGAGCGGCGTGCGCCGCAGGGTGTGTGGGTCCGTGATCCCGGAAGGGTTGGAGGCATCTGCAGTGCACAGAACGACGCGGCTCACCGTGGCGCTCCTCTTCGCCGCCTGGAGCGTCGATTACATCGACCGGCTCGTCATCAATCTCGCCCTTCCCTCGATCGGCGAGACCTTTCAACTCACCCACGGCCAGCGGGGGATGATCGTCTCGGCGTTCTTCCTCACCTACGCTCTGGTCCAGATCCCGGGCGGTCTGCTCGCCGACCGGTTCGGCAGTGTGCGCATGGCGTGTGTCGCGCTCGGGCTGTGGTCGGTCTTCACCGGACTGACCGCCATAGCGTGGTCATTCGCCGTGCTGCTCGCGGTGCGCTGCCTGTTCGGCGCCGCACAGGGGCTGTTCCCCGGTGCCGCGCTGCACACGCTGAGTCGGCGCAGCCTGCCGGAGCAACGCATGACGGCGAACGGCTGGCTGCAGAGTTCCAACGCGGTCGGCGGGCTGCTGGCTGCCCTCATCTCTTCGGTGCTGCTGTCGCTGTGGGACTGGCGGGCCATGTTTCTGGCGGTGTGCGGACTGGGCCTGGTGGTCATGGTCGCGATCAGGCGCTGGATGCCGGGCCCGCTGCCGGAAACGCTGACCGGCCCCATGCTGCGGAAGGCACGCGGCGCAACGGCCGCGGTGCTGCGGTCCCCCGTGATGTGGGGCTTCGCGGTGATGTTCTTCGCCTACGACGTCATCATCTGGGGCCTCAACTCCTGGAGCGCCTCCTACCTCATCGAGGAGCGTGGCCTCCAGATCAGCCGCGCGGGGCTGCTCGCCATCGGCCCGACCGTCTTCGCAGCCGCGGGTGCCATCATCGGAGGGCGGCTTTCCGACCGCTTCGAGGGACGGCCGCGCCGCATCGTCGTACCGGCCATGTGCGTCGTGGCGGTGCTGCTTTTCTGGCTGCCGCGCACCTCGTCCATCACCGGCTACGTCGCCTGCGCCACCCTGCTGAGCGGGGCAGCCGGACTGTGTTACATGCCATGTCTCTCGGTCCCCCTGCGCAGTCTGCCGCCGGGCCTAAGCGGGGTCGCCTCCGGGATCGTGCTCTTCGGTGGTCAACTCTCCGGCATTTTCACCCCGACCGTGTTCGGTTCCCTGGTCGATCACTTCTCCTACTCGGTCGCCTTCCGGGCCCTCATCGTGGGGCCCGCTCTCGCCGTCATCGCCGTGCTCTGCCTGCCCCAGACCAGCGCACGCTTCCTCGTCCGCTTCCGCGACATCGTCACCGGCAGCACGCAGGAGGCGACCGCCAACAACTCGGAGGATCCGCGTGACCCCACAACTCACGGCCCCGCTCGGGACCGGACTTGATGAGCATCTGCCGCACTGGCAGGAGTTCTACCGCGACCTGCACGCCCACCCCGAACTGGCTTTCGCCGAACGTCGCACCGCGGCCGCCGTGGTCCGGGAAATGGCCGCAATGGACGGTTGGGAGGTGACCGAAGGAGTCGGCGGTACCGGCGTCGTGGCCGTCCTGCGCAACGGGGACGGGCCAGTCGTCCTGCTGCGCGCCGACATGGACGGCCTGCCCGTGCACGAGGAGACGGGCCTGCCGTACGCGTCGGTGGAGGCGGGCCGCATGCACGCCTGCGGCCACGACGTCCACGTCACCTGCCTCCTCGGCGCATGCCGACAGCTGTCCGCCCGTCCGGGGAGCTGGCACGGCACGGTGATCGCCGTCTTCCAGCCCGCGGAGGAGATCGGACAGGGCGCGCGGGCCATGCTGGACGACGGACTGCTGGCACGCTTCCCGCGCCCCCAGGTGTGCCTCGGCCAGCATGTCGGCCCGCTCCCGACGGGCGTCGTCATCACGCGCCCTGGGCCGCTGATGGCCGCGGCGGACAGCCTTCGCGTCACCCTGCACGGTGCGGGCGGTCACGCCTCCGCACCTCAGCAGGCGATCGACCCGATCGTTCTGGCCTCCGCCATCGTGCTGCGCCTGCAGACCTTCGCCGCCCGCCAAGCGCCCCTCTCCCCCGCCACTGTGCTGACGGCGGGCGCCCTGCACTCCGGATCCGCCGCGAACATCATCCCGCACGCCGCCGAACTCCTGCTCAGCCTGCGCACTTACTCCGCGCAGGCACGCGAGGAGGCGTTGACGGCCATCCGCCGCATCATCAACAACGAGGCCGAAGCCTCCGGGGTCCTGCGCCCGCCCGAGATCGAGACGTACGACGGCTTCCCACTCACCGTCAACGACGGTGAGATGACACGGCAGGTGATGCGCGCACTCGATCCGATCGCACAGACGGTGCACGAGTTGCCCTCGCCTCTCGGCGCGAGCGAGGACTTCGGCCTCTTGGGGACGGCCGCCGGCTGCCCGTCGGTCTTCTGGCACTTCGGCGGCACCGACCCGGCCGCGTACACCGCTGACGACCTGGAGAGGCTGCAGAACTCTGGCGCTCTTCCAGCGGGACTGCCTTCCAACCACTCACCGTATTACGCGCCGGCGCCCGAGCCGACACTGGCGGCAGGTATCCGCAACATGCTCGCCGTCGCCTCCTCCTGTCTCACCGAAAGGCCGGCCCCCGTCCACGACCACCGGTGACGTCGCACGTCACGGAGGCGGGGGCGACGTAAGTCGCCCCCGCCTGACGTGCGGTGCCTTCGTCCGGAACACGTGAAGACGGCTCACCCCCGGGAACCCACTGTTTGTCACTTCCGTCCCGGGGCGGCCTCAGCCGCCGTCCTGGGTGTCCTCCCGCAATACGGACTGGATAGCCGGGAGCGTCACCGCGCAGGAGAGCAGGGCAATTGGTCCCGGGAGGAGGAAGAGCAGGCCGGGCCCCAGCACCACCAGGACGAGCGCGCTGACACCGACCAGCATCAGCGATGCCAGGGTGGCCGCAGGGGTGCGGGCGGCGCAGCACAGGGCGGCGTACCACAGCCGGCGTCCGCGTACCCCGTACGCGGTTGCGAGGACCAGTAGGTGCCCGCCGGCCACTACCAGCAGCGCCAGGACGGCGCCGGCAGGCAGCAGTCCAAGCAGTGGCCAGGTGGCCTCGCTCGTGCGGTACGCGTGCACGTCGTACTCGACGGCGGTCAGGGCGATGCCGCCCACCAGCCCGGTGCCGGCCCCGAGGGGGGCGGCGCGCCACATCGCCGCCGCCCACCCACGCAATCGCAACGGGTCGGGGGAGAGCACCCGTGTCGCCGTCGCCACCGCACCCGCAGCCGCAGTGGTGCCCGGCACCAGCGCCACCAGCGGCACCGCCTTCCAGCGACCCGCCGCAGCGCAGGCCGCGGCCGGGAGGAGCGCCAGGCAGACCACCAGATTCACGGCAGCCAGCGCCGGCAGGTTGTCCCACAGCGCGTGCAGTACCGCTCGGGGCCTCCCGGTCAGCCGGCCGCGTCCCCGCGGACTTTCGTCCTCCACCATCTGCACCGGAGCGCAGCCCGCTTGCAGGGAATCGCCGTCCGTACGCCGATGAGCCGAGCCCGCCGGCGCCGCACCGCCCCACCACGGTCGATCCCCCACCGGCGCCGGCCTCATCGGCTGGCCCCGACGAAGGCCACACCCTCGGTGAGCTTGCGCTGGGCGAACAGGAAAAGGACCAACAGCGGCACCACGATCATCGAGACCGCCGCGAAGATGATGACCGGCGACCCGGTCTGCATCTGGTTCTGCAACGAGAAGACACCCACCGGAAGCGTCAGCTTGTCGGAGCTGGTGAGCAGCAGATTGGGCCAGAAGAAGTCGTTCCAGTACTGCTGGGCGGTGAAAATGGCCAGCGCCGACAGCGCGGGCCGGGCGGAGGGCAGCACGATGGACAACAGGATGCGCAGGTGGCCCGCGCCGTCGAGGAGTGCTGCCTCGCTGATCTCCTTGGGCACCGTCATGAAGTGCTGACGCAACAGGAAGATCGACACCACCTGCACCAGCGCCGTGAGGACCAGTGAGAGCCGGTTGTCGATCAGGTGCAGGTAGCGCATCAGCAGATAGACCGGGATGACGGTGATCTGCATGGGGATCATCATCGCGCTCAGCAGCACTCCGAAGATCCCCGAGCGGCCCCGGAACTCCAGCCTGGCCAGCGGGTAGGCCGCCACCGCGGCCACCACGAGCGAGCACACCACGATGGCGGCCGTGACCAGGACGCTGTTCAGGAACTGCTGGGCGAACGGCATCATCGAGAAGACGCTGCGGTACGCGTCGAACGTCACGTGCTGCGGGATCCAGTGCGGGGGCAGGGCGAACGCCTCATCCTCGGGCTGGAGCGAGGCCACCACCGTCCAGTAGAGGGGGATGAGCATGAGCACCCCTCCAATGACCAGTACGAGGTTGACGGTCCAGCGACCGAGTCGTCCGGCCACGGCGTGGGTCGGCGAGCGCCTTACGCCCACAGGAGCCGCGGAAGCATGTCGGATGTTGTCAGACACGGTCATAGTTCACCCAGTAACGGCTGAGGAAGAGTTGGAGGAGGGACAGGAGCACGATCACGACGGCCACCGCCACCGCGATGGAACTGCCGTAGCCGATCTTGAAGTCGCGGAAGGCGGAGTTGTAGATCTCCTCCACCACGCTGAGGGTGCGGTTGCCGGGCCCACCCTGGGTCATGATGTACATCGGGTCGAAGATCTGGAACGCTCCGGTGAAGGCGGTGATGGAGGCGAACAACAGGCTCGGCGAGAGCATGGGCACCGTCACACTGCGGAACTGCCGCCAGGTGCCCGCCCCGTCCACCCGCGCCGCCTCGTACAGCGTCGGCGGGATGGACTGCAGGCCGGCCAGCACGATGACGAAGGTGAACCCGATGGTGTGCCAGAGGTCGAAGGCCACCATGACCCACAGCGCAGTCGAGGAGTCCAGCAGCCAGTTCGGCGGATGGTCGGCCCCCAGCCGCCCCAGGTAGTGGTCGACGAACCCGAAGCTGGGGTCGACCATGTACATCCACACCAGCGCCCCGGCCCCCGCGGAAACGAGCAGCGGGAAGAAATACGCGGTGCGCAGGAAGTAACGCAGGACCGGGGAAACGGCCCGGTTGACCGCCAGCGCCAGCACCAGAGCCAGGACCAGGTGCAGAACGGTCGTGGCCACGGTGAACACCATCGTGTTGAGGAACGCCTGTCCCACGTTGGGGTCGTGCAGCATGGCGCGGTAGTTGTCCAGGCCGATGAACTTCGGCGACGAGAAGGTGTCCCACTGGAAAAAGCTGAGGATCACCGTGCACACCAGCGGCAGCGCGAGGAACACCAGGAACAGCAGCAGCGGCAGGGACAGGAAACGGTAGGCGGTCAGGGTGTCCTGGGCCCGCCTCCCGGCCCACCGCCCTGCGCCTGGTGACCGGCCAGGTGCGGCGTCAGCCCTGTGCCGGGCCGGCTTGGTTGCCATGATTGTCATGAGACCTTCCTTTCCGGCGTCCGCCTCATGAGACGAGCCCGCCGGAGATCTGCTGGTCCAGCGTTTTCAGTCCGGAGCCGATCGCCATGTTCCCGGTGAGCATCTGCGAGATGGCCTGGCTGAACGGCGTGGAGATCCTGGTTTGTTCAGGCACCCCGGGGACCGGGGTCGAGTTCGCCAGCGCCCCGTAGAGGAAGGATGTGCCCGACGGGGCGTTGTTTCTGGTCAGCGGCCCGGTCGCGGACGACCGCCGTACCGGCGAGACACCGAGGAACCCGGTCTTGGCGATGTAGTCCTGACACTCCTTGGACATGGCGTATTTCACGAACTGCCAGGCGGCGTCCTTCTTGTCGGACACCTTGAACATCCCGAATGCTCCGTAGCCGACCGACGATGCCGGGCGGGTGCGGTGCGGGTAGGGGACGAAGGCGTAGTCGTCCATCGCGTAGCCGCGGTGGCGCAATTCCACGATGGCGTTGAACGCGCCGTTCATCATCGCCAGCTTCCCGCTGTGGATGGCGGCGTAGGTGTCGAATGTCCCGCCTGCCTGCGGTGCCATACCGCGGCTGACGAAGGACCGGGTGAACTCCACGGCCTCTCTGGCCCGGCCTGACCCGATGGCCGACTTGCGCCAGGTGTCGTCCAGCACCTGTGCGGAGTTGGTCAGCAGCCAGGGCATGAACCCCCAGAGGTCGGTGGAGAAGGCGATGGAGTAGCTGCCGGTTGTCCGGTGGATCCGCACGGCTGCCCGCTCGAACTCGTCCCAGGTCCACTCCCCGTGCGGGACCTCCACCCCGGCCTGCCGGAAGAGCCTCCGGTTGATCAGCAGGCACGGGCAGTTCTCGCCCATCGGTACGTAGTACGACCTGCCGTCCGGTGGACGGTGGGCGTCGAACTGGTCGAGCACCCGCTTGTCCACGTCGGAGCGGAAGTCGCGCACCGCGTCGGCGTCCCGGTCCAGATACCCTTCCAGCGGCTCCAGCACATTGCGGGAGGAGAACAACAGCTGCCCCTCGGTGGGGGCGTACACCAGGTCGTACTTCTGGCCGCCGACGATCCGGGTCTGCACGGTGGAGAAGAAGCCGGTCCAGGTGTCGTTGCCCGAAGCGGGACCCGAAACGAAGACCGGCTGCAACGTGATGCCGGGGTGGCGGGCCTCGAAGCGCCTGACCAGCGCGCCCCAGAGGGGCCGGTCGCTGGCATTGCCGGAGACCACCACGCGTACCGCGTCGGAGTCGCCGCTCGCGCAGCCGGAGAGCAGCGTCGGTGCTGCGACCGCGGCGCCCGTGGCGCCCACGGCACGCAGGAAAGCGCGCCGCGGCGAACCGGTAGGGACCTTCTTGACGGTGCCCGGTGTCATCGCTCGCCGCCCGGAACGGTTCCGTGGACGGTCGCCGTCCCGCCGGCCGTCAGCACCCGGGGGCCGCCGAGCAGGGTGCAGCGGGCCGCGCCCTCCAGCTCGACCGTCCCGAGCGACAGCCGGCCGCCGTGCACCTCCACGTCGACCTCCCAGCTGCCGGAGGCCGCGTCCAGGCGCTGCCTGCTGGTGCCCCAGGCGTCACCGGTCGACCAGAACCAGCGTGCACCGTCCTCGCCACGCAGCCGCAGGGTCGAGGTGCCGGCCTGGTAACCAAAGCCGGTCCAGGCCAGCAGCACCCCCCACGAGGCCATCGCCCGCACGTAGTGGTGCCCGCACTCGGCCTCGTCGAAGGGGTTGCGCCGCCATCCGTCGAAGCGGTCCCGGATGTCCCGCACGACCTGCACGGCCTCCTCGCGGCGCCCCTCCTGCACCAGACCGATCGCCGCCGTGTACTCACACCCGGTCATGACCTCGTTGGCGTAGGGGAACGGGCGCTCCTCACGCCGGCCGTCGGGGTAGGTGCACATCAGCAGGCCGCTTTCGTCACCGAGGACGTAGCTGCGCTTGTGGTTGAAGTGGTGGTGCGCTCCCTCGATCCGGTTGTGCCGCACGATGCCGTCCAGCGTCGCGCCGACGTTCTCCGGGTCGAGTACGGTGCCCAGGCCGTAGAGCTTCGCGGCACTCTGGCCGACCAGCTGGTCGGTCAGGCAGCCGGCGCCGAGTTGCATGTCGGGACGGGTGGTGTCGCGCGCACCCATGAAGTGGTGTCGCAGCCCGTCCGCGATCGCGTCGGCGCCGACCGGGGCGATGGTGTGCTCGTACCAGGAGCCGTTGAACAGGTTGGCGTCGACCCACGCCGAGCCCCGCTCGAACAGGTCCCGGCAGTGCTGGGCGAAGTCGACCTCACCGAGGTGGCGGGCCATCTCCTCGCAGGCGCGTAGCGCGGCCAGGTACCAGCCCGCCATCTGCGGGTTGGGGCCGTAGTACTCCACGTCCATGGTGTTGTGCTGACACCCCTCCATGACGCCGTCCTGGTCGGCGTCCCACCCGCCGGGGGTCCAGCAGAACTCCATGGCGCGGCGCGCGGCCGGCCACAGCGAACGCAGCATCGCGTCGTCGCCGGACAGGCACCACTCACGGTAGAGCTTGACCAGGCACCCCATCTGCCCGTCGGCCGCGGCCAGATGCCAGTCCTGGGCGCGGTCGGCCAGCGGCAGCATCACCCGGAAACTCATCAGGCCGCGCTCGTCGGTGGCGTGGGCGAACTCGATCTCACGCATGGAACGGGCCAGCGAGCCGTAGAGATGGGCGGAGGCCGACTCGTAGTTCCACACATGGGTGCAGCTGCCCAGGCAGCTGCCGACCCGGTCGCCGCACCCCTCCCAGCCGTAGAACCGCCCGTCCTCGGTGCGGAAGCAGGTCTGGGTGCGCAGGGTGCTGAGGTTGTTGAGCGCGGCCTCCCGTACCACCTGGGGCAGGTCGCTCGCGCACACCTCGCGCACGAAGGCGACGGTGGTGCGCTCAAGGCCGGGCAGCCGGTCCTTGATGTCCTCGGCGACATGCCAGGCGTCCGGCCACAGGGTGGCGTAGTGGTTGCCGACGTAGGCGGTGCCCATGTGCGAGGGCTCGTTGTCCTCGTCGACGTCCCACGCCAGGCGGTTGGGGAAGCGCCAGGTGAGCAGAAACGTTACGGCAACCTCGCCGCCGGCGGGCACCGTACGGTTGACCGCCAGCGAAGCCGTGGGGCTGTCGCTACCGCCGGCCTCGCGCTCCTCCAGGCGGCCGTCGCTGGAGAAGTCGTCCCAGAAGTCGAGAAGGCTGTTGCCCCACTGTGCCTCGGCCCAGGCAGTCCGGTGCGTGACCTCGTCGTCGGGCAGCGTCAGCACGCTCAGCGCCGTGGTCCCCCAGCACTCGTCATCCTCGGGCACACCCTGGCTGGAACAGACCACCGAGTGCAGCCCGGGAGCCGTGCGCACCGCATTGCGGCCCTTGGAGCAGGTGCCCGATGAGCCGTCGGTGCCGATGAAGTTCGGCAGGCTGCCGCAGATGCTCGCCCTGACCGGCTCGGACCCCGGGTTGGTCAGGACGTATCGGAGCACGGCCACCGGCAGACCGCTGAACTCCTCGTCGCCGGGCACCATCGGGTTGTACGCCTGCAACCGCACCCCCAGAGGCATGGCGTCGTCCTCCAGCACCACCTGTGCCAACGGGTAGGCCACTTCGAACCCGGCCTTACGGAACCGGGGCAGGGTGTGGTTCGGCACCGGGCTGCCGTACGCGCCCTCATAGTCCGCGGTGTCGATGGCACCCTCGAGTGCCAGAGTGACGGGCGCCTCGTCGCCGCGCTGGGCCCGCAGGGCGAAGAAGGCGCGCTCGGGGGTGAAGCCCTTGGCGGGACGGTTGACGATCTCCCAGTCCCGCAGATCGCCCCGTCCGCCGAGGCTGACGGTGCCGGTGCCGATGCCGCCCAGGGGCATGGCCACGCGGCGCAGGTGGTCTTGGTCGTAGCGGCCCAGTACGGGCCAATGCGGAAAACGGTCGGTCGTCATTCTGTTGCCCTTACATGAAGCTCGAGTGAGACATCGCCGGACACGGGCCCGGTAGTCCCGGCCCGCGATGGTCGGGTGTCTGTTGAGGTGAGGGGCCCGCCCGTGCGTGGTGGGTGCAGGCCCGGGCCTGCCGCTGATCGCAGCTCGCACGCAGGCGGTCGACAGGTCACATCGGGGCGCCGTCCTGCGTGAAATCCATTTCAGCGAACGTAGGAGCGGGTCGGCATGATGTCAAGAGGTTGATCCGATGGGAATGTGATAGTCGGCTCTGGGATCCCGGCACGGCACAGGGGGCCACTACGCCCTCCAAAGCCTGCATTTGGGCTGATCAGTTGGCCAACCAGCGACCCCTGGGACCAGGCCACCCAATTCGTTGCGCTGCGGCTGTGAGCCCACCGCGCCAGTCGGGAGCGGAGGGGGTGCTCGACGCGCGGGCCACAGAGTCCAGATTGATTGAAATCGATTTCTCTGCTTTGCTGGTTCGGCCGGTGGACGGTGGTGCTACGGGGCCCTCCACCGGATCGGTCGCCTGCTCCCCCGCCACCCCTGGGCCAGGGTCCGAGCGGACTGATGGCACACGGGGCAACAGGGCGCCCCTCCCCGCGGTGGGTTGCGCGGGAAGGGGCACCTGATGTGCGTCCAGGGGGCCTGCCGTGGCATGAGCCCAAGGCCTCCAGGCGCTGGGGTTACTTGCGCTTCTTGCGGAGGGCCGCGAGGTTGGCGTAGCCGATCTTCGCGTCGCTCAGCGACTGGCCCGGGTCGGTGGAGCTGGGGGCGTTGTCCTGCTCGATCATCGGGTTGTGGTAGTTCCGGGAGCCGACGCGGGTGAAGAAGGTGGCGTAGTCGATGTCGCCCGTGCCGAACGGAACCATGTCGTAGCCGTCTCCGCTCGCGGTGTTGATGACGCCGTCCTTGGCGTGAAACAGCGGGTAGCGCTTGTCGTTTCGGACGACGAGCCCGGCCGGGTCGAAGATGTTCTCCTGCGGCGAGCCATCACTGGCCGTGTACGTGTGGAACTTGTACTTGGCCACGTGCGCCCAGAAGATGTCCATCTCCAGCCAGACGCTCTTCGGGTCGGTTATCCCGAGGAAATATTCAAGCTTGCGGATGCCGGAGCTGCGGGTCGGGTGGCCCTGTGCGTCGAGTGGGCCCTGGTCGAGCAGGAAGTTGTAGGCAGAGTCGTGGTTGTGGGTGTAGAGCTGGAGGCCCTCGCGACGGGCCATCTCGCCGAGCGTGTTCCACTTGTCGGCCGCCACGTCCCAGTCGGCCTGGTAGGAGCTGTCCGCCGGGTCGCCGCCGGTGCCCACATGGTCCATGCCGAGGATGTTGGCGATCTCCAGATGCTTCTTGAAGGTCTCCAGGTCGGGGGCCGTCAGCGGCCAGGAGCCGGGGATGAAACCGTGGTTGCCCTGCGCACTGAGGCCGTACTCGTCGAGCCAGGAGCGCAGCAGCTTGGCGCCCTCGACGGATTCGAGACTCGCCCCGCCGGGGGCGTTGGGGTGCTGGCCGTATCCGGCGAACTCGACCTGCTTGTAGCCGTAGCGGGCCAGCTCCTTGAAGACCTCCCGGAAGCCGGAGGGCACATTGGTGGACAGCGGGTCCCGGCCCGTCGCATCGCGGACGGTGTAAAGGATGATGCCGCGCTTCGAGGCAGGGACCAAGACGTCTCCGCCCTGGTCGTCGCCTCTGCGCCGGTCCTGGGCCAGGGCGGGTGAAGCGCCGAAGACAGGAGCGGCGATCGCCGCGGTCGCGACGGCGGTGCAGGTGCCCAGGAACCGGCGGCGGTCGATGCCGAGACTACGGCGCAGAGCATCGTCGGTGCCGTCGGTACGGGGGGCGTCAGGAAGGTGCGTCACGTGTTCCTCTTTCTTGTCGTGGCCGACGAGACGCACCTGCTGAGGTTGGTCAGGGCGCCTGGGGCCGGCGTGGTCAGTGGGGGGTGGTGTCCATGAGGGATGGCGGGCCGGTCGCACAGCGGCGCCGTACCACCGGGGTCGGGCGAGACCGGCGGTGGGTGCCACCTGCGGATGAAGGATCGAGGGTGACGGCAAGCATGCGGTAGCGCATGCGGAGTTCCCTTGTGAGTCCGCAGGACCAGGGGTGGTTCGGGTGGCGTTGGGTCCACCGGGAGGCGGACGGAGATGCGCGGGTCCGGTGGTCGGCGGTGGCTAACACCGTGCGAGTTCCAGGGACGATGCGATGGGGGGTCGCCTGGTCCGGACCGCCGAGGGTGGAGCCGCCGAATTACTCTTCACACCTTTGCCTCTCGGAGAACGAGTGACCTGTAAGTGCCTGCGCCGCCCCCAGGACCGGGCCGACACACATACCCGACCGCCGGCACCCACCGCGGTGTCAGGGGCGCCCTGCGGACGAGCAATGAGAAGCGTGTGTGGAGCCGCCGTCAACCGGCGGTCGCGTGGGACACGGCTCCGTGCGGTGTGGGCCCAGGAGGGCGGCGGCGGGGTTGGAGCCGCCCTCCCGGGGATCAAGGGCCGGTCGACCCGCTGTGGCGATGGCGAAGTCGTTCACGTCGTCGAGCGTTTCCGCGCCGCCTTGGGGGACGAGGTGAAGCGTGGCGGTGCGACTCCGGGCCCGAAGGGGATCCAGTAGGCGTCCTGCACGTCGCCGACCGTCTTCCCACCGTTGACCGGGCCGTGATGCCGGACTCCCCGTCATGCGCGATGCTCACCAGGTAAGCGCCGGCGAGCATGGCGTTCGTGACGCCGGCCAGGGTCTTGCTCATTCTGAACCGTTTCCTGTGCACGGATTGCTCTCCAGAGGGATGACGTGAGGCGCGCGCCGTCGCTCGCGCCCCGGGAGATCACCAGCAGGGGACCGTTCGTGAACCGGTACTTCGATAGGGAACCAGCAGGACCGTAACCGACTTCTTCTGTTTCGGAAACCCCTTCGTAGGAAAATCGGGGAACTTTTTCCCCTGTCTGGAGAAACTGGGCGGTGCGATGACAAGCCCGGAGCGCCCGGTCCGGGCATCAGCGCGTCCGGGGATCGAGCCCCCAGACGAGGCCGCAGACGGACGACCGTTGGGTTCCTGCCAACTCGTGCCCCGCAGTGGGCCGTTTGGGGCCACCTCCTGCCCAGGGGAAGCCGTCCGCCGTGACTGGTCCGCACGCGGGTTGTCCCTCCAGCACGCCGCCTTGTTCCTCGTCCCGCCGGGCCCCGACCGGAGACGCCGCGGCGGTGCCGATGGCAGGGCCTCTGCCATCGGCACCCCTGGCCGGTGCGGCCGGCGGTCCGCCGGCTCCGCTGCTACCGCTTGCCGCCCTCTCCCTCACCCGGGCCGCGGGTGATGTTGTTGCGCAGGCCCAGCCCCATGGTGGTGGGTCGACCCGTCCTGAAGAGATTGGTCGGACCGAGATCACCTCCGGGACACCAGGCCCAGGTCCAACACCGTGCGTGACGCAGAGCTTGGCTCGAGTCCTGGCAACAGGACTCACTCCGCGCAGTATTGCGGAACGGTCAGCCCTTGACGGTGATCCGCTGCTGCAGCACGTCCGAGCTGGAGGAGGTGCCCAGGTGAACGGTGCGCGCGCCGGTCGCCGTGACCCAGCGGCTGCCCGCCGTGGACCAGTACTGAAGCTGCCGCGGACGCACGTGGATCGTCATCGTCCGGCTCTGGCCGACGCGCAGGTGCACGCGGTCGAAGCCGGCCAGCGCCTTGGGCGCGAACTGCACGCCCTGCGGCTTGTCGTCCGGTGCGCCGAGATACACCTGGGGCACCGCGTCGCCGGCGGCCGCTCCGTCGTTGCGCACCCGGAAGGTGACGTCGAGGCCGCCGTCGTGCGCGGCCTTGACGTGCATGCCCGAGTAGTCGAACGACGTGTAGGACAGACCGTAGCCGAACGGGTACAGCGGGGTCTCACCGGTCGCCTGGAAGAACCGGTAGCCGACGTTGACGCCCTCGGAGTAGGTCGTCTTGCCGTCAATGCCGCTCGACGAGCGCTCGGGGTGGGAGGCCTGGTGCGCCACTTCCTGGTCGATGGACTTCGGCCAGGTGAAGGGCAGCTTGCCGGCCGGGTTGGCCTTGCCCAGCAGCACGTCCGCCGTTGCGTAGCCACCGCGGTCGCCCGAATACCACATCTGCAGCACCGACTTGACCTTCGACCGCCACGGCATGGCGATCGGCTGGCTGGTGTTGAGCACCACCACGGTGTTGGGGTTGACCGCGGCGACATCCTCGATGAGCTGGTCCTGTCCCTCGGGCAGTGGCTTGGACAAGTCGTCGCCGCTGCCGCCCCAGGCGAACACGACAGCGGTCTTCGCCGACTTGGCCGCGGCCACGGCCGCGTCGTGGGTCGCCTTCTGCTGCTCGGGGGTCACCCAGTTCAGCCGCACCTGGACGGCCCTGCCGGAGACGTCCGCGTGCTGGACCACCTTGATGGCGTGTTCGCCGGCGTCGAGCTTGATCTGCGCCCGCCCGTTGGCCAGCCCATCCGTGGTCGGCAGCGGACCGTTGCCGTCGGTGGCGTGGACGGCGCCGTAGCGGGGCGGCCCGGACTGACCGTCGTATCCGCCGCCCACATTGGTGATGATCTTGCCGTCGACGCTCAGCGTCCCCCAGGCTCCCAGGGACTGGATGTTCAACCCGTAGCTGCCGGAGGCGGGGACGTTCAGGCTGCCGGTCCAGGTGTGGTCCGAGCCGACGGGGAGCGAACTGTGGTCAGCGGTGCTGAAGTCCAGCCGTCCGTCGGCCTGCACGGCCTTGCCGCTGGCGTCCTCACGCTGCAGGCCCGGCTTGCCGTCGTGCGACAGCGCCGAGGCGGGGACCGGCACACCGGTCATGTCGTCGCCCACGGCGTAGCTCAGCTTCGCCCGGTCCCCGAGCTGCTTCTTCAGCACCTGGTAGGTGCCGACCTGCTCGGAGACGACGCCGCCGGACTTCTCGCCGCCGCCGTCGGTGGCGACGGTCTGACCGGCGCCCGGGCCGATCAGGGCCATGGAGGAGTTACCGCTCAGCGGCAGGGTGCCGCCGTCGTTCTTCAGCAGCGTGGCCGCGTCCTCGGAGGTCTTCTGGACGGCGGCGTTGTCAGCCTCGCGGTCCTCGGGGGTCACGGTGTGCTTGGACTTGCCGTCGAGCAGCCCGAACCGGTCGTATTCGTAGAGGATCCGGCCGGCGGCCTCGGTGACCCGGGACTCCTTGATCGTCCCGTCCGCGATCGCCGCCTTGATGGCGTCCTTGCCGAAGTACGCCGGGAAGCCGCGGTCCGTCCGGCCCGGGACCGTGTTGCCGTAGCCCTGGCCCGGCATCTCCATGTCCAGGCCGTCGTTGAGGTAGTCCGTGCCGTGGTTGGCGCCCCAGTCGGAGGTGACGAATCCCTTGAAGCCGAGCTCGCCGCGCAGGATGTCGGTCAGGGTGTGCTTGTTCCCGCAGGCCTGGGCGCCGTTGACCTTGTTGTAGGAGCACATGACCGAAGAGACACCGACGTCCACGGCGTCCTGGAAGGGCGCCAGGTATATCTCGTGCAGCGTCTGGTCGTCGAGAGTGATGTCATCCGCACCGTCGTAGGCGATGTAATGCTTGACCTGGGCCATCGTGCCCTGGCTCTGGGTTCCCGTGATCTCCTTGGCGCCCATCTGCCCGGTGAGGTACGGGTCCTCGCCGAAGGTGTTGAACCCGCGGCCGCCGGTGGTGTCGCGGTCGATGTTCACGAAGGGCTGGAGCGCGACGTCCTGGCCCATCGCCTTGGCGTCTCGGCCGACCACCACGCCGTTGAGCTGGGCGTCGGCACGGCTGAACGTGGCCGCGACGCCCATGGTCGCGGTCATCCCGGTCGAGTCCTGCTTGGTGATGACCCCGGGAGGTCCGTCCGCGAGCCTGAGCGAGGGGATGCCCAGGCGGGGAACGCCGGCGAGGTAGCCCGCCTCGTACTGCGGGTCGGCCTCGAGGTCGACCTGGCCCGCGATCATCGAGAGCTTCTCGTCGGGGGTCATCCGGGCCAGCAGCCGGTCGACCTTCGCGTCACCGGTCACCGACGGCGCCCCGGGCCGGTGGCCCGAGTGGCTCGGCGACGCGGCGGCGGCGATCGTGCCGCAGGCGAGCAGGACGACGGAGGCAGCGCCGGCCGTCAGCCGCAGCGCTCTGCGGCCGGGGTTTGCATTGCGTCTTCTGGGCAACATCACATGTCTCCATCTGTTGTTTCTTCGGTGCTTTCCGGGGCTCTCACCCCAGGAGGTACGTCAGCCGGGGCTCCCCCGGCGGTCACTCCACGGCGTTGGTGGAAACGACTGTGATGGACTGCGCGGGCAGGGTGAGTCCTGCGGCTGCCACGCCGGCGCCGGTCCACATCGCCGTCACCGACGGATGCGCCGCGCTGTAGGTGTAGAGGTGGAGATGCTGCCCGTTCCTGCCGGACAGTCCCTTGAGCTTGACCGTGCGGGCTGTGTCCGCCGAGTTGGCCAGCAGCACCCGCCTGGTGTCGCCCCGGGTGGCGGTAAAGGCATCGACGGACTTCTCGGGGGAGGCCAGGGTGGACAGGGTGAAGCCGCCGCCGGCGACCATCGAAGCCATCCGGTAACCGGAGTAGGTGGGCATCGGGGTGTTCACCGGCGGTTCGCCGGGGCGCCCGGTGGACAGGACGCTGAAGTCGCCCTCCTTGTCGGCGAAGCCGTAGTCGTGCAGGTCCCACCAGTCCACGCTCGTGGCTCCGTTGACCAGGTACTGCAGGAGGGTGGAGGCGGTGTACAGGGCGGCGATCGGCTGGTTGTCCTGCGGCAGTGGCGTCTGCGACATGTTGGTCTCGCCGACGAGGACCTTCGCGCCGGGCGCGTAGTGCCGGATGTTGGTGCGGATGGACTCCATCACCGCGGGGACCCTGCGGGCCTGCGCCATGATCTCGTCGTTCGTCACGTGCGGGGTGCCGTAGAACGGGTACCAGTGCATGTCCACGAAGTCGATCTTGTCGCCGAGTGCGCTGAGGACCTTGGTGTTCCAGTCCTCCGGCTTGTCCACTCCGGTACCGGTCCCGGTGGCCTGCTCGGTGGTCAGCGTGTAGGGGACCCCGATCTTGGCGTGCGGATCGACCTTGTGGATGGCGTCGATGAACTTCTCGGCGTTCTGGACATACGACTCCGGCGTGTGCGGATCGGCGTGCTGGTCCTTCTCCCACGGCCCGTACACCTCGTTGCCGATCTCCCACATCGGCTGCTTCGCGGTCGGGTGGGCGAGGAAGTCCTTGACCCAGGCCGCTGCATGCTCCGGGGTGCCGCTTCCGTAGTTGACGGTGAACAGCGGCTGGGCGCCGACCTGGTCGGCGATCCTGTCGAACTGACGGTAGTCGTTGGACTGTTTCTGCCCTCCGGAGGTGCTGGACTTCCAGTCGTAGTCGTCCGAGGTGGAGCCGCCGGGGTAGCGCAGCACTCCGACGTGGATCTTGCTGAGCAGATCGGGGATCCCCGGGTCGAGCAGGTGCTGGTCCCAGGTGGCGACATTCATGCCGAGAGCGGCCGAGGTGGTCGCAGCGCTCGCCGCGCCGGCATCTGCGTGCACCACCGGCACAGCGTGACTGCTGTCGGCAAACCCGGAAGGGGCGAGAACGAGTCCGGTCACGGCGGCCAGGACGGCGGCGGCCGGAAGGACCGTGCGGAACGGGCGGGGAATGGGTGAGCGGGCCACGCGGCCTCCCGTGGGCGGGGCGTGGGCGGCCTGTTCTCTCGCCACCCACTGCTACTTTGTTTTTGTTGTGGACAAATATTTAAGCCCATGAGCAAGGTGTCAAGCCCCGAGGCGGGCAAAGCTTCAGTCAACGGCGAGGCGCGGAACGGCACGCGCCACGCCCTCCATCCGGCACGGTCTGATCGTGCGCAACTGCAACGACAGCGGCCTGATGGTGTGTCACAGGCGCTCGCCCACAGGGGAGACGACGATAACCAGGTCCCCCAGTGACCTGTACCGGACATGCGCCTGGGCGTAACCTGCGGGCCGGCATACCGTTTGCACTGGCGCATTCCCTGCGCGGGAATTGGGATCGTCGAGCCCCGTGGGCTCACCCGCAGGACGGCTGCTCGGGCGCCCGGCAGGACCGTCCTCTCGCCGCTCTTTTCCACCAAGGGATGAATTCGCGGGAGAGTCCCAGCCCACCAGGACTCCATTTCTTGAATCCGCACAACGGGGGGCCGTCTCCTGAAAACAACGAGCGCGTGAAGGCGCAAGGTTGCCGGTGTCGTCACCGCGGACGCACCGGCTCACTCCTTCCCCCAGGGCTGCCTGGACACGAGGAAGCGTCGGGGCAGGACAATCGTCCGGCCCCGACGCTTGGTTGCGCCCTCTCCTGTCACCCGCTCAAGTCTCGGAGCACGCGCCCCGGAGGCGTCAACGTCAGCTTGAGAACGCGAACCACATGACTCGTGCTGCCACGGATGGCTTCAGGTAGATGTCATGGACACCGCTGAGCTTCCCGATGATCGCAGAGGAGAACGTCGCGTAAGCGACGTTGCTGCCCGAGGTCGCCGCCTTCACTGTGCCCAGCCGCTTCCCGCCCGCGCCGGCCGTCGGAGCGTCGGCCCAGACCTCGACGGTGACCTGGCCGTGCGAGTCGCTGTCAGGTGCCAGACGCAGGGAGACCTTCTCCGGCCGGGCCCCGGCGAAGTCGACGTTGCGGTAGGTCCAGGTGCTGCCGGCGGGCATCGTGGTCCGCAGACCGAACTGGTTGCCACCGAAGCCCCAGGTGGTGCCCACCTGAGCGTTGTCCTCGCTGGTCGCGTCGTAGGCGGCCGCCTGCACCATCTTGTAGGCGTCCTTGTGGCCCTGATTGCTGAGCGTGATGGCACGGGCCGCGGAGATGTCGGGGTTGTTCTTCAGCACAGCCGTGACAAGAACTTCGCCGTCCCCCTCGCCCGTCGCCGCGAGCAGTCCCTTGGCATCGACGGTCGCCAGCTTTGTGCTGCTGCCCGCGAGATCGGTGACCTTCCATTCCAGCTCGCCGGCCGGAAGGGTGCGGTACTCGCCGGCGAGGTAGTAACCGTCGGAGTTCTCGTCGAAGAGCCCGCCGAATACAGCTGTCTGCGGGCTGGTGCCCTTGTAGCGCTGGATACTGTCGCCGAGGCCGAGATCGTCGCCGGTACGGAGCAGTATGTAGTCCACCGTCTTCTGCTTGCCGTCGACCGTGACCTTGTTCGCGTCCCGCTGGTTGGTGACCAGGACTTCCTTTGCCGCCTTCTTCCCGGCGGATATGGCGGTCACCAGGACCTTCCCGTTGCCCTTCCCGGTGGCACGCAGTGTCCCCGTACTCCCGTCGATGGTGGCAACGGAGGTTGAGGATCCGTCCAGCGCGGAAACCGACCAGGTGACTGGCGAGACAGAAGTGACCGGCGTCAGCTCAGCCCGCATCTGCAGGACGCCTGCCTGCTTGCGGACGGAGTCCAACCCCTGCGGCTGGTCGACCTTCACCGAGCGGGTGGTCCCCCGCTCGGAGCCGAACGCCAGCCACTCGAGACGGGCGCCCCGATGCTCGGAGACGATGTACACGTCGACGGTGCCCCGGCCACGCGGAGCTTGCGCCTTCATGGCGACGGTGTGCCAATCGGGCTTGACATAGGCGTCCTTGTACGGTCGGCCGTGGACGTCCTTGCCGTTCTGCCCGGCCGGGGAGCCCGGGTAGGGCCGGTTGTCGTGGGCCTGGCCGGTGACCGCGATCGGTCCGATGCCCAGTCCGGTCGGCAGGCCGCGGACGGGCCGCGTGTCCTCCAGACGGAAGGTGGCCAGCGGAGAGACCGTCTTCAGAGCACCCGGATTCTTTCCCGAGGGCACAGCGTAGACCTTGACCGCACCGGTCCGGTCGGACGCCAGCCGCAGGGTCAGCCAGGAGGTGTCCGAGGTGAGGGCGACGTCCTTGAAGACGACCCATGCCCCGTCCTGCCGGAACTCGACGGCGGTGTTGCTGTGGTAGTCGGTGGAAGCCGAGATCAGTTCGATGTCCTGGACTCGGCCGCCGATGTCACTGTAGTCGTCGAAGTTCTCGGCGACCGTGAGCCGGTTGAGGTTGCGTCGGGCCGGCGCCGCGCCGCCGTTGTGCGTGCCGACGTTCAGCGTTGTGGACATGCCCTTGTCGGCGGAGGACTTGGCGGCCTTGATGCGGTACGTGCCCGCCTCGACGATGAATCTGTCCTTTTCGACGTCCCACACACCAAGCTTCTCGGCCATGTCGACTTCCAGGCGGAAGCGCCGTGACTCGCCGGGGGCGATGCCCTTGAGGCGGGCGAAGGCGATCAGCCGGTTGTTCGGCTGATCGATGCGGGAGCGGCCGCCCGTGAAGCAGCTGTAGATCTGGACGACCTCGTCACTCGAGTGCCGGCCGTGGTTGGTGACACGGCCGGAGACCGTGAACTTCCCGTCGCGGATCTCGGAGACGGAGACACCGGAGTAGGCGAACTGCGTGTAGGTGAGGCCATATCCGAAGGCATACAGCGGCTTGCCGGTGAAGTACTGGTAAGTGCGCTGCCCCTTGATGATGTCGTAGGTGAGCAGACCGGTCGGCACCGTGCCGTTCAGGTTGCTCAGGTTGTCGTTCTCCTTCTCGTCGTACGCGGGCCACCGGTAGGAGGCCGGCGGGTGGTCCTCGCTCGCACCGGCCATGGAGTCGATGGATCGGTACCAGGTCGCGCTCAGGCGGCCGGCCGGCGCATAGGCCGGGATGGACCTGCCGGAGACCAGGTACCCGGGGTACTTGGAGTATGCGGCGTACGGCGCGTAGCGGTCCTTGGTCGGGGCCCAGCCCTTTTCGGGGACGGAGTAGCCGTCGTCGAAGAGAACGCTGACGAGCGAGCTGCCCTCCTCCTGACCGGAATGACCGATCTCAAGAATGGCCTTGATCCGCGGGTTGTCGTGGACGCTCTCGTCGATCGTCATCGGGCTGCCGGTCTTGACGATCAGGATGACGTCGCGGTGCTTGGTCTTCGTCAGGTAGTCGATGTTGCGCTTCTGCTGCGCACTCAGGCCGGTGCGCTGCAGGTCGACGGCCTCGCGGGCGTTCAAGTGCGGCTCGTAGCCCACGACGAGGACGACCGGAGCGTCCGCCGGCGCGGCGGCGAGGGCGGCCTCGATGGCCGTCTCACTCGACTGCACCGTCTGGAAGTCGAACTTGTAGTCGTCCGGCAGGCCGTCCACGACGGCGTCGGATGACTTGCGGTCGAAGGGAGCCGCAGTGATGTCCGGTCCTTCTCGGTGGTTCTCCCTGCGGAATGGGCCGACGTGTCCCTTGGTGGCGTCCGCGACGATGGTGCCTCCGTCGGACGACAGGCGCAGGTAGCTCCCGTTGTTGATGTCCTCGTCGTCCTGGTCGTAGGCCATGGCGCTCTCGCCGTAGCTGTTGTTGGCTCCGTCACCGGCAACAGGGCTGTAGATGCCGAACTTTCCGTCCTTGGTCGGGACGAGTCGGAGCTTCTGATAGTTCACATACGCCGTCTGCCCCTGGACGAAGCTGGCCTCGCCCGGGGCCGAGGTGTTGTTGATCAGAACACCGGCGTGGGCTTTGGCGTCTTTCAGGTGCGGGACCTGGGCGTACAGGTCGTTGACGGGGGTGCGCAGCAGGCTGTCGTAGCCGCCGTAGTCGTAGATCTCGAAGAGCAGGTCCTGCTCACTGCGCTGAACATCATTGTCCTTGGCTGCGGAACCGTTGGCCAGCAGGGGCGTGTCGGTAGCCGCGGAGTCGCCGGGCTCACTGAACGGGTTCTTGCCGCTCTTGAGGTACTTGCCGTTGCTCGCCTTGATGGCGACGGTGTCGACGGCGCGGCTGTAATGCAGGTTGCCGGTGCCGAACTTGTTCTGCAGCGCGTCGCGCAGGCTGACGGCATAGGCCCAGTTACCGGTGTAGTGGTCCTTGAGGACCTCCTCACCCATCGACCCGAGCAACACCACCGCCCTGGTTTTCCTGCCGCGCAGCGGCAGGGCTCCGGCCTCGTTCTTGAGCAGGACGATCTGCTCCTGGGACGCCTCGAGCGCCGCCTTGCGGTGCTTGGGCAGCAGGGAGGCACGCGTGACGGCGGTCTCGGGGGTGTAGGGATTGCGGATCTGCAGCTGGTCGAAGTCGCCCATGCGCAGGGTGAGGGCCAGGTTGCGACGCGCGTTGGCCTCGATGTCTCGCTCGGTGAGCACGCCGCGGGCCAGGGCGTCGTACATCTGGGCCACCGGGTCGCCGTAGTCGCGGAAGCTCCATGACATCTGACCGTTCTTCGTGCCCTGGGCGCTCCCCCAGGCCCGCCCGGCGGGATCGTCGGGGAAGTAGCGCTGGCTGTGCACCCACATGCTCGACCCGCTGCCCTCATCATCGATGGTGGCGTACTCGTCGTGGCCGGTGCCCTCGTAGTCCGGCGTCCAGTGGTCCAGCATCTCGCGGAGATACGGGCTGACCGCCATCGGCTTGCCGTTGATGAGGTGGTAGCACGTCATCACACTCTTGGCGTGGCCGGCCTCGATCGCCCATCGGAAGGGCACCGAGTAGTGCTCCCTCGCCACCCGAGGAGGTATGACGGTGTTGGTCCAGAGCCGGTTGATCTCGTTGTTGTAGCCGAAGAAGTGTTTGAGGATGGGCAGGAACTGCTGATACCCGTCCTTCGTGCGGCTGTTCATCGCGCCGGTGATCGCCCGGCCGAAGGTACCGGCGAGGTGGGCGTCCTCGCCCATGGTCTCGTAGCCGCGGCCGGCCCGCGGGTCGTGGAGCAAGTCCATGATCGGGGCCAGCCGCGTCGTGGCGCCGTTGTCGGCGATGGACTCGGTGGCGACGATGTGGCCGACTGCCGTGAAGAGGTCCTCGTCCCAGGACTGGGACATCCCCAGGGGACTGGGGAAGACGGTGGCATGCTGACTGTCCTTGACTCCGTGCAGGCCCTCACCGCCGCCGCCGCGGCCGGCATTGAGCCCCAGCCGCGGAACGGCCGTGGAGTGACCGCTCGTCGCGATCTGGATCTTCTCGTCGAGCGTCAGCCGCTTCATGATGTCCGCCAGGCGTGTACCGGCGTCCACTGCGTCATCGCGGAAGACGTAGTCGACTGCGGGAGCCCCCAGGCGCTGAGTGGTCGTGGCCGCCTGTGCGAGGCCCTGCAGTCCCAGCCCGGCCAAAGTGGCGCCGCCGACAGCGAGTCCTCCAGTCTTGAGGATCTGCCGTCGTGAGGGATTGATGGTCATCCACGCCTCCGTTACATACTGTGCCGGTCGGTGCCGGTGAGAGATGAGTTGAGCGGGGTGTCGGTCGGTTCTCGAGGCGTTGAACGTCGAGCGTGTGCCGAGTTCGCAAAGGCCTGGGGGTGTGTGTTTCGTGCGCCGACGCTGGAAGTGGCAGCCAACGGTTCCGCGTCTGTGAGTACTGCGGGGTCAGGCCTTGAGCCGTTGCACCGGCGCCGTCAGCTGGACCGTCACCGTGCCGTCGCAGTCGTGCTCGACGCCACGCAACTCCGGTCGCCCACCGCCCGCTTTCCTCGTGGGACGACGATGGCCGGCTGGGTCGAACGGAACCCCGGCGATCACCGTGGGCCTGGCGCCGAGAGTTTGTCTTTGTCGTGGACAAATCTTTATGAGTCCCGACCTGGTGTCAAGCCCTTGCGAGCCCCGACTTTCCACCCGGAGTACAGGCACTGCATCGGCGTGCGACGATGGCCCTGGGACGTCCGGATCCACACCTGGACCCGGAACAGGCACCCGCCGGTTCGTTACCGACACGGGCGCCCAGGAGAAGCGGGGACGAGCAGCATGACCACCGGCCAAGCCACTCCGGATGTGCGCCGGCACAACCTGAGGGCCTTGCTACACCACTTGCACCTCCACGGTCCTGGTACGCGTGTCGAGATCGGTGAGAGTCTCCGGTTGACTCGGAGCTCTGTGGCCGATCTGGTGGGCGAATTGACGCGCCGCGAGCTGGTCACCGAGTCCGCGGCACAGCGCGCCGCAAGCAGCCGCGGCCGACCCTCGCACACCGTCGCGCCGGACGGGGCGCGTGCCCACGTACTCGCGGTGAGCCTCGGACTGGAAGGGATCCGGGTTGCCTCGGTCGGGTTGGGAGGTGTCGTGACCGCTGAGACCGTCCTCGACCATGTTCCGGAGCCCGGCGATCCGGGCCCCACCATCGACCAACTCGCGCAGGCCATGCGTCCCCATGTCTCCACGCAGGCGCCGCCGCTGGCCGTCGGCGTGTCCGTCCCTGGGCTGGTCGGCCACGTGCCGGGGGTCGCCTCCTATGTACCGCACCTCGACTGGCACGATGTGAAACTCGTGGACGAACTCCAGCGACGGCTGCCCCTGGACGCACCTGTGCGGTTGGGTAACACATGCAACGCGGCCGCTCTGGCCGAACTGATGTATGGCGCCGGGCAAGGGCACCCGGATCTGCTTTACCTGTACGCCGGCGTCGGGGTGGGCGCCGGCGCGGTCGTCGATGGCCGCCTGTTGGGCGGCCCGGGCTGGACCGGCGGCGAAGTCGGGCACATGGTGTTCGGCACCGGCGGCCGGCCGTGCCGGTGCGGATCATCGGGTTGCTGGGAGACCGAGGTGGGAGCCGACGCTCTGCTGCGCCGGGCCGGACGGAATCCGGTGGGCGGTCCTGCGGGCAAGGCCGCTCTGGCCGAGCTGGTTGAACGGGCCGAACGCGGGGAGCAAGAGGCGGTGGCCGCTGTCGTGGCTCTGGCGCCCGCGGTGAGCACGGGGCTGTCTTCTCTGCAAGCCCTGCTCAGCACGGATGTCATCGTGCTTGACGGGCTCTTTTCTCTTGTTCTGCGCCATACGCGACACACCCTGGAGGAAGCCCTCGGGCAGAGGCGGAGACGACTGGGTATCCAGCGGGGAGTGACGCTCCTGCCGGCAGCGCTGCGGGGCCGAGCTCCGTTGCTGGGGGCGGGAGAGATCGCGGTGGAGACATTCCTTGAAAGCTTGGCTCCGGCTGCACCGCAGCGACAGTCCTCTTCTTCTGGCCGCACGTCAAGTCCTGAACGCGAAGCCAGGTAATCATCGGCGGGTTATTCACCGAGTGAACACGAGCATGCATACTGATGACCGTGTCCGGCATCGCTCCGTAGGGCGCCCAGTGGTGTGTCATGGGTCCGAAGACCTACCTCCGGGTGGCTGCTGACGAGCCTGGTCGGGAGCGGCTTCTGCTGGGTCCCTTCAGGCAGCTCCGGGCCCACACGGGCCATGTCCATGGGGGCATCGAATTCCGGATACGGGGAGCCGGCCCTCCTCGCCGTCCTGCTCCCGTAGCGACGTCCGTAGCACTTGCACGACCCTGCGGTCCCCCCGGTACCTGAGGCACTGAAGCCGCCGGCGAGCCGCCTGCCCGAGCACACACCAGGAAAGGCCCATGACGCCTCGCCGCCGCCCCGACAACCGCCTGATCGTGCCCGTCATGTTTGTTGCCACCATGTCCATCGTGGTCATGGACGGCGCCATCAGCAACGTGGCACTCCCCGCAATCGCGGGGCAGTTCCGTGTACCTGTGGCCGGGGTCGACGGTGTGGTCGTGGTCTACCCGGTCTGCGTCGGCATGGCCATCCTCGTCTCAGGCTGGCTCGGAGACCGCTTCGGCGACAAACCCGTGCTGCTCACCGCCATGTCTTTCTTCACCGCTTTCTCCGCCTTGTGCGGGACGGCCGGCAGCCTCGGTGAGCTCGTCCTGCTGCGGGGCTTACAGGGGCTCTCCGGTGGTTTGCTCACCCCCGTTGTGAGCACCATGCTCTTTCGTACCTTCACCTCGCAGGAGCGGGTCCGTGTGTCCCGGACGATGATCGTGCCCCAGCAGATCGCGCCGGCAGTCGCCCCCATGCTCGGCGGGCTGCTGGTCGACGGGCTTTCATGGCGCTGGGTGTTCTACGTCAACATCCCCCTGGGGGCTGTGACCGTCCTCTTCGGACTGGCCTTTCTCGAGGACCGACGCCAACCGCCCCCCGGCCGTTTCGACTTGCCGGGGTTTCTTCTCTCCGCCGCAGGGGCGTCGGCGCTCATGTATGGACTGTGCGAGGGCGCGCAGCAAGGCTGGGGATCACCCGGTATCGCCGCCTCGTTGGCGGGCGGTGCGGTGCTGCTGGCAACTGCCGTGGCATACGAACTGCGCTCGCCACACCCTGTACTGAGACTGCGTCTGTTCACCGATCGGCTGTTCCGCAACGCCAATATTCTCAACCTGGTTGGACTGGTGCCTTTCATGGGGGCGATGTACCTGGGACCGCTGTTCCTTCAGGAGGCCCTGGGCGCCACCGCTCTGCAGTCCGGCAGCAGCACTTTCACTGAGGCAATCGGTGTGCTGCTCACCGTGCAACTGGTCGCGCGGCTGTACGGCCGCCTGGGACCGCGTCCGATCATCGCCACGGGCCTCCTGTGTGTAGCCGCCGGGCTCATGCTTCTGGCGACCTGCACAGCGCAGACCGGCCTGTGGACCTTCCGGCTGTACATGTTCCTTCTCGGCCTGGGGATGGGCGCGGTCTTCATGCCCGTCACGGTGGCCTCGTTCAGCACGGTGGCGGAGGCGGATGTCGGTCAGGCCTCCACCATGAACTCCGTGCTGCGTCAGCTGTCGACGGCCATCGCCCCGGCGCTGGTAGCGACGCTGCTCACGGGCGGATCGGGCCGCCTCCACAGCACGGCGGCCATGGCGTCGCCTCCCGTGCACACCTACCGCACCGCCTACCTCGTGCTGGCCGGCATCGCCCTGGTTTCCTGCCTCTTGGCCGCCGTCTCTCTCCGGGGCACCTCCGCTCGACAGACAGCGGCCGAGGAGGACGTCTCGCATCAGGGTGCTGTCCCAAACGAGCCGTGCCGGTGCGACGGGGGTCCTCTGCCATAGTGGCGCCCCCCGCAGGCCGGGGCCGGCACAAAACGACAATGGAGTGCGTCACCGAACGACGCCGCCTCCCGCGGTGTCACCCGTTGCTGTCAGTGCACCCGAATGGCCAGTATTCCCCTCCCGCATGAACAATGACCTGCGGTTCGTCTCTGCCTTTCAATCGTGACCGGCACATCAGTGGTGGATACGTGAGGGGACAGTCGTGAGTGAAGACCGACCGGCGCTGCCGGGTCGGCGCACCGTGGTCGTGACCGGTGGAACAAGCGGTATCGGTGCGGCGGTCGCCCGGCGGTTCGCCGCCGAAGGAGACGACGTGGTGGTGGCGGGCATTTATACGGACCGCGTGGCGGACGCCCTACCCGGCGGAGTCCGTGTAGTGCAGCTCGATGTGACGCACGACAGCGAACTGCGGGAATTCTTGTCGGATTTCAGAGATATTGATGTTCTGGTCAATGCAGCGGGCGTCGTCGCGCGGGACCGGGAGTACGACACGGAGATATTTGAACACGTTATCGGCGTCAACCTCACCGGAACCATGAGGTGCTGTGTCGCGGCACGCGAGGGCCTCGCCGGGTCCGGCGGCTGTGTCGTCAACATCGCCTCCATGCTGAGCTTCTTCGGCGGCCCCAGGGTTCCGGCGTACAGCGCCAGTAAGGGAGGCATTGTGCAGCTCACCAAGGCGCTCGCGGTGGCATGGGCGGAGCAAAACATCCGAGTGAATGCCGTCGCGCCGGGCTGGATCCGAACCGGACTCACCCACGATCTGCACGAGAGTGCAGAGGCGAGCCGGAACATCATCGCCCGTACTCCCATGCGGCGTTGGGGCGCGCCCGACGACGTAGCCGGCGCCGTCGCCTTCCTGGCCGGGCGTGACGCAGGCTTCATCACCGGTGCGGTGCTTGCCGTGGACGGCGGTTACCTCGCGGCCTGACGGCAGGGCATGGCTCTCCCCGACCGTGCATCACGGTTCCTACCGATGAAAGGACACATCCTCGAATGCATGACATCGTCTCGCCCAACGTTTCCGAGGGCCCGGTCATATCCGCGTCTCCCGTCGTTCCCCCGGAGATCGCCGTCGCGGCACTGCCGAACGACGACCGGGTGTGGGTTCCGCAGGCGCCCCATGTGTGGTTCAGGCCACTCATGTTCAACACCGTGACGGGCCAGTGGTGCAATCTTCTGAAGGTCACGTCCGCCGGCATCGTATCCCGCCACCGCCACCCCGGTGCCGTGTTCGGGTACGTCATCAAAGGTAAGTGGCACTACCACGAGCACGAATGGACCGCCGATGCCGGACACTTCGTCTACGAACCACCGGGCGAGACCCACACCCTGGCGGTACCGGAGGATTGCCCGGAGATGATCACTTTCTTCAACATCACCGGTGCCATGGCCTACGTGGATGCCAACGGTGTCCAGATCGGTTACGAAGACACTTTCACAAAGATCGAGATGTGCCGAGCCCACTATGCGAAGGTGGGGCTCGGAGCCGACTACGTGGAGCAATTCATCCGTTGACCGGCCGCCCCCGTCGATCGCCTGCATGAGGTTCCTCGTGTTCGGCCGGGGTGACCGGGGCAATCTCCCCGCGATCCCGGTGATCGGAGACATCCCCATGGACCTCAGCAGAGTTGGCGAGTACCGCCTGGACTGGATCGCCAGCTTCGTGGCGGTGGCCCACCACGGCAGCTTCTCCGCGGCAGCCAAAGCGCTCTATCGCTCGCAGCCTCGAGTCAGCAGTCACGTAGCGGCTCTCGAGCGCTTGCTGGGCCGTCGTCTCCTCGATCGGTCTGTGCAGCCCGCGTCCCTCACGCCCGAGGGACGCGGCCTGCTGCCGCAAGCCGAGGAGATACTTCGGCGACTCGATCGGCTGGCTGAAGCCGCGAGCGTCTCCATGTCCGGCACGGTCCGCATCGGCTGCTATCCGAGCGTTGCGGCATATCTGTATCCGCTCGCTGTGCACGCCCTCCGCGCCACACACCCGCTGGTGCGCCTGGTGCTGCAGGAAGGCTCGAGCGTGGAGCTGGGCACGCGCCTCCTCTCCGGCGAGGTCGACCTTGCCGTCCGCCCACTGCATCCGCTCATCAATTCCGACCTGGTTGCCAGTCAGGTCCTCTGGCGTGAACCGCTGGTCGCGGTATTCCGCGGCGACCACCCCTTGGCCGCCGCTACGAGTGTGAGCCTCGCCCAGGCCGCATCGCTTCCCGTCATCAGCATCGGCGAAAGCGGAGACCAACACAGCTATCAGTACGAGACCAATCTGGCCTTCGCGTCATCGGGCCTCCAGCCGGTGATCAGCGAGCGCACCAACCAGCCCCAGACGCTGATCTCACTGGTACGGCACGGCTTGGGCGTCGGCATCACGAACTCCCTGGCGATGACGACCGCGGACACCGAGGGCGTGACTCCCGTGCCCCTGTCGGATGCCGGATGCGAGCGCATCGTCGCAGCTTGGTGGCGTCGCAGTGTGCACGTTTCACCTGCGCTCGACACGGTGCGTGCCTGTCTCGGCCGGCTACCGCCGCCACGTTGGCCGTGGGCGGCTTCATCCCGCCCTCGAGGCACCGAAGAGACAGGTGCCGATGCATTCACCTGACGTCGCGTCAGTGCCGGCGCACGAACGGCCATCTGACGACTGACTCACAGGGCGGACACGCGTGCCTGTGCCACCAGGTCACGATGTGGGATCGGACCCACCGCACCCTGACCGGTGGTGGTCAGCGCGGCGGCCACGACGGCGTATCCGGCGGCGTCCGACACCGTGTCCCCCGCGACGAGCCGTGCGGCGAAAGCGCCGTCGAAAGTGTCGCCCGCTCCCGTGGCGTCCACCGCCCGCACCCGGTGGGCAGGGATTCTCGTGAGGCGTCCGCTTTCGGACAACAGGACTCCCTCGTCTCCCATCTTCAGTACCACCACAGCCGGGCCCTGACGGGCGAAGCAGGCGACCACATCCTCGGGGCGCTGCTGCCCCGTGATGAGCCGCCCTTCCTCCAGGCTCGGCAGGAGGATGTCTGCGAGCGACGCGCTGTGCAGGATCGTGGCACGTGCTCGATCCAGCGACCACAACGCGGGCCGGTAGTTGGGGTCGTAGGACACCAGGGTGCCGACCGAGCGGGCTATTCGCATGCCGTGCAGCGCGGCGTCGCACGCGGAGGCGGAAACGGCCTGGCTGATGCCGCTGACATGCAGGAGCCGTGCGCAGGCAAGGGAGGCTCCGGATATGTCATCCGGGCCCAGTCGGCTGGCGGCCGATCCGGCGCGGCGATAGGTGAAGCGATGGCCTTCCTGGGCGTGCCTGGTAATGAAGTACAGGCCCGTGTTCGCGCCCGGTTCGCGTACCACGCCGGTCACGTCGACCCCTTCGCGCGTCCACATCTCCGTCAACAGACGGCCGAACGCGTCGTCACCGATTCTGGTGAGGTAGCCGGTGCGGGCTCCCGACCGGGCGGCCGCGACGACCATGTTGGAGGTGTCACCACCGAATCCCAGAGTGAAGCGGACCGAATCCTCGAGCGCACCGTCGGACTCGGCGCTGAACTCGACCAGCGGCTCTCCGAGGGCGAGAATGTCGGGACCGGGTTCGGCAGTGCGGGCGGGAACCTGCAAGGTAGAGCTCTGGGTGGAGGACAAGGGATCAGATCCTGTTGTGCCGGGCCAGGCCGTCACGCAGCGACCCGGAGTCGAGTATGTGACGGGTCTGTTCCTTCTCACGTTCCTCGATCTCCTGAGCGGTGTGCAGTACCGCCTCGACCAGACTGACGGGGATGCGCACCACGCCGTCACGATCGGCGACGATGAGATCATCCGGCCGGATTTCGACGCCCCCGACGACAACAGGCTCGTTGAAAGCGACTGTGCGCATCCGCCCGAGTGTGGTGGCGGCGACTGTGGAGCGCGCATACACGGGGAAGTCCGGGAAGTCGCGGGTGATCTCCGTGACGTCGCGTACACCGCCCTCCAGCACGCATCCTGCGAGGTCGCGGGCCACGGCGCCGGCCGTCATCAGCCCGCCCCACACGGCGATGTCTGCACCGCCGGCGTCGATGCACACGATGGACCCGGCAGGGGATTCGTCGATCGCCTGGAGTGCGTGTGCGGGCGGACCGGCCTCCGCGGCCGGAATCTCCCGCACCGTGACAGCAGGGCCGGCGAGCGTACTGCCGCCCGGTGCGATCTGGCGGATGGCGCCGTCCAAGTAGCCACGTTGCCCGTGATGTTCCACGGCGTCCGCAAGGGAGGCGGTGGTGATCACGCGGAATGCATCGAGTGTCTGCGCCGTGTAGCGCCGCTGGTGTCCCGCCGGTGCGGGTGACGTGTTCTCGGACACGAAAGGTCTCCTCTTCGGGAAGAATCGGTCGGGTGAACGGACGAGAGGCGTCCGGTCATGCGGTGGTGTTAGAGGACGTTGTGGCGGGCCCCCCGGCCCGGGCGGGCGCTTGCTTACCCAGAGGCTCGAGGGAACGGATGACAAACCCGTAGACCAGGGCACCGAGCAGGGCCATGCCCCCTGCCACCGTCAGCGGTACGACATATGAACCGTCAAAGGCGTCGAGCAGAGCTCCCACGACCAAAGGGCTAACGAAACCTGCTGCGTTGGAGGCGAAACCCTGTATGCCGGCGAGGGAGCCGACGTTGGCGGGGCTGGGGGCCACATCGACAGGCAGGGCCCAGAGGCTGGATGCGGCGAAACACAGCGCGCTCTGTGACACAGCGAGCAGGGCGAGTGCGAGGTAGCCGTTCTCCACGACGCCGGCGAGCACGATGACCGAGGACAGCACCAGGCCGGTGACGATGGGGAACTTGCGTGCGTACGTCACCGAACGGCCGCGGTCCACCAGCCTCTTCTGCAGCCATCCGCCGTACCACTGCGCGGGTACTGCCAGCAGTGCTGGGAGCATGCCCAGGAAGCCGAGCTTGAGCAGGTCGAAGCCTCGCTCGTCGACCAGGTACGAGGGAAACCAGGTGAGGAAGAAGTACAGCACGAAGGAGAGGCAGAAGAAGCCGAGAACCATGCCCCACACCGTGCGGTGGCGAAACAGCTGCCTCCAGGCCATGGGGGGTTCGGACTGCGTGGAAGGCTGGGCTCCGCCGTCTCTGATGTAGTCACGTTCCCCGCTCGAAAGCCCGGGATGGGTGTCGGGGTCCCGGTAGTACCTCAGCCAGAACGCACTGTAGATGAGGCCGACGGCACCGGCGGCAAAGAAGGATCCTCTCCAGCCGAGGAAAGCTATCACCGCGGCGGTGACGGGCAGGGCGAAGGCAGTGCCCGCCCGCCCCCCGCTGTCGAAGATGGCAGCAGCCATCGCGCGTTCACGGACCGGGAACCACCGGCCGACCACCTGTGAGCAGGACGGATATGCCGGAGACTCGACTGCCCCCAGCAGCAGTCGCATCAGCAGGAGCACCAGGAATCCGGTGGCCATCCCTACACATATGGTGGCCACGGACCACGCGAGCAGTGCGAACGCCATCATGCGGCGTGGTCCGAAGCGGTCCACCAGCCAGCCCGCGCCGGGCAGAAAGGCTGCGTACGTCCAGAAGAAGGCCCCCAGCAGGAGACCGGTGGCTGTCTTCGACAGGTTCATCTCGTGCGTCATGTAGGGCAGCGCGACGCCCAGGTTGGCGCGGTCCACGTAGTTGATCGTCACGGCACCGAACGACAGCCAGATCATCGTCCATCGGACGCGGCCGGCAGCAGGCAGTGCGGTCTGCGGGGCTTCGGTCATCAGAGCTCCTGCGTACGGGTCTGCCACGCGTCCGGCAGAGAGGGCTGAGACGCGCGGTCATGGCACAGAAGGAAAGGGCTTCTGCCGCTTTGCGGCCGCCCCGGGTCGAGCAGGTGGAATGACGCCGAGCGTAGGCGAGCGGCGACGAGCCGTTAAGAGTCAGTCCCGCATGCCGCTATTCGCAATGCGGATCGACCCTTGTCCGAATGCAGGCCCCTCCTTGTGGGCCGCAGGGTGCCGGGATAAGAGGAGGACCATGCTGCGAACCGATGTACGTCTCGACTGGCTTGTTTCCTTCCTCAGCGTTATCGACACCGGCAGCTTCAGCGCCGCCGCCGAAGTGGTGCACCGCTCCCAGCCCCGAGTCAGCATGCACGTCGCCGCGCTGGAACGGGAGGCAGGTGTTCCGCTCTTCGACCGGGACCGACGGCCGGTGTGCCTCACCGACGCGGGCGCCGTTCTCGCCGAGCATGCACGTGCGATCCTGCGGCAGCTCTCCGGAGCGGAGGCCGCCATGGCTGCCCACCGGGGCGCTGCCCGTGGGGTGGTGACCCTCGGCAGCTATCCCAGCGCGAGCGTGGCGTTCGTCCCCCAACTGCTCGAACGTATGGCTCGTACCCGCCCTGCCATCAAGGTGGTTCTGGTGGAACGCTCAACCCTCGAACTCGACGCCGCCCTCGCATCCGGCGAGGTGGACCTCTGTCTGCGCCCGATGACTCCTCCCCCCGGCCCGTCGGTCGAGTACCGGCCCCTGTGGCGTGAGGGGCTCATCGTGGTCCATCGTCCCGACCATCCGCTGGCAGCCCTGCCGGAGCCGCTTCCGGTCGCCAGCGTGGCCGACTACCCGCTCATCACGATCGGGCGGCTGGGTTCACCGGACGCCATGGGCTTCGAGACCTACCGTGCCTTTCGTGAGCGCGGCTTCGAGCCGAACGCCGTCCAGGCCACGAACCAGCCCCAGACTCTGATCTCTCTGGTGCGCAGTGGCCTCGGCATCGGGGTCACCAATCTTCTTGCGGTGTCCACCGCGGACACCAAGGGGCTGGTGGCGCGCAAGCTGGACGTACCCTGCGGCCGGAGGGTCGCCGTGCTCTGGAGCGGCACCAACCCCCTGACGCCGGCCGCTCGAACTCTGCTGCGAGAGATCGAGTCTTCCAACGTGCCGCATGACACCCAGCGGCTCGCACCGGCGCGTCAGACCCCGGACCGGTCACGGTGACGACTCGGCCTTCGCCGATCGCTCAGCCCACGTAACCATTCGCAATGCGAATGCCGTTATGCACGCACGCTTCTTCACCGCACGTGTCGGCGCCCTTACCGTTTCCGTCGATTCCCGATGCCTGCCGTCGTCTCCACGCGCCTCGCTCTGTGAGCGGCGAAGACTGCGCACTGATCGGAATCGTCCATGCTCCCCCGCATCGTCGTCATGCATGACTGAGGAGAAATGTATGAGGAAGTTCAGGCATGTCATTCCCGTGACCGTGTGTGCCTCCGCGCTGTTGATCGGCGGCCTGGCCATAACGGCATTCTCCGCCACAGATGTTTCCCCGGCAGGCCGGGGCCGTGTCCCGGACGCGGTAACAGGGCAGTACCGGGCAACGTCCGCGCAGGAGGCGCTGAGCCGGATGAATCCGGTGGCCACCAAGGCGGACGTGGTGGCCCTGACCGCGGACTGGAAGGGAAAGCGATTCCCCGACGGGCGCCCGAAGGTATCCGACGACCTTCTGCAGCGCATGAAGCTCGTGTCTGTTGAACAAGCCTGGGGGTACCTCAAGGGCAAGGGCTACCACAACCAGTTCACCGGCGGCTGGAAGATGATTCACGAGAACCAGACCATCATCGGCCGGGCCCTCACCGCACAGTTCATGCCCAACAGTCCAGCCCTGGAAAAGCGGATGACGGACGCCGGGCACGCTGCGGGAAACGACGGTCAGATGAATACCTGGCCCGTCGAGAAGCTCCAGAAGGGCGACGTCTACGTGGCCGACGGGTTCGGCAAGGTGGAGGACGGCACCCTTATCGGCGGCAATCTCGGCACCGAGATCTATGCCAGGACACACAACGGTGTCGTCTTCGACGGCACGCTGCGCGACCTGGAGGAGCTGCAGAGCGTCAAGGGGTTCAATGCGTTCACCCGCGGCTGGCACCCGTCGTACATACAGAACGAGATGCTGACCGGCGTCAACCGGAACATCCGCATCGGCGAAGGAGTCGTCCTGCCCGGTGATGTCGTACTCGCCAAGCGCGAAGGCGTGGTCTTCATCCCCGCGCAGCTGGCCGAAGGTCTGGTCAAGGACGCCGAAGTGACGTTGCTGCACGACATGTTCACCAAGCAGCGACTCGCCGATGGCACGTACACGGCCGGTCAGCTGGACAAGGGATGGGACGACCTGGACCAGAAAATCAAGGACGACTTCGTTGGCTGGCTGAAAGAGAACAAGAACAAACTGCCGGTATCGCCCGAGCGCGTTCAGGAAATCATCGTCAGCTCGAGCTGATCACAACCTCGAAAAGGGTCAGTCGTCACCCGCACGTCATCAGCCCGGTCGCGGCCTACACCTGGTCCGAGCATGTCCCACGCCCCCGGGCGACTCCATGTCCGCAAAGTCAGGAGACCAAGTCATGAGCGATGCTGCGCACTCTTCACAGGATTCCCCGGACAGCAGGAACGGGCGCCGGCGCCCCAACAGGCGAGATCTGCTCAAGTTTTCGGCGCTGGGTGCCGGCGGGCTCAGTCTGGGAGCCATGGCGTTCCGTCCCGTCGAAGAACAGGTCGACTACGTCTCGCAGAAGGTCAGCCGGGCGTCCAAGCCGACACAGCTGAAGATCACAGACATGCGGGTGGCGGTTCTCGAAGGCGTGCCCTTCACGAGCCCCGTCGTACGCATCTCCACGAACCAGGGGATCTCCGGATACGGCGAAGTCCGTGATGACGCGGACAAACGCTACGCGCTGGAGCTCAAGAGCCACCTGCTGGGCGAGAATCCGTGCAACGTCGAGATGCTCTTCAAGCGCATCAAACAGTTCGGGAACAATGGCCGCCAGGGCGGCGGGGTATCCGGCGTCGAGATGGCCCTGTGGGATCTGGCGGGCAAGGCCTACGGCGTACCCGTCTTCCAAATGCTCGGCGGCGCATACCGCCGGAAGATCCGCCTCTACACGGACACGACCGAGTCCGACGATCCCAAGGAGTACGCGCGCCGCATGAAGGAGCGCGTCGACAAGGGATTCACCTTCCTCAAGATGGACCTCGGCCTGGAGCTCGTGGCCAAGAAGCCCGGGACCATCATCGGCAAGGACTACTGGGGCGGGAATCTCGAGCAGTACAACGGCGAGGCCGGAAGTTACGGCCAGACCCAGCACAACTTCACCATGGTGCAGGTCACCGACAAGGGCATCGAGCTGATGGCTGACTTCGTGGAGGCCGTGCGCGACGCCGTCGGGTACAACATCCCTCTCGGCATGGACCACACGGGCCACTTCGACGTCAACACGGCGATCCGACTGGCACACCGCTTCGAGCGCTACAACCTGGCATGGATGGAAGACCTGGTGCCGTGGAATTACACGGACGACTGGAAGGAAATCACCAAGGCCATCAACGTGCCTACGATGACGGGGGAGGACATCTACGGGCTCGAAGGCTTCCGCAAGCTGTGCGACGAGGACGCCATCGACCTCGTGCAGCCCGACCCGGCCACCGCCGGTGGCATCCTCGAGACCAAGCGCATCGGCGACTACGCCGCCGAAAAGGGCAAGGCGATGCCCCTTCACTATGCCGGCTCCCCGGTCGGGGCCATGGCAGCAGCGCACATCGCCGCCGCAACCGAGAGCTTCGTCGCCCTCGAGTACCACGCAACGGACGTTCCCTTCTGGAACGACCTCGTCAAGCAGGACCAACCACTGATGGACAAGGGTTGGTACCACCTCACCGACAAGCCGGGCCTGGGCATCGAGATGGATGAAAAGGAGATGGAGAAGCACCTCGCCAAGGGCGAAAAGATGTTCGCCCCGACTCCGGAGTGGAACAAGAAGGTCGCCTGGGACCGCACCTGGAGCTGACGCAGTCCTGTCGTACGGCGCCCTGTTGGCCGGCAACGGCGGTGAGCCTGCCTCGACTTTTGCAGCGGGGCAGGCTCCAGCCGATATCGATGCACCCGCGGCTGACCGTGTCCCGCGGCTGCCACCGCAACGCATTCGGCAGCTCAGCGCCTGGCAACCACGTCGGAACCGCCGCGAACCGCACCCGCCGCGCTGGAGGGGCCCCGCGACTCGTGACCGGCATCTTCCGCTCCGTCGAGGAGTGGGCGACGCTCCTCCCCCACCCTTTCCGGCCCTGGCACTTCAGGGGTTACTCCCCTGCTCGCGAGGCCCGGGCGATGCGCTTCACGATCTCTGTCGCGATCGCCGGCAGATCGGCGTCCACCACCCTGCGCACCGGCCCCGTTGGGTCGGGACTGAAGACGGTGAGGCCGTCGTCGGCGACCGTGACAGTTCCGTGTTCGGTCTCGAACAGGTCGGGCCGGAGCATGGACATGATGGTGATCGGGTCGTGCGGCACGGTCCATTCCCGGCCCTTGAAATCGATCCATACGTCGATCTCTCTGGCAAGAGCCGCACCGTAGGGTCCCGCCGAGCGGATCGTCTCGATGGCCTCCCGGCCCATGCGCATCCGGGTGGTTGTCTCGAGGCCCGTGATGGCTATCACGCCGCCCTGGCGGAGGCCGGCCTGCCGACCTTCGACGATCTCGTGGTGTGGACCAGCTTCACCCGTGAGGGCGGCCGGGCCGGCGCTGCACGCCTGCTGGCCGCTACTCCGCCACCGGAGGCCGTGGTGTGCGCCAACGACCTCATCGCCATCGGCGCCCTGGACATCGCGCGGGAGCACGCCCTGGCCGCGCCTCAGGATATGGCTATCACCGGCTATGACGATATCGAGGCGGCCTCCCTCGTCTCGCCCGCGCTCACCACGGTACTCAACCCCGCCCGCGAGATCGGCCGCACCGCAGCGCAGCTCCTCCTCGACCGACTCGCGAGTGCGGCGGATACCTACGCCCGGGAAGTGGTGCTGTCCCACCGGCTGGTGATCCGCGAATCGACGTGACGGGCGCCGAGCGCGCAATGACGTGGAGCTCACGGCGCTGCGGCCGGCAAGCGTCGGCCGTGCGCGTAGGTTCGGTTCGAGGTGGCGGGGCGCCGAGCGCGGTTCGCCTCTCGGCGCCCCACGAACTCAATCGGTGTGGTCCTCAGTGCCCTCGACCCGCGCCGCGGCGATGTGGTTCATCAGCCCGAGGCCCGTCGTGGTGGGGGCACCGGTCTGGAAGGAGGTGGTCAGACCGAGGTCACCACCCGGGTTCCATGCCCACTGGAGGTAGGACAGGCCGTGCTGGTCGGACCAGTCCTCGAACCTGCCGGTGAAATTGTTGTCGTAACCGTTCTGGCCCATCTCTCCGGTGAGGACTGGGTACTTGGCCGCAATCGGCGCGAGCCGGCTGTTCCAGCAGGACTCGGTGGCGCAGACGTTCCAGTCGTAGAGGTGGTAGCTCAGCGAGATCTGATGGTCGGGGTCGTTCGGTACGTGACTGAGGAACCCCGAGGTGTCGTTGGCGTACTGCATGCCGCCGAGCATCAGCACTCCGTGGAACCCCGCCGTACGGACGCTGTCCACCAGTGACTGCATGCCGGCGACCGGCCACGTGTTGACCGTGCCCTGATCGACCTTGTTCGAGGCCCCCTGGGTGACACAGCCCTTGAGCCAGCAGTCCCAGCTGACGCCGTACGGCTCGTTGTAGAGATCGAGGACGACCGAGTCGTCGCCGCGGAAGGTCTTTGCGACCTGGCTCCAGAATGTCGGGGTGTGGTCGGCGTCGGGCATCGGGCCCTGGAATGTGGCCTCAGTGTCCCCGGGTGCACCCCAGTGCAGATCGAGCACAGCGACGATACCGGCCTTGTTCAGCCGATGCACATACGCCTCGACAGCCTTGCGGTAGGTGGCGCCGGATGCCTCGGGACGGGTGCCGTTGATACCCAGCCAGCAGTCCTCGTTGAGGGGGAGACGGATGGTGTTCAGTCCCCAGGACCGCATGCGCTTGATGGAGTTGGCGTCGATGGGTCCGTCGAAGACCTGGTCGGTGGACAGGCACTGATATTCCTGACCCATCCGGTCCGCGCCGAGCAACCGGATCGTCCTGCCCTTGGCGTCGACGAACTTGTTCCCCTTGACGTGCACGGCGGGGGCCGGAGCCTCCTTCGGAACCGGCAGGGCCGGCAGGTCCTTGCCGGTGGGACCGGTGCCCGGCGTGGCCGGCTTGACATCCCCGCCGGCCTCGGTGGTCACCACCCGGTTGGCGCCGGTGTCGGAGACGTACAGGACGCCGTCCCCTACGGCGAGGCCGCGGGGGTCGGTGACGTGGCCCTCCAGCAGGCTTTTCGCAGCGTGTCCGGAGCGCAGCTCGACCACACGGTCGTGACCGGAGTCGGCGACGAAGACGTCACCCGCCGCGTCGGTGGCGACGGCCGTAGGATTATCCAGCTTCAAGCCCCCGGTGCCCAGCACCTTGGCATGCCCGTCGGACACGGAGACGATCCGGTCATGGCCACTGTCGGCGACGAGCAGGGTGCCGTCAGGAGCGATCGCGAGGCCGGCCGGTTTCGCGAGGCCGCCCTTCAGCTCGACAGGGCCCTGGCCCCGCGGCCCGCCGACGACGGTAGAGATGCGGTTCTGGGTGGGACTGTGGGTGTCCACCATGCGGACGGCGTTGTTGGCGGTGTCGGCGATGTAGACACGGCCCGAACTGTCCGCGGCCACGGCCTGCGGCTGGTCGAGCTGGGCGGAGCCGGCGGAGGAGCCGTCCCCGCCGAAGCCGGGCTTGCCGGTACCGGCCAGCGGGTTGAGGGTGCCGTCGGCTGAGACGGAGACGACGCGGTCGTTGACGGTGTCGGCGACGTAAGTGGTGCCTGACGGGCCACTCGCCACGCCCTGCGGCTTGTCCAGGCCGGCCTCCGTGGCCACTCCGTGGTCGCTGGAGCCCGCGACGCCGGTGCCGGCGACAGTGGCGATCTTTCCAGCACCATCGACGGCGCGAACCGCGTTGTTGAAGCGGTCGGCGATCAGGAGGCGACCCCCGGCGTCGACCGCCAGGCCGGTGGGTGCGTTCAACTGGGCTGTGTCGGCGGCCTCGTTGTCGCCGGCGTTGTGCTCGGTGCCGTTGCCGGCAACGGTGGTGATCGTGCCCCCGGCGGCGACGTGGCGGACCCGGTGGTTACCGCGATCGGCAAAGTAGTAGCCGCCCGAACCGTCCACTGCGATGCCTTCGGGGAGGTACACCTTGGCATTGGTGGCGTCGCCACCGTCCCCGGCGAAACCGTTCTTCGTGGCCTGGCCGGCTGCGCGCGCCATCTTGCCAGTGGCGTGGTCGACGCGGCGGACCTCATAGTTGCTCATGTCCGAGATCAGCAGGTCGCCGTTCGGCTCCACCGCTATGCCGTCAGGAAACTGCAGTTGGGCCATGGTGGCCTTTTCGCCGTCACCGGTGTACCGGGGCCAGCCGTTGCCGGCCACGGTGGCGATCTTCCCGTCCGCGGCGGTGACTTCCCGAACGCGATTGTTCTGCGTGTCCGCCACGAAGATGTCACCCTTGGCGTCAAGAGTGAGGGTGTACGGGGTGTTGAGGGCGGCCTTGTCGGCCGGGCCGCCGTCGCCGGAGTAGTCGGGTGTTCCGGTGCCGGCCACCGTGGTGACCTTGCCGTCGGGACCCAGTTCGCGGACCCGATTGTTGAAGGTGTCGGCGATGTAGACCTCTCCCTCGGCCCCCACCTCCAGCCCATGAGGCTGGCGCAACTGGGTGGCGGTGCCTCGGTGATCGCCGTTGTAGCCGCTCTTGCCGGTGCCGGCGACAGTGGTGATGGCGCCGTTCGAGTGCGCCACCTCGCGGATCCGGTTGTTGTCGGTGTCGGCGATGAAGAGGTTGCCCGACCTGTCGACCGCGACTCCTGCCGGCTGATTCAGGCGGGCGGAGGTGGCTTTGCCGTCGTCGCCGGAAAAGCCTGGGGTGCCTGTGCCGGCCACCACGGTCTCCTTGCCGGTGGTGGCGTCGAGGGCGCGGATCACGTTGTCCGTGGCATCGGCGATGTAGACGGTGTGCCCGAACGATGCAACGTCGGTGGGTGTCTGACCCGCAGTGAGAGCGTCCACGCCGGAGCGTTCACCACCTGCCGCCACCATGCTGGTCGGTGGTCTGTCAGCGGTGACGCGGGGGGCCGCCGTCGCGGGCAGGCTCACGCCGGACAGGGCGGTGACGGCCCCGATCGCGAGGGCCAGCGAACGCAGGGTCGGTTTGCCGGAACTAGCCACGGCTTCTCCTGTTCGTAGGACTTGGGAGATGGTTCGGAGACTCCGGGCCTCACGAAGGTCACTTCCGGGCATCGCGGCGGCCGGTCCTCTATGCGGAGGAGCGGGGCAACGCGGCGATGAGTGGACAGACGGCGTCGTGGTGACGACTACGCGTATGTCATTGATGACCGACTGAACATAAGTCTGACTTACTGGCAAAGTCAACAGAGCATCAGATGGCGACGCCCAGATCATTTTCGAACCCCGGTGACGCCGAAGGGACGCGCTTCGTCATGGCGCCGGAACTCGGAAGGCCCGGAGAACCGGTAGTGGCGGGTTCTCGTCGCGGGCGGGGGGCGGTTACGCCGGACCGACCTCGATCAGCGTCTGGTCTACGATTTCCCGGGCGGCTTGTTCGCTGGCGGACGCGTCGCGGGCGGTGAGCTGTACCACCAGGTGACGGTGACGCTTCACCGACGCAGGGGTGCTGGGGTCCCGGAAGAATGTCTCCTCGACATAGCGTGACGCCAGCGCAGCTGCCACGGTATGGGCGAGTTGGCGGATCACGTCGTTGCCGCAGTGGTGCAGCATCAGCACGTGGAACCGGATGTCGGCCCGGAAGTAGGCCGCCTTGTCGCGACGGCGCCAGGCGTCGGCCATCACCCCGCAGCAGTCCCCCATCTCTTCCAGCGCATCCGCCGGGACGACCGCGGTGGCGGCAAGCCGGGCGGCCATCGGCTCGATGCCGGACCGCAGTTCCAGCAGCTCCTGGCGCTGACGCGCCGATCCGGGGCTGTCGGCATACCAGTCGATGATGCGGGGATCGAGCAGGTCCCAGTTCTCACGGGTCAGCACACGAGTGCCGACGTGCGGCCTGGCCTGTACCAGTCCCATGGACTCCAGTACGCGTACGCATTCACGCACCACCGATCGGGAGACTCCGAACGTGCGGGTGAGTTCGTCGGCATTGAGGAGCGTCCCGGGCACGATGCGGTTTTCCACGATGGCCCGGCCGATCCCGTCCACCACCACGCCATGCAGTCCCTTTGCGGCTTGGCCCCGACGTCCGGCGGCGCCCAGCGCCGGACGCACGATGTCGCCATAGGCGACCTTGGGCCGCTGCTCGGGTGTCACATCGCGTCCTTGCCCTGGGGTGGCCCCGCCGCACGTCACCGGCTTGCCGGGGGGTGCGCACACTCTAGCGGGGGCTGCGGCCTGGTACGAGGCGGCCTGCGCACGGCTGGACCACCGCTCACGGCGAGCCACTGAACGGAAGCCAGAATTCCGGTCATGGCGGTCACCTCCCGTCCCTCTCAGATCCGTGCTTCATTTCGTCAGGACCCTTGACCGTCCCTATAAGTCAGATCTATACCTGCATAGCCACCGCCTCCGCCTGGCAGGTCCATGCCTGCTTCTCGGCCCTTTGTCCTGCCGGGCATCGATGGCCGGTGAGCCCCCTCCCATCCGTACGCGTCCACGGAAGGTCCTTATGCCACCGAACACTTCGTCCTCGACATCGTCAGCCGCTCCGCCACCGCAGCGGAGGCGCCGTACTGGCAGACGCCTGCCCGTCGCCTTGACCACAGCTGTGGCCCTGGCCGTGACCGCCGGCGTGGTCTGCCAGCAGGCACTGGCAGCGGGCGCCCCGGATGCCGCCATCACCCGCGCATCCGCGTCGTTGGACGCCTCCAAGCCATGGATGAATTCCGCTCTCAGCGCCGACAGACGTGCCGACCTGATCGTCGACCGGATGACTCTCAAGGAGAAGACATCGGTCCTCGAAGGGGACTGGCCCTCATGGATCGGGATCCCCGCGCCGCAGGGCGCTGACGGCCCGCTCGGGGTGGACGGCGGTCTCCAGATGCCCGCACCGCTCGCCCTTGCTGCCAGCTTCGACACGAAGGATGCATCGAACTTCGGGGCGATACTCGGTAAGGAGGCACGGGAGCTGGGCAAGAGTGAAGTGGCGGGCCCCACCGTCAACTTGGCGCGCTCCCCGCTGGGTGGACGCACCGCCGAGTCCTTCGGCGAAGATCCCGAGCTCATCTCCACGTTGGACGCGCCCGAGGTCAAGGCCATCCAGCAGCAGAAGGTCATCGCGCAGACCAAGCACTACGCGGCGAACAGCGTCGAGACCAACCGCCGTGGTCTGGACGCCCGGATCGACGACCGCACGCTCAATGAGATGTACCTGCCGGCCTTCCGCAGCGCCGTGGAGAAGGGCGGCGCGTCGAGCATCATGTGCTCGTACAACGAGATCAACGGCGTGCATTCGTGCGACAACGACCAGCTGCTCAATCAGATCCTGCGGCAGCAGTGGGGCTTCGACGGATACGTCGCCTCCGACCACTCGGCACACATGACGACGAAGTCCATCGAACATGGCAACGATCAAGAGGGTCCGCCGTGGATGGAGCTGTACGGCACACACTTGGTGGACGCCGTACACCAGGGCGACGTGTCGGAGAAAGCCGTCGATGACGCGGTCCACGACCACTTCGTGGCTCTCATCGATACCGGCGCTTTCGACGCGCCCCCGAGCAAGCCGGACTCCGGCACTGACGCGAAGATCCGTGCGGACATCCCCTCGCTGAAGAAACTGGCCGCCGACTCCGCGGTGCTGCTCAAGAACCAGAACGACGCGCTGCCGCTGAATCCGAAGCAGACCAAGTCGTTGGCTGTCGTCGGTTACGACGCGAACACCACCTCCACCTCTATCGGCGGCAGCGCCGCGCGCTCGCCACTGACCAAGGACACCGTCCTGGACGGCATCAAGAAGCGGGTACCGAACGCCAAGGTCACCTTCGCACCGGGCACCGACGAGCTGGCGGAAGCCAGCGCACTGGGCGGAGACGACGCCGTGCCTTCAGGCGTGTTGCGCAGTGACGATGACAAACCAGGCCTGACTGCCACGTACTACTACAACGACGACTTCACCCTGACCGACAACCAGCGCATCGAACCCAACGTGCTGCAGTCCGACCAGGACGACGCCGGGGTGCGCACATCCCAGGGCACCCAGCGGGCACAGATCACCCGTGGCATGGACAAGAGTGTCCAGTGGACCGGCACATTGAAGGCGCCGAGCACCGGCACCTACGAGTTCGACCTGTCCAGCTTCAACGACAGCCGCTTCTACCTCGACGGCAAACTGGCGATCGACAACATGGGCAAGCACCTCGACACGCCCAAAGCCAAGAAGGTCAAGCTCCAAGCGGGCCATTCGTACAAGGTACGAGTCGACTACTGGCCCGGCGGGCTCAACCCGAACGTCGACTCCATCCAGGACGACGCCCAGGTCATCAAGTGGGGCTGGAAGCCACCGGTCGGAACAATCGACCCGCAGATTGCCCAGGCAGTCTCCGCGGCGAAGAAGGCGCAGACCGCCGTCGTCGTCGCGCGCGACTACAGCAGCGAGATGCTGGACAAGCGCGACCTGGCACTGCCCAACCGGCAGAACGAGCTGATCGAGGCGGTAGCCAAGGCCAACCCGCACACCGTCGTGCTGCTGACCACGGGCAGCGCGGTCACCATGCCGTGGCTGAAGGATGTGGACGGCGTCATCGAAGGCTGGTGGGGTGGCTCGGCCTCAGGTGCGGCGGCGGCCTCCGTGCTGTTCGGGGACACCAATCCGTCCGGTCACCTGCCACTGACCTTCCCGAAGAAGGACAGTGACATGCCGACCGCCGATCGGGAGCAGTTCCCGGGTAAGGACCGTGTCGCGGACTACTCCGAGAAACTGGGGGTCGGCTACCGTGGTTACCAGAGTTCCGGCACCGAACCGCTGTTCGCCTTCGGGTACGGCCAGTCCTACACGACCTTTTCCTACTCTTCCCTGAAGGTCTCCCCGACCGCGACGGCCGGGGTGGCCGGCAAGGACGGGGCTTTGCCGGACGGTAAGGCCGCGACCGTCAGTCTGAAGGTGACCAATACAGGTAAGCGCGCCGGCGCGGCAGTCCCGCAGGTGTACCTGAAGTACCCCAAGGCCGCCGGTGAACCGCCGCTCCAGCTCAAGGGGTTCCAGAAAGTCTCCCTGCAACCGGGACAGAGCAGAACGGTGTCGATCCCGCTGAGCCAGCAGGACTTCGGGATCTACGACACTGCTGCGCAGCAGTGGAAGGTGGTTCCCGGCACCTACGGGGTGCAGGTCGGTGACTCCAGTGATCACTTGCCGCTGAAGGCCACCACCAAGATCGGTTCCAGCCCCGGAGCACCGCACGTTCAGCTCGCCGCGCAGCCGTTCTTCGACGCCGGTAAGACCACCACACTGTCCGGCGCAGTCGTCAACGACGGCGACCAGGCACTGCACAACGCCTCGGCACAGTTGACCGTCCCGGCAGGCTGGAGCGCCAAGTCGATCGGAAAGGTGCCGGCCGAGGTCGCGGCCCACAGTAAAGCGACCGTGCGCTGGAAGGTGACGGCCCCGAAGAAGGCCACTGCCGAAGGCGTGGACCTCACCGCCCGCCTCTCGTACACCGGCGGAAGCGCCAAGCGAACCAGCACGACGCACACCACCGCGTACGTGCCCTACACATCGCTGGCCGACTCCTTCGACAACGTCGGTGTGACCTCGGACGCCAAGCCGGAAGCCGGTGACCTCGATGGTCGCAAGGACTCCCTGTCGGCCGAGTCGTTGGCCGCGGCAGGCATCAAGCCGGGCGGGAAGATCGCCGGATTCACCTGGCCCGGGTCCGCACCCGGCACCAAGGACAACACCGATGCCTACGGCCAGCCGATCACCTTGGCCGGTAAGGGCAGCTCGGTCTCCGTCCTCGGCACGGCCACCGCGATGGACCGTAACTCCGGTCCCATCACCACAGCGGAGATGAAGATCGTCTACACCGACGGCACGGTCAGCAGCTCTCCGATCCACCTCAATGACTGGCGCTACGGCTCCCCGGTCCCCGGGCAGAAGACCGCCGCGGTGCTCTCGCACTACAACGGTGCGACTACCTGCCCGCCGCCGGACGCCACCACGAAGTGCACTGAAGAGACTCGCCTGTTCACCGCATCGGTCCCGGCCGATCCGCACAAGAAGGTGGCCGGCGTCGTCCTGCCACAGCTGAGCCCGAGCCCGGCCGGTGGGAACGAGACGATGCACGTCTTCTCCCTGCGCGTCGGGTAACTGACAGAAGGCGAATGTGACCCACCGCGCTTCCGCCGTATGTCTGCCCGCCCGGCGTACCCCCGCCCACCAGGGGTACGCCGGGCGCCGCTGCTCAGGAACAGACAACCCTAACCACAGGGAAGTCCTATGGATAGCCCAGGGATCTCGCCCGTTGACCTATGGTCGAGGGCTATTTTAGGGTCATCGACAAGGAGGCTGTCGGTGCATAAGCCTCCCCCTCGGGCACCGCGACGAAGCGGCAATCGCCCTCCTGCGCACGCGGCCCGCCGCGTCCGCTCCATCGGACGACCAAGGAGGCCGTACGCCGGTGTCCAGCACTCCATCTCCGCCCGTGGAACCGTCCTCGGGCAGCGCACTGCGCCGCGACCTGAAGGTCACGGACACCGCCGCGTTCTCCATCGGTCTGATCGGCCCGGTCGGTGCCATGGCGCTGCTGGGCGTGGGCGCCGCCGGGCTGCTGGGCCGGGGCGCGACCTGGGCTTTCGTTTTCGCCATCCTCGGGGTCTGCCTGGTGGCGTACGGATTCGTCAAGCTCTCCCGGCACATCACCCACACCGGTTCGGTCTTTGCACTGGTCGGCCGCACGATCGGCCCACGCACCGGTTTCGTGGCCGGCTGTCTGCTCTTCATGGCCTACGTGACGATCGGAACCGGCTCGACCATCGAGATCGCCCTCTTCTCCAACCGTGTGCTCAGTGGCGTGCACCTGGCCACCGGGGTGACCGAGTGGTACTGGACCGCGCTCGTCGCTCTCGTCGTGACGGTCCTGCTCTCACTCAGCGAGACCCGCGTGATCACCCGTACGCTGCTCGCCTGCGAACTGGGCGGCGCCGTACTCGTGGGCCTGCTCAGCATCATCGTGCTGATCCGCACCGGCATCGGACATGCCCCTGGTCACGCGCGTCTGAGCTGGGCCTTCCTGGAGCTTCCGCACGGCACGGGTGCGGGGACCATCGCTGCTGCGGCGGTGTTCGGATTCCTCGCCTTCGCCGGGTTCGAGGGGGCGGCCACGCTCGGCGAGGAGACCGTTGATCCGAAGCGGCAGATACCCCGGGCCATCAAGATCACCGTGGTGGTCGTGGGCACGTTCTTCCTGCTGACCATCGTCGGCCAGTCGATCGGGTACGGCACTGATGCCGCAGGCGCTCATGCCTTCGCCGCTGCGGACTCGCCCTACTCGGATCTCGCCCAGCGGTATGTGGGGACACCCATGGCCGTATTGCTCGAACTCGTTGCGAGCCTCAGCGTCTTCGCCATCACCCTGGGTACGGTCGGAGGCGCCGCCCGCGTCGGCCTCGCTCTCGTGCGGAGCACCGGATTCAGCGGGCCGGTCACCCGGCTGACCCGGCGGGGCGCGCCCATCGGCACGGTCGGCGTGGCCACGCTCCTGATCGCGGTATTCGTCACCGCACAGCGTTTCGCCGGCACCGGAGCTCTGGCCGCCACCTTCCTGTGGCTCGGTCTGGGCTCGCTCGCCCTGCTGGTCGCCTACGGGCTGGCCACCGTGGGCGCGCTGCGCTACCTCTTCTTCAGCGGGAGACCGAAGGCCCCCCGCTGGCAGGTGATCATCCCCGTGCTGGCGACGGCCTTCGTCTGCTACACGATCTACAGCAATGTCGCTGACGCCGAAGGTGTGTCCGGGCTGTTCCCCTGGATCGTCCTGGCCGTGGCCGTGGTGACCGCGGGTGTCGCGCTGGGCGTGCCCGGTCTCGCAGCCCGGGTCCGGCGGCAGATCGGCGCCGTGCCCCCGGCATCCGGTTCTCCCCTCGAGGCTCCGGCGTCGGACCAGGTGAAGGTCTCGCCATGACCCGCATCGTGTGTCGGCCACTCGCTCCCCGACTGGGGGATCTGGCAGCCAACCAGCGTGCCATCGTCGGGGCCATCGAGTCCGCGTCCGCCGAGGGCGTCGAGATTCTGGTCCTTCCCGAACTCGCCACCTGCGGCTACGTCTTTCACTCCGCCGCCGAGGCCGCCTCCTGCGCCGTCTCCGCAAGTGGCCGCGTCGTGGCCGAATGGAGCGCCGCCGTCAGCGGGGACATGGTCGTTGTGGCCGGATTTGCCGAGCTCGGCTCGAACGGTCTGATCCACAACAGTGCCGCGCTCGTCGACAGCGGAGGCGTGCGGGCCGTGCACCGAAAGGCCCACCTCTGGGACCGGGAGAAGCTGTTCTTCGAGCCCGGCGACGGGCCGGCACCGGTCGTGGAGACAGCCTTCGGCAACATCGGTGTGCTGATCTGCTACGACTTGGAATTCCCGGAGTACACCAGGCGGGCCGCTCTCGACGGTGCCGATCTGCTCGCCGTACCGGTCAACTGGCCTCTGCTACCGCGTCCCCGCGGGGAGCGGCCGCCCGAGGTCGTCATCGGCCAAGCGGCAGCCCGGGTCAACAGGACCGTCGTAGCGGTGTGCGATCGCGGTGGCAGGGAGCGCGGGCAGGAATGGACGGAAGGCAGCACGATCATCGGGAGCGACGGCTGGGTCCTGGCGGCGGACGACGGTGCGGACCCCAGCGGCGTGCGCGCGGACGTCGATCTCGTCGCATGCCGTGACAAACGGTTGACGGAACACTGCGATCTCTTCGGTGACCGGCGTCCGGAGCTGTACGGACGCTGAGCCGCACACGGGCCGCCCGGGATGCTTCACCGGGCGGCCCTGCGACGTGCCGGTGGATTCAGTGTCGGCGCGTCAGCATGCGGTGTGCCAGCCGGGCCATCTCCCGTGCGGCGGGCGACAGTTCCGATCCCTGACGTTGAATGAGCGCGATGGTGTCGTGCATCGGCTCGTCGAATCCCGTGGTGTGCAGCCCGGCGGGGAAGGACCCGCTCTCGGCGACCGCGCGCGAGACCACCGTGTCGCCCACCCCGTTCGCGACGAGGTCCAAGGCCTGTTCCACATGCTCGACCTCGACCCAGGGCTCGATACGCATCCCGGCGAACTGCGCACGCTCGGCGAGCTGTCGGCGGGTGGGATCGCGCCAGTTGTAGTGCGCGTCGTACAGCACCAGGCGGGCCTGTGCCAGATCAGCGACCGAGACGGGGCGCTGGACGTGGTCGGGATCGCGGCTGACGTACAACACCTCGTCGCGCAGCAATGGGGTCACCTTGAGCGCGGTGTCCTCGATCGGCAGCACCACCAGGCCGGCCTCGATGGTGCCTGCTGCGACCTCCTCGGCGACCTCGACCGAGTTGAGACCGACCATCCGCACCCGGACACCCGGATGATTGCGGTGGAAGTGCTGGACCAGATCGGACAGGACGTAGAAGGCGGCATTGCGCAGCAGCCCGAACGTCACGACGCCGCCCTGCAGGGACCGCAGGGCGCGCAGGGCGTGTGCTCCCTCGTCGACGGCTGCCAGCGCGCGCTCGGCGAACGGCAGCAGCGTGCTGCCCGCACTGGTGAGCAGCAGTCTGCGACTGCCGCGGACGAAGAGGGTGACCCCCTCCTCGTCCTCGGCCTTTCGGATCAATTCGGAGACGGAAGCCTGCGCCACGTCCATGCTCTGCGCGGCGGCGGTGAAGGAGCCGAGACGGGCCGCGGCGACGAAGGACCGGAGCTGCTTGAGCGTCAGGTGTGTGGCGATATCCGAGGGCGAAGGCCGTTTCATAGGAAAACCCTATGCGTCTCGGAGGTAAAGTCAAGGTTGTCCTGTGGCTTCCCAGGTTCTAGCGTGATCGGCATGCGATTCAACCCCTCCCGCCTTGCGGAGTTCGACGGCTCGTACCGCTTCCTCAAGCCCCCGTCGGACGCCCCGGCCGCCCAGCGCGATCCCGCGGTTGCCTCCCGTGTCTCCGACATGCTCTCCACCATCCAGCGCGACGGCATGGACGCCGTCCTGCGCTACGCCAAGGACCTCGACGGCTGGCAGCAGCCCGACGTCGAGATAGGCGCGGCTGAACTAGCCCGGACCGGCGACAAGCTGCCGGCCGACGTGCGCGCCGCTCTCGAACTCGGCCAGGCCAGGACCAGCGACTTCGCTCGTCGTCAGCGTGCCCATCTCGTCGACTTCGAGGCGGAACTGGCACCGGGCCTGGTGGCCGGGCAGCGTTATGTGCCCGTGCAGCGCGTCGGCGCCTATCTGCCCGCCGGACGTTTTCCGCTGCTCGCCGGTGCCTTCATGACCGTCGGTGTGGCGAAGACCGCCGGCGTCCCCGTCGTGCTCGCCTGTACTCCCCCCGGCCGGGAGGGAGCAGCCGACCCGGCCGTCCTCTACGCCGCTCACCTTTCGGGCGCCGACCGTGCCTACGTGCTCGGTGGCGTCCAGGCGCTCGCCGCCATGGCGTTCGGGCTGCTCGGGGAGCGTCCGGTGGACATGCTCGTCGGCGCGGGCAACGCCTATGTGGCCGAGGCCAAGCGGCAGCTCTACGGGCAGGTCGCCATTGACCTGCCGGCCGGCCCCTCCGAGGTCGCTGTCCTGGCCGACGAGACCGCCGACCCACGCCTTGTCGCCGCAGACCTGCTCGGCCAGGCCGAACACGGTACGGAGTCTCCCGCCGCGCTGGTGACCACCTCCCTGCAGCTCGGCGAGGCGGTGATCGCTGAGATCGACCGGCAGTTGGAGACTCTCGCCACCCGTGACATCGCGGGCCCCGCTTGGCGTGACTACGGCTCTGTGACCTGGGCCAAGGACGCGTCGACGGCCATCCAGCTGATGGACGAGCTGGCTCCCGAGCACCTGGAGATCCAGACCGCCGACGATGACATGTACCTCGCGGGTCTGCACAACTACGGTTCGGTCTTCCTCGGCCCGTGGTCGACCGTCGCGTACTCGGACAAGGGGATGGCGGGCACCAACCATGTCCTGCCGACCGCTGGAGGCGCCAAGCACAGTGCGGGCCTCTCGGTCTCGCGTTTCCTCAAGCCCCTCACCTACCAACGGGTGAGCCGGGAGGGTACGGAGGAGTTGGCCGGCGCAGTCGAAAGCATCTCGGCCTACGAGGGGATGGCGGCGCACGGCGCTACCGCCACCCTCCGTCTTCAGGCACTCCGCAAGGGGGAACAGGCATGAGCCGTCCCGAGAACAGCAGCGCGCCCGCCGCGCATGAGTCGGCTGCAGCACCGGCAGCCCGTCCCGAGCAGCCGGCCCCGGCACCCCAGCCACATCCTGCCGCGGACCGCACCGACCGGGCACTGAGGCGGCACATGCCCCCCGACTACAGCATCGCGCTCCGCCCGGCCAACGGCGCGGATGTCCCCGGTTTCGTCCCCGGCGAGCGCCGTCACCCGATGCGCGGGTTCGAGGACGACTACAGCGACATCGTCGACTACATCGTCCGCATCACCCACCGCATCTGGGAGGACCAGGACGTCGGCTACATCTACGACACCTACGCCCCCGGCTGTCGGCTGCACGACGACAGCGGTCTGAAGATCGGCGTAGAGCCGTTGATCAGCGGCACCATGGCGAGCATCCACGCCTTTCCCGACTGCCGTCACTATGCGGACGAAGTCATCTGGGCGGGCGACGACCGGGACGGGTTCGTCACTTCTCACCGCGCCCAGAACATCGGAACGCACACCGGGGACTGGCAGTGGGGGCCCGCCACCGGAAAAGCCCTGCGCACCTGGGTGATGGCCAACTGCGAGGTGGTCGAGAACGAGATCACCGAGGAGTGGGTGCTCTACAACACCGCCGCCAAGCTGTCCCAGCTCGGCATCGACGTGCGCGAGGCGGCCCGGTCCTTCGGCAACGCAGGCGGTCTCGACCCGCTCAGCGACCGTACGCTCGGCGATATCGACCGTCTGGTGGGCGGCCGCAAGCCGCTGCCCTACCCCCGGAGCCGACACGACAACGGCTTCGATGTGGACCACCTGGTGCGCGCCCTGTTCCACGACGTCTACAACCGGCGTGTCCTGAGTGCGATCGACCGCGCCTACGCGCCCAACGCCCGGTGGTACGGCCCCTCCAACCGCTCCGGCTACGGGCGCGCCGATGTCCGTGGAATGGCGCGCGGTCTGCTCGCGACCTTCCCCGACCTCGGCCTTCAGGTCGACGAGGTCTACTGGATGGGCAACGAGGCCGACGGTTTCCGCGTCTCCGTGCGCTGGACCGCCGTGGGCACGCACCGGGGCCACGCGCTGTACGGCCGCCCCACCGGACGCCGGGTGTATCTGTGGGGGCTCTCGCAGCTGTACCTCTCGCACGGCCGTATCACTGAGGACTGGATGCTGTTCAACGAGTTCGACGTACTGGCCCAGTTGCTCCGTGACGATCCGGTCGAGCTGGTGGCCGGCTGACCCACGGCGGCGGCAGCCAACTGCGCGGGAATCACCGATCAGTTGGCGGCCGCCGCCGGTAGTCCGGGGAAGCCGGACGGAGTCCGCACCGGCAGCCACCGCGCGAAGCATGGTGAGTCGAACAGCTCGTCGATGACCATGAACGCCGCTCCCACGAGACCGCCCGATTCGCCGTCCGGCATCCGATGGATCTCCAGATCGCGCGTCGAGAGCGGCAGGGACCGGCGGTAGATGGTCTCCCGGACAGTGGCCAGGAACAGGTCCCCGGCGCTTGCGACCCCGCCCCCGAGGAGGATGGCAGCAGGGTTGTAGAAGTTCACCAGGGTGGCCAGCAGGACACCGATCCGCTGGGCTGCGGTCGTGAGCAGCTCCACGGCAGTCCGGTCACCTGCGCGCACGGCGCTCGCAATGTCCTTGCTGGTCACCGTGCCGGTGGTCGTCAGCACCTCTCGTAGATAGGGGCTGCTGCCCGCCTCAGCAGCCGCCTTCCCGTCGCGCGCCAGGGCGGCCCCGCCTGCAAGCGCTTCGAGGCATCCGGTCTTGCCGCAGCGGCATACGACGGGGCTGTCGTCGACGACGGGGGCGTGGCCGATGTCGCCGGCGCAGCCTTTGGCGCCGCGGTGAAGCAGGCCGTTCGTGGTGATACCGGCACCGATGCCCGTGCCGACCTTTACATAGAGCAGATCGCCGGGCGCGGAATGGCGACCGGAGCGGAGGGCGCCGAGGGCCATGAGGTTCACTTCGTTGTCCACCCAGACGGGCGCGTCATAGCGTGTGGCCAGGCGATCACGTACCGGGTACCCGTCCCAGCCGGGCATGATCGGGGGTTCGTTCGGTCGACCTGTGGCGAATTCGACGGGCCCCGGCAGTCCCACTCCCAGGCCCCAGATCGGCATGGACCCGAAGTTCTCATCCTGCAGCATCTCATCGAGCATCGCTTCGACACGCTCGAGTACGGTCTCAGCACCGGCGGCGATGTCACCCGGCTCGGTGCGGGACGTTTGCAGGGTTCCGTTGAGATCGGCGATGCCGACAGAGAATGAAGTCGCCCCCAACTCCACTGCCAGGATGCAGCCGGCATCCTGGCGGAAGCGCAGGGTCCGCGGCTGGCGTCCGCCGGTTGACGCGCTCAGTTCGCCTTCCTCCAGCAGCCCGATCTCGATCAGCTGATTCACCCGCTGAGTGACGGCTGTCCGGCCGAGCCCGGTTGCCGCGCTCAGTTCGGGGCGGGTCCGGGCCGCCTTGGTGCGCACCAATTCCAGCAGGATCAGCAGGCTTGTGGCGAGCTCGCCGCCTGCGGCGTCCACCCCTGGCTTCTTACTCATCTTGCCTACCTTTCGTATGCCGTAGGCCCGATTATATCCCCCAAAGCGTTGACTTATGTTTTTTTGCGGCGTTAGATGGACCTACTTCCAACGGAAGGTAGACCAATGCGTTTCGACTCTTACTCCATCACTCGGGGCGGAGCCGTCGGGGACGCCGCCGGCGCTCCGGTGCGCACCTTCGGTATGCACAATGCAGCAGCCCCACAGCAGACGCCGCAGTTGCGGCTTCGGGCCCGCAGCCGCCACCCCAGGCACCCGGCCTCACCCCCCGCTGTGCCCGCGCCGACGCGCTCACTCAGGGCCCCTCGTACGCGCCGTGCTGTCATTACGCTGCCCGCCGAGGAATGCCGGGTCCGGACCGTCCGTCGCTTCGTATCGGCCCTGCTGACCCAGTGGTCAGTGGTCGGCGACGCCCAGGACCGTGCCGTGCTCATCGTCAGCGAGCTTGCCGCCAACGCCGCTCAGCACGGGCGCACCGACATGACTGTGGCCCTCTGCTTGGTGGGCCGCGCCCTTCACGTCGACGTCGTTGACTCCGGGGAGCCGACCGTGACCCGCACCGGGCCCACGGTGGGCATGGCCGAAGACGAGCACGGCCGGGGGCTCGACATGGTCACCGCCCTCGCAGACTGGACCGAAATGCAGCGGCAGCCGACCGGCTGGCACACCCGTGCCCGCCTGCACACGGCACCGGCCTCCTCCCCCGCCGCGCTCTGATCCTTGAGTCAGTCGCGGGTCCTCTGCCGACTGCCCGGGCCCCTGACCATGTTCACGCCCACGGCATGAGCGCGCTGGGTGACGAGCTGCCGGGCCGCGACGTTCGGCACGTAGCCGAGGCGGTCAATCGAATCGTTCACGGACTTGGCGAGCCCGCTGCTCACCGGCACTGATCCGCGCACCACACGCGAGCCGGTGGAGGGTGATACCCCGCCGGAGCGGCTACGCCGGCAAGGGCATGCCGCCCGACCTGGGCCTCCCGCTGTGATCCGACGCGCGGGGCCGATCAGTCCTTGACCGCGCCCAGCGTCATGCCGGCGACGAACTGCCGTTGCATACGGACGTACACGACGATGATCGGGACGACAGACATCGTCAGCGCGGCGGTGAGGACCGGCCAGTTGGTCGTGTACTGCCCTACCAGCGAGTACAGCGTGGGCTGCAGCGGAAGGTGCGACGGCGTCTGGATGATCGTGTTGGCGTAGAGGAACTCGTTCCAGGTCTGCAGGAACTGGAAGATCACAACCGTTGCCACGCCGGGACGCGCCAGCGGCAGCATGACCTTCCAGAAGACCCTGACTTCGCTCGCGCCATCCACGCGCGCCGCCTCAATGAGCTCGTCAGGCAGCGTCTCGAAGAACGCCCGCATGAGGAACACCGCGAACGGCAGCGACGTCCCGACGTAGACCATCACCAGGCCGGTCCTGCTGTCGATCAGATCGAGCTGCTTGAGCATCTGGAACAGCGGGACGATCAGAGCCGTCGCGGGCATCATCAGCGTGCTCAGCAGACCGAAGAAGATGATCTGTCTGCAGCGGAACCGCAGCTTGGCGAACGCGTAGCCCGCCGGCGTGGCCAGGGCGACCACCACGGCCACCGTGACCGAGGTGATGACCAGGCTGGTAAGGAAGTGACTGCCGAAGGAGATCTGGTTCCACGCCTGGCGATAAGCCGAACCGGTGAACCGGGTCGGGAAGAAGGGCCCGTTGAAAACCGTGTTGGCCGGGCGCAGCGAGGTCAGCAGCATCCACACCAGGGGAATGAGCGTCACCACGCCCAGCACGACGAGCACTACCGTGCCCGCACCCCGCCCAAGGATGGAGGCCCTGAAGCGCGGAACTTCGCCGTGCTGGGCGCGAGGGGTGCGGGTCAGCCGCACAGAAGGGCCCTTCCGCTTGTTGCTAGGCATCGGCCTTCCTCCGGTTCACACCGAACTGCGCTGCCACCGCGATCACGCAGAGCACCACCACGACGATGCTGACAGCAGTCGCATAACCAACCTGTGGAACCGAACCGGACAGAGTCCCGAAAGCGAGGCTGTACAGGTAGGTGCCCAGCACGTCGGACGCATGGTTGGGACCACCCTGAGTCATGACGAAGACGAGATCGAAGGTCTTGAGTCCGTTGATCAGATTGAGGGTGATCACCACTCCGGTGACGGTGCGCAGCATCGGGACCGTGATCTTGGTCAACCGCTGCCACCCATTGGCTCCGTCGATCCGAGCTGCCTCGTAAAGGACGGGATTGATGCCCTGCAGGCCGGCGACGAAGATCAACATGTACAGGCCGAACGACTGCCACAGCGACACCACGATGATCGCGGGCACTACCGTTGTCGGGTCGCCCAGCCACTGGCCGGCGAGCGCGTTCAGGCCGATGTCCTTCAGGAGGCGGTTGAGGACGCCGAGGTTGGGGTCGTAGATGAGCTGCCAGATAGTGCCCGTGACCACGAAGGAGATCACACCGGGCAGGAACAGGATCGTGCGAATGAGGGCGCCTGCTCTGCGCCATGCGGTGTTGACCAGCACCGCGACCAGCATCGGGACCACTGTCTGCAGGACCGTCGTAACGGCCGTGAAGATGATGGTGACGAGCAGAGCGCGGCGGAAGACCGGGTCATGTGCCAGGCGGGTGTAGTTGTCCACACCCACGTAGGTGGGGGTTGCGTACCCGCTGTAGGAGGTGAAGCTGAAATAGATCGCCCGCACGATCGGCCATGCCACGAAGGCGAGGAAGAGGACGACCGTCGGCAGAATGAAGACATAGCCGGTGAGCTGCTGTCGTGGCTTCCGGCGGGCGACACTTCGGCCAGGTGTCCGCTGTGCTGTGGCAGCCATTACCTGCGCGCCCTTTCGACGGTCTGCTGCATCGCTTCAGCCGCCTTCCTCGGGCTCATCTGTCCGCCGATGAGCGCGGCCAACGGGTCAGCTGTGCCGGCCGATCCCCGGCCGAAGGGGATGTGGGGTGCGCCATTCCCGGCGATGAGCCACGAGGTCATCTCCTTCAGTGTCGGGTCGGACACACGCTCGGCAGCGGCCTTGGTCGACGGCATGCCGAACGAGGCATTCATGACACCGGTGTACCGGTCACGCTGGTAGAGAAACCGGAGGAACTCCAGCGCGGCCTCTTTGTTCGGGCTGGTCTCGCTCACGGCCAGCCCTGCGCCCGCTTGATTGGCGCACCAGTGTCTTCCCCCGGACTTGAGAGCGGGTGTCTGCGCGACACGGTAGCTGTGCGCGAATGAGGGCGACGCGTTCTGTTGGATGTCCTGCGGCACCCACGAGCCCATGAACAGCATCGCCGCCCTGCCGGTGTAGAACAGCTGCTCGGCCTGGGTTGTCTGGGTGGCGTTGACGCCGTCCTGGAAGGCCCCGCCCCGCACGAGCCTGTCCACCAGCTCGAGAGCATGGACGACCGAGGGATCCGTCCACTGCACGCCGCCTTCCAGGCGGTCCAGCTTCAGCACGTATCCCGGATCGTCGGCGACCTGGGCAATCAGTGGCCAGAAGAAGTCGATACCGTTGGTGCCCGGATTATTGCTCAGGATGCATGGGAGTTTGCCCGTCTTCGACTTCACCGCCTTCGATGCAGCGAGCAGATCGTCCCACGTCTCCGGTGGTTGCACTCCCGCAGCAGAGAGGATCTGCGGGTTGTAGAAGATCCCGAATGTTTGCGCCATCCATCCGACCGCGTACTGCTTGCCGCTGTCCGCGTACTCCTGATTGATGGAGTCGAAGAAGTCGGCGATGAAGTCGGAGCCGAGCTCTTTCCTCAAATCGGCCGAGATGCCGGCCTTGCCGTACTCCAGCGCGAGGACATGTGGGGCGAAGACCTCCGGGGGGTTACCGCCGGCGACAGCCGCCTGCAGCGCGGGGAGATAGGAATTGGTGCCCCCGAACAGCCGGTTCTCGATCTTGATACTGGGGTGGTGGTGCTCGAATTCCTCGATGAGCTGCGGCCACTGGTGGCTTTGGTAGGTGTACCAAGTCCAGACCCGGACCCTGGCCTTGCCACCGACTCTGTCTCCGGAGGAATCGCATCCAGTCAGTAGGGGCGCGGCGGTGGCGAGTCCCGCGGCACCGATGCCTGCTCTCAGCAATCCCCGCCGGCTGAGCGGCTTTCCGGAATGGACGTCCACAGATGCGGCAGGAGTGCCGGGGTGCGCTGTTGACATGCTGCTCTCCCTTCAGCAGGGTCGGTACGCAGCCCGCAGGGGGCCACGTACCAACCCTGACCCCAAAAATGAGGCCAGGAGAACGTCGACGTACCTCGCGGCCGACCAGAGGCCGAAGCACCACCTCAATGGCGGTCTCACGTCGAGAAACGAGCGCTGATCCACTGCGGCTCACACGCGCCGTCCCGCTTCCGGAGTACCGCCGGATCAGCTCAGGGAACGCGGGCGTGTGTGGCCCGCGGCACGAACTCGGTGGGCAGAATCAGGCGTTCGCCTGCGGGATCGGCCTCGCCGTTGATCCGTCGTACCAGCAGGCGCGCCGCCTGGTAGGAGAGTTCGCACAGGTCGTGCCGGACCGTGGTCAGCCGGAACACCTCCCAGTCCGCCATGGGGAGGTCGTCGAAGCCGATCACGGTGAGATCGTCCGGAACCCGGATCCCGGCCGCGACCGCTGCGTTCAGAACGCCGATGGCGACCACATCGTTACCGCAGAAAACCGCCGTCGGTGTTTCGGCGGCGGCAAGCAGAAAGGGCAGCGCCTCATATCCTGTGTCGTACTCGAAGGACCCGCGCGCCACGCGGTCCTCCGGCAGACCGATCCCGGCATCGGCCAGGGCAAGCCGGAAGCCGAGTTCACGCTCGCGTCCGGTGGTCGTATTGGATGACCCGAAGATGCCCGCGATCCGGCGGTGCCCCAACCCGACGAGCACGTCGGCCACCAGACGGCCCCCGCCCTCGTTGTCGACGACGGAAGCGTAGTCGCCCCGCTTTCCGGTGTCCCGGTTGAGAAACACATACGGCATGCCACGGCGGTCCAGCTGAGCCGGAAGACTCGACTCAGTCGTCGCTGTCGCCAGAACAACGCCGTCCAAGGACTGATCCAGGAGGTTCTCCCCGGCCACAGCTTCATCGGATCGCTCTGTGATGAGCATCATCCGGTAGCCCAGGCGCTGGAGTTCGTCGTGCAGCGGCGCGACAACATGGGGGTAGAAAGGATTCGTCAGGTCTGTCACGATGACCCCGATGCGACGCGTGGAACGGGTCGCGAGAGTCCTTCCCGCCTCGCTGGGTACGTAGTTCAACGCCTGCGCGGCCCGCTTGACCTTCTCACGAGTGGCGACCGACACCCGGTGGTCGTCCCGCAAGGCCCGGGAGACCGTCGGCTGCGAGACACCCGCCAGTCTCGCCACGTCGTGACTCGTGATCGCCATCGACCCTCTTCCCGTCGCCCCGTTACGCCGGCGTCGGCGTCGACGCCCAAGCCACTCACTATACGTATGTAGCTTGCGCTCCCCAGCGCCGGCCGCCCCGCACCTCCCGGTCCGACGCCGCGAGAACTCTCACCGCGACATGCAGCATACGCCTGAAACCGATCACGCGTGTGCCCTTGACATCACCCGGTGGAAGGCCTGTTATGGGTAATGCATACGTATTCCAGGTCAAGGAGCAGCCATGCCCGATGTCGTCGTTTCTACCGGGGAGCTGGGTCGCCGCACGGTCCGCCGCAGTGACTTCGTCTCCTGCAACCAGGCATTCATCGACTGCCGTACGCCGGGATCGGACCGAAAGGAGAACTACGCGATGATCGGCCCCGGTGTCTCACAGGCCGCCGGCCAGCACGTCAACCTCCGACTGCCGCACGGTTTCAACATCGGTGCCGCGGCCATGCCGCACGGCATCACCAACAACCTTCACCTGCACTACACGGCGGAGGTGTTCGTCTGCACCGAGGGCGAGTACCTGCTGCGCTGGGGCGCGGACGGCAACGAGGGGGAACTGCTGCTCAAGGCGGGAGACATCGCCTCCATCCCGACGTGGATCTTCCGTGGCTTCACCAACACCGGTCCGGACGACGGATGGCTGTTCACCGTGCTCGGCATGGACGACACCGGCGGCATCATCTGGGGTCCCTCGGTACTGCGTGAGGCGGAGGGGCACGGCCTGTACCTCACCGCCGACAATGAACTGATCGACGCGGTCGCCGGCGACGAGATCCCGGTCGACACCGAGCTGACCAGGCCCATGGAACAGGAGTACATCGACCAGCTCCGGCACTACAGCGCTGATCAGATGAAGCGCCGCATTGCGGCGGCGGACGAACTCGTGTGGTCCGAGCGACCCTTCCTCGACAGCACGCTGGCCGGCGGAGGCGTGCGGCTGAGCTGCGTCGTCGGGTACGGCATGACGGAAGATCCGCACCAGGAACCCCGGATCTTCAATCCGCACGGCCACAACATCGCCTGGCTGCGCGCCGAGCCCGGCCAGGGCGTCTCCCTCCACCGGCAGAGTGAGACACAGACCCTGATCATCAAGAGCGGCCTCTGGGAAGTCACCCTGAACCGCACCGACCCGGTCTCGGTGCGGCTGGGACCGCGCGACATTCTCTCCGTTCCGCAGGACGCCTGGCGCACGCTGCGCAATGTCGGTGACACGGAGGGCGATCTCCTGGTCGTCAACTCGGGCGACGGCCGGGTGCGCATGGAGTGGGACGAGGAGGTCGTCAAGAGTGCCGCCGACGCGGGGCTCGGCATCGACCACAACGGCTACATCGCCCCGTACGCCCTCCTGCCTCGCTCCGCGCGCCGCTGGTGACCGCCGCCCCCCGGAGCGGGCCCTCCGGGCCCCTGCCCCTGGTGGCGATTCCCGGTATGCTCTGCGACGCGAGCCTCTGGTCCGACGTGGTATTCCCGGACGGGCACGAGGTGCATCACCTCGCACTGACGAAGCCGGACATCGGCGAGCTGGCCAACGACGCCCTGTCCTCGGTATCCGGCCCGTTCGTCCTGGTCGGGCTCAGTCTTGGGGCCATCGTCGGCTTCGAGGTGCTGCGCCGGGCTCCGGAGCGGGTCGCGGGCTTCTGCGCGATGTCGACCAACGCGGGCGCACCCAGGTCCGAGCAGTACACGGCCTGGCACGCGATGGGCGAACTGATCACCGACGGCCGGTTCGCCGACGTCGTGGAACAGACGCTGCCCGGCATGTTCGATGTGCCGGATCCGCCGGAAGCGTTGGCGGGACGCTACCGGAGCATGGCACAGGCCGTCGGCCCAGGTGCCGCCCGTGCCCAGCTCACCGCGCAGGCGACCCGCGCCGACGCGTTCGGCTGGCTGCGGAACTCCGGATGTCCTTCGGTCGTGCTGTACGGCACCCGGGACAGGCTGTGCCCGCCGGACTTCCACCGGTCGATCGCCGGGGCCATGCCGGGCGCGCGGCTGCGCGAGCTGTCCGGCGCCGGTCACCTACTGCCGTGGCAGCGTCCACACGCCGTTTCCTCCGCACTGCGGGACCTGCTCAGGGAGGCGGAACGGGCTCGACAACCGGATACCGGCGCCCCTCCCCCTGCTTCATCCTCACTCGTCCGAACACCATCACCGCATTCGACAACCGACCTGAAATGAGAGCCGTCCATGCCCCGTTTCCTCAAGTCCCCCGTACCCGCCGGTGAGGTGCGCGCCGCCCGGGCGGACGTCGCCGACCGCGTCAGCGCCATCCTCGCCGACATCCGCGAACGGGGTGACGAAGCGGTCCGCCAGTATTCCGAGAAGTTCGACAACTGGAGCCCCGAGTCCTTCCGTCTCGGACCTGACGAGATCAGCAGGATCGTTTCCGGAGTGCCGGACACGGTGCTCGACGACATCCGCTTCGTTCAGCATCAGGTGCGTACGTTCGCCCAGGCGCAGCGCGATTCGTTGCGTGACGTCGAGATCGAGACGCTGCCCGGCGTGCACCTGGGGCACCGGCATGTGCCGGTGGCCGGCGCGGGTGCCTACGTACCCGGCGGCCGCTACCCGCTGACCGCGTCGGCGCACATGACGATCGTGACCGCGAAGGTCGCCGGTGTGCCCCGGGTCGCCGCCTGCACTCCGCCGATCCGTGGGGAGATCCCCGCCGCCACGGTCGCAGCGATGCAGCTGGCGGGCGCCGACGAGATCTACCTCCTCGGCGGCGTCCAGGCCGTCGCGGCCCTCGCCATCGGAACCGAGACCATCGGCCGGGTGCCGCTGATCGCCGGGCCGGGCAACGCTTACGTCGCCGAGGCCAAGCGCCAGCTGTTCGGCGAGGTCGGTATCGACCTGTTCGCCGGTCCCACCGAGATCCTGGTGATCGCCGACGAGCAGGCGGACCCGTTCGTCGTCGCCGTTGACCTGCTCTCGCAGGCCGAGCACGGACCGGACTCCCCGGCCGTCCTCGTCACCACCTCCGAGAAGCTGGGCCGGACCGTGCAGGGGCACATCGACCGGCTGCTCCCCTCCATGCCGACCCGGGACTTCGCCGAGCCGGCCTGGCGCGACCACGGAGAGATCGTCGTGGCCGGTTCCCTCGACGAGGCCTTCGAGATCGCGGACTCCTACGCCAGCGAACACGTCGAGGTGCTCACCGAGAACCCGCGCCAGGCGCTGGACCGGATGCGCGACTACGGTGCACTCTTCCTGGGCGAAGGTACCTGCGTCTCCTACGGCGACAAGGTCATCGGGACCAACCACGTCCTGCCCACCCGGGGCGCCGCCCGCTACACCGGTGGCCTGTGGGTCGGCAAGTACCTGAAGACGGTCACCTACCAGGAAGTGACGGACACCTCCTCGTCGGCGCTGCTCGGCGAGGTGTGCGGGCGCGCCGCGCGCGTCGAGCTGTTCGAGGGGCATGCCCGCTCCGGTGACGTACGAGCGGCCAAGTACGGCAACGGCACGCTGCCGTGGAACGGTGAGGACGGCGCATGACCGGCAGCACGGCCCCGCTGACCGGGCGCACCGCGCTCGTCAGCGGAGGCGGCAGCGGACTCGGCAGCGCCATCACGCGTTCCCTGCTCTCCGACGGCGCCCGGGTGGTGATCACCGGCCGGCACGGGCGCAAACTCAAGGAGACGGCGTCGGCCTTCGGCCCGGACGTCACCTACCGGGTCTGCGACGTCTCCGAGCCCTCCGACGTGGAAGCACTCGCCGAGAGCCTCGCGGGTGAGGAGATCTCGGTCCTCGTCAACAACGCCGGGATCGCGGGGCCGGTGGCTCCCCTGACCGACATCTCGGCGGACGACTGGGACGAGGTCTTCGACGTCAACGTCCGGGGAGTGTTCCTGATGTGCCGCGCCTTCCTGCCGGCCATGGCGGAGCGGGGCACCGGCGACATCATCAACATCGCCTCGGTGTCGGGAAAGCGCCCGCTGCTGCGCCGCACTCCCTACTGCGCGTCGAAGATGGCGGTCATCGGCCTGACCGCGACCCTGGCGGGTGAGGTCGGCCCCTCGGGGGTCACGGTGAACTCCCTGTCCCCCGGGCCCGTCTCAGGACCGAGAATGCAGCGGAACTTCCGCCTCGAGGCGGAACGGACCGGCTGCAGCTACGCGGAGGCGGAGGCAGCCTTCGTGTCGCGGTCGGCGCTCGGGCGGATGGTCACCGAGGAAGAGGTCGGTGCCGCCGTGAGTGCGATGCTGCGGATGCCGGGGCTCTGCGGTGCCGACATCGACCTGTCCGCGGGGATGGTGGCGCGGTGACGGCGGCGAAAGAGGGACGCCGTTCCCTCAAACAACGATTGGCCGCAGGGGAACGGCTCTACGGTGCTCTGCTCCGGCTCCCGTCGGAGACCCTGGTGGAGATGGCGGGCGTCGCGGGACTCGACTACGTGGTCATCGACTGCGAGCATGGACCCGCCGACATGACGGTGCTCCAGCACCACGTGACGGCCGCCGCGGCTCAGGGGCTCGACGTGCTCGTCCGCGTCGGCATGTCCGAGCCCGCACTCGCCCTGCGCTGCCTGGATCTGGGAGCCGCCGGTCTCATCCATCCACACGTCGACAGCGCGCAGGACGCGCGGCAGGCGGTGGCGGCCGACCGATACCCGCCGCTGGGCCGGCGCGGGTTCGCGACGTACAGCAGGGCGGGCCGCTTCGGCACGGTCTCTGCGGCCGACCACTTGGCCGCGGCGGAACAAACCCTGGTCGTTGCGATGATCGAGACGGCCCGGGCCTGTGCCGTCGCCGAGGAGATCGTCTCCACAGAGGGCGTGGACGCCGTGCTGGTCGGCCCGGCCGACCTGGCGGCCGACTGCGGCTTCCCCGGTCAGGACGTCATCGACGGGCTGATCGCCACGGCGCACCGGGCGACCCGTGCGGCGGGCCGGTCGGTCATGACCATCGTGCCCGGCGCCGCCGGCGCCAGGGCGGCAGAGCAGGCAGGTGCCCAACTTGTGCTCTACAACATGGCGCACGTCCTGATGGACACCTTCCGGGCCCTGGTCCCACCTCGGCCCGGGGACGGGGACCACCGACGTTGACCGGCAGCGGCCGGCCGCCGGCCACCAGCCCTCGATGTACCGCAATTCACCTCTTGACGTCCTCCGCCCCGCTCCTTAGTGTTCGGCGGAAGTTCATACGTATGCATTGCAGGTAACCGCGCGAATGGAGAAGCCATGTCCGCTGTAGTGCCGCCCCCGACCGCCGTTGATACCGAGAGGATCGACGAGGAGAAGCGGAATGCGATACGCCGAGCCATCGGCGCGGGAAGCATCGGGAACTTCGTAGAGCAGTTCGACTTCGGTCTCTACGGCTACCTTGCACCGATCCTGGCCCCGTCCTTCTTCCCCGACAGCAACCCGACCGCGGCAGTGCTCAGCACCTACGCGATTCTCGCCATCGCGTGCCTGTTCCGTCCCCTGGGCGGGACCCTGGTCGGGCGCTGGGGAGACCGGGCGGGCCGCAGGAAGACGCTGCTGTGGACCATCGCGTTCATGGGAGTAGCCACCGCCCTGATCGGCGCACTGCCGACGTACCAACAGATCGGGCTCTTCGCACCCCTCCTTCTTCTGCTGCTGCGCGTCGTCCAGGGCATGATCTCCGGCGGCGAGTACGTGGGAGCGGTGGCCTTCATCGTGGAGTGGGCGGAGCCCAAGCGGCGCGCCTACTACACGTCGTACGCCTCCAACAGCTGCTTCCTCGGCCTCCTCGCCGGGGCCGGCACCGCCGCGCTGACCAGCTGGGCGTTCCAGGGCCCCGCGCTGGATTCGTGGGGCTGGCGGATCCCCTTCCTGCTCACGCTGCCGCTGAGCGCGGTCGGGATCTGGCTGCGCAAGCGCATCGGGGAGACGCCGGAGTTCGTCCGCGCCACGCAGGACGGCACCCAGATCGCCAAGGCGCCGGTCCGCGAGGCGCTGCGCTCGCAGTGGCGGCCGATGCTCGTCTTCTGCGGCGTCTCGGTGATGCTGGCGATCCTGTCCTACAGCTGGGTCACGTTCTATCCCCAGTATCTGACCGGCACACTGGGTCTGCCTCGCTGGATGGCCCTGATCTCCAACGCGATCTCGATCGCGGTCCTCATCCCGCTGCTGCCACTGGCCGGCCGCCTCTCGGACCGGATCGGCCGCAAACCGATGCTGATCGCTGGGGCCATCGGGTGCATCGTCCTGGTCCCGCTGGCCTTCCGGGTCGGTCAGGAGGGCACGTTCGGCGCGGCGATCGTGAGCCAGCTGATCTACATCATCCCGGAATTCTTCCTGACCGGCATCGTCACGGTCTGCGTCGCGGAGCTCTTCGCCACCCGCACCAGGTTCAGCGCCAGCGCCATCGCGTACAACAGCTCCTTCTCCATCTTCCAGGGGATCACGCCGTTCGTCGCAGCCGCGCTGGTCAGTACCTTCGGCACGATCTACGCGGTGTGGGTGTACCTCGCGGTGGCGGCGGTACTCGCCCTGGTCGTGGTCAGCGCCTTCATGACGGAGACGTTCCGGAGCCAGCTGGGCGCTGACAAGTTCGCACGGTGAACCTCCTCGGCCGCAGGACCACCCGCTGCCCGGGACCCGCACACCACCCCGGCGTCCGACACGTCATACATACGCATACAGCGATTCGCGAGAGGACAAGCCCATGCCGTTGGACCCCGTTGCCTATCTCCCGTACAACGACCCGGACGACTTCATCCGTGAGGTGACCGACCGCATCTGGGTCGGCCGGGACGTGGCGTACATCGTGGACAACTACGAGCCGGACTCGATCGTCCACACCGGCCTCGGCACCCTCGTCGGTCGTGACGGTGTGATCGAGGGCAGCACGATGCGGATGGGCAGTACACCCCAGCACATCGGCCAGGCCGAGGACGTGGTGTGGGAGGCCCGCGGGAACGACGCCTTCCTCAGCTCGCACCTGGTCTTCTCCGCGGACGAGCATCTGGTCGGCGGTCAGAACATCCGTATCCGTAAGCGGACTGTCGCCAACTGTCTCTACCGCCGGGGACGGATGGTCGAGGAGTGGGTGGTCCGCGACGAGCTCGCGGACTGTCTGCAGCGCGGCGTGGACCCGGACGACGCGGCGCGCGCACTGCGGTTCCAGGGATACAGCGGTTCGATGACGGAGGAGCCGCCGAAGGACGTTCTGCTGGCGGGTGTCAGTGGTACGCGTCCGGACGACTTCCGGCCCGAGTGCGAGATGGTCCTCGAGTTCATCGACGAGGTCTGGACACAGCGCCGACTGCACAGGGTCAACGACTTCATGGTGCGAGACCTCTTTCTGCACACGATCGGCGACCGGACCGTCATCCGGCCGGAGCGATACCAGAGCGATCTGCTGGCCATGGTCGGCGCCTTCCCCGACGCGCAGTTCGCGGTGCGGGACGTGCAGACCAACTACTCCGAGCGTTACGCCGGCCTGCGGGTCGCCGTCCTGTGGACCATGCACGGCACCTACCGGGGAACGCCCGCCTTCGGGCAACTGACCGACAGCCCCGTCACCGTCCTCGGGGTATCCCAGTTTCTGATCCAGCAGGGCCGGATCGTTCGGGAGTTCCGGATCTACGACGAGATCTCACTGCGGGCCCAGATCAACAGCACCCGCGGTGACGGCCCGCCGGCCGAGGCCAACATCTACTGAGCCGAACGGCCCACCGTGAGCCCGGGCACTGCGACAGTGCGGGCCATGTCGGCGTCGGCGCCACCGGGTCAGGAGATACGCGCCGCGGATCCGCCGGAACCTGCTGCGCACCGGCTGCTGCCTCGGACATCGAGCTGATGCGGGATGACGACATCCAGCGGAGGCACCGCCGCGGCAGGGCTGTAGATACGGTCGGCCAGACACTGCAGCGCCCGTTCGGCGATCTGCTTCTTGTCCGGCACCACGGTGGTCAGCGGCGGATAGGCGTATCGCGCGTCCTCGATGCCGTCGAACCCCACGAACGCGAGGTCCTCCGGGATGTGGAGGCCGCGTTCATGTGCCACGTGCATCGCGCCCAGGGCGAGTTCGTCACTGAACGCGAAGACGGCGTCGGGCCGCGCATCTCGCTCCAGGAGCGAGGTCATGGCCTCGGCGCCGTCCTCGCGGTGCAGCTCCGCCACCGGCCTCTCCAGCGCCGGGTCGGGTGACAGCCCCGCACGGCGCAGTGCGCGGTGATAGCCCTCCAGCCGCTGGCGGGCCGTCTCGTTGTGCAGATGGGGCTGCACACCGATCGCCGCGATCCGCTTGCGCCCGATGCCCAGCAGGTGGGTCGTCGCCTCGTCGGCCGCGAGGACACTGTCGACGGCGACACGATCCGCCAGCCCCTCCGCGCGTTGCTCCCCCAGCAGGACTACCGGCACGTGGCGGGCACGGGCAGTCACTTCCTCCGTCCTGAGGGCCCAGGGGCTGGTGATCAGGCCGTCGACCAGCCGCCCCCCGGTTCCTTCGAGGAGCCGCCTCTCCGCCTCGGCATCGCCGAAGGTCTGATCGATGACGACGGTCCAGGACCGCTGCTGAGCTGCGGCGACGATGAGGCCGGCGAGCTCACCGAAGTACGGCGAGTGCAACTCGGGAATGGCCAGGCCGATCAGCCCCGTACGGCCGGCGCGCAGGTTGCGGGCAGCGAGGTTCGGGCGGTAGCCGAGTTCGTCCAATACGGCCTGCACCCGGGCCCGGGTCTGCTCGGCCACCGGTGCGGAGCCACTGACGACATTGGAAACGGTACGGATCGATACCCCGGCCCGGGCGGCCACGTCCTTCAGGCGACTGCTCACGGTGGCCATCTTGGCATGGGGCGATGCGATGGACCAAGAGCGCCAAGAAGTCGCAAGAGGGGTATTGCAACGTTGCATGCTTCGTTGCACGATGAGGCGAACGCAGTACGGCGTAAGGAGGCCCCATGACTACGCACGCATACCCCGGCATCTCCATGCACAGGCTCGACATCGACGTGTCGGCCGACGTGGAGGCCCTGTACAGCGACGGCATCACCGCCCGGAAGGGCGCGTTCACCAAGGAGTGGGCGGACCAGCTCCGGGAGGACGTGGACGCGGCCTTCACCGACGCATACGCACGCCCCGGCGGCGCGGTGGGGCGCGGGCCGAACCGGTACTACGTGGAGATCCACCCCGAGCAGATCAGGGGCTTCGTCGAACTGGTCGACCATCCCTGGGTGCGATCACTGTGCACCGCGGTGCTCGGACCGGACTACCGGATCGTGGAACTCGGCTTCGACGTTCCGCTGGAGGGCGCCGTCAACCAGCCGTGGCACAGGGACTTCCCGATGCCCGAGGAGACTCGCCGCGAGCGGCGGCTGACCTCCCTCGCCATCAATGCGACCACCGTCGACACCGCCGAGGACATGGGTCCCTTCGAAATCGCGCCGGGCACACAGTGGGACGACAGCCCTGAGTTCGAGCACGGCATGTTCCCGCCCAAGTCGCACTACGACCGGTACCTGGAACGTGCCGTGCGCAAGTACCCCCGGCGCGGGGACATCTCCGCCCGCACCGCGCTGACCGTTCACCGCGGCACGAAGAACGAGTCCGCCATGTCCCGCCCCGTCCTGGTGCTCGGCATCGACGGGCCGCAGGCGAGCAACGGCGACCGGCACGACACCGCGGTCACCCGTGCCTTCTGGAACTCCCTGCCCGAGCGTGTCCGCCGGCACCTCGACTGCCCGGTGGTGGACGAACTGGTACCGGTCAGCCAGAAGCACACCATCGAGGGCCTGGTCATGGGCGATGTCTGAGGCGGCCACGATCACGGCAAAGACCCCTGATACAGGCCGCTGGCCCGCCCATGTCTACGCGGTGGCAGCCGTCTCCGCCCTGGGCGGCCTCCTCTTCGGATACGACACCGGCATCATCTCCGGTGCGCTGCTCTACCTCCGGGAAGATCTGCACCTCTCGTCACGGGGACAGGAAATCGTCGTCAGCGTCATCCTCGTGGGCGCGATGATCGGTGCCGTGGCGTCCGGACGGCTCGCCGGGCGGCACGGCAGGCGCCGCATCGTGCTCTGGGTCGCGGTGATCTTCGCGGTGGGCGCGCTCGGCGCCGCGGTCGCCCCGAACACCGGCACCCTGATCGCGGCACGTCTCGTCCTCGGGCTGTCCGTCGGCGGGGCATCGAACATGGTGCCCGTCTACATCGCCGAGGTGGCCCCGCCCGCCATCCGCGGGCGCCTGATGGTGCTCTTCCAACTGATGGTGGCCATCGGGCAGTTGATCGCATACCTGTGCGGCTGGCTCTTCGCCGGCAGCGGCGGGTGGCGGGTGATGTTCGGCCTGGCCGTCATCCCGGCCGCCGCACTGGCCGTCGGTATGACCAAACTGCCGGAGAGCCCCCGCTGGCTTGTCGAGCAGGGACGCGCCGACGTGGCCCACGCGGTGCTGCGCCGGCTCCGCCCGCAGGGGGTTGACGTCACAGCCGAGATCGCCGGCATCCGCGAAGTCTCCAAGTCGGCCCCGCCGCGGGACAGCCGGGCGCTTCTGCGGCCGTGGCTGCGCCCTGCCCTGGCCGTCGCGCTCGGGGTGGCCGCGTTCTCCCAACTGACCGGTATCAACGCGATCGTCTATTACGCCCCCACGATCCTGTCGGACGCGGGGTTCGGAAAGTCGGCCGCGCTGGTCACCGGCATCGGGATCGGGGCGATGCTCGTCGTCGCGGGCATCACCGGCGCCGTCGCGGTGGACGCCATCGGCCGCCGCCGGACCATGCTCTGCTTCCTCCCGTTGTCCGGCCTGGCCATGGCCGTGCTGGGCGTGGCCTTCCTGCTGGACGATTCAGCCGCCCAGCACTGGATCGTGATCACCGCGCTGTTCGCATACATCCTGTGCAACGGCATCGGCATGCAGTCCGTTGTCTGGCTGATCGGGCCCGAGATCCTCCCGCTCAGCGTCCGCGGACCGGCCACCAGCCTCGCTACCCTGACCGTCTGGGGTTTCGACCTCCTGATCGCCGTCACCGCACTCAGCGCGATCAACTCCGTCGGCAGGTCCGGGACGTTCTTCCTCTACGCCGCGATGAACGTGCTCTGCGTCGTCTTCGTTGTGCTGAAGGTGCCGGAGACCCGCAACAGGCCGCTGGAGGACATCGAGCGAGCGCTGCGCGCACCCGGTTCGCTGCGCCGGAATCTCGCCGCATGAGAACGACCGGGTACGGCGGCCGGGCAGGCGTGCCCCACTTTGGGGGTCAGCCTGCCCGGTGCCGGCCGAACAGTGCTGCCGTGGCGTTCGGAACTGCCAGAACTTGCCGGTTGTCCGGCTTGGGACGACGCTGGGTGCAGAGCGGCATGGGCTTCGCGTCAGTGCCCGCGCGCGACCGATCAGGTACTGCAGCCGATGTGGAAGGGGGCGTGTCGCGTCATGTATCTCGGCATTGTGCGTGGTCTCGCTGCGGGCGCAGCCGGTACGACGGCATTGCACGCCATGACGTACGCGGACATGGCCGTGCGTGCGAGGCCTGCGAGCAGTACGCCGGACGAGGTGGTGGACAGACTCGCCGAGAACCTGGGCCACCCCGTACCGGGTAGCGGGTCCGGCCGGGAGAGCCGGCTTTCCGGCCTCGGCGCTCTTTCGGGGATCGCTGTGGGGTGCGGCGTGGGTTCTGCCGTCGCGCTGACGCGTCGCGCGGGGGTGCGCTTGCCGCTGTGGCTGGGCGGACTGGTCACCGGGGCGCTGGCCATGGCGGCCACCGACCTGCCGATGGCCCGGCTGGGCGTCAGCGATCCACGTTCCTGGTCGGCCGTCGACTGGACCTCCGACGTGCTGCCTCATGTCGTCTACGGGCTGGTGACGTACGGCCTGATCACCGCCGGGGACCGGCGGACATGAACGCGACCGCCCATGCACTGGCCCGGGCGGGCCTGATCGGGGCCGCAACGGGCCTGCGCAGCCAGTGCGGACTGGCCGCCGTATCTCTGACCGCCGCCCACCACCCGGCAGGGCCGGCGGCTTCCTTGCTCACTCGGCGCTGGGTCAGAGTGGTGACCGTTTCCGCAGCAGCCGGCGAGTTCCTCGCCGACAAGTCACCGCGCATACCCGACCGTCTTTCACCGGCAGGCCTGATCCCCCGGCTGGTCTTCGCCTCACTGGCAGCCGCCGTACTGACCGTCCGGCACCGCGGCGCAGAGCCTGTGCTGCTCGGCGCTGCGGGCGGCGCCTGCGCTGCCGCGGCCACCGCTTTCGCAGGGGCGAAGTGGCGCGAGACGCCGTCACACCGTGCCTTTCCCGACGGCGTGGCCGCGGTGATCGAGGATCTGCTCGCCCTTGCGCTGGCTCGTGCTGCCTGCGGGTCGGCGCGTCCGACGTACCGAGCTGGGTCAGGCGACAGCCCGGGCCCGGCGGAAGTCGAGGAAGTCATGCCGATGGACGGAAATGCCCCCGGGTCCGGGTCATGGGAGGTCACGTGATGGTCGTCCAGGTGCTGCACAAGGTAGGACTGCGCAGTTCACATGTGCATCTGGCGTCGCTGGGCTCGGTCCTGTTGTGTATCGGTTTTTGGACGCGAGCCAAGGGCTACGACCAGGACGAGCGGGGCAATGCGGAGCGCCGAGCGCTCTTCGTCGGTCTGTGGCCGCCCATGCTCTGGTTGATCGGGCAGTCGCTGCGGGAACTCGAGAGGTGACCTGATGGGCGGCAGGGCGTGGTGTCGGGCTGCGGATGGGGGCGGCCGTGCTGCGTGAGCGCCGCCTGCACCACGATCGAGCGGCCGGACGACTGCGGGCCCTGGCCCGCTTGGACGTCAACTACCGTTTGCCGGCGGGATCCGCTCCTTACTGGAACGCCGGCTGGAACCAGGACAGGTTGTGGTGCACTCTCGCCCGCGAGATCCCGGGAGACCCCGTTTCCGGCGGCGCCTGGGACATCGCCTGTCGCCTGGTGCATGACTATCAATTTGCAGAACCCCGCATTGTGCGCGCGCTGTATCTGCGCGACGACGTGCTCCTCGGCCGGAACATGCTTCTGGAGGGACGCTTCTGCGGTCTCCGATTCGACATGGGTGTCCGCGTCACCTCCGTCATCGACGAGGCACGAGGCACCGGAGAGACGGCTCGGCGCGTATGGGGGTGGGGCTACGAAACCCTGCAAGGCCACTTGGAACAGGGTGAGATGACCTACGAAGTGGTCAAACACCTGCACACCGGGGAAGTGGAGTTCGTGGTGACCGGCCATTCCCGTCGGGCACCACTGGCCAATCCGGTCATCGCGCTCGGCTTCATTCTGTTCGGCCGGATGACACAACACCGCTTCTACCGAGCGAGCGGCCGCCGCCTGCGCCGACTGGTCCAGGCGGAACTACAAGGGTCCGCTCCCCTGTCGGTGCGGACGGTACCCGGCAACACCGCCATCGCCCTCGCCCCCAGCCACGCGCCGGACGGCCGGTGACACCCCAGCGGCGTGTCACGCGTACCGGAAGGCCCGCTGTCAGCAACCCTGCGCCCCGGCGCACAGCTCCGAGGATACGGACCGGGTGACAATGCTGACGCCTCCGCGTGGCCGGCCTCCGGCGATCGCTGCCGCCTGCAAGCAGAAGTGGACCCACATGTTGAACTGGATCTCTTTGCTGATGCGCAGCCTGCCGTAAAGCAGCTCGGCAAACCGGTCCCCGGCCCGCGCCCACGCCTCGACCTGGAAGCACAGAAACTCGCCCTCGGCGGTTGCCCTGAACTCGATCTGCCCGGCTTCCAGATGCCCGCGCAAGGTGGCCAGCCGAAGAGATACCGCGTCCCGGTGCACGACGCGTACCGGGCCGTCCCACGGCCCGGGCATCTGTACCCGGTACTCGTCGCCCGGGCGGGCAGACGCGTCCGGACCGACCGTCTTGTGGAAGACCGCCGCACCGAAGGGCGCCGCCCGGTTGAAATCCCGCGCGATGCGCTCCATGAGCATCTCGGGTTCCATCCGGGCGCCCTCGATGCGGACCATGAATCGGCGATGCAGCAGGCGACCCGAACCGTCCATCAGACGCTGGACGCACTCGTCCACCTGCTCGGCGGGCAGTGGTGGCGGAAGATCGCCGCTGTCCCCGTCCTCCTCGCAGCGGTGCAGTGCGGTGACGCGCCAGACATAGCGCCACGTGACCAGGGTCAGACCGAGGGGAAAGCGCAGCAGCGTGCCCGCCCGACGGGCGAAAGGCGGCCGCCGCGGCTGCGCCGTACGCGGTGCTCTCATCAGCCCAGGATGGCACCGGCCCCGGCCGGTCGCCACGCGATCCTGACCGGGGCGCACAAGCCGAGCACAGCGCCCGGGCCTGGCCGGTCAGCGCCGGGACACCGGTCCGGGCTGCGGTTCCGGCTCCGGTACCGGGTCGGGACCGGGCGGCTGCGGAATCGGATCCGGCGTCGGGGGCGGCGCGGGCGTCGGTCCGGGCACCGGACTCGGCCCGGGTCCTGGCCGGGGCCCTGGGCCCGGTGGCGGTGTGGGCGCCGGGGGCACGGGGTCCGGCCCGCCCGGTCCTGGGATCGGGGGCGCAGGATCGGGGTATGGATGCGTCACGATGGGCCTCCCTCAGTGCCGGCCGTTGTCCTGACCAATGTCTCCTGTCTCCCGTTACGAGTGCCCGTGCCTGCCCGACCCAACCAGGCGCGCCGCCGCCCGCAGCCCCCGACGAGGACTGGAGAGCCGTGACCCCGTCGGCGGACCGGACACCCGCGTCCGGATAACCGTCGCGGTCACCCGCTGCGAAGAGCTCCCAGGCGCCTTCTGCCAGAAGGGTTACCTTCCACCGCTGCGGCTCACCGCTCCCGCGGGTCCGCCGCGAGCTGCTTCCTGGCCTTCTCCACCAGCTCCGGCGAAGCCTCCGGCGCCTGGTCGGGGTGGCGCCCGGCCCAGCGGGCGGCATAGGGGCAGAGCGGCACGACCGGCACGCCCTGACGGGCGGCGATGGCGTAGAACTCGCCGACCAGCGCGCCCGCCACCCCCTTGCCTTCATGGCCGGGCTCCACGACGGTGTGCACCGCGACGAGAGCGGCGGGCACCGCATCCAGTACGAAGTAGTCGATGCGGCCGATGACCCGGCCGCCCTCCCGTGCTTCCAGCCGTCGCTCGGCCCGGTCGTCGCGGATGTCCGTCATGGATCAGGCTCCTACGGTGAGCGGGCGGGCGTGCGGGCTTCGTTCCTGGTCCGTACCGGGCACCGGCGCGGAGGCGTCCGCGCCGAGCGCAACGATCCGGTTGTCCGCGTCGACATGGACGATGCGCGGCTGGAGTGCGCGGGCCTCCGCGTCGTCGACCTGGGCGTAGCTGATGAGGATCACCAGGTCACCGGGGTGTACGAGGTGGGCGGCAGCGCCGTTGATGCCGATGACGCCGGAGCCGCGCTCGCCCTCGATGACATAGGTCTCCAGTCGGGCACCGTTGTCGATGTCGACGATGTGCACCAGCTCGCCGGGCAGCAGATCGGCCGCTTCCATGAGCTCCGCATCTATCGTGACGGACCCCACGTAGTGCAGGTCGGCCTCGGTGACGGTGGCGCGATGGATCTTGGACTTGAACATGGTGCGCAGCATTCGGTACTCCAGGGGGTTGGCTCCCTGCCTGCTCTTACAGGTCAAGGGCGTTTTTCACTCTACATCGACACGGTTTTGCGATGGGGTGCCGACCAACATCAAGGACTGAAGCCGACCAGTCGCCGACTTACCTGACGGCACGTCCGCAACGAAGTCGAAAGGACCCTACGCGACAGACGCGGACCACGCTCATGACAGCGGTCACATCATGAGTCCGGATCACAGCGATTCGGTGGTCGGCTGCCCAGCCAAGTCCGCTCGACCACGGCCACGAACACCAGCATGCGTCCCGGAGTCTTGACCTCGCGCGAACGGGGAGCGAGAGCGCACCGTCAGCGACGAGCGGCTTGCGCGCATCTTCGTCTCGGTCCTCGACGGCCTCTTGTTGCGATTCGGCGTCACGCGTTCCGAGGACGGCTGCCGGGAGGACCTCGCGACCGCCATCGAACTGGTCGAAGCCGCGTCTTTCGAGGAGGCGCCGGCCGATGGCCGGCCATCAGCCACCCGGGGCCGCTGATGGCCAAGGCCGAGGAGAGCGGGGAGATCACCGCCTGGTGGTGCTCGCTCAGGCCGCGCCGCCGTGCGGTGCGGATAGTCGCCGAGGTGCGACCGGACTACGACACTGAGCGGTCCGCGAAGAAGACGGTCAGGCGTGCGGCCCAGGCATGTCACGGCTGCACTCGTGTGGAGCGGGGCCGGTCCACAGATGCTCGGCGTAGCGGTCGGCGATCGTGTTCCAGGTCTCGGTCATCAAGATGCAGAGACGACTTGGAACGGATCGTCTAACGCACCAGGCAGGGGCGCTTGGCGTTGAACGTCCAGTTGGGCACGAGGTACTTCATGCCGACGGCGTCGTTCCGCGCCCCCAGTGCCTCCTTCCGGTACAGCTCTTGGGCCGCGAGGAGGCGGTCCATGTCGAGTTCGACGCCCAGGCCGGGAGCGTCGGGGACGGCGACCTCGCCGTCGACGATCCGTGGCGGGATGACGGTCAGCCGCTCCAGACCCTCCTGCCAGATCCAGTGCGTGTCCAGGGCGTTGTACTCCCCGGGGGCTGCGGCGCCGCAGTGCGTGATCATGGCGAGCGAGATGTCGAAGTGGTTGTTGGAGTGGCAGCCCCAGGTCAGGCCCATCGCATTGCACAGCTGGGCCACACGCACCGAGCCCTGCATGGTCCAGAAGTGGGGGTCGGCCAGTGGGATGGAGACCGACTGCAGGGCCAGGGCGTGGGTCAGCTGTCGCCAGTCGGTGGCGATCATGTTCGTGGCCGTCGGGAGGCCTGTGGCGCGACGGAACTCAGCGAGGATCTCGCGCCCGGAGTAGCCGTCCTCAGCCCCGCAGGGATCCTCGGCGTAGGCGAGCGTGCCGACCAGGGGCGAACACAGTTCGACCGCCTCGCGCAGCGACCACGCGCCGTTCGGGTCCAGGGTGATCCGCGCAGTGGGAAAGCGGTCCTTGAGCGCGCGTACGGCCTTGACCTCGTCCATGCCGGCCAGGACTCCGCCTTTGAGCTTGAAGTCCCGGAAGCCGTACAGGTCGTACGCCGCCTCGGCCTGACGGACGATCGCCTCGGGTGTGAGGGCCTCCTCGTGCCGGAGGCGGTACCAGTCGACCTCCGAGTCGGCCTCACGGACGTACTCCAGATCGGTGCGGTCGGGGTCACCGACGTAGAAGAGGTATCCCAGCACCCTTACTGCGTCGCGCTGTTGGCCGTCGCCGAGGAGGGCCGCGACCGGTACGTCGAGGTGCTGCCCCAGGAGGTCGAGCAACCCTGACTCGACGGCGGTGACCGCGTGGACGGTGGTGCGCAGGTCGAAGGTCTGGGCGCCGCGTCCATCGGCGTCACGATCGGCGAAGCGGTGGGCGATCGCCCGCAGGACACGCTTGTAGTCGCCCACCTTCGCACCGATCACCAGGGACTCGGCATCGCGCAGCGTCTGCGTGATCTTCTCCCCGCCGGGGACCTCGCCGAGTCCCGTACGGCCGTCGGAGTCCTTCAGGACGACGACGTTACGCGTGAAGTAGGGACCGTGCGCGCCGGAGAGGTTCATCTCCATGCAGTCCCGGCCGGCTACCGGATAGACGGAGAACTCGGTGACGATCGGCTGGTTGCGCATTTTCATCAAATCCTTGGGTATGGCGCTGCTAAGGGTTCTGTGGTCAGAGGCTGAGGGCGTCGAGAACCCATTCGCCCGCCAGGACTCCTCCCAGACCGAGGATGGCGAGCACCGTCGTGTAACTGGTGCGGACCTTGATCGCGTCAATGACCGACAGGTTGAAGTACTCCTTGAACAGCCAGAATCCGGGATCGTTGACGTGCGAGAAGGCGATGGATCCGCAGGACACGGCGAGCACCATCATCTCGGCGTGGATCCCGCTGCCCGAGAGGAGCGGCAGCACCACACCCGATGCCGTCACGACGGCCACCGTCGCCGAGCCGAGTGCGATGCGGAGGATGACCGCGATGAGCCAGGCGAGGATGATCGGCGAGATCGCCCAGCTGTCGGTTGCGGTCTTGATGTAGTCGGAGATCCCGCCTTCGACCAGGACGTTCTTGAAGGCGCCGCCCGCACCGATCACCAGCAGAATCATGGCCATGGCCTTGGCCGCCGAGGTGCAGGAGGCGTTGACGTCCGCGAGGCTGCGGCCGATCCGCGGTCCGAACGCCCAGGTCGCCAGCGCCAGGGTCAGCAGAAGCGCGACCGGCGCCGAGCCGATGAAGGCGACCAGGTGCAGGAAAGGGGTGTCGGCGGAGGTGGCCAGATCGGTGAGCGCAGCGCCGGCGATCAGGACGACGGGGAAGAGGGCCACGGACAGCGACCAGCCGAGGCCGGGCATCTCCTCGTCGGTGAACTCGCGCTCGCTGACGAGGCCCTTGGGGATCGCGGGGTCCATCGCCTTGACGAATGGCAGACGCGGCCACACGAGGGCGATGAGCGCGCCGGCCGGGATGGCGATGAAAAGGCCGTAGAGCAAGGTCAGCCCGATGGACGCGTGGAAGGTCGCGGCGACAGCGGTGGGGCCGGGGTGCGGCGGCAGGAAGCTGTGCATGGTGGACAGGGCGATCGACATCGGCAGGCCGACCCAGAGCAGCTTCGATCCGGTGACCCTCACGAGGGTGAACGCGATGGGCACGATGATGATGAACGCGACCTCGTAGAACATGGTCACGCCGATGAGCATGGCGGTGACCACCATGGCCATCTGGACCCAGCGGGGACCGAAGGCGTCGAGGAGCTTGCCGGCTATGCGCTGTGCTGCTCCGGAGTCCCCCATGACCCGGCCGACCATCGCACCGAGCCCGATGACGAGCATGGTGTCACCGATCTGGCCCCCGATGCCTTCCGCGAGGACGTCCGGGATCTTCTCCAGTGGGATCCCCTGAACCACAGCGACGCCGACCGCCACGAGGAGTAGGGCGGCGAAGCCGTTGAGTTTCAGTCGGGTCATGAGAAGCAGCAGAACCAGAACGCTGATACCGACTACGACGAGTGGCATGTCAGTTCTCCTTTGAACTGTCGAACTATCGAATCGCCGGCCTGCCACCGGCTTCTCGCAGTAGGTGGCAGCGGCGGCGGGTGCAGGGCATGCGGCGGGCGCCGGGGTCGTGTCAGTCGGTGCGTCGGCGTCCGGCTCCCACCAGGCTCAGACCGTGGTCGAGGATCTTTTCCAGCTCGCCGAGGTCGGCCGGGCCGGGGTCGGTGAGTGGGGCGCGTACGGGGCCGACCGGCAGACCTCGCAGCCGGGCCGCGGCCTTGACCAGCGACACGGCGTAACCCGGCATGCGGTCACGCAGTTCGACCAGCGGGACGTAGAAGTCGCGCAGCAGATTGTCCACTTCCGCGTCGTCGCCATCCCGCAGGGCGGTGAAGCAGGCGCCGGCGATCTCGGGTGCGAACGCGTGAACGGCCGACGAGTAGGCCGGGACCCCGACGGCGGCGTACGCGCGGGCCTGGATCTCGGCGGTGGCGGCGCCGTTGAAGAAGAGGAAGCCATCGGGCGCGGCGAGGGTGAGGCGCTGAAGCCGATCGAGATCGCTGTGGCCGTCCTTCAGGCCGATGACCGTAGGGATCCCGGCGATCCGGCGCACGCTTTCTGCGGTGAAGGCGACCTGGCCGCGCTGGTATGCGATGAGCGGCAGCCGGGTGCCGGACGCGATCCGGCGCAGCTGCTCGATCAGACCGTCCTGCGGGGCTCGGACCAGGTAATGCGGCATCACCAGCAGGGCGTCGGCGCCGGCGTCCTCTGCGATGCGGGCAAACCGCAGTGCCTGTGCCCAGCCGTAACCGATCCCCGCCACCACGGGCAGCCGGCCGTCGGCGACCTCGACCGTGGCCTCGACAACTGCGCGGTACTCGTCCTCGTCCAGCGCGCTGAACTCCCCCGTACCGCAAGCCGGGAACACCGCGCCGGGTGCGGTGGCCACCTGAGCGGTCAGATACGTCCTGTACGACTCCAGGTCGAGGCTGCCATCGTCCCGGAAGCTCGTGAGGGGGAAGGACAGCACCCCGCCGGCCATGCCCTCGCGCAGCCGCCGAGCCACGTCTTCGATCTCCGCACTGAACCGCTCCATGGATCCCATCCCCATATGCAGATGACGTGCATGTATGAGAACGGAGGTTAGGTGGGTGGCCCGGCCTGGGTCAATGGGCACGACAACGCGGATCTAAAATGCGGCCATGCCGGAAAACAGCGGGGTCCGCGGGGTGAAGTCGGCGGCCCGGACCGTCGCGCTACTCGAACTGCTCGCCACACGGGGCGACCGGCCCGCGCGCCTGGACGAACTCGCCAAGGACCTGGGAGTGCCGCGCAGCAGCATGTACCAGCTGCTGCAGACCCTCGTCGACTGCGGCTGGGTGCGCTCCGACACGACCGGTTCCCTCTACGGCATCGGCATCCGCGCCCTGCACACGGGGACGAGCTACCTGGACAGCGACCCACACGTGCGGACGGCCCGCCCGTATCTCGACAAGGCGTCGGACGCGCTCGGTGAGACGATTCATCTGGCCCGGCTCGACGGGCCGAACGTCATCTACCTAGCGACGCGCGAGTCCCACGAATATCTGCGCACCATCAGCCGGGTCGGCCGCCGGATCCCGGCCTACGCCGGAGCCCTTGGCAAAGCGCTGCTCGCCGAGCGCGCCGACGACCAACTCCCGCTCCCCGAAGGGACTTTGAAGGCCCTCACGGACAACACGCACACCGAGAGCACCACGCTGCTCGCCGACCTCGCCGGAGTGCGGGAGCGCGGCTACTCCGTCGACTACGAGGAGACGGTGTCCGGCATCGCGGGTTTCGGCTTCGCTCTGAGGTACGACACACCGGCCATCGACGCCATCAGCTGCTCGGTGCCGGTGGCGCGACTCAGCGAGGGGCACAGGGCCCGGATCGTTGAGGTCATGCAGGGGATACGGACGGAGATCGAGAGCGCCCTGTCACCCGCCGCAGGTGCTCCCGACTGGCGCTGACCCCTCGCTACTTGACCGGCGCGTCCCATGGGGCGGCGCTGACCCCGCAGAACGCGGTCGAGGACGGCTCGCAGGAGTGGCAACTCGTCCACTCGACGGTACGCCGCTGACGAAAGGCTGTTGGCTCAGCTCCCCTCAACGGTGAGGATGGGGCCGCCGCGACAGTCGGCGGCCCCATACCCGGACTCTCCACTCGGTGCCACCGTTTGACCGAACCAGCGAAAGGACTCGATGAAGGTGTCGAGCATGCCCGAGCCGCGCAACACCATCAACAACCCAGTGATCCCCGGCTTTCACCCCGACCCGAGCATCTGCCGGGCGGGCGCGGACTACTACCTCGCCTGCTCCAGTTTCGAATGCTTTCCCGGCGTGCCCATCTTCCACAGCCGGGACCTGGTGCACTGGACGCAGATCGGCAACGTGCTGGACCGGCCGAGCCAATTGCGCCTGCCACCCGGCACACCGTCGTCCGGCGGCATCTACGCGCCCACGCTGCGCCACCACGACGGCCGGTTCTGGCTGATCGTCACGAATGTGAGCGACGGCGGCAACCTTCTGGTCACGGCGACCGACCCGGCCGGTCCTTGGTCCGATCCCGTCCAGCTGCCCGGGGTCAAGGGCATCGACCCGGACATCGCCTGGGACGACGACGGCACCTGCTGGTGCACCTATGCCGGAGTCGAGCAGGTCCGCATCGACCCGCACACCGGGCAGACGCTGGGTCCGCCACGCCGGCTCTGGTCCGGCAGCCCGGACGCCAAAGCCCCCGAAGCTCCGCATCTGTACCACATCGGCGACTACTGGTACCTGCTCATCGCCGAGGGCGGCACCGAACGTTCTCACGGCGTCTCCATCGCCCGTGGCCGCACGCCGGCCGGCCCGTTCGAGCCGTGCCCGGACAACCCGGTCCTGAGCCACCGCGGCACCGACCACCCCATCCAGAACACCGGCCACGCTGATCTGGTGCAGGCGCCCGACGATTCCTGGTGGATGGTGCTGCTCGGCGTGCGACCGGGCGGCGGCACCCCCGGCTGGCACGTACTCGGCCGGGAAACCTTCCTCGTTCCGGTCGACTGGATCGACGGCTGGCCGGTCGTCGGCGAACTCTCAACCGTCATGCCCGCACCCCCATGGCCGCTCCAGCCACCAGCCGTCCCCTCGGGCCGGGACGACTTCGACCTGGCCGAGTTGGCTTCCCCCTGGATCTCGCTGCGGCGCCGCTCCACCGAGAACTGCACCACGAAGGAACGGCCCGGCTGGCTGACCCTGCATGCCCGTGGCGGATCACTCGACGACACCGATGTCACGTTCGTCGGCCGGCGCCAGCAACACCTGTCCTGCCGGGCACGCACGCTCATCGACCCGGCAGACGGACGCGGTGGCCTGGCCGTCCGCCTCGATGAGCAGCACCACTACGACATCGAGGCAGCATCCGGCGAAGTACGCGTAACAGCCCGCATCGGCCCGCTGAACACCGTCGTGGCATCCCGGCCGATACCGGCCGGCCCCGTGGTACTCCGCATCGAGGTGGAAGCCGTACGCACCGTGAACGATGCACGAACCGGCCCCGATGCCGTCTCCATCGGCATCGAGGAACCGGACGGCACCTACGCCGAGCTCACCGCGCTCGACGGCCGCTACCTGTCCACCGAGGTCGCCGGCGGCTTCACCGGGCGGGTCATCGGAATGTTCGCCTCAGCCGGCTCCGTTCACTTCGACTGGTTCGGCTACGAGCCGCTCGAGGGCTGAGCGGCCGGCCGATCGGTTGCGGTGAGGGGCCGCCATCCGCAGCGATGTCCGGGATCTCCCACCGTGTTGACCCTCGACCTTGTCGAGGGGTCAGAGTTCGGGATGTGGAGAACGAGATGCGCAGCATTGGGGAGATGGCCCGCGACAGCGGACTGGGGGCGAGCGCCCTGCGGTTCTACGACCGTGCCGGCGTCCTGGTCCCTGCCTGGGTGGACCCGGCGAGCGGCTACCGCTGGTACGCCACCGAGCAGCTCGAAGAGGCCGGGGCGCTGGCCCGGCTGCGTCGGGCCGGCATGCCGCTCGCGGACGTCCGGCTGGTGCTGGCCGGCTGGTCCAGCGCGGACACGGACCTGGTGCGCAAGCTGCTCCAGGCGCATCTGCGCCGTCTCGAGCTCGGGCTGTCCGACGCCCGCAGTGAGTTCTCCACGCTCCGAGCACTACTCGACCACAGGGAGAACCCCATGACATCGCCCCGCACCACGACCGTCCGGCTGTCCGTCTCCGCGCCCGAACTGGCCGCCGCGTTGGACGCGGTCCGTTTCGCGGCCAGTACCGACCCGGAACTGCCGATGCTCGGCGGGGTCCTCTTCGACGCGGAGGACGACGCACTCCACGTCGTGGCCACCGACCGCTACCGGCTGGCCGTGGCGCAGGCCGGCGCCACCGGGCATGGCGGGCCCCGTACACAGGTCATCGTGCCCGCCCCGCTCGCCGACGCGATGCGGGCGCTGCTGAGCGATGAGGAACCCGCCGAGCTCGCCGTGGACGGAGACCGCGTGAGCCTGGAGACCGGGGGCCGTCAGGCGGCCGGGCAGTGTCTCGCGTACGACTTCCCCGACTACCGCCGACTCGTCAACCTGCCGTCCGGGCGCCGCACTCCGGTCGATGTGCCGGCCTTCCGGCAGTCACTGGAGACCGGTCCGGTCCGTGCCGGCGAGGTGCGCGAGCAGGACGGCGCTTCCTATGACCTCAGTGTGCTCAAGGTGGCCGACGACGGCACGGTGGTTCCCTGCGCAGACGGTGACGACGACCGGAACAACGTCGCCGTCAACCGCGATTTCCTGCTGGACGCACTCACCGCCGCGGGCCGGGACCAGCTGATCCTGGAGTTCGGCGCCTCCACGACGCCTCTGGTGATCCGCCGCCCCGACGACGAAGAGACGTTCTCGATGCTGATGCCGGTCCGCCTGGACGACTGACCGCCATACGCTCAGCGCAGGTACACCGGGAGTGCTTCGATGCCGTACACGATCGACAGCCTGCGGAAGGCCAGATCCTGCGGAGGGCTCGCCAGGCGCATGTGAGGGAACCTACGCACCAGGGCCGGGTAGGCCGCGCGGAGTTCCATCCGCGCCAGTTCGGCGCCGATACAGCGGTGGATTCCGTAGCCGAACGCGAGATGCCCCGTGGTGTCGCGGTGCGGGTCGAAGCGCCCGCCGTCCGCGGTGTACGACGGGTCGCGGTTGGCGCCGCTCAGGGAGCAGAGGACCATGTCACCCCGGCGGACGACCTGCCCGGCCACCTCGATGTCCTGGCGGGCGAACCGAGGGAAGGCGATCTGCACCGCGGTGAGGTAACGAAGCGCCTCCTCGACGAACGGCGCAGTCATCGCACTGTCGGTCCGTATGCGCTCGAAGAGGTCCTGGTCCCGCAGGAGTACGAGTGAGCCGAGAGCGAGGGTACTGGCGGTCGTCTCGAACCCGCCGGTGAGCACGCCGTCGGCGAGGCCGGCGAGTTCCTCGTCGTCGACACTGTCGCCGTGCTCGCGCACGATCATGCCCAGCAGACCGTCGCCCGGCTCCGCCCGCTGCTTCTTGACGACGTCCCGGAAGTAGCCGAGCGACGCCGACATGGCGCCGAAGGGTGCGGTCGATCCGGCGGCGAGGTCGAAGCGGTCCATGGCCAGCCGCTGAAAGTCGTGACGGTCCTCATAGGGCACGCCGAGCAGTTCACAGATGGTCAGGGAGGGGACCGGCAACGCGAACTCCTGCACCAGGTCGACGGGCCCCGGCAGGGCCTCCATTGCGTCCAGGCGCTCCTCCACGATGGCGTCGATCCTGGGAGTCAGGCGCCGCAGCCGACGCATCGTGAACTCGGGGGTGAGGATCCGTCGCAGCCTGGTGTGAACGGGAGGATCGCTGAACCCGAGCCCGCCGGGGGCCTGTTCCGCCGCCACCCCGGCATTCGCAGCGAGATGAGCGAAGTCGGTACTGAAGGCGTCGGCCGCGCCGAGGACGGCTCTCGACTCCTCATAGCCGGTGACTATCCAGGCGTCCATGCCGAACGGCAGCGATACCTTGGACACCGGCGTCTTCGCCTGCACCTTGGCCAGCCTGTCCACGGGATCCGTGCCGTCGCGGCGCATCAGCATCAGCAGATCTGCCGGCAACAGCCTGATGGTGGAGGGCCCGAGCCCGCGCTGCTGGATCCTGGACAGGTAGGCGCGCCCGATCCGGGCGGTCATACGAGAACGGAATGTCGTCCTCAACGTGCACTCCAAAGGCTGGGCAGAAAGCGCGGAATCGAACGTGGGCGGGTGCGAGAACGGGCGGGCGGCGAGTGGTGTCGGCGTTATGTCTCGAACAAGGGAGACAGCCGACGGTACACAGTGGTGCGGGCGCGCCCGTCCGCGGCCTCCACCAGCCCTTGACGTCGCTCCTGGCCTGCGGATGAATGGCGCTTCGGGTGAGCGGTCAATCGGCGAACTGTAGGAACACATGGGACGTATGAGTCGAAGGGCGCTGATTGCGGGAGGTACTGCGGTGGTTGGGGGGCTCGCGCTTCCCAGCCGGGCCGTGGCAGCCGCGCACGCGAACCGCCGGGGTGGAGGAGGCGGTAGGTGACGCGAGCTGCGCGGCGTATGGATCGCCACGGTCGCCAACACGGACTGGCCGTCCCGGCCCGGGCTGTCTGCCGCCGACCAGCATGCCGAACTCCTGGCGTATCTGGACAGCGCGGTACAGCGGAAACTGAACGTCGTCATCCTTCAGGTACGGCCGACCGCAGACGCACTGTGGCCTTCACCCTACGAGCCCTGGGCGGAGTGCCTCACCGGCGTAAAGGGGCGGGACTCCGGCTGGGACCCGCTGGGCACCGCGGCCGAGGAGGCACACCCAGGACGCGATCATGGACGCCGTACGCCGCTACGACATCGACGCGGTGCACTGGGACGACTATTTCTACCCTTATCCCGTCGCAGGTCAGACCTTCGAGGATGACGCCACCTACGCAGCTTACGGCGCCGGCTTCCCGGACAAGGCAGCCTGGCGGCGCGACAACAACGACCGACTGGTACGCGACACGGCCGCCCGGATCAAGCGACACGGCCCAGCCCGCACCCTGGCAGGATCCGGCCGAGCTCTCCCGCCATCTCACCTTTGCCGACCATGACCAACGGGTGCGGGGACACGTGTTCTTCTCCGGCAAGGAAGTTGTCGCGGATCCGACCGGTGCCATGGCCACTGCCTGTGTGTCAGTCAGCGCGACGCTGGCAGGAGACGACGACCAAGAAGGGCCACAGCGCCTGGAGGAAAGTCAGCGCACGCTCGGCAACGCCGGGCGCCCTGCCGGTCTGCAACTCCACCACGAACCACATCGCGCTCACGCACATCAGCGCGCTCGCCGAGAGCGACACGCCGAACCGCAACCCCCACGGCACTGCTCTCCCCCTGCGGTCGGCAGCCAGCAGGGGCCATAGCGCCAACAGGACGAAGCCGACGCTGGCCACGGCCCCGTGTTTCAGTGCCCCGCCGCTACTGGGCGCGGGCACCAGGGTCAGTGCCAGCGCAGCCAGTCCGCCACCGGCCAGAGCCGCACGCCCGGCGAACGCCGCCGCCCGAAGCCCGTGCGCCGTGGCCAGGTAGCAGGTCCCGAGCCCGATCAGTATCCCCGTCATCAGCCAATAGCTGCTGGCTCCATAGGATGCCAGCACGCTGAGGGTCTGCTTCTCCGGGTCGTACGTCGGGCCTTGCCGCAGTTGCGCGATCGTCCCGGCACCGACCAGAAGCACAGGGGCGCACCCGGAAGAGAGCAAGGTCCACCGGGGGGCAAGTCGCATTACACCACCATAAACCGGACGGAACCGTCACCCCGAGGTGTCCGGGCCGCGCCGCTCGCCCGGCACAGCACACGTCCAGGTCGGCCCGCGCGGGCCGACCTGGACGTGGTGATCAGGACGTCGCGATCAGGATTTCGCGATCAGGCGACCTCGAACCGGTCGAGGTTCATCACCTTGTCCCACGCTGCGACGAAGTCCTTCACGAACTTCTCCTTCGCGTCGTCGCTCGCGTAGACCTCGGCCAGCGCCCGCAGCTCGGAGTTCGAGCCGAAGACGAGGTCGGCGCGGGTGCCGGTCCACTTGACCTCGCCGGTGGCCGCGTCGCGGCCCTCGAACGTGGTGCTGTCCTCGGACGTCGGCTTCCACGTCGTGCCCATGTCGAGCAGGTTGACGAAGAAGTCGTTGGTCAGCGATCCGGGAGTCTCGGTGAGGACGCCCAGCGACGACTGCCCGTGGTTCGCACCGAGGACCCGGAGGCCGCCGACGAGCACGGTCATCTCCGGCGCGCTCAGCGTGAGCAGGTTGGCCCGGTCGATGAGCAGGTACTCGGCGGGCAGTCGGCTGCCCTTGCCCAGGTAGTTGCGGAACCCGTCGGAGGTCGGCTCCATCTCGGCGAACGACTCGACGTCGGTCTGTTCCTGCGAGGCGTCCGTGCGGCCCGGCGTGAAGGGCACCTCCACCGTGAGACCGGCCTCTTCGGCGGCCTGTTCGACGGCCGCGCAGCCGGCCAGCACGATCAGGTCGGCGAGCGAGATCTGCTTGCCGCCGGTCTGCTCGGCGTTGAACGACTTCTGCACGCCTTCGAGGGCGGTCAGCACGGTCGCCAGCGACTCGGAGTCGTTGACCTTCCAGTCGCGCTGCGGCTCGAGGCGGATCCGGGCGCCGTTGGCTCCGCCGCGCTTGTCGGTGCCGCGGAAGGAGGCAGCCGAAGCCCACGCGGTGGACACCAGCTGGGACACGGACAGCCCCGAGCCGAGGATCCGCGTCTTGAGTGACGCGACGTCCTGGGCGTCGACGAGCTCGTGCGTCACCGCCGGGACCGGGTCCTGCCACACCAGCGTCTCGGTCGGGACCTCCGGGCCGAGGTAGCGGGAGACAGGGCCCATGTCACGGTGGGTCAGCTTGAACCAGGCGCGGGCGAAGGCGTCGGCGAACTGGTCGGGGTTCTCGAAGAAGCGCCGCGAGATCGGCTCGTAGACCGGGTCCATGCGCAGCGCGAGGTCGGTCGTCAGCATCGTCGGGGCCTGGCTCTTGGACGGGTCGTGGGCATCCGGGATGGTGCCCGCGCCGGCGCCGTCCTTGGCCGTCCACTGCTTGGCTCCGGCGGGGCTCTCGGTCAGCTCCCACTCGTAGCCGAAGAGGGTCTCCCAGAAGGTGTTGTCCCACTTCGTCGGGGTGGGCGTCCAGGTGACCTCGACGCCGCTGGTGATCGCGTCGCCACCCTTGCCCGAGTTGAAGGTGGAGCGCCAGCCGAGGCCCATCTCCTCCATGCCGGCCGCCTCGGGGTCGGCGCCTACGTGGTCGGCGGGGCCCGCGCCGTGGGTCTTGCCGAAGGTGTGGCCGCCGGCGATCAGGGCGACGGTCTCCTCGTCGTTCATCGCCATCCGGCGGAACGTCTCACGGATGTCGCGGGCCGAGGCGATCGGGTCCGGGTTGCCGTTCGGGCCCTCCGGGTTGACGTAGATGAGTCCCATCTGGACCGCACCGAGGGGGTTCTCCAGCTCGCGCTCACCGGTGTAGCGCTCGTCCCCCAGCCAGGTGGACTCCGGGCCCCAGTAGACGTCCTCCTCGGGCTCCCAGACGTCCGCACGGCCGCCGGCGAAACCGAAGGTGGTAAAGCCCATCTCCTCCAGGGCGACGTTGCCGGCGAGGATCAGCAGGTCGGCCCAGGAGATGTTCTGGCCGTACTTCTTCTTGACCGGCCACAGCAGGCGGCGTGCCTTGTCGAGGTTGCCGTTGTCGGGCCAGCTGTTGAGCGGCGCGAACCGCTGCTGGCCGGCGCCGGCTCCGCCCCGGCCGTCGCTGACGCGGTAGGTGCCCGCGCTGTGCCAGGCCATCCGGACGATGAGCGGGCCGTAGTTGCCGAAGTCGGCCGGCCACCAGTCCTGCGAGGTCGTGAGCACCTCGGCGATGTCCCGCTTGACCGCGGGCAGGTCGAGGGCCTTGAACGCCTCGGCGTAGTCGAAGTCCTCGCCGAGAGGATTCGCCACGACGGGGTTCTTGGCCAGGACCTTCAGATTGAGCCGGTCCGGCCACCACTGGCGGTTACCGCCGCCCTGAGTCGGGTGCTGGGCGCGCACGTGCGCAACCGGGCAGCCGCTTGTGCCCTCCGTCTTCGCGTCTGTGACGATTGCGTCGTGGTTCTCGGACATGGGAATCCTTCCGGACTGGGCGAATCACGGTGCTGTGGAACTGCGGGCGGTGGAACTGCGGGGCCACGTCCGGGACGGCGTGTCGCGTCACGTCCGTGTCTCCTGCCGTACCGGAGTCTTCCCGTCCCTTGGCTATCGCCGTAAGCGATCCTACAATGGACACAGTCCAAGTCAAGAAGCAGGCCAATCCCCTGTACGATCCCCCACCGAACCTGAACGGGTGAACCGATGTGAGTGACCTGCTGGAGCGACTGCGAGGGCGTGGCTGGCGGATGACCTCGCAGCGGCGGGTCGTCGCGGAGGTCTTCGACGGCGATCACGTGCATCTCACCGCCGACGAGGTGCTCGTCCGCGCGGCAGAGCGGCTGCCGGAGATCTCCCGGGCGACCGTCTACAACGCCCTGGGCGAGCTGGTCAGCCTCGGTGAGATCACCGAGGTCTCGACCGACGGCCGCGCCAAGCGCTACGACCCCAACGCCCACCACCCGCACCAGCACCTGGTGTGCTCCGGCTGCGGGACCATCCGGGATGTCCACCCGACCGGTAGTCCGCTGGCCGACCTGCCGACGGAGGAACGCTTCGGCTTCACCGTGTCCGGCGTCGAGGTCACCTACCGCGGGCTGTGCCCGTCCTGCGCCTGACACCGCACCACCGAGCCGTCGGCGCCCGGCCGCCCCGCGCAACGGCGAAGCCTCCGCCCCTTCCGGGACGGAGGCTTCGCCGGGGTCGGTCCCGGGAACGGCTCGGGCTAGCCGCAGGTCAGCGTCGGCGCCGCCCAGTCGCCGTGGTCGCTGCCGTTGCCGTCACCGGCGTCGCCGACCTTGAGGTCGACCACCTGCACCCCGGTGAGATCGACATCGATCGGCACCGCGGCCTGCTTGCCGCGCACCGGATCGGTGGTGACCAGGGTTTTGCCGTCGGCGATCACCGAGAACGTGACCGTCCCCGCACCACCGGTCTCGTCGTCGACCCCGACGTCCGCAGTGAGCCGCGAGCACTTCCCTGCCAGATAGAGCTCGACGTCGCTGACCGCATTGGTGCCGAGACCCTTCGGATAGCCGACGCCGGCGACAGTGAGAGGACGGCCGTCCCCGGCCGCCTGCTCGCCGACGCTGCTGTCGCGCTCCACCGGACCCCATCCGTTGGTGGAGGACAGGAACGGCAGAGCGCTCACGGCGACCTTCCCGTCCGGCGGGGCCGGCGGGATCCCGGCGACGATGCGCTCGTCACCGGCGGCGGCCTGCCGCCCGCGCTGCGTGTAGTGCACCGTGGCGGTGAGGGCCGAGGCGGAGGGCAGCGTGCCGGCCGGCGGCTGCACCTTCCAGGTGAAGGTGGCCGACCTGCCGGGCGGCAGGAGCTTCACCGACGCGGGGCTCGGCTCGCTCGCGCTCCAGCCGTCGGGCAGCCCGAGCGAACCGGTCAGCAGGGCGGCCGCCGGGCGGCCCGCCGGGACGCGCACCGTTGCCGTGGCCGTGAAGGACTGTCCTGATGCGGCGGTGTCCGGCACGTCCAGAGCCACATCCGCCCCCGGCCGCTTCGGCATCGCGTAGGTCGCGCTCCGGTAGCCGGGGCTGTCGTTCTGCGCGACCCGAAGGGAGGACGAGTAGCTGCCGTAGTTGGTGAGCGACACCTTTCCGAGCCCGCCGGTGCTGCCGTCCAGATTCCACACGGCGATGGCGATGGTGTTGTGACCGTCCGGATTCAGGATCCCGTTCGGCACCGGGAAGGTGTGCTGCGGCCCGAGGTAGTTGACGTAGTTGCCGACCTGCCAGCCGTTCACGAAGATCGTGGCGCGGTATTTGCGCGCCGGGTCGTCGGTGAACGTCAACCCGAGCGAGGTGTCCTGGCCGTGCGGCAGTTTCAGACTGACGTCGGTGCGATACCAGGAGACCCCGGGGCGGGTGTCGCTGGTGGGCAGGGACGTGCTGCTCCACTTGGCGTCCGGGAAGCCCGGCAGGGACCAGCCGGCGCGCTCGCCGTACAGCCCGCCGGTCGACAGCGCGCCGCGCGTCGTGTCCAGCAGGTCCTCGCCGCCGCGCACGCCCTGCAGCCGCCAGGTGACGGGGGTCAGCGCCGCCCCGACCAGGGAAGCGCTGGTCAGGCCGCGCGGCGTCTTGTTGCCGTTGGTCGAGTTGTAGTCCTCTTCGTGCCCCATGTTCACGGTGAGTACGGAGATGACGTTGTCGCCGTCCGGCTTGACCGCATCGGCCGGGAAGGTGAAGTCGGCGCTGCCGGTGGTGGAGCTGCCGAGGAAGGTGCCGTTGAGCCAGGCGGAGAACGCCTGCGCCTTGCCGCCGGAGTCCGAGACCAGGTGGATGCCCTTCTCCTTGCCGGTGGCGCGGAAGCGGCCGCGGTACCACGTGTTGCCGGTGTGGAATCCGTAGTCGTCGGCGTAGAGCACCGGAAGCGAGTTGATGCCGGACACGCTGTTGGTCGTGGTCCTGTCGGCCACCTGCCAGTGGGAGTCGTCGAAACCGGAGGCCGCTTCGGGTGATTCCTCGGCATGCTTCCAGTTCGTCAGCGCCGGCAGGTGGATCGGGGCGGCGACCGGGATGGTCCCGGTGAGGCCGCTGGTCTCGACGGCCCGGGAACCGAGCGCGTCGCCGTTCCAGGTGACGTGGTCGGCTGAGGTGAACACCTCGATGTTCTTGTCGTCGGCGTTGTCACCGGTGAGCGCCACGGTGTGGCCGTCGTCCAGACTGGTCGCCGTCCGCAGCAGGTGGCTGCCGCGTACGAGTACCGGGCCGGTCGCCGTGTCCTGGCGCCAGAAGGTCTCCGCCGTCGACTTGTCGCCGACGAGCAGCATCAGCGGGCGCGATCCGCCGCCGCTGATGTTGACGCGGATCAGGCCCTTGTGGGTGTAGTTCAGCCGGAGGTCACCGGTGTCCGCGTCCCAGGTGGTCGTGACCGGCCCGCCGCTGCTGGTCACGGTGGGCTTGGAGGAGTAGTGCAGGACGGTCTCGCCGTCGCTGCCCGGATCGCCGTAGAGGACCGCGACGTCCCGGTTGCCGATGGTCGCGTCGGTCATGATCTCCGACGTCGAGTACTGCAACTGCGAGTCCCCGAGGCGGTAGTTCGCCACGATCACGTGCGAGTCGCGGCCGTCGAGCGTGATCGCGGTGCCCGGCTGTTGCGGCACGACCGGGTAGGTCGGCGTCGAGGTGGCGTCCGTGGGCAGGTCGATCGCGTCGATGGACACGAAGTTGTCCGACGACGCCGAGCTGTGGGTCCCGGCGACGACGATTTTCAGCGTGTGCGCTCCGGGTGACAGACCTGACTTCTGGAAGATCACCGCCTGGTCGTCGCTGCCGGAGTCGTCGACCGTTGCCGCCTTGGCGCCGTCGAGGTAGACGTCGGCGTACCCGTGGTTGTTGGTCTTGGACCCGATCCAGCGAACGGCGGTGCCGTCGAACGGGACGGTGACCGAGTCACCGGCCTTGCTGGAGAACGACTCGGTCTTCTTGTAGTCGCCGCCGGTGTAGCTCTCGTTCGCCACATGCGACCACGACCCGGTGTACTGCAGGGCGGAGTCGGTGTCGTCCCAGGTGTAGCTGGTGTCCGCGGACGGCTGGGCGCTGAAGTCCAGCGAGATGTGGGTCTTGTCGACCGCCGTGGAAGTGGAGTCCCCGTGCCGCAGAACATGGAACTGGGTCTTGGTGTCCGGGTTCATCCGGGCGGTGTCGACGACCGCCGCGTCGTCCGGCCGCGCCGCCTTGATCGCGTCGGTCTTGGTCAACGGCGTGACCGCCTGCGTGAAGTACCCGATCAGCTTGTCCTCGTAGTACTTCGGGTCCAGCTGGCGGTTCTCGCGAATCGCCGCGCCGTAGTCGTAGGACGTGTAGTTCTCCGGCATGCCCAGCCAGCCCCAGTTGGTGCCGCCGTAGGTCATGTAGAAGTTCTGCGCTGTCGCCCCGACGGCTATGTTCTGCTTGTAGAACACGTTCGCGAACTGATCGTTGATCAGCTGGGCGCACTTGTCATAACCGGGGCCGCCCCAGGGGTCGAAGGCGCCCCCTTGGAACTCCGGAGAGTAGAGCGGCTTTCCGGCCGGGTGGTCGTAGCCGATGTTCGGGACGCCGTTCCACTTGGCGGGGTTCGAGCAGTTGAAGCCCTGCGGGTAGGAGTCCGGGCCGTCCACGTCGAGGGCGCCGTCGCCGGAGTTGAAGGTGCCGTTGTTGTTACCGGTCAGCGGGACCGTGATGCCGTCCGCACGGGCCTTGTCCTCGAGATGCTGCATATAGGCGCGGGCCGCCGCCGAGCCGTTGTAGTACTCGTTCTCCACCTGGTAGGCGATCACCGAGCCGGTGCCGTCGGTCAGCTGGTGCCGGGCGATGATCCGGTCGATCTGCGTCAGCCACTCGTCGGCGTACTTGAGGAACTTCGGATCGTTGCTGCGGTTCTTCCCGGCCTTCGTGGTCATCCACCCGGGCAGGCCACCGCCGTCGACCTCCGCGTTGATGTACGGCGCCGGGCGTGCGATCACGTAGAGCCCAGCCTCCTCGGCCATGTCGAGCAGCTTGTCGACGTCGCGCACGCCGCTGAAGTCGTACACGCCGGGCTTCGGCGAGTGGTATCCCCAGTCGAAGTACAGGGAGGTGGCATTGAAACCGGCTGCCTTCATCTTCTGGAAGATGTCGCGCCACAGGTCGGGGCTGGGGAGCCGGAAATAGTGGAACTCCCCGGACCACAGGTAGGTGCGCTTGCCGTCGACGAGGAACGAGTAGCCGTCGAAACTCACCTTGTGCGCCTGAGAGCTGATGGCGGGCGCGGAAGCAGGAGTCTGCTTCCCGGCGCTTTCCGCCATGGCGGGCGCGGTCATGCCCGCGAAAAGGGCGAGGGCCAGGGCTGTCGCGAGGATCGCCCACCACCGTCGAAGGTGGGCGGGTCTCGCACCCGCTGAACTGTCCCGATTCCGACTACCTTGCACTGCGGCCTCCACACTGCCTGAGGAATCAACACCCAACAAATTCGAGCGAAGTCGAACACTAAGGGCGGCCGAGAGGCAGCACAAGGGGGTGGGACGGAGGTAGTCGCGATGCGCCCCCGAGGCGGGGTGGTGGAGCGACGGCAGCGGCTGACGCCCACTCATCGGGCGGGCAGGCACGGCTGCGACGGCTCACAGCCGCCATGCGGCCAACTGTTGGGTTACGTCGAATCGTGTGTCCCGGCGTACGCCCACCGCGCTGTCCGGCCGGCCGGTGGCGTCGGTGCGGCCGGGCGGCCTTGTCCGGCGGTACTCCATCGGAGGGCAAAGTCCGGGACTCGCCGTCAGCAGCACCCGCACCGCCTGCTCCCTGCCTAGGTTTCGAGTAAGGGGCGGGGCCTTTTTCAACCGGATCAAGGGAGACGATGGCTGTGGCGGACCGTGCGACACGTCGACGAGGTTATCGGGAGGGTATCGGCGGCGAAATGATCGCCGAATTCCTGGGTACCTTCGTTCTCATTCTGTTGGGCGTCGGTTCGGTGGCCGTCGCTGTTGCCGGGCTCCCCGGATCGGGCCGCCAAGCAGCCCCGTTCGGGGCCGCCGACTGGCTCATCATCGCCTGGGGCTGGGGCTTCGGCGTCACCTTCGGTGTGTACGTCGCCGGAGGCGTGACCGGCGCACACCTCAACCCGGCGGTGACGCTCGCTTTCGCGGTCCGGCGCACCCTGGCCTGGCGGAAGGTCATCCCCTACTGGTTCGCCCAGCTCGTGGGAGCCTTCGTGGCTGCCGCCCTCGTGTACGCGTCGTACCGGTGGGCGATCGACTTCTTCGATCACAAGGCGGGCCTCCCCCGGGACAAGTCGCTTTCCACCTACTCCATTTTCGCCACCTTCCCCGCCGAATACTTCGGGAATTCGTGGTGGGGCCCGCTGCTCGACCAGATCATCGGCACCGGCATTCTGCTGCTGCTGATCTGCGCGGTCACCGACACCCGGAACACAGCAGCGCTGTCGAATCTCGCCCCCTTCATCATCGGCCTCGTCGTCGTGGTGATCGGGCTGGCCTTCGGCACGAACGCGGGGTACGCGATCAACCCTGCTCGCGACTTCGGGCCACGGCTGTTCACGTTCTTCGAGGGATGGGGGAAGATCGCGCTGCCCGGCACGTATCAGTGGTTCAGCGGCTACTGGTGGATCCCCATCGTCGGACCGCTCATCGGCGGAGTGATCGGCATGGCGGTCTACGACCTGGCGATCACGCCCTTGGTCAAGGCCCGCAGCGGACCGGCCCAGGAGGGCCGGGTGACCGAGGAACCGGAGACGGAACGCTGACGGGCCGCGGTCAGCCGCGTCCCGGGACACCCCGGGCCGACCCCGATTGGCCGCCCTCCGCATGCGAAGGCGACCGCCCTCCCACGATGGTGGTGAGGGCGGCGTCAGCATCGTCGGCCCCGGGCCCTGTGCCGCGGTGGCCCCCGATCCACCGCGGCCCCCGGAGTCCGTCCGCGGACGTCTACAACCAGCAGAAGGGGCGGCAGCGATGCCCGATTTCGTCGGCGCTGTGGACCAGGGGACCACCAGCACGCGCTTCATGATCTTCGATCACGCCGGTAACGAAGTGGCCCGGCACCAGCTCGAACACCACCAGATCCTGCCCCGTTCGGGGTGGGTCGAACACGACCCCGTGGAGATCTGGGAGCGCACCAGCACGGTGATTCAGAACGCCGTCCGGGCCGGTGGCCTCAGCGCCTCGGACCTGAAGGCCATCGGCATCACCAACCAGCGGGAGACCACCGTCGTCTGGGACCCGCGCACCGGACACCCGTACTACAACGCCATCGTCTGGCAGGACACCCGCACGGACACCATCGCCGCCGCTCTGGAACGCGACGGCCACGGAGACGTCATCCGGCGCAAGGCGGGTCTGCCTCCGGCCACCTACTTCTCCGGCGGCAAGATCAAGTGGCTGCTGGAGAACGTGGACGGGCTGCGGGCGGCGGCCGAAGCGGGTCACGCCCTGTTCGGCAACACGGACGCGTGGGTGCTGTGGAACCTCACCGGCGGACCGAACGGCGGGGTGCACGCCACCGACGTCACCAACGCCAGCCGCACCATGCTGATGAACCTGGAGACGCTGGACTGGGACGACGAGCTGCTGAGCATCTTCGACATCCCGCGGGCGATGTTGCCGAGCATCCACCCCTCGTCCCACGCGGAGGCGTTCGGGACCACCCGCACCTCGCGGCCGCTGAACGCGGCCGTCCCGATCGCCGGTGTTCTCGGTGACCAGCAGGCGGCCACGGTCGGCCAGGTCTGTTTCGCACCCGGTGAAGCCAAGAACACCTACGGCACCGGCAATTTCCTCGTCCTCAACACGGGTACCGAGCTGGTGCGTTCGCAGCACGGGCTGCTCACCACGGTGGCGTACCAGTTCGGCGACAGCCCGGCGATCTACGCGCTGGAGGGCTCCATCGCCGTCACCGGCGCCGCCGTTCAGTGGCTGCGCGACCAGCTGAAGATCATCGGCAGCGCGCCGGAGAGCGAGCCGCTGGCCCGGTCGGTGGCGGACAACGGTGGGATGTACTTCGTACCCGCCTTCTCCGGGCTGTTCGCCCCGTACTGGCGCTCGGACGCCCGGGGCGCGATGGTCGGGCTGGCCCGCTACAACACCAACGCACACATCGCGCGCGCCACCCTTGAGGCCATCTGCTACCAGAGCCGCGACGTGGTCGACGCGATGGAGCAGGACTCGGGTGTGCACCTCGATGTGCTCAAGGTGGACGGCGGTGTGACCGCCAACGACCTGTGCATGCAGATCCAGGCAGACGTGCTCGGCGTGCCGGTCAGCCGTCCGGTGGTCGCCGAGACCACGGCGCTCGGCGCCGCCTACGCGGCCGGCCTCGCCACCGGCTTCTGGCGGGACACCGACGAACTGCGCTCCCACTGGCAGGAGTCGAAACGGTGGGAGCCGCAGTGGAGTGAGGACCAGCGCCAGGAGGGTTACCAAGGCTGGCAGCGGGCGGTGGAGCGCACCCTGGACTGGGTGCAGGTGGAAGCCGGCTGAGCTCAGCGAACGCCGTCACCGGCCATCGCGGGCGCGGCGGGTACGCCGGCATGGCGCAGGGACAGGTCGAGCAGGACGTCCCACCGGGCGTCGATCGTCGCCGCGGTGGCTCGTTCCTCGTCCAGGTGATGCCTGATGAGCCGGGCTGTGGTGTCGTCGTGCATGCGGTCGGCCAGATGACCCAGCATTTCGTAACCGGCGATGGCCAGGTGGATGAGCACGTAGGCATCGCGGGCGTTCTTGCCCGCGTGGTCCCTCCTGGCCTTCGCGAGCAGCCCCTCGCCGAACGCCGCCAGTGCGAGACCGGTGTCCTTGACCGCCGATGGCCGCGCCTCGTGCGCGTGCAGCCGGTCGGCCAGGGCGTTCAGGTGTTCTCGTGTCATCGAGCGGTGGTGTTCGAGCGGGATGCGCAGCTCGGGTGCGTCGGTCGTACGGATGAGGGCGCCCAGCGCCGTGTCGATGAGACGCTCCAGTGCGTGGGCGTCCCGGAGGTAGGTGACGAAGACGTCTTGCAGTGTTCGCTCACTCATGAGACAGCGGCGTCCTTCGAGTCGGTCCTGCGGGTGCGGAGGGCGGTCGGCGGAATATCGGCGGCCTGCGGATCGCGCAGCAGGTCGGCGGTCAAGGAGTCCAGGAGACGCACGGCTTCACCGACCGCGGTACGTACCGGTGCGCTGAGGCCGGCCGCGACCTCGGGTTCGTCGCCTCGCATGCGCACCAGTGGCTCACAGCCGAGGACCAGCACACGGGGAAGCCGCGCCTGGTCCACGTCGCCGAGGGTGCGGGCGAGCGCGAGCACCTTGACCGGGTCCATGCCATGTGCCTCGGGGACCTGCCGGGGGTCGCCGTCCTCGAGGTCCGGTTCGATGACGTACAAGGTGCCCGGCTCCTCGCCGCGTGGTGCCGCGTCGACCAGCACCGCCACGTCGTAGCCGTCCAGCAGCCGGTAGGCCAGGTCCATGCCGCGGATGCCGAAGTCCGCCACGTGCACCCCGTCCGGCACCGGGCGACCGCTCATGGCGGTGATGACCTCGGGGCCGAAGGCGTCGTCGGCCAGGAAGATGTTGCCGATGCCGGCGATCAGGATGCGCGGGCCCGGCCGCCCGGTGTCCGTGACGGGTCGGGCCGCTGTCATGCGTCACTCGGCTCGGCGGACCGCACGGGCGCGGGCTGTTTGTGTACGAACGCGGCGCGGAGCGCGTGGTACGGCTCCTCGGGCGAGAAGAACGTCCGGCGCATCCTGGTCAGTTCCTCTTCCCGGTACACCGAGAGCGGCCGGACGGCCTCGTCGCGCTCCCGGGCCGCCTTCTTGTCCGTGATCCGCCGATCGGTGGCGGATGTACCGGCGAGGCGGATGGCCAGCCGGGCCACCTCATCGGTGAAGTCCCGCGGTGAGCCGGCCAGCACCCGGTCTGCCAGGCCCAGGTCCTGAGCTGCGGCGGCGCTCATCGGAGCAGCATCGCGCTGCAGCGCGGCGGCCACCTCCGCGCCCACCCGTCGGGGCAGGGTGTACGTCCAGAACTCCGAGCCGATCAGGCCCATGAGCCGGTAGTGCGGGTTCAGAACGGTGCCCGCCCTGCACCACACCTCGTCGGCGGCGAGCGCCAGCATCGCCCCGCCGGCCGCAGCGTTGCCGGCCAGTGCGGCGACGACCAGCCGGTCGGTCGTGGTCAGGACCGCCTCGACGAGGTCGTCCATGGCCTGGATGTTGGCCCACGACTCGGCGGCGGGGTCAGCCGCGGCCTCGATGACGTTCAGGTGGATGCCGTTGGAGAAGAAGTCGCGTTCGCCGCCGAGGACCAGCACGCGGGTGGGCCGGGTGCAGGCGAACCGGTAGGCGGCGAGGAGACGGCGGCACTGCGAGGTGCTCATCGCACCGCCGGGGAAGGAGAAGCGCAGGAACCCCACATCGGACCGCTCGTGGTAACGGATGTCACGCCAGGTGCGGCGGTTCTCCGGCAGTTCCAGCGGCGCGGGCATCTCCGGGACGCCGGTCAGCCGGTCGCCGAGCGCCGACACGGCCGGCAGTTTGATGGTGGGCGGCCCGCCGGGCGTACGGCGCAGTCGCAATTGCGGGATCCAGACGGCGCCGTCGACGGTGGCCCGGCAGATCGCCTCGTCCCGCGTGGCCAGGATGCTCCCCGGCTCGCCGCGCAGCCGGTCCTCGGGATGACCGCCGTGCAGGAAGCATTCGACACCCAGCAGTTCGTCGAGGACCCCGGGCTGCGAGTCGGCCGCACGCAGCGTGCGCAGGACCGACTCGGTCGACCAGGACGTCCAGTCGATGCAGCGCTCGGGCTGTCGCAGGAACGGCCGGGACCGTGCCGTCATACCGCGCTGCGACATCGGCAGGTAGGTGCCGGAGGCGTACCGCTCGACCGCGACCTGCACCGCCGTGAGCGCCGCGTCCGCGACCTCGCCGCGGTACAGGTCGCTCTTGGCGACCGGCGGCAGCGCGCACGGCTCCCAGGCCCAGATGTCGCCCGCGTCCATCTCGGCCTCCGCCTGCAGCACCGTCACGCCCCACCGGCTCTCGCCGTCCTGCACCGCGCGGTCCAGCGAGGACGGGCCCCGGTCGCCGGGCGGGCCGGGATGCACGATCAGGCACACGTGCTGGGACCAGATGTCCTCGGGAAGCGCCGTCCGGAGCATCGGCGCGATGATCAGCTCTGGTGCGTGGCGGCGGACGGCGGTACGCACCGAGGCGTCGTCGGCGGCGAGAACGACGGCCATGCTGTGGCCGTCGTCACCGAGTTCGGCACGAACCCGCTGCGTCAGACTGTTGAACGCGCTCGCGATGAGCAGGATGCGCACCACAACCTCCAGGCGATCGGACTGCGGCGGACGGTCGGCCGCACGGCGCCGGATCCGTCCCACGTCGCACGCGATCCCACCGGCGCTCCCAGCACGCCGATCGTCACCCGGCGCGAGCGGATCCGGCCGCGGCCCGCCCGTGAACCGCCGCCGGTTTGCGCCGAACGGAGGAACACCGGCGCGGACGGAGACCGGCTGCCGGAGTCGGGGCGGCGACCTTCCTACAGTGACGGCCGGCAGGACAACGCCCTGGCGTTGCCCGGCCTCACACCGTGGACGGGAGCGGCATGCACGAATTGTCGATCGCCACCGCGATCGTCGAACGGGCCGAAGAGGTGGCCCGTCAGCACGGCGTTCCGGCCGTTTCGGCGGTGCGGGTACGGGTCGGCGAAATGGCAGGTGTCGTAGCGGACGCTCTGCTGTTCTCCTTCGAGGTCGCCCGGGAAGGAACGGTGGCCGGCACGGCTCGGCTGCTCGTCGAGGACGTGGCCGCCCTGGCCCGGTGCGAGCCGTGCGGCGCCGACTTCGCGGTCGGCACTCCCCCGTTCCTCTGGTGCCCGGCGTGCGACCGGCCCGCATCCGGTCTGCTGAGCGGGCGGGAGCTGGAAATCACCGCTATCGAGTTCGAGGAGACAGCCGGATGATGTGCCGAGTGGTGGACGTACGGCAGGCGGTGCTCGCCAAGAACGACACCCTGGCGGCTGCGCTGCGTGCCGAATTGACGGCCCGCGGAACCACCCTGGTCAACCTGCTGTCGAGTCCCGGCAGCGGCAAGACCGCCTTGTTGGAACGGGTGCTGGCACGGGCTGCCGAGCGCGGGATCGGCGTCGCGGCGCTGACGGCCGACCTGGCCACCGAGAACGACGCCCGGCGCCTCGCCCGGTCCGGCGCACCCGTCAAGCAGATCCTCACCGGCGGACTGTGCCACCTGGAGTGCGACCAACTCCGGGCGCAGATCGACGGATGGCTGCCGGACGGTACCGAGGTGCTTTTCGTGGAGAACGTCGGGAATCTCGTCTGCCCGGCCTCCTACGATCTCGGCGAAAGCCTGCGCGTGGCGATGATGTCGGTGACCGAGGGCGAGGACAAGCCGCTCAAATACCCGACCGCGTTCGGTCTGGCGAATCTGGTCGTCCTCACCAAGACGGACCTGGCGGGCGCGGCAGCCTTCGCTGACGACGAGTTCCGCGCCCATGTCGCGGCCGTCAACCCCGGCGTCGAGATCCTGCCGACCTCCGCACGCACCGGTGACGGCGTCGACGCGCTGGTGGACCGGGTCATGGCGGTGTGTCACGGGGCGGCGGCGCACCAGCCATTGCTCGCTGACCGGCACATGAGCGAGCACGGCCACGACCACGGTGACGACGGCGGGCACGGTCATGGTCAGGACGGCGGTCACCGTCACGCGCCTCTGGCCGTCGGGCCGTGACGGTGCGTCCGCAGGTCACGGCGCCGCGGCAGCAGAGCACCGTCGCCGCACCCGGCACGCCTGACACCGTCCGGGCCCGGCTCACCGTGAGCGGCGTCGTCCAGGGCGTCGGTTTCCGTCCTTTCGTGCATGGACTGGCCGGCGAGCTTCACCTCGCCGGGTACGTCACCAACACGCCCGCCGGCGTGGTCGCAGAAATCGAGGGCCCGGTCGGTCCGGTGGGTGCCTTCTGCGAGCGGCTGAGCCGCGAGGCTCCACCCCTGGCTACGGTCTCCTCGGTGTCCCGGCTGGACCTGACGCCCCTCGGCGTCACCGGCTTCGCCATTCGGCCGTCCGAACAGGGCTCGGGACACACTCTGGTGCCTCCGGACACCGCGCAGTGCGCCGCATGTCTCGACGAACTCGGTGACCCCGGGGATCACCGGTACCGCCATCCCTTCATCACCTGCACGCACTGCGGGCCCCGCTTCACGATCGTCACGGCTCTGCCCTACGACCGGGCGACCACCACGCTGGCGGACTTCCCCCTGTGCGAGCGGTGCACCGGTGAGTACACCGATCCGAGCGACCGCCGCTTCCACGCCCAGCCGGTGTCCTGCCGCCGGTGCGGCCCGCGACTCCGCCTGACGTCCGACCGGCCGGCCCCGCCGGATGGCGACGACGCCGCGCTGGCGGAGGCGCGCCGGCTGCTCGCCGCCGGCGCGGTGGTCGCCGTCAAGGGCGTCGGCGGCTACCACCTGGCCTGCGACGCGGAGAACGACGACGCAGTGCGGAGACTGCGGGAACGCAAGGAGCGCGGCAACAAGCCGTTCGCCGTGATGGCACCCGACGTATCCACCGCCGTCTCCATCGCCCCGGCCGGCGCGACCGAACGCCGGCTGCTCGAAAGCGGCCGTCGCCCGATCGTGCTGCTGCGGCGCGCCGCGCGCTCTACGGGTGATGCCCCGTCCGGCGGCCCGGTGCTCGCCGCGGGCGTGTGTCCCGGCAGCCCGGACATCGGGGTCATGCTGCCGTCCACACCGTTGCACCGGCTGCTGTTCGGGCTGCCCGGTGATCCGCCCGGCCCCCGGGTACTGGTGATGACCAGCGGCAACCGCTCCGGCGAACCCATCGCCATCGACGACGCCGACGCCCGTGCCCGGCTGGACGGTATCGCTGACGCCTGGCTGTGGCACGACCGGGGAATCCGGGTGCCCTGCGACGACTCGGTGATCCGGGTGCGGCCGGGCGGCGAAAGCCTGCCGCTGCGCCGCTCCCGCGGTTACGTTCCGGAAGCGGTCACCCTGCCGTTCGACGTGCCGGACACCCTCGCCGTCGGGGGTGACCTGAAGAACACCTTCTGCCTGGCGCGGGGACGGGCGGCTTGGCTGTCACAGCACATCGGTGACCTGGACCACCTCGCCACCGGACAGGCCTTCGACCACGCGCTCGCCCATCTCACCGCCCTCACCGGGGTACGCCCCGGTCTGCTGGCCGCCGACCGGCACCCTGCCTACCGTTCCACCCGATGGGCCGAGCGGCGGGCCGCCGGCCGGCCGTTGCGACTGGTCCAGCACCACCACGCGCACATCGCTTCCGCCATGGGGGAAGCCGGTCTGGACGGGACCACGCCCGTCATCGGGGTCGCCTTCGACGGCACCGGCTACGGGGACGACTCCGCCGTGTGGGGCGGCGAGGTGATGCTCGCCGACTATGACGGATACCAACGCCTGGCCCACCTGGCCTATGTGCCGCTGCCCGGAGGTGATGCCGCCGTACGCAATCCCTGGCGGATGGCGCTGTCCCACCTGCGCTCCGCGGGCATCGAGTGGGACCGGGACCTGCCCTGTGTGGACAGTTGCCCGCCTGCTCAGCGCCGAGTGCTGGCCCAGCAGTTGAGCCGGAATGTGGCCTGTGTGCCGACGTCCAGCATGGGCCGGTTGTTCGACGCCGTCTCGTCCCTGCTCGGCATCTGTCATCGGGTCGGTTACGAGGCCCAGGCGGCCGTCGAACTCGAGGCGTGCGCGGCGCCCGCGATGGCCGGCTGCGGCAGCGGTTACACCTTCGGGGACCGTGGCGGCCTGCTGGATCCCGCACCGGTGCTGCGCGGCGCGGTCGCCGATCTGCGGGACGGGACCGAACCGGCAGTGATCGCCGCCCGGTTCCACCGCGCCGTGGCCGACGCCGTGACAGCGGCCTGCCGGGCCGCCCGGCAGCGGACAGGGGTGGGCACGGTGGCCCTGACCGGTGGGGTGTTCACCAACGCCCTGCTCGACGAGGCATGCACGCGGCAGCTGGGCGCCGAAGGGTTCACCGTGCTGCGTCACCGGATCGTGCCGTGCGGGGACGGGGGCCTGGCCCTCGGTCAGCTCCTGGTCGCCGCCCGGCTGCAGAACCGGGTCGGCCCGCTCCGGACCGACCCGGTGGAATCCACCCACGGAACAGGAGGTGCCCATGTGCCTGGCAGTGCCCGGCAAAGTGGTCGCCGTTGAGGAACGCGACGGTACCCGTATGGCTCAGGTGGACTTCGGCGGCGCCGTCAAGGAGGTGTGCCTGGCCTACCTCCCGGACATCGAGGTGGGCGACTACGCGATCGTCCACGTCGGTTTCGCGCTGCAGCGACTCGACGAGAAGTCGGCGCTCGCCACGCTCGAACTCTTCGAGCAGATCGGTGCGCTCGACGAGGAGTTCGGTGATCCCTGGCAACGCGCCGCGGCGGAGGCCGGTACCGCGGTGCCCGCTTCGGTCGCAGCACAGCCGCACGTCGTCTCCGAGGAGGCCTAGATGAAGTACATCGAGGAGTTCAACGACCCGGCGCTCGCCCAGCGGTTGCTGGACGACATCCATGCCACGGTGACGCGACCGTGGGCCATGATGGAGGTCTGCGGCGGACAGACCCACTCCATCATCCGCCACGGCATCGACCAGCTGCTGCCCGAAGGGGTGGAACTCATTCACGGGCCCGGCTGCCCGGTCTGTGTCACCCCGCTCGAGATGATCGACAAGGCGATGGCCATCGCGTCGCTGCCGGACGTCACCTTCTGCTCGTTCGGTGACATGCTGCGGGTGCCCGGTACCGACCGCGACCTGTTCCGGGTCAAAAGCGCGGGCGGTGACGTTCGCGTGGTGTACTCGCCGCTGGACGCGGTGGAGATCGCCCGGCAGAACCCGGAGCGTCAGGTCGTCTTCTTCGGCATCGGTTTCGAGACCACCGCTCCGGCCAACGTGATGGCCGTCCACCAGGCACGGCAACGAGGCCTGCGCAACTTCAGCCTGCTCGTCTCCCATGTGCGGGTACCCCCCGCGATCGAGGCGATCATGACCTCGCCCGACTGCCGGGTGCAGGCCTTCCTGGCGGCGGGACACGTGTGCAGTGTGATGGGCCTGGCCGAGTACCCGGAACTGGCCGAACGGCACAAGGTGCCCATCGTGGTCACCGGCTTCGAACCGCTCGACATCCTGGAAGGCATCCGTCGTACGGTCCACCAACTGGAGCGCGGCGAGCACCGGGTCGACAACGCCTACCCCCGCGCCGTCCGCGACGAGGGGAACCCCGCAGCGCTGCGCATGCTCGCCGAGGTGTTCGAGACCACCGACCGGGCCTGGCGCGGGATCGGCACCATCCCGGACAGTGGCTGGCGGCTGTCGGAGGCGTACCGGGAGTTCGACGCCGAGTACCGCTTCCAGGTCAGGGACATCAGCACCGAGGAGTCCCCGATCTGCCGCAGCGGTGATGTCCTGCAGGGGCTGATCAAGCCGCGCGAGTGCTCCGCGTTCGGCACCACCTGCACCCCGCGCACCCCGCTCGGCGCCACCATGGTCTCCAGCGAGGGCGCCTGCGCCGCGTACTACCTCTACCGCCGTCTGGAGCCGGCGGCAGCCGCCCGTACCCCTGAGGAGGCGACTCCGGTTGTCTGACACGACCCTCGACCTGTCCGGCTGGACCTGTCCGGCACCGCTCCGCGACCAGCCGGTCGTCGTCATGGGGCACGGGGGTGGCGGCGCGCTCTCGGCGGAGCTCGTCGACCACCTGTTCGCCCCCGCTTACGGCAACGAGATCATGGGCGGCCTCGCCGACTCGGCGGCGCTGAACCTGGGAGGTGTCCGGCTCGCCTTCTCCACCGACTCGTACGTGGTGCGGCCGTTGTTCTTCCCCGGCGGCAGTATCGGTGATCTGGCCGTCAACGGCACGGTCAACGACCTGGCCATGAGCGGCGCCCGGGCGGCCTACCTGTCATGTGCCTTCATCCTGGAGGAGGGCACCGACCTGTCGACCGTGGGACGGGTCGCGCGGGCGGTCGGCGCGGCAGCCGAAATGGCCGGCGTCACGGTGGCCACCGGCGACACCAAGGTCGTCGACGCCGGACACGGTGACGGGGTGTACATCAACACCTCGGGTATCGGCCTGATCCCCGACGGTGTGGACATCCGCCCGCAGCGGGCCACTCCGGGCGACGTCGTCATCGTGAGCGGCCCGATCGGTATGCACGGCGTCGCCATCATGAGCGTGCGTGAGGGCATCGAGTTCGGCGTCGACATCTCGAGCGACACGGCCCCGCTCGGCGGGCTGGTGGAGACCATGCTCGGCGTCACCGCCGACCTGCACGTGCTGCGGGACCCCACCCGCGGGGGTGTGGCGACCACGCTCAACGAGATCGCATCGGCTTCCGGCACCGGAGTGGTCATCACCGAACACGACCTGCCGGTGCCCGAACCGGTGGCCAACGCCTGTGGATTCCTCGGGCTCGATCCCTTGTACGTGGCCAACGAGGGCCGGCTGGTCGCCTTCGTACCACGTCAGCATGCGGACGCCGTGCTGGCCGCGATGCGCGCGCACCCGCTGGGTGCCGGAGCGGTGGCCATCGGCGAGTGTGTGACGGAGCACCCGGGCATGGTGGTGTCCCGCACCAGGTTCGGAGGTACCCGGGTGGTCGATCTGCCGATCGGGGAGCAGTTGCCGCGGATCTGCTGAGCTCGCCGTACCGGGACTCGGGCGGTGTGAAAGGGGAGGCCGCAGTGGGAGCGGTGCAGCGGTTCGACGCCTACCAGCAGCGGCACACCTGGGTCGGCCAGCCGCTGGCGGTGGCGTACAAGTTCTTCGACGACGAAGGGGCCTACCTGGCAGCGCTGCTCACCTACTACGGCTTCCTCTCGCTCTTCCCGCTTCTGCTGCTGCTCATCACGGCGCTCAGTGCGCTGCTGGAGAACGACCCCGGATTGCAGGAGCAGGTATTGCATTCGGCTCTGCGGCAGTTTCCGGTGATCGGGGATCAGCTCCAGAACAACATTCATTCCTTCCGCGTCAACGGTCTCGCCCTTGCCGCGGGCGTGGTCGGCAGCCTGTACGGCAGTCTGGGTGTGGCCCAGGCCGCGCAGCACGCGCTCAACGCGATCTGGGCGGTGCCACGGCACCTCCGTCCGAATCCGATCCGCTCGCGTATGAAGGGCCTGGTGTTCCTGGCGATGGTGGCCGTCGGACTCGGCGCTGCCACCGGGCTGTCGTTCATGGCGTCGGCGACCAGCGCCTTCGGGCTCAACCTCGGGGACGAGTTCCGGTTTCTGGCGACCGTGCTGGCGATCCTGCTCAACGCGTCGTTGCTGCTGCTGACCTACCGGATACTGACCCACCGCGAGGTCGAGTTCCGGAAGCTGTGGGCCGTGGCGCTGGGCGGCGCGTGTGTCTGGCAGGTGCTGCAGTGGGCCGGGGCCTACTATGTCAGGCACGCTCTGCGGGGGGCCAGCGCCACGTACGGGATGTTCGCGATCGTGCTCGGTCTGATCGCCTGGCTGTATCTGGGCGCCCTCATCTTCGTCACAGCGGCCGAGGTGAGCGCGGTGCGGGTGCACCGGCTGTGGCCCCGCAGCCTGCTGACCCCCTTCACCGACCGGGTCCAGCTCACGCCGGCCGACCGGCGCGCCTACACCTCCTATGCCACCACCGCGACGTTCAAGGGATTCGAGGAGGTCCGCGCCGATTTCCACCAGGAGACCGGCCGGGCCGAGGACGACGGCGAGCCGGATACGCCGGAGGACGATTGACGGAACCGCCGGTGGGGACTCGCCGCCAGGGCGTCCCTTCGATGTGATGGCCGGGCCGACCCCGCCCATCCCCAACTCAGCGCGGAGGATTCCGATGAGCTCTGCCGACCGTGGCAGCACCACCCCGGACCGGCCGCACGGCCGTACGGGACAGGCGTCCGGCAGCGGGAAGACCGGGCTACCGGTTCCCACCGCCACCGTCGTCCTTCGGCCGTTGGGCAGCCCTTTGCCGATCGGCTTCCTCGGACTGGCCGGCGGGACGTTCGTGCTCGCCGGTCTCCAGCTGGGATGGGTCGCACCGTTGCAGGGGCACGATGTGGCGCTGGTGCTGCTGGCTTTCGTCTTCCCGGTCCAGGCCGTCGCGACCGTCTTCGGGTTCCTGGCCCGGGACTCCGTGGTGGCCACCGGGATGGGGGTGCTGTCCGGCACCTGGCTGGCTCTGGGGGCCGTCACGGCATCCAATCCGCCGGGATACACCAGTAACGCGGTGGGCCTGCTGCTGATGGTGGTGGGACTGGCGCTGCTGGTGCCCGTCGCTGCGAGCGGGAGCAACAAGATTCTCGCCTCCACTGTCCTGGCCACCGCTTCGGTCCGGTTCTTCCTGACCGGTGCCTACGAACTCTCCGGCGCCCAGGCGTGGAAGCACGCCGCCGGCGCGGCCGGCCTGCTGCTCACGGCCTTCGCGCTGTACGCGGCGCTCGCCTTCGAAATGGAGGACCAGAAGCACCGCACCGTGCTCCCCACCTGGCGGCGCGGCGCCGGAGCGGAGGCCTTCGACGGCGACCCCGCCGACCAGGTCGAGCAGATCACCAAGGAAGCGGGTGTGCGCCAGGAGCTGTGACCGCCGGGCGTGACGGGGTCATGGGTTCCCGGCGAGGACGCGGGCGAGCTCCCGCAGGTCGCTCACCGTGTGGTTCGGCGCGGACATCCCAGCCGGGTAGCCGGTCGCGGACCGGCTGAGCCACGCGGCCCGCAGACCCGCGCGGCGTGCGCCGTCGATGTCCCACGGATGGACGGCGACCAGCAGCGTCTCGGCCGGTGCGACGCCGAGGAGACCGGTGGCGTACCGGTAGGCCGCGGGAGCCGGTTTCCATGCCCGCGGCGCGCTGACGTCGAGGTGTGCCGTGAAGCAGCCGCCCAGGTCGCTCAGCGTCTCGTTGACGTCGAAGAGCACCAGCCGGACCGGCACGGCAGCCGCATCGGGCGGGTCGCCGGCGCTCAGGGCAGCCGCCGCTCGACTGCTTCCCGGCCCTTCTCGGCCAGTTTGCGGCGGGCCCAGTCCAGATTCACCGGTGTGATGTCCCGTCCACTGGCGAGTACGAGATCTTCTGCCGACACCTCACCCTCGGCGCCGGTGTGCAGGTCGGCGTCCGGCGTGACCTCCGAGGGTTTCGGGGTGAGCCGCCGGTCGCTCTCCTCCCCGGCGCCACCGCCGAAGCGCCGCTCGAACTTCTCGATCTGACCGGCGGAGTCGACGGCGCGCGCCTCCCCCGTGTAGAAGGGGTGGCTCTCCGCGGAGATCTCCACGTCGATCACCGGGTAGCTCTGCCCCTCCTCCCAGTCGATCATCTCCTCACTCGTGGCGGTGGACCGGGTGAGAAAGGCGTACCCGGCGGCGCGGTCCCGGAAGACCACCGGCCGGTACGAGGGGTGCTTGTCCTGTCGCATACCTGCTCCTTGCTGCTGACCGGCGTGTGGCGCGTGCCCTGGGCACCACGCCTCGCCCACGGCCCATGAGCGAGCGCGGCGGCGCATCCGGGCGGCGGGAGGACCGGGGGCTGCGGGTCCCTGCATCTCGCGCCGCGACTTTCCGCGTTTCGGGTTCCTGCGATTCGGGTTCCCCCATTTTCGCGCAGAGACACCTGGTCCGCCCGAGGAGACTTCCGGTACCCGGCCGGACGAGGCAACCGGTACCGTGACTGGTTTGCACAGCTCGACGATTCCTTCCCATTGACCACGGTCACAGACAGGTCATAGCGTAGAGACCGGTTTCCATACCGCTACCCAAGGACATCACCTGTGACCCAGCGACCGGTGGCGCTGTTCGCCATGCGTTCCCGCGATCTGCCAGACGTCTTCCCGCCTCAGGTACTGCGGCAGCTGCGCGAGGCGGTGACCATCGACCCGGACCTGATCGCCGAGCGGTTCGACGATCCGCGGGTGCTCGAGGTGCTCGCGTCGGCCGAGATCCTCATCACCGGATGGGCCAGCCCGGTGATCGACGCCGAAGTGCTCGCGGCCGCGCCGCGGCTGCGTTCCGTCGTGCACTGGGCCGGAACCGTGAAGGGCCACCTGTCCGACGACTGCTGGGACCGCGGGCTGCTGATCTCCTCGGCCGCGGAGGCCAACGGCGTGCCGGTGGCCGAATACTCCCTAGCCGCGATTCTCTTCGCGGGTAAGGGCCTGTTCGCCCTCCGTGAGCGCTACCGCGCCGACCGGGCGTTCACTCTGGCCGCGGTCGAACCCGGGGTCGGAAACTTCCGCCGCCGGGTGGGCATCATCGGCGCTTCGCGCATCGGGCGTCGAGTGATCGAGCTGCTCCGTCCCTTCGACTTCGAGGTCTTCCTGGCCGATCCGTACGTCGAGGCGTCCGATGCGGCGGCGCTCGGCGTCACCCCGGTCGACCTCGACACCCTCCTGGCCTGCTGCGACGTGGTGAGCCTGCACGCCCCGTCCACCCCCGGCACCCGCAACATGCTCAACCGCGACCGGCTGGCGCTGATGCGCGAGGGCGCCACCCTCATCAACACCGCCCGCGGTGAACTAGTCGACACCGAGGCCCTCACCGACGAGGTGGCCCAGGGCAGGCTCACCGCGGTGCTCGACGTGACACACCCCGAACCGCTGGACCCGGAGTCCCGGCTCTTCGATCTGCCCGGTGCGTTTCTGACCCCGCATGTCGCCGGCTCGCACGGCAACGAGCTGGAGCGCCTGGGCCGCAGCGCGGTCGGCGAAGTGGAACGACTCGTCTCGGGGCTGCCGCTCGCGTATCCCGTTCTCCGTGAGCAGCTCAGCCGCAGTGCGTGAACCCACGGCGGGCGTCAGGTCGTAAGCTGCGAGCTGTCCTGCCGGGGGATGCGAAGGAGAGCGCGAGCCAGTGGCCAAGAAGCAGACACCGCACAGCGCTCAGCGTGCCACCGTGCGGGATGTCGCGGCCCGCGCCGGGGTGTCCCCCGCGACCGTTTCCCGGGTGCTCGGCGGCACCTATCCGGTGGCCACCGCCACCAGAACGAAAGTCCAGCGGGCCATGCGTGACCTCGACTACGTGGTGAACGCCCAGGCCCGGGCGCTGTCCGGGGGCACCACCAAGACGGTGGCCTTCATCGTCGACGATGTGACCGGGGCCTTCTACGCCCATATCGCACGCGGTGTGGAGGAACAGGCGGCGCAGGAGGGCCGGCTCTGTCTGCTCTGCACCACCCAGGGCGACCCGGAACGCGTGCTCGCCGTGGTCGAGTTGATGCGGGAGCAGCGTGCGGACGCGGTGATCGTGGTGGGTGGCGCCTGGGAGGACCCGGTCTACCACGAGCGGATGACCCGCTTCGCGTACGCCCTCGACCAGGCAGGCTCCCGGCTTGTCCTGGTGGGCCGTCCGCCGCTGGGCGAGGATGTGCCGGCCACGGTCGTGAACTATGACAACGAGGGCGGAGCCTACGCGGCGACCAGCCATCTGCTGGCCGCCGGCCACCGCAAGGTCGTCTACGCCGGCGCCACGGCGGGCCTGGTCACCATCACCGAGCGGCTGCAGGGATTCCGGCGCGCGCACCGGGCGCACGGCATCGAGGCCGATCCCTCGCTGATCGTGCCCGGTGACTTCAGCCGCGCGGACGGACGCCGGATGATACGTGAACTGCTGGCCCGGAAGGCCGAGTTCACCGCCGTGGTGGCCGCAACGGATGTGGTGGCGGCCGGTGTGCTGCTGGAACTGCGGGAGGCGGGCCTGCGGGTCCCGGCGGATGTCGCCGTGGTCGGCTATGACGACATTCCGCTGGCGTCGGACCTGTATCCCGCGCTGACCACCGTCCACGTGCCGCAGGAGGAACTGGGCCGCACCGCGGTACGGCTCGCGCTCCGGCGGGATGCGCGGTCCGGGGCACAGAGGCAGCACGTGACGCTGGGGACGCATGTGGTGGTACGGGAGTCCGCACCTCCACCGGGGAGCCTGCGGGTCTGAGGCGCGCCGGGCGGGGGGACGACGACCAGGGACAGACCGGCGATTACGGAAACTTTCGGTGTCGGGGGAATACGGGCGCGGCGCTCGCCGGCCGGGCACGATCCGCACCATGAGCGCACTCACCGTCAACGGCGTCACGCTGTCGTTCACCGATCATCCGGGCCCCGCCGGGCCGCCGCCGCTGCTGCTGGTACACGGCTGGGGCGGCAGTGGAGTGGAGTGGCGGGAGCAGGTCCGAGCGTGGGCCGGGCGGCGCCGGGTCGTGGTGCCCGATCTGCGCGGCCACGGGAAGTCCTCGGTACCGCCCGACGGGTACGGCCCGCGCGACTTCGCCGCTGATCTCGGGGGTCTGCTGCGCGAACTGGGCACCGGCCCCGTGGTCGCTGTGGGGCACTCGATGGGCGGCCAGGTGACGACCGCACTGGCCGTGGAACACCCCGGCCTGGTCGCGGCATTGGTGGTCCTGGATCCGGCGTACGGCGCCGATGCGGCGGAGGCGGCTCGGCTGCCCGCCGAACAGGCGGCGCTCCGGCGCGAGGGTGTGGGGTGGGCCGTGCGCTTCGTACACCGGGCGTTCGGCCCCGACTCCCCCGCCGATGCCCGCGCCCGCCACGCGGAGTTGATGGCCACCATGTCCCCGGACGTGCTCCTGCGGTGCAGGGACGGCATGTATCTGGCTCCGGGCGCCTTCGGTTTCCGGCCGGCCGCCGTGGAGTATCTGGCAGGCCGCCGCTGCCCGGTGCTCGCGGTGTACTCCACGTCCGGTGCGGCGGACTGGGAGCGGAGCACCCGGCCGCCTGCCGGTTCACGCACGGTGGTATGGACGGGCTGCGGTCACTACCTCCACGAGGAGCGGCCTTCGGAGCTGGCGGCGCTGATCGACGAGTGGACCCGCCACCTGCGGTGATTTCGCTGAAGGAATCGGTCGTTCACCGGGCGGGCGCCGTACTGCTGCGCTCGATGAGCCGGGTGGACAGCTCGGTCCGGACGCCGTCGGGACGCTCGCCGTCCATCATCCGGCCGAGCAACCGCAGCGCCGTGGCGGCCATTTCGGACAGCGGCTGCCGCACGGTCGTCAGCGCCGGTGTCGCCCAGCGGGCCTCGGGCAGGTCGTCGAAGCCGACCACGCTGATGTCGTCGGGTATCCGCAGACCCTGTTCGGCAATTGCCTCGTACACCCCCAGCGCCATGGGGTCGGAGCAGACGAAGACGGCGGTCGGCCGGTCCGGGAGTGCGAGGAGGTCGCGCATCCGCTCGCGCGCCGTGACCTGGTCGAAGTTGCCGTACCTGACGTAATCGGGGCGGTGCCGGACACCGGCCGCGGCCAGTGCGGATCGGTAGCCGGCCACCCGCGCGCTGCTGCACATCTTGCGGCGGTAGCCGCCGATCACGGCGATCCGCTCGTGGCCGAGGGAGAGCAGGTGCTCGGTCGCGCTGACGCCGCCCTGCCAGTTGGCCGCGCCCACGGAGACCACGCCGGACGACGGCTCGACGACCGGGTCGATCATGACGTACGGAATGCTGTGCTGGTCGAGCCAGGCGTACTGGGTGGCGGTGAGTTCGGCCAGGTTGAACAGGACGCCCGCCGAACCACGCGCACAGAGTTTGTCCAGCCAGCCCCGTTCGGGCCGGCCGCCGCGGGTGCGGGTCAGGCCGGCGGAGACCACCACCTCCAGGCCCGCATCGTGTGCGGCCATTTCCACGCCGTGCAGGATGGCTCCCGACCAGGAGCTGTCCAGCGAGTGCACCACCAGATCCACCAGCGCGGGCGGCTTGTTGGCCTGGAAGCGCGGCCTGCGTACGTAACCGAGCCGGTCCAGCACTTCGGTGACGCGGCGGCGTGTCTCGGGGGCGACGTCCTCGCGGCCGTTGACCACTTTGGACGCCGTGGGCACCGAGACTCTCGCCTCGCGGGCGATCACGGACAGAGTGGGGCCCATCGCGGTTGCGGATCCGGCCATCGGTCTCCCCTTGGCGTTCGAAAATTTCGAGTAACGGCTGTAGCCCGGCAGAAACATTGACCCGGCAGCAACCGGTTCCTACATTAAACGCGCCGTGAACATGCAGGGAAGACCTGGGAATTCGCCGGACCGACCCAGCTGAAACTTTCGAAATATCGAACACGGAATCATCCCGGACTCCCTGAGAGGTGAGCGCGCCATGCATGTCTCCACCCACCGGATACGCATCGCAGGAGCAGCGGTGGTGGCGGCGGCCATCACCTTCACGGCGAGCGGCTGCGGCAGCTCATCGGCCGGCGGCAGCGCAGGAACCATCACGCTGAAGGTCACCACGCAGGTCGACTACGGCTACCGGAAGTCGCTCTACAAGGAGTACGAGAAGACCCACCCCGGCATCAAGATCAAGGAGGTCCTCATCGACGACCTCCCGAAGAAGCTGGTCACCCAGCTCGCCGCCGGGCGCGGGGCCTCCGATGTGGTGGGGCTGGGCGACGACACCATCACCAAGTTCATGCCCAGCCACGACAAGTTCCTCAACCTCGCCGACTACGGCGTCGACAACGTCAAGGACCCCTGGGTGGACTGGGCGTACAAGGCGGGCACGGTGGAGAACGGCAAGTTCGTCATGGGCCTGCGCACCGACATCGGCGGCATGGGCATCTGCTACCGCACCGACCTGTTCAAGAAGGCCGGACTGCCGACGGATCCGGCGAAGGTGGCCGCGCTCTGGCCCACCTGGCAGAAGTTCACCAGCGTCGGCGAGCAGTTCAGCAGCAAGGTGAGGAACGCCTCCTTCACGGCCAACACCGGGGACGTCTGGGTGGCCATGGGCAATCAGATCAAGGAGACCTTCTTCGCCGCGTCGGACGACTCCTTCATCGCTGACAAGAACACCGCGCTGAAAGCCGACTTCATGGAGGCCGCCGCCATGTCGGTCAAGAAGGTCAGCGGCGGCTTCCCGCCCTTCACCCCCGAGATGGCCAACGCGCTCAAGAATGGCAAGACCGCGACCGCGATCTGCCCGGCCTGGAAGCTCGACCGTACGAAGGAGGCCTCGGGCCCGGAGAACTCCGGCAAGTGGTCGGTGGCCGCCGCACCGCTGGGCGGGAACTGGGGCGGCTCGTACCTGACCGTGCCCAAGCAGACCGCGCATCCGAAGGAGGCCGCCGCGCTGGCCCGCTGGCTGACCGCATCGGCGCAGCAGAAGAAGCTCTTCCTCGACGCCGGCTATCTCTCCAGCCACCCGTCGGTCTACAACGATCCGACGGTGCAGGCCAAGAAGGACCCCTACTTCTCCGACGCCCCCACGGGCAAGATCTTCGCCCAGGCTGCCGACGCCATGAAGCCGATCTACCGCGGCACCAAGGACAGTGACGTGCAGAGCGCGTTCATGAACGCGCTGCTCCGGGTCGAACAGGGCAAGCAACAGCCCGAAGCCGCCTGGGCCCAGGCCGTCTCCGACGCCAAGAAGGCCATCGGCTGATGACCGTCACCGAGACCCGTCCCGCGGCGGAGGCACCCGAGGCCCCCGCCGCGGGGCGCTCCCCCTGGCGCACCCGGCTCTCCCGCTTCGACCTGCGCTACACGCCGTATCTGTTCATCGTCCCGTTCTTCGTCATCTTCGGCTTCTTCGGAGTCTGGCCGCTGCTCTACACCGGCTGGATCTCGTTCCACAAGTGGGCCATGATCGACGGCGACCAGGGCTGGGTCGGCCTCGACAACTACACGGCGCTGTTCAAGGATGTGTACTTCTGGAACGCCCTGCTGAACACGGTGCTGCTGTTCCTGCTCGGCACCATCCCCCAGCTCTTCGCCGCACTGGGACTGGCCGCGCTGCTCAACCGCAAACTGCGGGCAAGTTCGCTGTGGCGCGCCTCGGTGCTGCTCCCGCATGTGGTGTCGGTCGTCGCGGTGACGCTCGTCTTCGCGCAGCTCTTCGGCCACAACACCGGTCTGGTCAATGACGCGCTGGGAGTATTCGGCATCGACCGCATCGACTGGCAGGCCAACCGCTGGTCCGCGATGATCGGCATCAGCACCATCATCATCTGGCGCTACACCGGCTACAACACCTTGATCTTCCTGGCGGCGATGCAGAGCGTCCCGCACGAACTCAAGGAAGCCGCGATGCTCGACGGGGCGTCACGGTGGCGCGTCTTCCGGTCGATCACCGTGCCGAGCATCCGGCCCACCATCATCTTCGTCGTCATGATGTCCTCCATAGGCGGCATGCAGATCTTCGCCGAGCCGCAGCTCTTCGACGTGGCGGGCACCGACGGGACGGGCGGCAGCGACCGCCAGTTCCAGACGCTGATGATGTACCTCTACGAGAAGGGCTTCCGGGACTTCAACGCGGGCTACTCCGCCACCCTCGCCTGGGTGATGTTCCTGCTCATCGCCGTGGTCTCCGGCATCAACTACGCACTGTCGCGGCGTATCGCGACCAAGGGGTGACCGCGTCATGTCCACCACCGCAACCGCCCGGCCGGAACGCCGCAAGCAGCACATCTCCCCACTCAGCCGCCGGCCCGGATTTCTCACCTACGCGGTACTGATCGCGGCGCTGCTCGCGTCCGTCTTCCCGCTCTACTACTCCTTCGTCGTGCCCACCCGGGACAACTCCGTCATCGGGGACTCGGCCCTGAGCCTGACCCCCGGCGGCCACCTCTTCGAGAACATCCACCGGGTCTTCGACAAGGTCGACTTCTGGCTCGCGATCCGCAATTCGCTGATCATCTCCACCACGGTGACGGTCTGCTGCGTGCTGCTCGCCTCACTCGCCGGCTTCGCCTTCGCCAAGCTCCCGTTCCGGGGACGGGGTGCGCTCTTCCTCATCGTGGTGATCACCGCGATGCTGCCGACCCAGCTCGGTGTCGTGCCGCTCTACATGCTGATGGGTCACCTCGGCTGGATCGCCACCCTGCCGGCCGTGATCGGCCCGGCGCTCGTCTCCGCGTTCGCGGTGTTCTGGATGCGCCAGGCGTGCGAGGAGTCGGTTCCGTACGAACTCGTCGAGGCGGCGCGGATCGACGGGTGCTCCACGCTCGGCACGTTCTGGCATGTCGCGCTGCCCGCCATCCGTCCGCAGGCGTCGGTGCTCGCCATGTTCACCTTCATGGGCGCCTGGAACGACTTCATGTGGCCGCTGATCGTGCTCGATCCCTCGGAGTCACCGACCGTGCAGACCGCGCTGTCCTCGCTGGCCGCCGGCTACTCACTGGACTACACGCTCATCCTGTCCGGCGCCGCGCTCGGTGTGCTGCCGCTCATCGTCATCTTCATCCTACTCTCCCGGCAGATCGTCGCCGGTGTGATGCAGGGAGCCGTGAAGGGCTGAGTCCTCCGGGGCCCTCCGGAGCCTGAGCGCTCTCCCCCGCACGCACTCGTACACACGAAAGGACCTGCATGTCCGCGGGCCAGATACACAACCCCGTGCTGCCCGGATTCCATCCGGACCCCAGCATCGCGCGGGCGGGCGACCACTACTACCTCGCCACCTCCACGTTCGAATGGTTCCCCGGGGTGCCGCTGCACCGCTCCGCGGACCTGGTGAACTGGGAGCTCATCGGTCATGCGCTGGACCGTCCGGACCTGATCGACCTGCGCGGTGTGCCCGATTCGGGTGGGGTGTGGGCGCCTTCGCTCTCGTACGCCGACGGTCAGTGGTGGCTGATCTACAGCATCGTGCGGACGGTCGGCGCCCCGTACAAGGACGTCGACAACTACCTGGTCACCGCTCCGGGCATCGAAGGCCCCTGGTCGGAGCCGGTGTTCCTGAACTCGTCCGGCTTCGACCCGTCCCTCTTCCACGACGAGGACGGGCGGAAGTGGCTGGTCAATCTGCAGTGGGACCACCGGGCCGGCCGGCAGGCCTTCGCCGGCATCGTGCTCCAGGAGTACGACGCGAAGAAGCAGGTCCTGGTCGGGCAGCCGTGCAACATCCTGCGCCACGACGAGCTCATCGAGGGGCCGAACCTCTACCGCAGGGACGGCTGGTACTACCTGATGCTCGCGGAGGGCGGCACCGGCTGGAACCACGGCATCCTGATGGCCCGCTCCCGCGCACTCACCGGACCGTACGAACTCGATCCGCGCGGCTCCCTGCTGACCACCCGGGACGATCCCGAAGGGCCGCTGCGCAAGGCGGGCCACGGCGAACTGGTGGAGACGCCCGACGGCGAGTGGTTCCTCGCGCACCTCGCCTCCCGGCCGGTGGACACCCCCGACGGGCCGCGGTGCATTCTGGGCCGGGAGACCTGTCTGCAGCGGGTCGGCTGGACCGACGACGGCTGGCTGCGGCTGGTGGGCGGCGGCAACAAACCGCTGACGGAGGTGGCGGGACCGCGCGGGGCGCTGCACCCCGTACCGGAGCCGCCGGCGCGTGACGACTTCGGTTCGCTCGCGCTGGATCCGAGCTGGAGCACCCTGCGGGTCCCGCTGGGTCCGGACCGGCTCACCCTCGCTGAACGTCCCGGCTGGCTGCGACTGCGCGGGCGGCAGAGCTCGCACTCGGCGTTTCAGCAGAGCCTGGTCGCCAAGCCGCTGCGGTCGGTGCGCTGCGAGGCGACGACCGTCCTGGACTTCCACCCGTCGCACTTCTCGCAGATGGCCGGCCTCATCTGCTGGTACGACACCACCACCCATTTCTATCTGCGGGTGACCCATGAGGAGGGGCGGGGCAGGGTCCTCGGCATCGACCTGACCGACGACGGCGCCTACCAGGAGCTCACCTCGTGTGCCGTCCCCGTCGACGACTGGCCGCTGGTCCACCTGCGGGCCCGCTTCCAGGGCGCCGAGCTCCGGTTCTCCGCCTCCCCCGACGGCACGGACTGGCAGCGGATCGGCCCGGTGCTGGACGCCGGCAAGCTCTCCGACGACTACGGAGCACGGCTGCGCTTCACGGGAGCGTTCGTCGGTGTCTGCGCCCAGGACCTGGGTGGTACGAGCGCACCCGCCGACTTCGACTGGTTCGAACTGCGGGACCGGTGACCCGGGGTGGTCGCCCTCTCATCCCTTCAGGCCGGCCGAGGCCATGCCTTCGACAAAGTAGCGCTGCGCGACGAGGAACAGGGCGATCATGGGGAGGGTGGCCAGCGCCGTGCCCGCCATGAGGTAGTTCCACTGCACCTCGATGTCTGCCTTGCTGAAAACGGCGAGACCCAGCTGGATGGGCCGCATACGGTCGGTGCGGGTGGCGAGGAGGGGCCACAGGAAGTCGTTCCAGGACGACTGGAACTGGAAGACCGCGATGGTGATGACCGCCGGCTTGATCAGCGGGGTCATCACCCGCGCCCAGATGCCGATCTCGGAGAGACCGTCGATCCGCGCGGCGTCGGCCAGTTCGCCGGGCAGGTCGACGTAGAACTGCCGGGCCAGGAAGACGTACAGCGGAGCCAGCGCCCCCGGGACGATCAGCGCCCACCAGCTGTCGAGCCAGCCGGTGCCGCCCTGGCCCAGCCAGTCGTTGCCGCCGAAGAACGGGATCGAGCGGACGATGAGGAACTTCGGGACGAGGATGACGTACGCCGGGACCATGATCATGGCCACCGTGAAGCCGAAGACGATGCCGCGACCACGGATCGGCGTCCGGGCGAGCGCGTAGCCCGCCGCGCAGGCGAAGACCACGGTGATCAGGGTCTGGCCGGCTGCCATGATCACGCTGTTGCGGAAGTACAGGTCGAAGGGCGCTGCTCTGAACGCGTCGGCGAAGTTGCCCCACTGGATGTGCTTCGGCAGCCAGTCGGCGCTGCTGAGTTCCGCCTTGGGCTTGAGTGCGGTGAGCACCATCCACACGAAGGGGGCGAGCATGGCGAGCGCGCCCAGCGTCAGGACGGTGTACAGCAGGCCGCGGGCGGCAACACCGGTTCCGGTCTCGGTCCTAGTCACGGCGGGCCCCCTTGTTGAGCAGCATCACCGCGGCCGTCACCATACCGATGATCAGCAGGAAGACGATGGACTCCGCGCAGGCGTAGCCGAACTTCAGCCGGGTGAAGGCGTTCTGGTAGATGTCGTAGGTCAGGACGAGTGTGCTGTTGATCGGACCACCCTGGGTCATCACATAGACCTGCTCGAAGACCTGGAACGAGAAGATCACCGAGGTGACGAGCACGAAGAGGTTGGCCGAGGAGATCGACGGCCAGATGACGTTACGGAAGACCTGCAGGCGGTTCGCGCCGTCGAGCTGCGCGGCCTCCTTCAGCTCACGGGGCACGGTCTGAAGTGCGGCGAGGTAGATCACCATCTTGGTGCCAAGGCCCTGCCAGATGCCGAGCACCATGATCGCGGGCAGGGACCACTGGGTGCTGCCCAGCCAGTTGACGCGTGCGATGCCGAACAGCGCCAGGAACTGGTTGACCGCACCGAGGTTGGGGTCGAGGAGCCAGAGCCAGACCACGGCGATCGCCACGGTCGCTGTCATGTGCGGCAGGTAGTAGGCGGTGCGGAAGAAGCCGCGCAGCTTGATCTTCTGATCGAGGGCGAGTGCGATGAGCAGGGCTATGCCCATGCCGACGGGCACCACCACGACGGTGTAGACGACGGTGTTCCACAGGGCGGTGCGGAAACGGTCGTCGTCCAGCAGGGTCGCGTAATTCTGCAGGCCGATCCACTGCGGGGCCTGCAGGAAGTCGTACCGGAAGAAGCTGAATCCCAGCATCATCAGCACCGGTGCGGCGACGAAAAGCCCCATGTGCGCGAGACTCGGCGCGAGCAGGGTCCAACCTGCCCTGCGCTGGCTGCGGGTGAGCCGACGGGACTCCGGCGATGGGCCGGCGGCACGGCCCCGGGCTTTCGAGCCGGCCGGGGTGCGGGGTGCGGTGATCGTGCTCATCACATCGCCCCCGCCTTCTTGGCGAGGATGTCCAGGCCCTGTTGCGGACTGCGGCGGCCCATCAGCACCTCGTCGAGCGCCGGGGTGAAGGCGTTCTGCAGGTCGAGCCAGTTCGGAGCACCACCCGCATAGGCGGAAGCCGCGGTGGACTTCGCGGCGAACTCGCTCGCCGGGTTGGACTTCTCCACCGCGGATCCGACGGCCGCGCTCGCAGCGGGTATCGCGAGGTTGAGCTTCGCCAGGTCCTGTTCGGCCTCGGGCGAGGTGAGCACTTTCAGCAACTGGTAGGAGGCACCGGGAAGTTTGGTGCGCGAGGACAAGGAGACGATCTGCCCGCCCATGAACATCGACTCCTCGGAGCCAGTGATATTGAAGAACCCCAGGTCGTCACAGGTCTTCTTGCCGATTCCGGTCTTGTTGTCACAGTCCACGTAGGCACCGGTGAAGCCCATCGCCGCCCGGTCGGAGAGGACGAGCGGGCTGCCGTCGGCCGCCCCGGTCGCGAAGTCCGTGGCACGGTCCTTGCTGATCAGGTCGTCCATCACCTGGAGAGCCTCGACACCCTTCGGTTCGTTGAAGGCCGCCGCACCACCGCTGTCATACATCCGGCCGCCGGTGGCTTTGAGGAAGGTGACGTAGTCCTGGATGTACTGGTGCTGGACCGGGTTGACCCAGAAGTCGAAGCCCGAGCGGACCAGTTTGCCGCCCTTGCGGATCGTGAGCTTCTTGGCGTAGGACCGCAGCTGGGCCAGGGTCGTCGGTGGTTTGTCGGGGTCGAGCCCGGCCGCCCGGAAGTCGCTCTTGCGGTACGCGATGACTTTCGCACCGCCGATGTTCGGCACCCCGTACACCTTGCCGTCGTACACGGCGGGCTGCACGAAGCCGGGCCGCACCTGCTGGGCGAGCGACTTGGGGGTGAGGCCGAAAGCGGAGAGGTCGGCGAAGGCGCCCTTGTCCGCGAAGGGCGGGATCCAGCCGACACCGGTGACCATCACGTCAGGCATGTCACCCGCCGCGATGGAAGTGGTGACCTTCTCGCTCAGATGCGAGAAGGAGGCAAGGTCGGTCTCGACCTTCACCTTGGGATACGTCCGGTGGAAGGTGTCGATGACCTTCTGGAGGGCCGCCTTGCCCTCCGGGGTGGTCGGATAGCCGGGTGTCATGAAGTGCAGTGTTCCGCTGACCTGGGACGGGTCCTTGTCGAGCGAGAAGCTGCCGACCGCCGATGTGCGGTCCGCGCATCCGGTCACGGACAGCAGGCCCGCCAGGGCCAGCGCCGCAGCCAGACACCGCGCCGAGCTGCGCATGTCTGTCTCCCGGGATGGATAGAAACCGGTTGTCGGAGTGAGCATAGGTAGGAGCTCCCAGCCCGACAAGACTCTGGGCGGAGGAATCGACAACCGGTTTCTACGCTCACTGTCCTCGTCCATGCGCCGGGCGAAGGCGTCCTCAGGACGACGAGCAGGGTGTCCTCAGGAGCGACGGAACAGACGGTGGAGCAGTAGCGCGGGTGCGCTGATGCCGCACACCGGCGCCAGGCCGGGAAGCCGCCACAGCACCGCGGCCCAGGTCACACAGGCGGCCAGCGCAAGCAGACAGCGACCGGGACGGGTGACGGCCGGCTGCAGCGCGGCGCGCACCAGACTGCCGAACGAGGCATCGGCCCTGTCCTCGTGCGAGGCCACCTCGAAGAGGGTGAGGTGGCCGATCAGCACCAGCACGGCCAAGGGCACGAGCGCGACAGCGGCCACGGCGAGCAGCGGACCGGGGGCGCCCAGCCAGAACGAGGCAGCGCACCAGAGCGCTGCCAGCAGCGGCAGACCGGCGACCGCGAGCGGCAGCGAACTGCGCAGCCGGGCCCGGAACTCGGCGATGAAGCGCACGCTCGGACGGGTCTCGCCCTCTTCGCGCCACGCACGCAGGCTCGCGTGCAGGGCGATTCCCGCCCCGTAGGAGGTGATCAGCGGCAGCGCGGCAAGCAGCCAGCACAGATTCAGCACCGCCAGCTGGGCGGGGAATTCCAGCCACTTCAGGAGCCGGGTACTGCCCGCTCCGGCAGCACCGTCGGAGTCGGCGGTGTCAGCGGCTCCGGCGGTCACCGACTGCCCGCCGGCGCTCATGTCACGCCGCCGCCCGGCCGAGTCCCGACCGGCTGCTCGGCCGGCGGCCGAGCAGGCCGATCGGCGCGGGCCGCCCCGCCCGAGCCCCGCAGGTCACCTACCGAGTCCCGCACCACCACATGGGTGCCGAGCAGCCGATGCTCGTTCCGCGCCGTAGGACTCCGGTCCAGTGCGGTGCTCACCGCGATTCGCCCCAGTTCTTCGTACGGCACGTGCACCGTGGTCAGCGGCGGATACAGGTCGCGGGCGAAGGCGATGTCGTCGTACCCCGCCAGCGAGACGTCCTCCGGCACCCGCAGCCCGGCCTCACGCAGAGCCGTCAGGGCTCCCGCGGCCACCATGTCCGTCGTCGCGAAAACCGCCGTGAAGTCCAGCTCGGCGGCGAGCACCTCGCGCACCCGCCGGTGCCCGCCGTCCCGGGTGAAATCGCCCGTCCTGATCAGGGCTGGGTCCGGATCGATGCCCCGCGCCGCATACGCCTCGCGGTAGCCGCGCTCGCGGCCGTCCGCGGTCATATGGCCGCGGATGCCGCCCAGGAAGAGGATCTTGCGATGCCCATGGGACAGCAGGTGGCTGCAGAGGGCGAACGCGCCGCCTTCGTTGTCGTACTCGATCACCGTGGCGGGAACGTCCGGTCCCAACGGAGGCCTGCCGCACAGGACGAGCCGCGACCCCGCGGACTGCAGGGATCGCGCGATCCCGGACATGCGCTCATGGTATCCAGGGCTCTCCACCGTGCCGCCGACCAGGATGACGGCTGCCGCACGCTGCGCCCGCATCACTTCGACCACGGCGAGCTCCCGTTCGGGGTCGCCCTCCGTCGTGCACACCTGGCACAGGTGCCCGCGCCTGCTCGCTTCCCGCTCCACGCCGTGTGCCATCTGTGCGAAGGACGGGCCGGTGATGTCGTCGAGGACGAAGGCGACCGTGCTCGCTCCCGCGCCGGCGATGGCCCGGGCGCGGGCGTCGGCCACATAGTCCAGTTCCTTCACGGCGCGCATCACGCGGGTGCGCGTCGCCGCGCTCACCGGGTAATGGCCGGCCAGTACCCGCGAGACGGTGGAGGCAGAAACCCCGGCTCGGGCTGCGACATCGCGAATGGTGTGGCGCCCTGCGGCGTCGGCGCTCTTCCTGGTCAAGACCCTACCCCTGTCGGCAACCGGTTTCTGAGCGGAGGCTAGCAGTTGCTGAGCACAGGAGGGGAGAGGTTTCACCGATGGGTCTGGACCACTTCTTGCCGAGGCGGGGCGGGCAGGGGACGGCACGCGGTCTTCGAAAGTTTCCTGCCCGCACGGAGGGGTGTCATGGCTGCCGGGTGGGCCTAACATCCGGGATGCACCGGCCGTGACAACCGGTTGTCCACTCCCCCGCCGTCCCTTCTCGTTTTCAGTGTGTCTCCATTCTTCTGACGTACCAGGCCCATGCGAACCAATGCTTTCGAAACTATGTCAAGAGACTTGACGCACTTTTAGGGACGGCAGCATGATCTGGCCACTCAGGTCCCCACCTCCCCGGGTGACCTGCGACCTTCGATGCGGAAGAGAGGCGTTCATGCGCTCACCTGCCGGCGCTCCGATGAGTCGCCGCCGGTTCCTCACGCTGTCAGCAGCCGGAGCCGCTGCCGGGGCGGCAGCACTCAACGGCTGCGCCCTGCAGGTCGCCGGCGGAGTCAGGGGTGGTGGCGGCGAATCCGTCACGATGATGGTCAACGACGGCGACATCGCCCCGGAACTGCTCAAGCAGGCCCACAAGGAACTCGGCATCCGGATCACGCTGGTCAAGAACGACATCACCCGACTGATCGCCATGATCACCAACGGCGATCCACCGGACCTGGTGCGCGGCATCGGCGCCCTGGATACGCCGTATTTCGCCGCCCGGGGCGTGGCCGAGGACCTGGATCCCTACTTCGCCACCAGTGCCGTCCTCAAAGCCGGCGACCTGGACCCGGTCAACGACCTGTGGCGCTACGACGGCACGACCCAGGGCAAGGGCCCGCGCTACGGCATGGCCAAGGACTTCTCCCAGGACTCCATGTTCTGGTACAACACCTCGCTCTTCGACAAGTCGGGCCTCGACTATCCGCCGGAAACCGAGTCGGTGACCTACGAGGAGTGGCTGGAGAAGGCCAAACGTCTCACCCAGCGCAGGAACGGCCAGACCACCGTGTACGGCGGCAGCTACAACGGCCTGGGCATCACCGTTCTCCTCGCGTCCCTGACGGTGGCCGCAGGCGGCAGCCTCTTCTCCGACGACTTCACCCGCGTGGACTTCACAGCTCCCGAGGCCCGCAAGGCACTGGACTGGTACGTGGGCTATGCGAAGGCGAGGGTCGGGCCGAGCCTCATCGACCCGGACCCCAACACCTGGGACGGGCCCACCTATCAGGCCGGACGCATGGCCATGTCGGGCAACGGCTACTGGCTGGGGGGCGTGTTCGCCGCCGACAAGCAACTCGCGAAGGCCTCGCGTCTGGCGCCCGCGCCGCACTTCGAGGGCGGCACGCGGATCAGCTCCTGCCAGGGCGGCACCGGGCTGTGGATGCCGAAGAAGGCACGGAACAAGGACGCCGCATGGCGGGTCTTCGAGTGGTTCTTCGGCGAAGGCCCCGCCAAGGACCGCGCCTCCGGCGGCTGGGGCATCCCCACCCTGAAGTCGCTGCGTCCGTTGATGCCCCATCAGGAGGCCTATCAGAAGCAGACGCTGAAGGTTCAGGAGGCCGAGCTGAAGCACTTCTCGGTGGTCCCCTTCACTCCCTACGCCAAGTGGGACGCCCTTGACGCCACCACGAACCAGATCATTCCAGCGGCGATGAAGGGCGAGATGCCGGTCAGCACCCTGGCGGACCGTCTGAACGCGGGGATGAACAGTCAGCTGAAGCGCGGCAAGGAGCAGGTGGGATGACAGTCGAGCAGATATCCCCCGTGTCGGACCGTCCCGGCCCGTCCGCCGTACGAACCGGCGCGGCCCGCAAGGCCGACCGCCGGACCTCCATGACCGCGCGCAAGCAGCGGGCGTTCTATCTGTTCACCGCGCCCTGGGTCATCGGGCTCCTGCTGCTGACCATCGTCCCGATGGGATACGCGCTGTGGCTGAGCCTCACCACCTTCGACGGCATATCCCCCCACTGGCGCTACGTCGGGCTCGGCAACTACCGCGAGCTGCTGTCCGACTCGGTCACCTGGGGGGCGCTGGGCCGCACGGGCCTGTTCGCCGTGACCTCCGTGCCCCTGTCGATCATCGCGGGCCTCGCACTCGCGGTCCTCGTCAATCGTCCCCTCCGGGCGCGCGGCCTGTTCCGCACCCTGCTGTACCTGCCCGCCGTGGTGCCCCCGGTGGGCGCGGGACTCGCCTTCAAGCAGCTCTTCGACACGAACTCCGGCGCCGCCAACGGCATCCTGGGTTTCTTCGACATCAGGGCGGTGGGCTGGCTCGCCGATCCGTACGCCCGCTACGTCATCCTGATGACGGTCCTCTGGGGCGCCGGTAACGTCATGATCATTTCGCTGGCCGGGCTGCAGGACGTCCCCCGCGAACTCCACGAGGCGGCCCGAGTCGACGGCGCGAGTGCCTGGCGGACGTTCCGCAGCATCACCGTGCCGCTGCTCTCTCCGGTCCTGCTCTTCCAGACCGTCACCGGCGTCATCGCCTCGGTGCAGACCATCATGCCGTTGCTGCTCGCCGCCAATGCCAATCTCGCCGGCGTCACCGCGATCCCGCAGTCGAACTACATGTACATGATGCACGTCTTCGCGCAGTACTTCGCGTACGGCCGCTTCGGCTACGCATCGGCACTGCTGTGGGTGCTCTTCGTGCTGATCCTCATCGTCACAGGACTCATCTTCAAGGCCACGTCCGGCGTGGTGTTCTACAACGTCGACCCGGAGGCGAAGAAGTGACCACGGTACCTGTGGGCTCCATGACGGCGTTCCGGACGCGGCTGCGGATGTCCCGGCTCCTCCTTTACACCGTTCTCGTCTCGGTGACAGGGCTGTTCCTCGGCCCGTTCGGCTGGCTGGTCATCACCGGGCTCAAGTCGCCCGGCGAGCTCGCGGCTTCCCCGGTCCACTGGCTGCCCGATCACATCCAGTGGGGCAACTTCGCCGAAGCGTTCACCACGATCGACTTTCTCGGTTACGCCCGCAACTCCCTCATCATCGCCACCCTCTACGCCACTCTGGTGACACTGAGTTCGGCCTGGGTCGGCTTCGGGTTCGCCCGGCTGTCCGCGCCCGGCAAGAAGCAGATGTTCGGGGTGCTGCTCGGCTCGATGATGCTGCCGCAGATCGTCACGCTTTTCCCGACCTACCTGATCTTCGCGAAGCTCGGCATGGTCAACACCTACTGGCCGTGGGTGCTCTGGGGCCTTGCCTCCGCACCGTATCTGGTCTTCCTCTTCCGGCAGTTCTTCGCGGGGATGCCCCGTGAACTGGAGGAGGCCGCGATCATCGACGGCTGCGGCTATGTCCGGATCTTCTGGCGGATCTTCCTGCCCCAGTCCCTGCCGGTGATCGCCGCGAGCTTCGTGATCGCCTTCACCTGGACCTGGGGCGACTTCATCGCCCCCTCGCTCCTGCTGGACACCGACCGCACCACGCTCGCCGTCGCCGTCTCCAACTCCTACGTCAACGCATCCGGGGCGCCGATCAACAACCTGGTGGCCGCCGGAGCGGTGATGTACGTCGTGCCCATCCTGCTGATCTTCCTGGTCGCCCAGCGCGGCTTCGTCAGCGGAGCGGCCACCACCGGCCTCAAATGACCCTCCGCCCCCCGCTGTTCCCGTTTACAAGGAGTCATGCATGAACATGCCCCTGTCCCGCCGTACCGCCCTCCAGGCGGCAGGTGCCACCGCGCTCGCCGCCGGCCTGTCCGGCCTGACGGCCACGGCGGCCCGGGCGGACGACGGTCCCTCCGCGCCGAAGCTGGTCACCTACCCACGCCCGTCCGCCATGCCGACCAACACCAGCTTCAAGGTGCGGGTCCGGGTCGCCCCCGACGGCGATTGGCAGACCCTGGACAACTACCGGCCCCAGCTCGAGGAGATCAACGCCACCACCGGCTCGGGCAAGGTCTACAACACGTCGATGGTGTACTTCGACTTCCAGGGCTCCGTCGAGCTCGAGGTCACCTACCTCAAGGGCGGCACCACCAAGGCCCGCGTGAGACCCGACGCGCTCGGCATCAAGCCCGAACTGCTCGGCGACACCCTCCGCTTCACCCTCGACGAGCCGCGCGACATCGTCGTCCAGATCAACGACGAGATCTTCGACTGCCTGCACGTGATCACCAACCACATCGACCACCATCCGCCCGCCGCCGACGACCCGGACGTCATCTACTTCGGCCCCGGCATGCACAGCGTCACCGGCAACGTCCTCACCGTCCCCAGCGGCAAGACCGTCCACCTGGCCGGCGGCGCCGTGCTGACCGCACAGGTCTACTTCAAGGACGTGGAGAAGGCCTCGCTCACCGGCCACGGCATGCTCACCGCTGGCCCCGGCGCCATCCTGTGCGAGGGCAGCAAGAACATCCGCGTCGAGAACGTCATCCTCATGAACCCGAACGGCTACGCCGGCACCTTCGCCGAGAGCGAGAACGTCCATATCAGGAAGGCACGTTCGTTCAGCTCGAAGGGCAACGGCGACGGCTTCGACGTCTTCTCCTCCACCGGCGTCGTCTTCGACGGCTGCTTCATGCGCAACTCCGACGACTGCATCGCCATCTACGCCCACCGCTGGGACTACTACGGCGACACCCGCGACATCACCGTCCAGAACTGCACCCTGTGGGCCGACGTCGCTCACCCGATCAACGTCGGTACGCACGGCAACTCCGACGCCCCCGAGGTACTGGAAAACCTGGTCTTCAAGAACCTCGACATCCTGGACCACCGCGAGCCCCAGATGGGCTACCAGGGCTGCATCGCCCTCAACCCCGGCGACTCCAACCTGATCAGGAACGTGCACATCGAGGACGTCCGCATCGAGGACTTCCGCCAGGGCCAGGTGATCCACATGCGGGTCATGTACAACACGAAGTACAACACCTCGGTCGGCCGCGGCATCGAGGACGTCTACGTCAAGAACCTCAGCTACACCGGCACGCACGCCAACCCGACGCTGCTCCTCGGCTATGACGCCGACCACGCCATCAAGAACGTCACCTTCGAGAACCTGGTCATCAACGGCACCGTCGTCGCCGACTCGATGAAGAAGCCCACCTGGTACGCGACCACCGACACGGTCCAGTGGTACTACAACGAGCACGTCCTGAACCTGAAGTTTCTCACCACCGCCGAGGCCGAGGCGGCCGCCGCGTCATGAGCCTTCCCACCACGAGCCGCCGAGGCTTCCTCGGCGGCGCCGCGGCCCTGCTGCTGGCTTCGGGCGCGAGCGGACTGCTCGTGCCCGGCACGGCGCGGGCCGACGGCCGCACACCGGCCGGCCTCCGGGCCTTCTCCCACCCCGGGCTGCTGCACACCGCCGACGACCTCGCCCGTATGAAGGCCGCCGTCGCCGCCAAGGAATCACCCATCTACGATGGGTACACCGCGCTCGCGGCACACACGCGCTCCTCGTCGACCTACGCCGTGCAGAACACCGGACAGATCACCTCCTGGGGACGTGGCCCTTCGAACTACATGAACCAGGCCGTCGCCGACTCCGCCGCGGCCTACCAGAACGCCCTCATGTGGTGCGTCACCGGCGAACGTGCCCACGCCGACAAGGCCCGCGACATCCTCAATGCCTGGTCCGCCTCGCTCACCGCGGTGACCGGCGCCGACGGCCAGCTCGGTGCGGGCCTGCAGTGCTTCAAGTTCGTCAACGCGGCCGAACTGCTGCGCCACGGTGGCTACGACGGCTGGGCGGACGCCGACCTGGCCCGCTGCGAGGAGTCCTTCCTCCGGGTCTGGTACCCCTCCGTGTCCGGTTACATGTTGTACGCCAACGGCAACTGGGACCTGACGGCCATCCAGACCATCCTCGCCATCGGAGTCTTCTGCGAGGACCGCACCCTCTTCGAGGACGCGCTGCGCTTCGCCACAGCCGGTTCGGGTGACGGCAGTGTGCCGCACCGTATCGTCACCGACGCCGGCCAGGGCCAGGAGAGCGGCCGGGACCAGGGCCACGAACAGCTCGCCGTCGGCCTGCTGGCCGATTCCGCGCAAGTCGCCTGGAACCAGGGCGTGGACCTGTACGGCTACCTGGACAACAGGATCCTGAAGAACGTCGAGTACGCCGCCGGATACAACCTGGGCGGCGACGTCCCCTTCACAGCGGATCTCGACCGGACGGGCAAGTACATCAAGACGGCCGTGTCGGCCATCTCGCGGGGCAACCTGCCACCCATCTACGAGATGGCGTACGCCCATTACGACGGCGTGCGCGGGCTCGACGCACCCAACACGAAACGAGTGCTGTTCCGCGGTGCCGGCGGGGCCCGTGCGGTGGAGGGGAGCAACGACGACCTGCCGTCCTGGGGCACACTGACCTACGCCGGAGCTCAGGCCTCCCCCGCCGCGCCGACAGCGCCGGCCGGGCTCTTCGCCGCCGGTGAGGACAGAGCGGTCCAGGTCTCCTGGCTGCCGTCGGCGTGGGCGACCGGCTACACCGTACGGCGGTCGACCGCACCCGGCGGACCCTACGAGCAAGTCGCCGCCGGGGTCACGACCGCTCCGTACACCGATGACGCGGTGCACGCGGGCCGGACGTACTACTACACCGTGTCGGCCACGGACTCGTCCGGCGAGAGCGCGACGTCATCCGCCGTCGCCGCTACCGCGGGGCTCCCCGGGCACTGGGAGGCGCGGGACGTCGGGGACGTGCGCAGGGCCGGCAGTACGGTCTTCGACGGTGAGCGATTCGTCCTGGAGGCGGGTGGCGCCGACATCGGTGGCACAGCCGATGCCCTGCGCTTCGTTCATCTGCCGCTGCACGGGGACGGCGTGATCACGGCGCGGGTGGTGTATCCGCTCAGCTCGCAGTACTCCAAGGTGGGCGTCGCCGTCCGCGGGTCCCTGGCGGCGAACACGGCGCACGCCGCGATGCTGATCCAGGGCCTGCCGCTGCACACCTGGAGCGGCGTATGGACCACCCGGCCGGCGCCGGGCGGGCCGACCACCGGCACCGGCAGCACACCGGTCGCACCGTCCCAGCAGCAGACGATCACCACCAGTGCCTCCTTCCCCATCTCCGACCTCGGAACGCTCCCCGAGTCGGCGACACCGCTGACCGCGCCGTACGTCGAGGCGGCCGGCGACGGTTACCGGCTGCGCAGGCCGTACTGGGTGCGGTTGGAGCGCCGCACGAACCGGCTGACCGGATGGATCTCCCCCGACGGCGTCAGCTGGACCGAGGTGGGCTCCAGCGAGGTCGAGTTGGGCAGGAACGCGCACATCGGTCTGGTGTTCAGCTCCTGTCTGGGCGTCGACGCGTCGTACGCCGAGACCGGGACCGCCGCGTTCGACAACGTCAGCGTGCAGGCCCCGGCGGGAGGCGGCTGGACGATACCCCGACCGGCCGGCACGGCCACCGGCCTGCGGGCCGAAGCAGCGGCCGACGCGGTCGAACTCACCTGGACCGACCCGGACCTTTCGGCCCGGTACACGGTGCTCAGGGCGACCCGTGCCGCAGGACGGTACGAGAAGATCGCCACCGCGGTGGGCCCGCTGGGTTTCGGCGCCCGCACCCGGTACACCGACGCGACCGGCACACCGGGACGGACGTACTACTACACCGTCGCAAAGGCCAACTCCGCGGGAACCGGCCCGCGCCCCGACCCGGTGAGCGCCGTCATGCCGAGCCCCGCGGCGCCGGAGGCGGTCGCTTCGGCCACCGCCTACGCCAACCGGGGGGTCCCCTTCGATTACCTCATCAGCGCCTCGCACGAACCGACACGCTTCTCCGCGGCGGGGCTGCCCACAGGTTTGGACCTGGACAGGAGGACCGGTCTGATCTCCGGAACACCCACCGGAACCGGCGAGTTCACGGTCCGCACGACGGCCGGCAACGCGACCGGGAACGCCGGCACGGTTCTCGGGCTCACCGTCGGCGCACCGCCACCCGCGCCCTGGACATACGGCGACGTCGGCGACTTCGTCCTCGACGAGCGACAACTGGGCACGTACGGTGTGGCGGCCGTCCGCACACCCGGGATCACCAGTTATGAGAGCGGCAGCTTCACCGTCCGTGGCGCCGGCAGCGATCTGAACGTCAACGGACAGGGGATGACCGGCCAGTTCGCCCGCCTGCCGGTGACCGGCGACTGCGAGATCACCGCGCGGATCGTCTCGCGGGCGGGCTCCGTCACGGCGGACCGGGTGGGCCTGCTGATGGCCAAGTCGCTGTCACCGTTCGACCAGGCAGCCGGTGCGATCGTGACAAGCAGCGGCAACGCCGCCGCCGGCACCCCACAACTCCTGCTGCGCAAGACCGTGGCGGGCCGCACCACCTTCACCGGCGGCGCCCCCACCCCGCTGTCCCTCTGGTTGCGGCTGCGGCGCACCGGCACCACCTTCACCGCGGCCGTCTCGTCCGACGGCGTCACCTGGACCTCTCTCGGCCGGGACACCGTCCCGGACTTCGGTGACGCCTCCTACTACGCCGGGCTCATGGTCTGCTCCCGGGATCCGATGACCCTCAGCACCACGGTCTTCGACCACGTGAGCATCAGCTAGAGCCACGGGTCCGGAACGAGAGCCCCCCATTCGAAGAGTCCCGCAGGGACTCGAAGATCTCGCAGAATGGAGACACCCCACGTATGAACTCCATCGACCGCGACACCACACACCGCGAGCACAACCAACACAGGATGAGTCGCCGCAGCCTGCTGCGAACCGCCGGCGGCCTGGCAGCCGCCGGCGCCCTGGGCGGCGCTGCCACAGTTCTGACCCGTGGCAGCGCGAACGCCGCTCCCGCGACGTTCGCCCACCCCGGTGCGCTGCACGCCTACGGCGAACTGAACCGAGCCAAGGTCCGGGTGGCCGCGGGTGACGACCCGTGGCTGTCCGGCTGGCAGCGGATCACCGCCAACTCCCACTCGGCCAGCACCTGGAAGGCGAACCCGCAGGCCACCATCATCCGTGGCGGCACCGGCGAAAACTACGGCATCCTCTACAACGACATCCACGCCGCCTACCAGAACGCCCTGCGCTGGAAGATCGCGGGGACCTCGGCCAACGGTGACGCCGCCCGCGACATCCTCAACGCCTGGTCGGCCAAGCTCACCACGGTCACCGGCAACGCCGACCGCTTCCTGGCCGCCGGAATCTACGGCTACCAGTTCGCCAACGCGGCGGAACTGATGCGCGGATACAGCGGTTTCGACCTCGACCGGTTCAAGACGATGATGCTCAACGTCTTCTACCCGCTCAACAACCAGTTCCTCACCGGTCACAACGACGCCTGCATCACCAACTACTGGGCGAACTGGGACCTGTGCAACATGAACTCCATCCTGGCCATCGGCATCCTGTGCGACGACGGCGCGAAGTACGACCAGGCCGTGAACTACTTCAAGACCGGAGCGGGCAACGGCTCCATCGGCCATGCGGTCCCCTTCCTGTACGACAGCGAGGGCCTCGCGCAGTGGCAGGAAAGCGGCCGCGACCAGGGCCACACCATCATGGGCATGGGCCAGATGGGCGCGTTCTGCGAAATGGCCTGGAACCAGGGCGACGACCTGTACGGCTACGACAGCAACCGGTTCATGAAGGCCGCCCAGTACGTCGCCAAGTACAACCTGGGGCAGGACGTACCGTTCACCAAGTACACCTGGGGCACCGGGCAGAGCTGTGCGTACAGCGAGCAGACCGTCATCTCGTCCGGCTCTCGCGGGCAGCTCAGGCCGGTGTGGGACATCCTGCACTACCACTACGCGGGGCGCCGCAAGCTGTCCGTTCCCTACATCACGGCGATGGCCGAGAAGGTCCGACCCGAGGGCGGCGGCGGAGACTACGGATCGACCAGCGGAGGCTTCGACCAGCTCGGCTTCGGGACGGTGATGTACGCCAAGTGAGCCGCGCGTCCACCAAGTCGGAGCAGTGACCGTGATGTTCGTGCCCTGACGTGCGGACAGGACCGTGCGATAGGTTTTGCGTCTCCTTGACCGCGAACAACCCGACCAGTGGAGACACGCTTCCCGATGAACGACATCGTCAACGGACTTGGCCGCGCCGCCGTCTACGGAGCCCTCGGAGTGGTGCTGCTGATTCTCGGCATCGTCCTGGTGGACTTGCTGACCCCCGGAAAGCTCGGCCGGCAGATCTGGGAGGAACGCAACCGCAATGCCGCCACGCTGCTCAGTTCGGCGCTGCTGGGCATCGGCGGGATCGTGTTCACGTCCATATGGACGACGTACGACGACTTCGGCAAGGGCCTTGCGTCGACCGCGCTGTTCGGTGTGCTCGGCCTGGTGATGATGGCGGTCGCCTTCCTGATCGTCGACCTGGTCACCCCGGGGAAGCTCGGCGCGACGCTGGTCGAGCAGGAGCCGCACCCCGCGGTATGGGTCACCGCCTCCTGCAACATCGCGGTCGCGGCCATCATCTCGGCGTCCATCGCCTGACCGGGCCTCACCGACCGCCGGTGGCGGCGCCGAACCATGGCGCCGCCATCGCCGTTATTCGGCGTCGGACTCGCTGCCCACCGCGGCGGCCGCCGCGGCCTGCGCCGCCTCGGCCTGCACCCTGATCCGCTTCCCGACGACGGCGACGACCGCGAGCGCGCTGCCCGCGAAGGCCACGCCGACCGTCCACGGCTGGTCGAACCGGTGGTGGGTCGCGCGGTCGAGTGAGAGACGGCCCGGTCCCGCCAGTCCGATCACGGCAGCGGTGAAACCGAGGAAGGCGGGATACTCGTAGCCGCCGCTCTGGGCGAAGAAGCCGGCCGGGGCGTGAACCGCCACGGCTCCGGCCATCGCTCCCGCTGCCGCCGCCCCGGCAGCGGGCGTCGCCAGGCCGAGTGCCAGCAGCGCGCCACCACCCGCCTCACCGAGCCCGGCGGCGATCGCGCTTCGGCGGCCCGGCAGGAAGCCCATGTGTTCCATTCCGGCCGCCGTCCCCGCGAGTCCGCCGCCGCCGAACCAGCCGAACAACTTCTGGGCCCCGTGCGCGCCGAGCACCGCGCCGGTACCGAGCCGCAGCGCCAGCAGTCCGAGGTCATGTCGGTTGATGCAGGTCATCGGGGCTCCAGGTGAGTGGCTGCGGACAACGGCTTCGGGCGTACCTCTCCACTCTCCGCGCAACGGACCGCCCAGCCGTACCGGTGCTGGGCCATCCGGGCGGAACGGCCGACACACGTGTCACCCGGGGCGAGGATGCCGGGCCCCTACAGTGGCCTCCATGGAGACACCCGCCGACGAGGCAGCAGCCCGCGCGATACAGGACGAACTGCGTACCCGTGTGGTGCTGGACGAGCCCGGTCCGCCGCCGGGCACCGGTCTGATCACCGGTGTCGATGTGGCGTACGACGACGAGCGGGACGTGGTGGCCGCCGCTGCCGTCGTGCTGGATGCCGCCACCCTGGCGGTCGTCGACCGGGCGACCGCTGTCGGCCGGGTCGCGTTCCCGTACGTTCCGGGGCTCCTGGCCTTCCGGGAGATCCCCACCGTGCTGGCGGCGCTGGATTCGCTCACCGTGGACCCGGGTCTCGTGGTCTGCGACGGTTACGGCCTGGCGCACCCCAGGCGCTTCGGCCTGGCCAGCCATCTGGGCGTACTGACCGGACTGCCGGTGATCGGCGTCGCGAAGAACCCCTTCGCCTTCTCGTACGAGCAACCGGGCGACCGTCGCGGCGAGTTCACCGCGCTCATCGCCGACGACGGTGAGGAGGTGGGCCGGGCGTTGCGCACGCAGGACGGCGTCAAGCCGGTCTTCGTCTCGGTCGGCCACCGGGTCGGCATCGACAACGCCTGTGCCCACACACTGTGCTTGTCTCCCCACTACCGCCTTCCGGAGTCCACCCGCAGCGCCGACACGCTCTGCCGCCGGGCGCTGCTGGAGGCCACCGGGGTACGGCCCGGTTAGCCGGCGCCGCCCTGCCCGCCGACCCGCCGTACGACCCGCAGCAGATACCCCTTGCGGTCGAGGGGATCACGGTCCGTCCGCGGCCGGGACGCAATCTCCGCGCCGGCGAGCTGATAGTGGTCGAAGGTGGACTCCAGCACGCCCTCACCGCTGGTCAGGGTCGGCAGTTGCTGTCCCAGCCGGTGCACCGACGCCGCTGGGATGTCCCCCTCCAGGAGGTACGAGGCACCGTGTACGGACTGGGTGTGCGGAACGGCGCGCAGCCGCCCCAGAACCGGCAGCACCGCACCGAAGGCGTCGGCGGGGACCTCGAGCCGGAAGCGGTGCATCGGCTCGTGCACCGTGGTACCGGCCTGTCGCAGGGCGTCCATCAGCACCAGCGGTGTCAGATTGCGGAAGTCCCCGGCCGTGCTCGACATGCTCTTGTCGAAGGTGCCGTGCGCGTGGCTCTGCCGCGCCCAGTAACCGGAGTGCGTCAGGGTGACCGTGCAGTCGGTGACCTGCCATCCGCACATCCCCTGGCCCAGGGTTTCCATCACGGTGTCTTCGACCGCCTTGATCAGAGCGTAGGGCATGGAGCCGAGTTCCACCTCCAGCCGGAATTCCACGCCGCTGCCGACCGGTGCCGGTTCGATACGCAGTCCGACGGTGGCGAGAAAGGGATTGGGATCCTTCGCGATGTATTCGACGGCGTTCCCGGTGCCGGCCGGCCTTTCGATACAGATGGGGGTCGTCTCCCGGAAGGATACGGCCAACCCGAATTCACTCTCCAGCGTTGCCTGGATCACCTCTTTCTGAACCTCACCGTAGAGCGAAACGGAAATCTCCTGCCGCATCCCGTCGTGCCGGAGGTTGATCAGTGGGTCCTGCTCGGCGAGCTGCGAGAGCGCTGTGTGCAGCGCCCCCTTGTCGGCCGGGCGGCAGGGGACGACGACCGTTTCCAGGGTGGGCGGGGCGAAGTGGTGACGCGGTGCGGCGTCCTTGCGCGGTACGCCGATCACATCGCCCACCTGAATGCCGCCGAGCCCGCGGATCGTCCCGATCTGCCCCGCGGAGACCGATGCACGACTCACCACCGAACCTCGCTCGAAGACACCGATCGCGGTGACTTTCGCCTCGCTGTCCCGGCCGAACCGCAGCAGCCGTCGCGTATGGATGGTGCCGGAGAACATGCGTACCTGCGCGATCCGCTCGCCGGCCGGGCCGCGTTCGACCTTGAAGACGGTGCCCGAGACCGGGCCGTCCACGTCGCCCTCGGAGGACGGCAGTAGCTCCTTGATCCCGGCAATCAGCGCGTCCACACCCGCACCGGTCAGGGCCGAGCCGAAGTAGACCGGGTGAACGAGCGCCCGCCGGGTTTGCGCGGCCAGTACGCTCCGCAGACCGCTGTACGGCACCGGCGTGCGGTCGTCGAGGCAGGCGGCGAGAAACACGTCGTCGTTCTCGGCGAGCACGTCGGTCAGGGCGTCCGTGAAGTGGGTGTCGTCGGCCCCGTAGGGAGTGAATGCGGGTCCCCGGGTGCCGACTTCGCTGGGCGAGCCCATCGCGACGGCGGCGCTGCTCAGTTTCCCGGAGATGCCCCGCAGGATGCTGTCACCCTGGGCACCGGGGCGGTCGATCTTGTTCACGAAGATGAGCGTGGGAATGCGCAGGCGTCGGAGTGTCCGCATCAGTACGCGGGTCTGTGCCTGCACCGCCTCGACCGCGGAAACCACCAACACGGCGCCGTCCAGCACGCTCAGCGCGCGCTCCACTTCGGCGATGAAATCCGGATGGCCCGGAGTGTCGATCAGATTGACCGTGACATCGCCGATGACGAAGGAGACGACAGCCGACTTGATCGTGATGCCGCGTTGCCTCTCCAGCGCGAGAGTATCGGTGCTGGTATTCCCGTCACTCACGCTGCCGATCTCTTCGATGACGCCCGTGGCATACAGCAGCCGCTCGGTCAGGCTGGTCTTACCGGCATCGATATGGGCGAGAATTCCCAGGTTCAGAGAGCGCACGAAGTTCCATGTCCTCGAGATAGGGGTGAATTCCTGTCCGAATGAACATGAAAGATCCGCGCATGATCAGCTCCCTGGTCGCCTTACCGGTAAGGAGAACAGCCCGGCAGAACCACAGCCCGGCGAAAGCAGTACAGCAAGGGCCGCCCCGGTGCGCAAGCGATTTGTCCGGGCTGCGGAGCAGTGGACAGCCGGGTGCCGATCGCTATGCTGCGACAGACGCTCAGTCGAAGCGTTCAAACAGACAGTGTGCAGCGGTGCGGCGAGGGGGCCAACAGCATGCGGGAACCGGTCGAACTCAGGCGACAGCGGATCCTCGCCGTGGTGCAGTCACGCGGCACCGTCAAGGTCAGCGCGCTCGCCGACGAACTCGAGGTCTCGGTGGTCACCGTCCGGCGCGATGTCGAGGAGCTGACGCTGGCCGGAAAACTGCGGCGCGGACATGGGGTGGCCCGACCGGTGGACGACATCGGAGAACTGCGCGCCGTCCCGGCCGCACGCCCCGGGGAACCGGCCGGTGCATCCGCGGGAGAACCGACGGCGGATGGCGGCGCGGTCGTCCTGGTGGTGCCGGAACGGCATTCGTACCTCTACGAGACCCTGCACGGCGCCCGTAGCGTCCTGGAGGAATCCGGAATGCGGATCGCGCTGCATATCGCCCCGCAGTCTGCGGGCGCCGAACACCCCTTGGTGGAGAGGGCGTTGGCGAGCGGGGCGCGCGGCCTGCTGATCGCGCCGCGGTGGCGCAGCGCCGTCTCGGAGGAGGCGGACTACGGCTGGCTCGCGGATGTGCAGGTGCCGACCGTGCTGATGGAGCGGCGCCCGCGGCCGGGCAGTGCCCTGCACGCGCTGGACTCGGTGTGCTCGGACCACTGGTACGGAGTGCATCTCGCGGTCGACCATCTGGTGGCCCTGGGGCACCGTCGTATCGTGCTGGCCGCCCGCGACGACAGTCCCACCGCCCGCACCGTCCGTGCGGCGTTCGCGGAGATCGCGGCGGCCAGGCCCGAGGTGGAGGACTGGACCGTGGTGCTCAGCACCCCGAACGCGGTGCCCGAGCCGGGTCGCGCCGCCGGGCGGACGACCGTGACGACGCCGGCCGGCACCGTGGCCGCGCCGCTCGACCTGGCCGCGCTGCTGCGCGAACGCGGAGCGACCGGTGCGGTGCTGCACGGTGATGTGGACGCACTGATGCTGGTGCAGCGACTCGCCGAGAGCGGTGTGCGGGTGCCGCAGGACTGCTCGGTGGTGGCGTACGACGATGTGGTCGCGGCGCTGGGCAGCACGCCGCTGACGGCCGTTTCCCCGCCGAAGGCGGAGATCGGCCGGGCCGCGGCCGAACTGCTGCTGCACCGGCTGTCCCGCCCGGCAGGCGACAGCGGCCCGGTGCGCCGGACGGAACTGCTGCCGACGCTGAAGGTGCGCGGGTCGGCCCGGACTCCCGCGCACTGATTGTTTGACCGCTTCGACTTTCTTCCGATCGATCTATTGACCTGCTCCGATCAGCCGATCAGTATTCCCGTGTCTCGACTCAACAGCCGCGGGAGGCGCCCATGCCCGGCCCACAGAGCCGTCGATCCGTGCTCGCCACGATCGCCGCGCTGCCTCTGGCAGGAGCGCTGAGCGCCTGCAGCGGTGGTGACGGGTCTGCGCAGCCGGGCAGCACGGGTACGGCCGGCACCCTCAGCCGCAGGAAGGCGAAGAACGCCACGCGTATCACTTTCTGGTCCGCGCTGCGCGGCAGCCAGCAGGTGGTGGACGCGTTCAATCGCACCCACGACACGATCCAGGTCGACTTCCAGCAAATACCCACCGGTGGCCAGGGCGGCTACGCGAAACTCAGCAACGCGGCCCGGGCCGGTAATGCCCCGGACGTCGCCACCATCGAGTATCCCCAGCTTCCCGGCTTCGCCATCGATGGTGTTGCCCGCGACATCACCGGCCTGGTCAGCGACAGTCTGCGCGCGAAACTGCTGCCGCAGTCACTCGGCCTGACCACCTTCGAGAAGCGAACGTTCAGTCTGCCGCTGGATGTCGAACCGATGGTGATGCACTACCGCAGCGACCTCTTCCGGAAGTACGGGATCGATCCCCCGACCACGTGGGACGAGTTCGAGGAGGCGGCCAGGACGGTGCGCCGTACGGGCGGCGGTCGCAGGATCACCACGTTCCCCACCGACGGCGCCCCTCAGTTCGCGGCGTGGGCCTGGCAGGCCGGCGCCCAGTGGTTCGACACGTCGGGCGGCGCATGGAACGTGTCGCTCACCGACGGGCCGAGCCGCCGCATCGCGTCGTACTGGCAGCGCCTCATCGACCAGGACCTGGTCTTCGTGAACGCGGTGGACAGCCAGCAGAACGATGCACAGGTCGGCGGCGGGCTCGTCCTGGCCAGGCTCAGCGGAGCCTGGGACGCGGGGGCGCAGATGACCGCTCATCCCGGCCAGAAGGGACAGTGGGCCATCGCCCCGCTCCCCCAGTGGGAGCCGGCTGCCCCCGCTCTCGGCACCCATGGCGGCTCCACCTTCGCGGTCACCGAGAGCAGTGCGCACCCGGAGGCGGCCCTGGAGTTCATCGAGTGGCAGGTGGCGCACCCCGACGCGTTGCGCGCCCGGCTCGCCAGCGGTGCGAGCAGCCAGTATCCGGCCGCGCCCGGACTGGTCGGCACCGGGCGCAAGGCCTTCGACCGCGCCTACTACGGCGGCCAGGACATCTACGGCCTCTTCGAGCAGGAAGCGCACAAGATCCGGGACGGCTGGGTCTGGGGACCGCGGATGACCGCGACCGGAAAGGTGATGCAGGACGGCTTCGCACGGGCGAGCGGCGGCCAGGGTTCCCTGATCGATGCGGTACGCGCGGCACAGCGAGGCACCATGCCGGACCTCAAGGCGCTCGGCCTCGCCACCACCGAGCGCGACAACTGACCCCTGATCCCCTTCCAGCAGCAGAGAGGCAGGTGACACTCATGAGCAGCCCCGCCACCACCCCCGCTTCACTCCCGTCCGGCACCGCAGCCCGTCCGTCGCAGGCGTCTTCGGCCGCCGGGCCCGCGCCGCGCTCCCCCGGTAGGCCGGCCAGGCGCCGCGAACTCGGCGCCTGCGGCGTCCTGATGACACCGTTCTTCATTCTTCTGGTCACGATCTTCCTGATCCCGGTCGGGACGGCCGTGTGGCTGAGTTTCTTCAGTGACGACGAGCCGGGGCTCGGATTCGGCCCGGAACGCCGGGTCTTCGTCGGACTGCGCAGCTACTCCGCGGTCCTGACCGACCCGACCTTCCTCGGCGCGCTGGGCACCATCGTGGTGTACAGCCTGATCTACATCCCGCTGCTGGTGATCGGCTCGCTGGCGCTGGCGCTGCTGCTGGACTCCGGTGTGGTCCGGCTGCGCTCCTGGGCGCAGCTCGGTCTCTTCCTGCCGCACGCGGTGCCGGGCATCATCGCCGCCATCATCTGGCTGTACCTCTACACTCCTGGCCTGAGTCCGGTGATCGATCTGCTCGGCAAGGCCGACATCACCATCGACTTCCTCGGTGTGCACACCGTGATCCCGGCGATCGCGAACATCGCGCTGTGGAGCAACCTGGGCTACAACATGGTGGTTTTCTACGCGGCGCTGCAGGCCGTACCGCGCGAGATCATCGAGGCGTCGCACGTCGACGGGGCGGGCCCGGTCCGTACGGCACTCCAGGTCAAAACCCCGCTGGTGCGGTCGTCGATCGTGATGGTGGCGATGTTCACGCTCATCTTCGCGCTTCAGCTGTTCACCGAGCCGATCCTGCTCAGCCAGTCCAGCCCGATGATCAACTCCCGCTTCTCGCCCAGCATGTACATCTACGACGCGGCGTTCACCCGCAACAACTACGGGCTGGCGGCAGCCGCTTCGGTGGTGCTGCTGATCTGCACGATCGCGCTGTCCTACGGAGTCACCCGGTGGACCAACCGCACCGACGCACCCGAGGAGGCAGCCCGATGAGCGCGACGAGCTCCACTCGCACCGCAGCAGCCCTGCGGCCCCGGCTGCTCGGCCGTTCGGTGGTCAATCTGGTGGTGGGCATCTCGGTGCTGTACACCGTGCTGCCGGTGTTGTGGCTGGTGCTGGCCGCGGCGAAGGACCAGGACTCGCTGTTCGGCAGCAAGCTGCTGTCGCTCCACCACTTCTCCTTCCTGCACAACCTGAAGAACCTCTTCGCGATGGACGGCGGCCTGTACGTCCGGTGGTACGGCAACAGCCTGCTGTACGCGGTCCTCGGCGCCGCGCTCGGCGCCCTGCTGAGCGTTGCCTGCGGCTACGCCTTCGACAAGTACCGCTTCGCCCACAAGGAGAAGCTGTTCGGTCTGGTCCTCGCCGCGGTCATGGTGCCGCAGACCGTACTGGCGCTGCCGCTCTACTTGATGGCGTCCGCGACCGGAGTGGTGAACACCTTCTGGTCGGTCTTCATCCCCGTCCTCTTCAATCCCTTCGGTGTCTATCTCGGCCGGATCTTCAGCCAGGGGTACGTACCCAACGAGGTGCTCGAAGCGGCGCGGGTGGATGGTGCCGGCGAGCTGGCCACCTATTTCCGGGTTGCGCTGCGGATGCTCGGGCCGGGCCTGGTGACCGTCTTCCTCTTCCAGCTCACCGCCATCTGGAACAACTTCTTCCTGCCGATGGTGATGTTGTCCGACCAGAACCTGTATCCGGTGAGTCTCGGCCTCTACACCTGGAACAGTGCCGCCACCGTCTCGCCCGAGTACTACCCCGTGGTGATCATGGGTTCACTGCTCGCCGTGCTGCCGCTGATCCTCGCCTTCGCGCTGCTGCAGCGCTTCTGGCGCTCGGGGCTCACGGCGGGTGCCGTCAAGTGACCGAACCGTCGAGCCGCCACCCCCCACACAGGAGAACGATGCCAAGCAGCACCCCCACCGCACACCGTCCGCGCACCGCTGTGGCCATGAGCCCGGAAGCGGCAACCGCGGTACTCGGCCCCGAACCGCTGGCCGCGCTGGCCGAGGTCTGCGACCCGGCGCCGCTGCCGGTGCTCGACGACTTCACCACCGAACGTGCTCGCGCCGTGCTGGCCGATACGGAGCTCCTGGTCACCGGCTGGGGCTGCCCGCCACTGGACGGCGCCGTCCTGGAGGCGGCTCCCCGGCTGCGTGCCGTGGTCCACACGGCGGGCACGGTCCGCGGCCACATCACCGAGGCCTGCTGGGAACGCGGTATCGAGGTCTCGTCGGCCGCCGCTGCCAACGCCCTGCCGGTGGCCGAATACACCGTCGCGATGATCCTGCTCTCCGGCAAGCGGGTCCTGGAACGGGCCCGCTCCTACCGCGCGGCCCGTCACCGCGACAGTGCGCTCGGCACTTCGCCGGAGGTCGGCAACTACCGTCGCACGGTGGGCATTCTGTCCGCCTCACTGATCGGCCGGCGCGTCATCGAACTGCTGCGCCCGTACGATCTGCCGGTGCTGCTGCACGACCCGTACGTCGCCGCGGCGGAGGCCGCCGCTCTCGGCGTGCGGCAGGTCGGCCTCGACGAGCTCTTCTCGCAGAGCGACGTGGTGAGCGTCCACACTCCGCTGCTGCCCGCCACCCGTGGACTGGTCAGCCGCGAGCTGCTCGGTTCGATGCGGCGGGACGGCGTCCTCATCAACACTTCGCGCGGCCCGGTGGTGGACCAGGAGGCGCTCATCGACGTACTCCGGCAGGACCGGATCCGGGCGGTACTCGATGTCACCGACCCCGACGTCCTGCCGCCCGGGCACCCGCTGTGGGAGTGCGAGAACGCGCTGATCACCCCGCACCTGGCGGGTTCGCAGGGCAACGAGTGGCGAAGACTGGCCGATCTGGCCATCGGCGAGGTGCGCCGCTGGGCCGCGGGCGACGGCTTCGCCCATCCCGTACACCAGGAAAGGCTGGCATTCCTCGCATGACGTCTCCTTTTGCACTCCCCGCCGACGACCGGGTACTGAGCCCGGGCACCGGTTACACCCGCGCGCACTGGGAGGCGGCGGCCGACGGCCTGCTGCACGCCGCGTGGCAGTGGGCGACCCCCGGCCGGGCGCTGCTCGATCTGCCGGGACGGCCCTCCGGCTCGGGGGTGCGTTCCGACGGACTCGAGGGGTACGCGCGTACCTTCCTGGCCGCCGCCTTCCGGGTGGCGGGCGCGGACGGCGAGGACCCGCACGGCTGGCTCGACCGGTATGCGGACGGACTCGCGGCGGGCACCCGCACCCCGGGCCGGGACGACATGGAATCCTGGCCGCTGATCCGCGATCACACCGTCTTCGGCCAGCCGATGGTCGAATCCGCCTCGGTCGCCATCGGCCTCCGGCTCACCCGCCCCTGGCTGTGGGACCGGCTGGACAGCGCGGTGCAGGACCGTGCGGAGGAATGGCTGCGCGGTTCGCTGCGCCACGTCCCCGCCCCCAACAACTGGTACCTCTTCCCCTACTCGGTGGCCGCGTTCCTGGAGTCGGTCGGCCGCGGCGACACGGAGACGGCCCGCGCCAAGGAACGGGCACTCGACCTGCTCGACGGCTGGTATCGCGGACAGGGCTGGTACGCGGACGGTGACGGCCGCGCCTTCGACCACTACAACGGCTGGGCGCTGCACCTGTATCCGGTGCTCGACGCCCATCTGTCGGGCGACGAACGGCTGTCCGCCCGTTACGGCAGCAGGCTGCGCGAACATCTGGAGGGCTTCTCCCTGCTGTTCGGCGCCGACGGCGCACCGATCCACTTCGGCCGCTCGCTCTCCTACCGTTTCGCGGCCGCGTCGTCGGTGGCGCTCGGCGCGCTCACCGGCCACACCCCGCTCGCGCCGGGCGCCTCACGGCGCCTGGCCAGCGGCGCCCTGCGCTACTTCGTCGACCGGGGTGCTGTCGGCAGCGACGGGCTGCTGAGCCTCGGCTGGCACGGCCCGCACGACGCCTCCATCCAGCACTACTCGGGTCCCGCGTCCCCCTACTGGGCGTCCAAGGCCTTCGTCGCGTTGCTGGCGCCGGCCGATCATCCGCTGTGGACGGCTACCGAGGAGATGGCGCCCAGTGAGGGCCCCGACCAGGTGCTCGCGCTGCCGGCACCGGGACTGCTCGTACAGACCACGCAGGCGGACGGCATCGTACGGCTGCACAACCACGGCAGCGACCATCTCCGGCCGCACGAAGGCGAGTCGGGCGTACTTGACGACCCGCTCTACAGCCGTCATGCCTACTCGACCGTGACCGGACCGACGGCCAGGGAGAACGCCGCGGACAACCACCTCGCCGTGGTGATCGCGGGTGAGCGCAGCGGCCGCCGCGCCATCCGGCCACTGGGCGCCGGACAGGGCGACGGCTGGGGCTGGGCCGCGTCCTGGCACCGGCCGGTCTTCACCTCGGGGGCGCCGATGGTGCCGGGACTGCGGGTGGAGAGCGTCACGGTGGTCCGCGGGCGGTACGAGCTACGGGTGCACCGGGTGGCCGGCGCTCCGCACGGCGCCCGGGTGGAACACACCGGCTGGGCGGCCGGCCCCGTTAAGCCGGCCGAGGAAGGGGTGCGTTCGGAACTTCTCGGGCTGCACGGCTGGGAGGACCACGGCGAGGTCCGCGCCCCGCAGGGAACCGCCTTCACCCGCTGGGCGGTGCTGCCCCGACTGAGTGCCCCGGTGCAGGGCACCGCGCTCTTCGTCGCTCTCGCCACGCTGACCGGGGAATCCGACGCAGCCCCGCTCACCGACGTCGTGAGCGGGGTGCGGGTGGACGGGGACGCGGTCGAGGTCGGCTGGGCGGACGACGGTTCGACGACCCGGATCGCCTTCGAACCGCTGACCGTCGACCACCGCTGACCGGGCCGGCCTAGGGGGTGGTGACGGTCGGCCGTGGCGCCGTCGCCATCCCGCTGCCGATGAAGAAGCTCGGGTGCGGCGGCTGGTTGTACGCAGTGTTCTGGCAGGCCAGCGCCGTCCGGTACTGCGTGTCCTGGAGCAGTGTGGTGATTCTGGTGCCGGTCACGTCGGGGGTGGAGTAGATGCGCAGCGCGGTGTTGTCCGAGGTGGCCCAGACGACCTCCTCGCGCCAGTCACCGAGGATGTCACCCGAGAGCGCCGGGGTCGCTTTGGTGCCGTTGTCGGAGTGCACGGAGGCGCCGGTGAGCAGGCGGGTGTCGGAGGACGTCCCGTACTTGTCGATATGAGTGCCGTCGAGCAGTTCGCGTGTGGTGTCACCGTCCCACCAGGACAGGAAGTTGGCGCTGCCGGGCTTGCGGCTCGCCACCACCGAACCCTTCGGATTACGCACCCCGTCAGCCGCTGCCGACCAGGATTCTGCGCCCGCGCTGCCGGACCAGATGTCGTCGGAGACACCACGGCCGTTGTCCCCGTCCGGCGCGGTGGACCACAGGATCTGGCCGGTCCTGGCATCCGCCATCCAGGACGACGGCTTGGAGCCGTCCTCGTCCACCTTGAACTCCTCGAGGCCGGCCCGGGACGGATCCAGGTCACCCACGTGCATGGCGTCACCGTGCCCGTTCCTGGTCGTCCAGAGACCGCGCCCGTTGTCGTCGACGGCCATCGCTCCGTAGACGATCTCGTCCTTGCCGTCGCCGTCGACGTCGGCGACCGAGAGCTGGTGGTCGCCCTGCCCGTCGTAGCCCTTGCCGCTGTTGGTGGAGGAGTTCGTGTCGAAGGTCCATCGGCGGGCGAAGGCGCCGTTGCGCCAGTCCCACGCGGCGATGACGGTGCGAGTGTAGTAACCGCGCGCCATGATCAGTGAGGGACGGGACCCGTCGAGGTACGCGGTTCCGGCGAGGAAGCGGTCGACGCGGTTGCCGTACGAGTCGCCCCAGGAGGACACCGAGCCGCGCGCCGGGACGTAGTCGACGGTGCCCATCGCGGCTCCCGACTGCCCGTTGAACATGGTCAGGTACTCGGGTCCGGAGAGGATGTAACCGGAGGAGTTCCGGTAGTCGGCGGATCCACTGCCGATGGTCCTGCCTTGTCCGTCCACGGTCCCGTCGGCGGTCTTCATGGCGACTTCGGCTTTGCCGTCGCCGTCGTAGTCGTACACCTCGAACTGGGTGTAGTGCGCGCCCGACCTGATGTTCTTCCCGAGGTCGATCCGCCACAGCCGGGTACCGTCGAGCTTGATGCCGTCGACGATCGTGTCTCCGGTGTAGCCGGACTGCGAGTTGTCCTTGGCGTTGGTGGGCTGCCATTTCAGCACGAAGTCGAGGACGCCGTCGCCGTCCAGGTCGCCCACCGAGGCGTCATTGGCCTCATAAGTGTAGGCGACGCCGTCGGGTGTCCGGCCACCGGCCGGCGGGGTGATCGGCACGTCCTTGTAGCCGGAGCGGAACTGAACGGCGTGCGCCGAGTCGCCCTGCTCGACACCGTTCTCGACGGCCCGCACCGTGTAGTCGGCGGAGTTCGGCGCCCCTGAGTGGAAGTAGTTCGACGATCCGGTGATCGGCGAGGAGTTGACCTTGGCGCCGGCCCGGTAGACGTTGAAGGCTACGTTGTCGGGGTCGGTGGCGAGCCAGCGCCAGCTGATGAGGTTGCCACTGCTCGTGTGCACGCTGACCACGCCCCGGTCGAGTTTCTCCGCCTGTCGTGCGGTCGCCGCCTGCGAGGACTGCCCTGCCGCGAGCAGCCCGGCGGCGGCGAGCAGGCCGGCCGTCACCACGGTGCGGAACGCCCGGGTCCGGGAGCGGCGGCGTCTGTGCGGGGGATGGGGATGCGTGTGGGGGTGGACCACGGTGTGCACCTCTTTCGAGGGCCGGGGATGGCTTACGCAGCGTCAGTCGCCACGGCAAGGCGAAAGGTTGCCGCACGCTCCGAAGTCGTCCTTCGCGCAGTGCGGTGTGATTCACTGCTGACATGGCTGCGGAGTTGGAGATCTCGTCGTTCGAATCCACCGAAGCCTTCGAGGCCTGGCTCGCGGGGCACCACGACTCCTCACCGGGAATCTGGCTGAAACTCAGGAAGAAGGGTCGCGGAGCCGTCGCCCTGGACTACGCCCAAGCGCTTGACGTCGCCCTCTGCTACGGCTGGATCGACGGGCAGAAGGCCACATTCGACGACGAGTACTGGCTGCAGCGGTTCACCCCTCGCACGGCGAGAAGCAGGTGGTCGATGATCAATCGGGACAAGGTGGCGGCCCTGACCGAGCAGGGCCGGATGCGGCCCCCCGGGATGGCCGAGGTCGAGCGCGCCAAGTCGGACGGCCGCTGGGAGGCCGCTTACGCGGGGGCGAGGTCCGCCGAGGTACCGGAAGACCTGGCCGAGGCGCTCGCGGCGAACCCGGCCGCCGCCGAGTTCTTCGAGAAGCTCGACGGGCAGAACCGGTACGCGATTCTCTACCGCGTCCAGGACGTCAAGAAGCCGGAAACCAGAGCCAGACGGATCGAGAAGTACGTGGCGATGCTGGCCCGCCAGGAGAAGCTTCACCCCTGAGCGCCACGTTGTCGCGGGATGATCGTTAAGAGGGCATGAACTCACAGCGCACTCTCGCCGCTCTGTCCCTGGTCGGGGCTTTCCTTGCGTTCGCGGTCCCCGCCCGGGCCGCCACGCCGACCGATGACGGGGACAACGTGGTCACGGACATCACGGACACCGTGGGGACCGTCGGAAGAGTCGGGCCTGTCGCTCTTCCCGATCGGCACGTGGGAGTCCTGCTCGGCAAGCTCCTCGATCCGGAAGCCGGCTAGCTTGACCGAAAGGCCGTATCGGAATGCTCCGATACGGCCTTTGACCTGCGACTCCTTCGAGTCGGGACGACAGGATTTGAACCTGCGACCCCTTGACCCCCAGTCAAGTGCGCTACCAAGCTGCGCCACGTCCCGATGCCTGTCTGACCTGCGGATTTCCCCCGGCCTGACCTGCACGAGAACCATACCGCACTCCGGGCACGGCGCCGACTCCGCCAGGTGGCGGCACAACAGCGCGACAATCGACGGATGGACGACAAGCGAGACCGCGACGCAGCGGGACGGGCACGCAACGCTCGGCCCAGGGACGGGTTGGGGCGGCCCCTGCCATACGGGTCGCCGGGGGTGGAGCGACAGCCCGAGGGGGTGGTGCGCACCCCGGCGGAGTCCCTGCGCGAAGCGCAGGCGCTGTTGGACGCGGGGATGCCCTTTCACGCGCACGAGGTGTTCGAGGACGCCTGGAAGGCGGGGCCGGCCGCCGAACGAGCCCTGTGGCGTGCGATGGCGCAGCTCGCCGTGGGGCTGACGCACGCGGCCCGCGGGAATACCGCGGGCGGGGCGCGTCTGCTGCTCAGGGGGGCGGCCGGTCTCGACGCATACGGGGAGGCCGAGCCGTACGGGATCGATGTCGCCGGGTTGACGGCCTGGGCGCGCCGCCTCGCCGAAGGGCTCGCCGGGCCGGTCGACGCGAAGGAGTCGGCCCCGCGGCTGACCGGCGGGTGACGTGCGGCGGGTGACGTGCGGACGGGTGGCGTGCGGACGTCACCCTTCGACCAGCACGACCTCCAGGGTGCGCGGTCCGTGCACGCCTTCGACCCGGTCGAGTTCGATGTCGCTGGTGGCCGAAGGCCCTGAGATCCAGGTGAGCGGACGGGCCGGGTCGAGCCGCGGCAGGGCCTGCGGCACGGACGCCACCACCTGGTCCGGGGCCCGTACGACACAGATGTGATGGTCGGGGATGAGGGTGATCCGGCGGCGGCCCTGGTCCGGGCCGCCGTCCAGGACGATGGTGCCGGTCTCGGCGATGGCCACCGCGCACCCGGTGACCACGCTGTCCACCGCGTCCAGCTCCGGTGCGGTGGATGCCTCGCGGTCGTCGATCCGGGTGGCACCGGTCGCGGCCAGCCAGCTGTCCGGGATGCCGGACGGCGCCAGCACGGTCGCGGCGCCGCGCTCGGCGAGCAGTCGGGCGAGCAGCTCGGGGAGCCCGTCGATGCCGGTGCGGTGAACGAGGGCCCGGTAGTCCGCGAGGTTCTCGTGCAGCAGGTCGAGTGCCGCCGCCGGATCGTCGCCGATGTGGCTGGTGAGGTAGTCGCGGGAGACCTCGCCGGCCTCCGGCGCACCGGCGACAGCGGCACGGACACGGGCGAGGATCTGATCGCGGGAACTCATGCGCGGTTCTTCTTCCACCAGTCACGGAACGGTTCCGGCGGCAGTTGTGGCAGCTCCCGGCTGTCGGTCCACGCTGCCGCGCCGGGCACCCGATTCGGGTGCAGCTTGCGGGTCTTCGATGCCACCCGTTCGCCGGCGGCGAGCGCGGCCGGATGATTGAGCACCCAGCCGGACACCTTCATGGCGGCCTTCTCCAGGCGGTGGCCGCTGCCGCCCTGGTCGGCGACGCGCTCGCGCAGGTGGACCAGGACTTCGGGAATGTCGATGGCGACCGGGCACACTTCGTAGCAGGCGCCGCACAGCGAGGAGGCGTACGGCAGCGAGGCGTCGACCTCGCTCCTGACGCCCCGGAGTTGCGGACTCAGGATGGCGCCGATCGGCCCCGGATAGACCGACCCGTAGGCATGCCCGCCGGCCCGTTCGTACACCGGACAGACGTTGAGACATGCCGAGCAGCGGATGCAGCGCAGTGCCTGGCGTCCGACCTCGTCGGCCAGGGTGGCGGTGCGGCCGTTGTCCAGCAGCACCAGATGGAAGTTCTGCGGTCCGTCGCTGTCGGTGGTGCCGGTCCAGGTGCTGGTGTACGGGTTCATCCGCTCCGCCGTCGACGAGCGCGGCAGGGTCTGCAGGAACACCTCCAGGTCCTGCCAGGTCGGCACGATCTTCTCGATACCGACCACCGAGATCAGCGTCTCGGGCAGGGTCAGGCACATCCGTCCGTTGCCCTCCGACTCGACGACGACCAGGGTCCCGGTCTCGGCGACCATGAAGTTCGCCCCGGAGATCCCCACCTTGGCCCGCAGGAACTTCTCCCTGAGGTGCAGCCGTGCCGCCTCGGCCAGTTCGGCGGGTGCGTCCGTCAGCCCCTCCGGAGCCGGCCGTCCCCATTCGCTCATGGTCCGGGCGAAGATCTCCCGGATCTCGCCCCGGTTGCGGTGGATCGCGGGAACCAGGATATGGCTGGGCCGATCCTCGCCCAACTGCACGATGAGTTCGGCGAGATCCGTTTCGTAGGCGGAGATGCCCGCGGCCTCCAGAGCCTCGTTGAGCCCGATCTCCTGGGTCGCCATCGACTTGACCTTGACGACTTCGCGTTCGCCGGTCGCCTGCACAAGACCGGTGACGATCCGGTTCGCCTCTTCGGCGTCGGCCGCCCAGTGCACGGTGCCACCGGCGGCGGTGACGGACTCCTCCAACTGCACGAGGTACTCGTCCAGGTGACGCAGCGTCCGGTCCTTGATCTGTTTGCCGGCTTCCCGCAACTGCGCCCAGTCGGCCAGCTCCGCCACCGCCTTCGCCCTCTTGTCCCGGATGGTGTGGGTGGCGTGCCGCAGATTCCCGCGCAGGGTTTCGTTGTGCACGGCTTCCCTGGCCGCCTTCGGGAAGGACGGCATGCCGAGGTAGGTACCGCTCATGCGTGGGGCTCCTCTTCGGTGCTCGCCAGGATCTCGGCCAGGTGCAGGGCCCGCAGCGGGGCGTCCTGCCGGTGCAGGATGCCGCCGATGTGCATCAGACAGGAGTTGTCGGCCCCGCAGAGCACCTCCGCGCCGGTGGTCACGGCGTTGCGGACCTTGTCCTCGCCCATGGCGGCCGAGACGTCCGCGTTCTTCATGGCGAAGGTGCCGCCGAAGCCGCAGCACTCCTCGGCGCCGGGCAGTTCCCGCAGTTCCAGTCCCTTGACCGCTTCGAGGAGCTTGCGCGGCCGCTCGCCCAGGCCGAGCATCCGCAGTCCGTGGCAGGAGGGGTGGTAGGTGACGGTGTGCGGGTAGTAGGCGCCCACGTCGGTCACTCCCAGCACGTCCACCAGGAACTCGGTGAGTTCGTACATCCGGGGCACCAGCGAGTCGGCGACCCGGGCGAGCTCCGGGTCGGCGCCCTTGCGGCCGATCGTCGGATAGTTGTCGCGCACCATCGCGGCGCAGGACCCGGAGGGGGTCACCACGTAGTCGTAGCCCTCGAAGGCTCGGCCCATCCGTCGCACCAGGGGTTCGGTCTCCCGCCGGTAACCCGTGTTGAACTGCGGCTGCCCGCAGCAGGTCTGCTCGGGCGGGAAGCCGACCTCCACCCCCAGGCGTTCCAGGAGCCGGACGACGGCGATGCCGGTGGACGGGTAGACCGCGTCGTTGACACAGGTGACGAAGAGTGCGGCGCGCATGATCGGGAGGATATGCGTCCTCGAGGGCCTCCGGTAAGAGGCGGAGGGACGTTCGACGGGCCGGCCGGCATCCCCGTGGCGTGACGGAGACCATTATGCAACTTGTTGCATAAAGGCGCCCGAGTGGTCTAGAAAGAGCTGACCACCACTGCGCACGGAGGCGCCGGATGAGCCCGTACCCCCACCTGCTGAGCCCCCTCGACCTCGGCTTCACGACGCTGCCCAACCGTGTCCTCATGGGGTCGATGCACCTCGGCCTTGAGGAAGCCCCGGACGGCTTCCATCGGCTGGCGGAGTTCTACGCGGCCCGCGCCCGGGCCGGCGCCGGGCTCATCGTGACCGGTGGCATAGCGCCCAACGAGCAGGGCAGGCCGTGGGACGGCGGCGCCAAACTGACCACCGAAGCCGAGGCCGCCGAGCACGCCACCGTGACCGCGGCAGTGCACCGGGCGGGCGGCCGGATCGCGCTGCAGATCCTGCACTTCGGCAGGTACGCCTACCACGAGGCGCTGGTGGCGCCCAGCGCGGTGCAGGCGCCCATCAGCCCCTTCGTCCCCCACCCCCTGACCGACGACGAGGTCGAGCGCACCATCGAGGACTTCGTGCGAACGGCGGAACTGGCCCAAAGCGCGGGGTACGACGGGGTCGAGATCATGGGCTCCGAGGGCTACCTGATCAATGAGTTCATCGCAGCCCGGACCAACCACCGTGACGACCGCTGGGGCGGCTCGTACGAGAACCGCACCAGGTTCCCGCTGGAGATCGTCCGCCGGGTGCGCGAAAGGGTCGGCCCGGACTTCATCCTGATCTACCGGCTCTCCATGCTCGACCTGGTCCCCGGCGGCTCCTCACTGGAGGAAGTGGTCTCGCTCGCCCGGCAGGTCGAGGCAGCCGGTGCGACCATCATCAACACCGGCATCGGGTGGCACGAGGCCCGGATCCCGACCATCGTGACCTCGGTCCCCCGGGGCGCGTACACCTGGGTGACCAAGAAGGTCATGGGGTCGGTCACCATCCCGGTGGTGACCAGCAACCGCATCAACACTCCGGAGCTCGCGGAGGAACTGCTGGCCGGCGGGTTCGGCGACATGGTCTCGCTGGCCCGGCCGTTCCTGGCCGATCCCGAGTTCGTCGACAAGGCGCGGCAGGGCCGCGCCGACACGATCAACACCTGCATCGGGTGCAACCAGGCCTGCCTGGACCACACCTTCAGCGGCCTGATCACCTCCTGCCTCGTCAACCCGCGAGCCTGCCGGGAGACCGAACTCGTCCTGTCCCCGACCCGGCGCCGCAAGCGGATCGGCGTGGTCGGCGCCGGACCCGCCGGACTCGCCTTCGCCGTGTCGGCGGGCGAACGCGGCCATCAGGTCACCCTCTTCGACGCCGCCGACGAGATCGGCGGGCAGCTCAACGTCGCGCGGCGCGTTCCCGGCAAGGAGGAGTTCGACGAGACGCTCCGCTACTACCGCGTCCAGCTCGAACTGCACGGAGTGGACGTCCGCCTCAAGACCCGGGTCACCGCCGCAGCGCTGACCGCCGAAGGCTTCGACGAGATCGTCCTCGCCACCGGAGTCACCCCGCGCACGCCGGAGATCCCCGGGGTCGACCATCCCAGCGTCGTCGGCTATCTCGATGTACTGCGCGACGGCGCGGCGGTCGGCCGGCGGGTCGCGGTCATCGGAGCCGGCGGCATCGGCTTCGATGTCGCGCAGTACCTCACCGACAGTGGCGAATCGGCGAGCCAGGACCCGGAGGTGTTCTTCCGGCAGTGGGGCGTCGACACCGAGCACCGGACACCCGGCGGACTGCGCGAGCCGGTCCGGGCGGCCTCACCCAGGACCGTCCATCTCCTCCAGCGCAAACCCACCAAGGTCGGCGCCGGGCTCGGCAAGACCACCGGCTGGATCCACCGCACGGAACTCAAGCACCGCGGGGTCACCATGGTCGCGGGAGCGACGTACGACCGGATCGACGACGAGGGCCTGCATGTGACCGTCGAGGGAAAGAGCGACGTGATCCCCGTCGACACGATCGTGCTGTGCACCGGCCAGGAGCCCCGGCGCGAGCTGTACGACGCGCTGCGCGCCGCCGGCCACCCGGTGCATGTCATCGGAGGCGCCGATGTGGCGTCCGAACTGGACGCGAAGCGGGCCATCCGCCAGGGGACGGAACTGGCCGCGGCGCTCTGAGCCGGGTCCCGCCCCGGGCGACCGTTGCCGCCGCGGGTCCCTAGGATGCCCGCATGTCCCTCCCGCACGCGATCCTCACCGCCCTGCTCGAGAAACCGTCCTCGGGGCTGGAGCTGACCCGCAGATTCGACAAGTCGTTCCAATACTTCTGGTCGGCCACACATCAGCAGATCTATCGGGAGCTGGCGAAACTGGAGAAGTCCGGCTTCATCCGACCGCTGCCCCAGCAGCCGTCCCGTGGTCGGAAGCGGGAGTACGAAGTACTGCCCGCGGGGCGCGAGGAGCTGACCGGCTGGGTGGCCAGGAGTGAGGACCCGCGGGCGGTGCGCGACCCACTGCTGCTGCGGCTGCGGGCCGCAGCGGTGGTCGGATCGCAGGGGCTGGGAGCCGAACTGGAGCGCCATCTGGGGCTGCACCAGCGGCAACTCGCGGAGTATCTGGCGATCGAGGAGCGTGACTTCTCACAGCCGGACCCCTCCGCGGGGACCCGTCTGCAGCACCTGGTGCTGCGCGGCGGCATCGACCTCGAAAGGTACTGGATCTCCTGGCTGACGGAGGCGCTGCCGGAATTCCGGCAGCGCTGACGCCCGCGCGGACCGGACCGGGGCACCGGTTCATGTGATTTTCACGCAGTCCAACTACGGTGAACCCTGTGACCCAGATGAGCCCGCCCGGCTGGCATACAGACCCCGGGTATACAGGAATCGGCCCCGTCCAGGAACGCTGGTGGGACGGCTACCAGTGGACCGACCAGCTCCGCGTGCCGCCGGCCGCGCTCCGCCGCCGCCGGGTACGCATCGGCGCGGCGGTCACCGCCGCCGTGGTGGTGCTCGCGGCTGTCGGAGGCGGCTTGTATCTGCTGACGGACGGCTCGGGCAACACTACGAAGAGCGCGGCCGTTTCGCCGTCCGGCCCGCCCTCCGGAGCACCCTCCCAGCCGGACTCACCCGGGGGCAGCGGTGGGGGCGGCGAGAGCCAGAACCCGGAACAGCAGGACCCGCTGACTCCGCAGACCGAGGCCGGCTACGCGACGGACGCGGCCAGCGGGGTCAGTATTCCGGTCCCGAAGGGCTGGACCGGCCAGTCGGGCGCCGTCGGCGCCGGAGTCACCACCGGTACCTACACCTGCCCCACCGGCACCGACGACAGCGGCAAGGCGGCCACCTGTGTACGCGGCGGGGTGTTCTCCGCCCCGGCGGCCGCCCTGAAGCTTTCCGCCACCACCGCACGAGCCGCAGCCCAGAAGGACATCTCGGGCAACGCCCAGGAGTCGTACGGCGACACGTCGGGAGGCATCACCTCGCACCAGCAGCTGAAGTCCGAGGCGGTCACCGTGGCCGGCCAGAAGGGATATCTGGTGCGCTGGAAGGTGGTGACCAAGAAGGGCGACGACGGTTACGTCCAGTCGCTGGCCTTCCCCTCGCCGAGCGCGTCGCACATGCTGGTGGTCGTCCGCTCGGGCTTCGACATCAACGCCAAGGCACCGAAGCTGTCCGTGATGGACGACATCACCCAGGGCATCAAGGCCGCTTCCGGATCGGGCACCGGCTCCGGCCAGAGCACCTGAGGGCACCGGGAAAGCGTCCGGCCGGGGTGCCTCAGGGCAGGATCAGCCAATCGGCGGCCACCGCCGCGACCAGGCCGACTCCCAACAGCCAGCTCGCCAGCCGGGTACGGCCGCTGCGGCTGAGTTCGATGACCAGGCCGCAGAGGATCAGCGCCATCCCGTAGTCCGCGACGACCAGGAGCGACGACCGGCTGGCAAGCCGCTCCGCGAGTATGGCCGCGATGGCGACCATCATCACGGATGCCACGACTATCCGTATCCGCCGGGCTTGACGAGGCGTCAGGCCCGGCTGCTCCGGGTCGGTCGGGTCGGCGTCGACGGCGTCCACGGCTTCGCTCTGGTCAGGGATGCTCATGAGCCGGAAGCGTAACGGAGTGCTCGTCCCCGTATACGAGGCAGGGCGACAGGGCACGGTGGATACTGTGACCACCGACCTGCCGGAGGCACCGGCCTCCACCGCACCGACCACAAGGTGGCCCGACCCGTGACACCCCGCATATCCCGCGAGAACGGCCTGCTGGTCATCGAGTCCGGCCGGCTGATCCTGCGCGAGCAGTCGCCTGCCGCTGCCGCCGTGCTCGCCGAGGCCGGCTCAGCGGGCATCGACTGGCTCGACGGCGCCCCCGGCAGCGGCACCCAGATCGCCGCGAAAATGGTGACGATGACGGTCGAAGCCGGTGCCTTTCTGCCGGGCTGGGGGCTGTTCGTGATCCATCGTTCCGCGGACGACGTGGCGCTCGGCGGCATCGGTTACCACGGCCCGCCGGCCGACGGCTCCGTCGAGATCGGTTACGACCTCACGGAGTCGGCACGCGGCTCCGGCTGGGCCACCGACGCCGTGCTGGCCATCTCGCACTGGTCGTTGAGCCTGCCCCCGGTGAACACGGTGCTGGCCACCACCGACCCCGGCAACGAGCCGTCCCAACGGGTGCTCGCCCGGGCGGGGTTCAGCCGAGTCGCCGACCGGGACGCACTGTGGGCGTACGAACTGACCGCCGAACCGGCCGGGCCGCGATGAGCGGCGAGATCCGCGCCCGGCAGCCGGTCGGCCTGCCCGCGCCGGCACCTATCGCAGCAGCAACTGCAGGCCGCCCAGCACGGTCGCCCCGATCACCAGCCGCTCGAAAAGCCGCTGGTTGATCCGGCTCGCGCACCTGCGGCCGATGTAGGCGCCCGGCACGACGAAACCCACCAGCGCGGCGTCGAGCAGCAGGGACTTGGCGTCGATCAGCCCGAGGCCCACGCTGAAGGGCACCTTCGCGGTGTTGACGATCAGGAAGAACCAGGCGGATGTGCCGAGGAAGCCGAGCTTCCGGAAACCCGCCGAGATCAGGTACAGCGACATCACCGGGCCGCCGGCATTGGCGACCATGGTGGTGAAGCCGCCCAGCACGCCGTAGGACCGGGCCTTGACCCTGCCACTGCGGGTCGGTTCCGCGGACGCCTCGTCGACGGACTCGGTGGTCCTTCTGCGCCACAGGGTGACGCCCGCCATCAGCAGCAGAATCGCACCGATCGACGTGCGCACCACCGCGTCGTCGGCCCAGAAGAGGAATTCGGTGCCGATCACCACTCCCACCGCGACGGCCGGAAACAGCCGCCACAGGGTGGGCCAGTGGGCGTGCCGCCGGTAGGTGAGGACGGCGAGCACGTCGCCGGTGATCAGGATGGGCAGCAGCACCCCGGTCGATTCGCGGGCCGGCAGCACCGCCGCGAAGACCGCCAGACTGATGGTGTTGGCGCCGCTGACCGCTGTCTTGGAGAAGCCGACCAGCGCGGCTGCCGCAGCGAGGGCGGCCAGCTCCCACATAGTTATCGTGTCCATGCCTGGTACAGATGCTATGCCCCGGCCTCCGGGCACGCGTCGGGGGCCGTCCGAAGACGGGCCCCCGACGCTCGGTGCCCCGGCGGTTATCGCCGCAGGGTGACCGTGAAGCCGTGATCGGTGGAGACAGCCGGTGTCCTGATCTGCGTGACGCCGGTTGCCGGATCGGTGTACCAGCCGGACTCGGCCGCGGCGAACGCCTTGGCGGAGTCCAGCCGGGGCAGTCGGCTGCCGCCCAACACGACCTGCTTCGGCACTCCGGTGGCGTGCACGCTGAAGCGGTACGCACGGGAGGCCGGCTTGCCCTGGTAGTCGCCGGCACTCGCCCCGACCTTGATGGTGGTCGGCGCCTTGCCGTGGGTGGGCGCCTGCACCCGGACGTGCTGGGTGGCAGAGGAGCCGGTCGCGAACTTCCGGGTCACGCCGTCGTCCTCGTACAGGGTGTAGTCCGTGGTGCCCTTCGGGTAGATGTCGTAGTCGAGCTCGTGCTTGTCCCGGGTCTCCCAGGACGTCGTGCCCTTGGGCCACATCGGCACGATGGAACCGCCCTTGACGAACAGCGGAAGGGTGTCGAGCGGCGCGTGGTAGCCGTTGACCGTGGTCGGGCCCTGATAGGTCTTCCCCGTCCAGTAGTCGGTCCAGGTGCCCTTCGGCAGATAGATGCCGTTACGGACGTCCGTGTCGCTGTAGACGGGTGCGACCAGGAAGTCCGAACCCGACATGAACTCGTACGTGGCGTCGGGGCCCAGCGTCTTCGGGTCGTCGGGGTACTCCAGCGACAGCGGCCGCACCGCCCCGACGCCGGTCTTCGTGGCGTCCTTGGAGAGCGTGTACATGTACGGCAACAGCCGCTCCTTGAGCTGCAGGTACTTGCGGTTGATCGACGTGTACGGCTCGCCGTCCAGCCACGGCTGCTGGTCGTGCGGCTTCTTGGTGGTGATGTCGCTCGCCCAGCCGTCCATCGTCATGATGGCCGGAAGGAACGCCTTCCACTGGAGATCGCGTGCGTACATCTCGGGGTCGTGGCTGTAGATGGAGCCGACGTCACCGGTGTTGTAGGCGATACCGGACAGGGTGGCACCCGCATAGGTGGGAATCTGCCAGCGGATGTAGTCCCAGGACAGTTTCTGGTCGCCGCTCCACAGCACGCCGCAGCGCTGCGCGCCGGCCCAGGACACCGGGAGCCAGACGAAGCCGCGGGCATCGCTGTTGTCCTCGATGCCGGCCTTGGCCTGGTCGCAGGCGTCCAGCGCCATGCCGTAGCCGTTCCCGACCCAGGCGACGTCCAGCTTGCGGACGCGGACCCCCGCCTTGGCCTCGGCGGCCTGGTCGGGCAGGCCGTTCTGCGTCCAGAGCCCCAGCTGGGCATGGTCCTTGTTGAGGCCGGCGCCGGTCTGCGGGAGGTTCTCGTAGCCGCAGCCGTAGCCGTCGTTCACCAGCATCCAGCCGAGCGGCATCTGATTCTGGACGTATCCGTCGGCGACCTTCAGCGCGTCCAGGGTGTGGCGCTCGCCCCGGTTGGCGTTGTGCAGGTAGCAGTCGGAGTCGCCCGGTTCGAGGCCGTAGACCGGGGGCATGAAGGGCTTGCCCACCAGCGAGGTGTACTTGCCGATCACGGACTTGGTGTCACCGGTGAAGTAATAGGCGTCCAGGCGACGTTCCTGCTGTCCGGTGCGCACCGGTGAGCCGAAGTCGTAGGTGCCCGGCGTCATGGTGTTCCGGAAGACCCCGTAGCCGGCCGACGAGATGTAGAACGGCTGGGAGTTGTTGTAACCTCCCTCGTTCCAGTTGGTGTTGTTGCCGACGTTCATCAGCTGGTCGCGGTGGGAGAAGCTGCCGTTCTGCTCGCCGCCGCCGAAGAACTGCTCCGTGGCGCCGCGCTTCAGGCTCTGCCGCATACCGCCCGCGGTCCAGCGCAACGGATCGGCCTCCGCCCAGATGACGGTGCGGTTGTCCGCCTTGTAGAGGGCGAACTCCAACGGCTTCTTGTAGACGCGCAGCACCACTCCCTTGGAGCGGATCCCGTAGTAGAGACCGGCGTCGAACGCCGAGGTGTGCCGCTGCGGGGCCGGCTGTTTCCGGATCATGTGGCTGTTCGGCGGATCGGCCAGGACACCGTCCGGAGAGGCCTGCAGGCGCATCGTGTCGTCGGTGAAGAAGTCGGCGCGGGCCTTGAGCGCGCCCGCCGCGATCTCATACGTACCGTGCGAGCCGCTGAAACCGGTGAGGTTGCCGGCGTCCGTGGGCTCGGGGAGGTACGCCGTGCCGGTGAAGGAGTTGTTGTGGACGTCGTAGGGGACGACCACTACCTGGTAGGTACCGGAGGCCTTGGGGATGACGGTGGCCTCGGGGTCGGCCGTGCCGGCGCTGGAGGCGACCTGTTTGCCGTCCGCGTCGTAGATGTACATGTCGAAGTCGTCGGTGGGCGTCTGCCACTGGATGGAGACGGGGACGCCGCCCTCGGGGTTGTCGTCCCACTGACCGGCCGGCGGATGCACCGTCAGGTCGAATCGGGCGCAGACGGCGTTGTCCGGGTCTTCCGCCGCGGTGCCGCATTTGTCGGGCGAGCCCACGGTCCCCTTGGCATAGACCGGGCTCTGCCAGCTGACGCTCCTGGTACCGGAGTCCAGTACGGCCGACGGCGGAGCCGCCGCGTCCGCCTGGGCAGCCGGAACCGTCAGAGTGGTGAGGGCGAGTATCAGGGCCGACGCTGCGGCAGCCGCCGCCTGTCTGGGGCGGTTTCGAAGGATCCGCAAGGAGTGTTCTCCGTTCGTACCGAACAGCAAGGTGTGCAATGTCTGCGCAGACATGCTTGGAACACTGGAGTTTCAAGCATCACCATTCACCGCCGAGTCGGTACGTGTCAACGGCTCAGCACAGCACCGGTCCCGGGACAGCGCTCAGCGCCGTTCCGGGACCGGTGTCAGGCCGTCACCACGGCTGTCGTCAAGGAGTGTCGGGGCGTCCGCTGCTGGCGGCGTAGTACTGGAGGTCCTGCACGTCTACCTGGCCCGCCACCGGGTGGCGCGCGGAGACCTTGGCCACCTGGTGCCCGTCGCGGCGTACGGTGGCGGAGCTCCAACCCGTGTGCAGGGGCACCAGCGTGGGGTGGACTCCGGCGGGAACCGGGTGGCTCTGCCGGTCAGCGCCGACGACCGTGTCCACGCTCGCGGGCGCGGTCAGGAAGGTCAGGGCCTCGACCATGTCCCGTGGGGGCGCCGATCCGCCCCGTGGGCTCATCAGCAGTTGCTCGGTGCCCGCCGGAGGAACCGTCGCCGCGAACTGGACACGCGAGGTCAGGTACACCGTGTCCCGGACGATCCGCGGCCAGGCGCCGGTCTTGAAACGGGTCAGGTAGTACGAGCAGATATCGAGATAGGCGTACCCGTTGTGCATCGAGGGTGCGAACTGGCTGCCTTCGGAGTAGTCGTTCCAGGTGGTGAGCTGGACCCAGTCGGCATCGTCACCGATCGCGTGCCCCCAGGTGGCGCGCAGCGTGGCCGTGTTGCCCGCCTCGTCGTAGACGCCCTGGTCGGGCCGGGTGTCCTGCACCGAGACCGGTTGCATCCAGACCTTGCCGAGGCGATGGGCCAGCGCGGTGTCCGCTGTGGCGCCGGCCTGGCCCCGGTAGCTGCGGCTGCCCCACTCGGAGAACCCGTAGCTGATCGGCGCGAAGCGCTCGGCGTTCGCCGTGAAGTTCAGGAACAGCGGGACCAGCGCCGTCCTGATGCCGTGTCGCTGCTCCAGCCGCGCGGTCATCTGCGACCACCAGCCCGGGTAGTGCGCCTCGGCCTTGAACGGGGAGACCACCAGCCTGCCGTCGCCGAGCCGGTGCACGGACGGCGACTGAGCCAGTCCCGCCAGGGCATCCGCCAGGGTCGTGGGGTCGGTGCGCAGCGAGGTCATGTCCGGCATCAGCATGATCCGGAATTGGGGGTCGACCGAGGCCGCGGCCTCGATCAGCCGGGTCACCCGGTCCCAGTTCGGACCGGACAGGGACAGGATGTCGACGCTGAATCCGTCGATTCCGGCTCCGGCGGCCGTCCGGACCTCCTGCTGCAGATTGGCCAGCTGCCAGTCGCCGCTCTGCTGCGGTACGGGCAACGGCCGGTCCCGCAGCAGGCCACCGTACTCCTCGTGCTTGCCGTTCTCGCCCTGCGCCGTCAGGTAGTTGCGGCTGTAGTAGTCCCGGTCGGCCGGCTGGTTGTCCAGTGACAGCGGATACGGCGTGAAGTAGTGCGCGAACACCAGGTGCTCGCTGCCGTGCAGGACGGCTGCCGAGGGCATATCGAAGGGCAGCGCCCGGCCGCCCGGATCGGCGGACCACGACGCGCTTCCGGGTGCGGACGCCGGAGTCTTCTTGCCGTCGCCGCCCGTCGGGGACCAGGCCATGCCGCTGCCTGCCAGCAGGCCGATGAGCAGCAGCCCCAGCGCGAGGCCCGGCAGCAGACGCCGCCGACCGGCCCGGGGGCGTCGGTGCGTCAAGGATCGTAGCGGCGCATCCGCCATCGTCGTTCCTTCCGGGACCCCGTCCGTGTTGCGGGGGTTGGGCAGTAGTAGAGCCGAATCGCGCCCCCAGTACAACAGCCCCCGCCGTCGTGCCGGGGTCGCACAGAGCCGTTACGGCGTGGTGGCGCCGAGGCGGTCCGTGCGGTGACCAGCGACGTATGCCTTGAGGCTGTCCTTCCGCATCGCGTCCCACAAAATGCGGTCCTTGGCCCGGTCCAGCAGGACGACCGACTGTCCCTTGATCATGCCGGTGCCGGTCACCGGAGCATTCATGAACACCATGCCGGCCGGCCTGATGCCCCGGGAGCTCCACAGCAGATCGCGCAGGTCGCCATTGCCGAGACGGTCGTCCACGCTGACGCTGTCGGTGAGCCTGCTCAGCACCTGGCCCGCTTTCAGCGGGTTGCTCAGCGTGCCGGGGTCCATCACCTTGCTGAGTACCGCACGCAGAAAGTACTGCTGCCGGTGGGTGCGGTCGAGGTCGCCGCGGGGCAGGCTGTGCCGCTCGCGGACGTACACCAGCGCCTGGGTGCCGTTCATGTGACGCCGGGATCCGTCAACGGTGAGGTCGACGCCGCCCACCGCGTCGGTGAGCCGCTTGAAGCCGTCCCAGTCGATGACCGCGAGGTGATCGACCTTCACATCCGTCAGCCGCTGGACGGTGTCGATGAGCAGCGGAGGTCCGCCCCAGGAGAAGGCGGCGTTGAGCTTGGCCGTGCCGTGCCCCGGGATCTTCACCCAGGAGTCCCGGGGCAGGGAAACCACATAGGCGCTCGAGTGGTCCTTCGGCAGGTGGACCAGCATCATGGTGTCGCTGCGCTGTGCCCCGTAGGTCCACTCGGGGGCTTCGGCGTTCTTGCCGGTGGTGGGCAGGTCGGACCTACTGTCGACGCCGACGAGCAGGAAGGTCTCTCCGCCGGTGCTCGCCGACGGCTGCGCGGCAGCGGGTACGTGGGTCGGGAACGCGTTCGGGATGCGCTCGACCCGGTCGGTGTAGTGGTCGACGGCCCACCATCCGACGCCACCGGCCGCGATGATCCCCACAGCGAGCAGCGCAACGGCCCCCAGGAGCATCTTCCGCTTCCGGGAGCGACGGCGTACCGACACAGGAGCCGGTGCTGCTGCGTCGTCGTCGGTTTCCTTCGTCATCGATTTCCCCCCTGGCAAACTCTGCCGCCCCCACGGCCCCTCCCCGGCGCACGCACACGTACCGGCGCAGGGTCGATCATAGGACCGATTTACACGGGATCAACACGCCCTTGACACACTGCCTTCAGAGAAACCGGGCGCCAATCGGTCACAACGTTTACGTAAACGGCATTGTGCGACCCCAAGTTTGTCGTACTGTTCCCTGTTGCGACGCCTGTTCGTCGATCGGGGAATCGACAAACGGGACGGAGCCAGTCAACACGTGCCGGGGGGGTACATGTGGCATGTCAGCACGCCTGAAACAGGTGCGTCCGGGGTCCGCACCGCATCGGGTGCAGTCCAGCAGGGGATGCGCCTCAAATCGCGTTGGTATCTGCCGATCGCCTTGTTCACCGACGTCACCGGCACGGCGCTGCCGGTGGCGCTGCTCTTCCGCGCCGAAAGCCAGCCGTACGCCCTGTGGTCGGCCGCCGTCGCCGCACTCGCCTGGCTGAGCATCCAGACGTTCCGGCACCGGTACGCAGAGCGCCTCATGGGTGAGTCCCGAGGCGCGCTGCCGGTGCTGCACGACTGGCTGATCCTGCTGGGCGTGCTGGCCGTCTGCCGCGCCGCCGCGGACCTGCGCCACGGGCCGCTGCTCTGCCTGGCCGCACTACTGCCGTCGCTGCTGCTCACCCTGGTGTGCCGCAAGGCGACCTACCGCCACCTCGCCTCGGCGCGCCGCAAGGCGCAGGTGGTGACCCGGGTCCTGGTGATCGGCGAGCCGTCGGCGGCCGATGACGTGGCCGAGCATCTGGCGGGTCGTACCGATCACCCGTACATCGTGGTCGGCATAGTGGCGCTCGGCGCGGGCGAGATCACCAGCGGGTCCCGGCTGGCCGGCCGGATGACCTTCGGCAGCCCCGTCGCCAGCAGCGAGGACACCCGGCCGCTGCTCGCCACCGCTCAGGAGTTGCAGGCCGACGTCGTGATGGTCGCGCCGGGAGCCAGCATGTCGGGCGAGCGGCTCCGGCGGCTGTCCTGGGCCCTGCACGACGCGGGGGTCGAACTCGCGCTGGCTCCCGGCCTGGTGGAGATATCCGTCAAACGTCTGCAGGCGACATCGGCGGCCGGAATGGCACTGCTGCGGATCGTGCCGCCGGTGCGCCGCGGTGTGCAGCCGGTGCTCAAGTCCGTGATGGACCGGGCCGGCGCGGCACTGGGCCTTGTCGTCCTCTCGCCCCTGTTCGTGCTGATCGCCCTGGCGGTCAGGCTGAACTCCGCGGGTCCGGTCTTCTACCGGCAGGAACGGATAGGGCAGGCCGGCACGCCCTTCGTGATGTGGAAGTTCCGCACCATGCACCGGGACGCGGACGCCCGCAAGGCCGAACTGGCCGCCGTGAACGAGGTCGAAGGGCCGATGTTCAAGATGCGGCGCGACCCGCGGGTGACCGGCGCCGGGCGCGTGCTGCGCCGGGCATCCCTCGATGAGTTGCCGCAGCTGATCAATGTGGTGCGCGGCGACATGTCGCTGGTGGGGCCGCGTCCGCCGTTGCCCGAGGAGGTCGCCCTCTACAACGAGGTGGAGGCACGACGGCTCGCGGTACGGCCCGGCATGACCGGACTCTGGCAGATCAGCGGCCGCTCCGACCTGTCCTGGGACGAAACGATCCAACTGGACCTTCAGTACGTCGACAACTGGTCGTTCACCAGCGACGTCGACGTCATGGCCCGTACGCTCCGCGCCGTCGTCGACGGTCGCGGGGCGTACTGAGAGAGCCGAGCCGATGACACCGAACGCGGGGCGGGCAGTGCTCCGGCGCTGCCGCTCAGCCGCGCTGCCAGGAGGCGTACGTCGCGGCGATGCCGTCGCGCAGCGGGATGCCCGGCTTCCAGCCGAGGGAGCTCAGCCGCGTGACATCGAGCAGTTTGCGGGGGGTTCCATCGGGCTTGGAGGTGTCCCAGTCGATGCGCCCGGCGAAGCCGGTCACATCGGCGACGGCCTCGGCGAGTTCGCGGATGGTGAGGTCCGTCCCGCAGCCCACGTTCACCGGTTCGTCGTCGTCGTAGGCACGCAACAGCAGTGCGCAGGCGGCGGCGAGGTCGTCGACATGGAGGAACTCCCGGCGCGGCGAGCCGGATCCCCAGAGGGTCACCGCCTCCCTGCCCTCCTCGCGGGCCTCGTGGAAGCGGCGGATCAGCGCCGGCAGCACGTGCGAGGTCTCCAGGTCGAAGTTGTCGCCGGGCCCGTAGAGGTTGGTCGGCATGGCGGAGATGTACGAGGCGCCGTACTGCTGACGGTAGGACTGGATCTGCACGATCCCGGCGATCTTCGCGAGGGCGTACGCCTGGTTGGTCGGCTCCAGCGGGCCGGTCAGCAGGGCGTCCTCGCTGATCGGCTGGGGAGCGAGCTTGGGATAGATGCAGGAGGAGCCGAGGAAGAGGAGTCTGCCGACGCCGGCCCGGTGCGCTCCGGCGATCACGCTCAGCTGGATCTGCAGGTTCTCCTCGATGAACTGGACGGGGTAGGTGCTGTTCGCCATGATGCCGCCGACCTTGGCGGCGGCCAGCACCACCGCGTCGGGTCGCATGTCCTTCAGGTGGTCCGCGGTCCGGGCGGCGTCGCGCAGATCCAGCTCGGTGCGGTCCCGGGTGAGTACCCGGTAGCCGTCGGCGGTGAGCCGGCGCGCCACGGCGGACCCGACCAGACCACGGTGACCGGCGACGAATATGCGGGCGCCCTCTGGCAGAAGCAGCGATTCAGTCATGGGTCGGATCATGCCAGGGCGAAGACCGCCAGTGTGCACAAGACCCTGACTTCTTTCTCAAATCACAACATAACCGTGGGGGACGGACCGGCCGCGCGCCGGTCTGCAAGGGAGGGACATTTCGCATGAGCAAGTCCGCACTGATCACCGGAGTCACCGGACAGGACGGTTCCTATCTGGCGGAGCTGCTGCTCTCCAAGGGGTACACCGTCCATGGACTCGTCCGCCGGTCGTCCAGCTTCAACACCGAGCGGATCGACCACATCTACCAGGACCCGCAGCAGGCCAACCGGTCCTTCGTACTGCACCACGCGGACCTGTCCGACGGTGTCGCCCTGGTGAACCTGATGCGGGACATCAGACCCGACGAGGTGTACAACCTGGGCGCCCAGTCCCATGTCCGGGTCTCCTTCGACGCGCCGCTGTACACCGGTGACGTCACCGGGCTCGGCGCGCTGCGGCTGCTCGAGGCCATCCGGGCCAGCGGTATCGAAACCCGGTACTACCAGGCCTCGTCCTCCGAGATGTTCGGCTCCACCCCGCCGCCACAGAACGAGCAGACCCCCTTCCACCCGCGCAGTCCCTACGGCGCTGCGAAGGTCTTCGGCTACTGGACCACCGTCAACTACCGCGAGGCCTACGACATGTTCGCCGTCAACGGGATCCTCTTCAACCACGAGTCGCCGCGCCGTGGCGAGACCTTCGTGACGCGCAAGGTGACCCGCGCGGTGGCCCGGATCAAGGCGGGCCTCCAGGACCGCCTGTACATGGGCAATCTGGACGCGGTACGCGACTGGGGTTATGCCCCCGAGTACGTCGACGCGATGTGGCGGATGCTCCAGCACGACGAACCCACCGACTACGTGGTGGCGACCGGGGTCGCCGCCACCGTGCGGGAGTTCGTCCAGACGGCCTTCTCCCATGTGGGCCTGGACTGGAACGAGTACGTCAGGTACGACCCGAAGTACGAGCGTCCCAGCGAGGTCGACGCGCTCATCGGCGACCCGGGCAAGGCGCATCAACTGCTTGGCTGGAAGCCGTCGGTGCTGGTGGCGGAGCTGGCCGGGATCATGGTGGACGCCGATCTGCGGCAGGTCGAGGACCAGCTGGCCGGCGCCACGGTGCGTATCGACCGCTGATCCGCGTACGACGCGGACCACGATCGGTACCGGATTGGTCAAGTGTGGCGGAACACGTGTCTTTCCGCCGCAAGGTGCGCCAATATACATGTCAGTTGGGCCACATCAGGCCATATATCTGGGCTTTCACGCCTGGGGGGTAAGTACATGGGTAGATCCCGGGGGCTTTCGGCTGCCCTCATCCTGAGCGTCATCGCCGGCTTGGGGGTGACCGTCGCGCCACCGGCTGCGGCGGTGACACCTCCGGTGGCGTTCACCGCCGACGATCTGCCGACCTGGCAGACCAACGGCATCGTCTGGGCACTGGCGGAGGCACAGGGGACTGTCTTCGTCGGAGGTACCTTCTCGCAGGTCAGGCCGCCCGAGGGGGACAGCGGCACGGCGCAGGACGCGGTCAACTTCGTGGCGATGAACGCCGCGACCGGCGCGCCCACGTCCTGCCATCTCTCGTTCACGATCGGCAGCGGTTCGGCAACGGTCCGCTCGCTGGTCGTCTCGCCGGACAAGAAGACGCTCTACGCGGGCGGTTACTTCGGCGCCGTCAACGGTGTCCAGGTGAGCAGCCTGGCAGCGATCGACATCGCCACCTGCACGCCCAAGGCGGACTTCCATCCGAGCTTCAGCGCGACCGTACGCGCCCTCGCCGTCACCGACGACACGGTGTACGCGGGCGGTGACTTCGGCACCGTTCAGGGGGAAACCCGGCAGCGGTACGCCGCGGTGGACAGCGGCACCGGGGCGCTTCGGCCGTTCACGGCCGATGTGGATCTGCCGGGACGGGCCGTCGCGGTCACGCCCGACGGCAAGGACGTGGTGCTGGGCGGTGACTTCTTCACGGTCAACGGCTCGGACTCGCACGCCCTCGCCGTCGTGGACGCCACCACCGGTGACAACGTCAAGACGTACCCGAACTTCATCGAGACGAACTCGGTCGTCAAGACCATCGGCACCGACGCCACCGGGTTCTACACCGGCAACGAGGGAACGGGCGGTGGAGTCTTCGACGGGCGCATCGCACTGAACCTCAGCGACCTCGCCCAGCGCTGGCGCGACACCTGCCTGGGCGCGACGCAGGCGGTGCTGTCGTACGAGAGCGTCCTCTACAGCGCCTCGCACGCCCACGACTGTTCCAGCGTGGGTGAGTTCCCCGACGGCAAGCGCAACCATCTGCTGGCGCAGCCCACCACGAGCGTGGGCAAGCTCGGCTGGTTCCCCAACACCAACGACGGTCTGGGTGAGGGCATCGGCCCGCGCGCCCTGGCCGTCTCGGACAGCGGATCCACCAAGTACCTCTGGGTGGGCGGCGAGTTCACCACCGTCAACGCCGCGCCCGCCCAGGGTCTGACCCGCTTCGCCTCGAGCCCCGACACCGGTGTCCCCGGCGTGCCGCAGGTCAGCGCTGCCAGCATCAAGCCCGGCGCGGTTCAGGTGCGCTGGCGGTCCAGCACCGACCTGGACGACAGCAAGCTGACGTACAAGGTCTACCGCAACGGCTCGTCGACCCCGGTCCACACCGCGGACGGCGACTCGCTGTGGTGGTCCCGGCCGCAGATGTCCTTCACGGACACCGACGTCACCGCGGGGCAGACGTACAGCTACCGGGTGACGGCCACGGACGCGGCAGGCAACGCCAGTGGGCTCTCGCCCACGGTAACGGTGACCGTGCCCGCCTCCGCGGAGGCCTATCCGAGCGCCGTGATCGACGACGGCGCCACGCAGTACTGGCGCTACGACGAGTCGACCAGCCCGTTCATCGGCGACTCGTCGTCGTCGGACAACAGCGGCATCCAGCTGAACGGACCGTCGCTGCGGCAGACGCCGGCCGCCGTCAACGGCCCGAGTACGGCGATCGGGTTCGACGGCACCGACCAGGTGGTGTACAGCGACCGGCCGTCCACCGTGCCCGGCGCCTACTCCGTCGAGACCTGGTTCAGGACGACCACGGACCGGGGTGGCAAACTCGTCGGCTTCGGCAACAACACCACCAAGACCAGCGGCAACTACGACAAGCACATCTACATGACGAACGCCGGAAACCTGGTCTTCGGCGTGTACACGGGCGGGACGCGGACCATCTCCACGTCAGGTTCGTACAACGACGGCGACTGGCACCACGTGGTCGCCACGCAGGACTCGTCCGGCATGAAGCTCTACGTCGACGGTGCGCTCAAGGACTCCGGCAACGTGACCGGCAACCAGGCCTACACCGGCTACTGGCGGGTCGGCGGTGATCAGTTGAACGGCTGGCCGCAGCAGCCGACCAGCAACTTCTTCGCCGGACAGATCGACGACACGGCGATCTACCCGTCGGCCCTCTCCGCCCAGCAGGTGACGCACCACTACCAGCTGGCGAACGCCCCCGCCGACACCGTCAGCACGGTCGCGGCAACCGACGACACCTACGCCAACGCGGGCGCCCCGAACACCAACTACGGCACGTCGAGCTCGCTCGCCGTCCGTGGTACGTCCGCGTACGCGTCCTACCTCCGCTTCACCCTGCCGTCGGCCCCGGCCGGCACGGTGCTGAAGAGCGCCAGGCTCTCCGTGAAGACCTCGACCCAGTCCGGGGGCGGATCGGCGGACAGCCAGTCCGTCGTACCGGTCTCCGGGGACTGGACGGAGGCAGCACTGACGTACAACAACCGGCCCGCCCTGGGCTCGGCCCCGCTCGGCACGCTGAGCGGTGCCACGGACGGCTCGACCGTCTACTCGGCGTCACTCGACACGGCCGCGCTCTCGTCCTCGCTGGGCAGTTCCTACAGCCTGGCGCTGACGAGTACGGGCACCGACTCGCTGTGGCTGTGGTCCAGCGAGGCCTCCGCCGGCGACGGCACCCCGCAGCTCGTGCTGACCTTCGGCGCGCCGTAGTCGCGCCGGTGACGGCAACGCAATGACAGCGTGCGGGGTCCGGTTCGCCGGACCCCGCACCGCCGATTCCCCTTCGCCCGGCCCCCGCACCACCCCGTACCACAGGAGCCCCACCATGCGTCCACTTCACCGGCGCCCGGCAGCCGCCGCGGCCGTGCTGGCCGCCCTCATCGCCGTGTCCGCCTGCAGTTCCTCCGGGTCCTCGCACCACGACAACGACGCGGCGGCCGGTGCCACGAGCAGCCCCACTCCGACCCGGAGCATCCCGGATCCGGAGACCGAGACGAGCCCGGACCCTTCGCCTTCCCGGGGGCCCGTCCTGCCGGACGCCGAGATCACCCCGGCCACCGGCTCGTTCAGCAAGAAGGACAAGGCCTACCTGAGCGGTCGGGTGCCGAAGAACATGGACCCGGCAGCCGTGCTGCAGACCGGCCAGGAAACATGCCAGCGGGTGGCCCGGACCGCCAAGCACGACCGGGACGCCGCGGTGGGTGCGGTGATCGCGGGCGACATCCCCGATGCGAAGGCCGCCATCACTCATCTCTGCCCGGACCAGAAGCCGGTGCTCGCGGCGGCCGATGCGGGCTTCCCCGACGGAACCCGCAAGAAACCCGCCGCCGGCAGCTACCGCGCGCTGACCACCAGCTCCGACTGCACCTGGCGGGCCACCGGCAGCGGGGGCAAGGTCCTCGCCTCGGGGCCTTCGAACGGAGCCAAGGGGCCGGTCACGGCGAAGGTCCCGGCCGGCACCCAGGAGTTCACCTCGTCCAGGTGTTACGCCTGGGTGCCCGCGTAACACCTGTCGTAGACGGCGAGCAGTGTGTCGAGCACGGCATCCATCGAGAACGCCTCCGTGGCCAGCTTGCGGGCCGCCACGGAGGCTTCTTCGTTCACGACGGGATCCAGCAGCTCCCGCACGGCGGAAGCGATCCCGGACGCATCGGCGACCACCCGGCCGGCGCCCGCCTCCTCGATGTCGCGCGCCAGCCCGTTGGAGCGCGTGACGACGACGGGCGTGCCGACCGACAGCGCTTCCAGAACCGACATCGGGAAGGGCTCGTCGACCGATGGCAGCACATAGAGGTGCGCCGCACGCAGTTCGCTGAGCATCCCGGCGCCGGACAGGGGGCCCGGACAGCTCACCCGCTCCGCCACCCCGAGCTGACCGATCAGCGCCTGTACCGGAGCGAGTTCGCCCTCGTCGGGTCCTGCCACCACGAACCGGGCGTCCGGGTGGTGGCGCAGGATCTCCGGGACCGCGGCCACGAAGTCCTGCGGCCGCTTGCGGGCCTGCAGCCGGGCCGCGTAGAGAAGACGCGGCGCGCTCGCGGGGGCCGGGCGCGGTTCCTGCGCCGGCACCCCGTTGACCAGCCGCGTCGTGTTGACCGGCGTGGACGGTCCGGCAACGGCTTCGAGGCCCTTGCGCTCGTGCCCGGTCAGATACAGCACCGCCGATGCCCGGCGGAGCAGCCTGCGTACGGCGAGCGCGTCCAGCACCTTGGCCAGCAGCCGGTCACTGGGGTCGACCATGCCGTGGGTCTGGAGCACCAGCGGCTTCCCGGCGCGCAGCGCGGCGAGAGCGACCGGCAGGGTCACCAGGTCGCGGGCGAGATGGACATGGACGACGTCGGCCTCCCGGACCAGGCGGCCGGCGCTCGCGAGAAGGGCGGGCGAGGTGATGCCGCTGAAACCCAGCGGCAGCAGCCTGCGAGCCTGGAAGAGCCGGACGGGCACACTCTCGACCTCGGCGGGCAGCGGGCCTTCGAACCCGTCGCCGAGGGCGAGCAGCCGCGTGTCGTGGCCGCGCTCCCTGAGCCCCCGGGAGAGATTGAGTGCCACCCGGACCGGGCCGCCGAAGGCGTGGCTCGGACTGTGCAGGGTGACGACGTGCAGGACTCTCAGCGGGCTCATACGGGTTCCTCCACCGGCCGCCGGCCGTCGGCCGTCTGCAGGGTGAGATCCGGCAGGTCCCGGTGCACGACGGTGCCCGCACCGGCGACGGCGTGCGCGCCGATGGTGACGCCGGCGAGGACGGTGGCACGGGTGGCGACCCAGGCGCCGTCCTTCACTACGATCGGCGCATTGCGGTAACGGAAGTCGGCGGCGCGGTGATCATGACTTCCGGTACACAGCAGCGCCTCCTGCGAGACACAGACGTGCGCACCGATGGTGATCGGCTCCAGATTGAGCAGCCAGGCGCCCTCGCCGATCCAGCTGTGGTCGCCGACCGTCAGCTTCCAGGGCCACAGGACCCGCACCCGATGCCGGATGAGGACGCCCTCGCCGATGGTCGCGCCGAAGATCCGCAGCAGCGCGACCCGGAGCCGCGCCGGACAGAACCACGCCATGAAGACGGTGTTCAGTACGGCGAACCACAGGGCCTGCACCAGCTTGCCGCGGCCCTTTTCATATCCGGCCAATGTGAAAGCCGGGAGATTCCGCATCAATTCACCCCCACCGGCGTCTCCCCAGACGCCTGGCTGCTCAGCCTAGTGGCTGACGCCGGGTGGCAGCTCCCGCGTCGGTAGACTGGCCGCGGGATCTTCTCAGGGGAGATCCGCTCAGGGGCGGGGGCCGCATGACGACGGATACGGACGAGGGCACCGGACAGGCGGCGCCGGCCCGCGGTCCGGTGCCGCTGCCCGTTTCGGCCCTGCCCGCTTCGGCCCTGCGTTTCGCGCCGGTGGTGTCACCCCGGACTCTGCTGTCCCGGGCCCTGTCGGTACCGCTTGCCATCGGGCTCACCGTGGCCATGCCCGTGGTGGTCGCCGTCCAGCCGGGCGACGGGGCCCACGACAGCGCGTACTGGGTGCAGTTGATCCTGACGATGTACGCGGGCGCCCGACTGTCCGGGATGATCCTCACCGGCCGCCGCAAGCTGCTGCAGGGATCCTTCTGGCTCTTCGTCTACATGGCGATGGGAGTGGCCCCGCTCGCCCAGGCCGTACTGGGCAAGGTGCCGACACCCGTGGTGGGGCCGCGTTCGGACGTCACCGAGGCCATCGCGCTCGTTCTCATCGGGTGTGTGGCCTTCGACGTGGGGGCGCTGCTGGCCAGGCACCGTCCCGGCGGCAAGGGCCGAGGGGAGACACGACCCGCGCTGGTGCACCGGCGAAGGCTCTATCTGCTGGTTGTGGTGGCCTTCGCGTGCAGCGCGGTGTTCATCCTGAAGCTGGGCGGGCCGGCCGTGTTCTTCAGCAGCCGGCAGGAGATCATCGCCGGCATCGCGGAGGCGGGCATCTCGCAGGCCGATTCGCAGGCCGGTCAGGCCCTGCTGCGTGGTTTCGGCACCGTACCGGCGCTGATCGCGCTGCTGGCGTACACCCGTTGGCTGGTCACCTCCCGGCGTGCGCGCAAGTCGCCGACGGTGATCGCCGTGTGGTGCGCGCTCGCCGCGCTGAACACGGTGGTCAACAACCCGATCTCCAATCCGCGTTACTGGTTCCTGACGGTGCTGCTCGCGCTGCTGTTCACCGTCTTCCCGGTCAGCGCGGCGATGTACCGCTCCGCACTGAGTCTGGGGGTGGTGGTGGCGCTGGTGGTCTTCCCGTTCGCCGACCGCTTCCGTTACGACGACAAGAACTACCACCCGGTCGAGACCACTTCGGTGCTGGAGCCGCTGGCGCTCAAGGACTACGACCAGATCGGCATGTTCGCGAACACCATCACCTTCGAGCACTCGGGCAGCGGGCATCTCTACGGGCGCCAGCTGGCGGGTTCCGTCCTGTTCGCCGTACCGCGCGCCATATGGCCCGGCAAACCGCACGACACCGGGGTGATGGTCGGCGAGTGGATGGGCGCGGTCAACACCAACCTCTCCTCCCCGGTGTGGGCGGAGCTCTGGATCGACTTCGGTCCGTTGGGCATGAGCCTCGGCCTGCTCGGCATGGGGTACGCCGCGGCCCGGGTGGACCGGAGGTATGCCCGGAGGGCCACCCGCCGCGCGCCGCCCGGGAGCCTGATCTCGCTGGTGGTGCCGCTGGTGGCGGGCTATTCGTTCATCCTGTTGCGCGGACCGCTGCTGCAGGCCTCCGGTCGGGTGGCCATCGCGATCATCTGCATCGCGCTGATCATGACGTACCGTCAGGACAAGGGCGCGGCGCTGCGCTGACCCGTGGCTGAGGGCTCGGGGGTCCGGCCGAGACCGGCGACCCGTATCCAGGCGGCGGCCGCCTTGAGCGCGGAGCCGGCCGCGAGCCCCCAGGCCGCGCCGATGGCGCCGCCCAGGCCGTAGCCGCCGAGCATCAGCACCACCGAGAGCAGCGAGAACACCACCTGCAACGACAGCGTGGCGCGCGGGCTGATCACCCGCAGGGTGACCAGGGCGCAGGTCCCCAGGGCCATCACCGCGTACTGGCTGCCGGTGGCCGGGAGCAGCGCTGCCGCGGACTGCCAGGTGGCACCGAGAAGCTGATGTCCCATCCGGTCGGGCAGGGCGTACAGGACAGCCGCCCAGCCGAAGCCCACGGCCGCCAGCACGGCGGCGAGCAGCGCGGCCGCCCGGGTGGTGGCGCGGCGTCCGCCGAGCCTGCCGAGCACCGGCGGACCGAAGGCGTTCACCGAGTTGAACAGCACGTTGAGCGGGCCGAAGAGGGTGGTGGCTCCGCGGAGCGCGCCGACGGCCAGCGGGCTGGCGAAGAGCCCGAGCCCGAGCACGGCGAGCTGGCTCGACGCGTTCCCGACGGTGAACTCGACGACGAACCGCATGCCGAGGTGGCCGCGTCGCACATAGCGGCGCAGCTGGGTCGCGGCTCCCGTCACGAAGGGCCGCAGCAGCAACAGGCCGAGCAGCAGCGCGGGCAGTGCGGAGACGCCCCACACGGCGACGAGCCTGGCCGGGCTCGCCTGGTGGGGCTGCACCAGCAGGGCGGGCACCACGCAGACCAGGCGCAGTCCGTCGGCGGTGAGCGCCCGGTGGGGTTGCTGCAGCGCGGAGAAGGAGTAGCGCAGCCCGTCCTGCAGCAGGACCACGGGCAGCACCACCCCGAGCGCCAGGAACGCCCCGCCGAGCCGGCCACCGGCCACCGCCCCGCCCACGACCAGCAGCACGCCGGCGACCAGCGCGGCGCAGCCGGTGAAGGCCGCGGCCGAGCGGCACGCCGAGGCCAGTGCGCGGGTGTCGCCGCGCTCCAGTACGACCGCCTGACCCACATAGGACATGTTCAGGCCGAGCAGCACGGTGAAGGTCAGGTAGACCATCGAGAAGGCGGCGAACCCGCCCGTGCTGGAGACCCGGGCCGCCATCACCAGCACCAGGATGTTCGTCAGGCTGGACGCTGCCTGATCGAGCACCGACGCGGCGACGACGGCCGAACGTCTCACCGGTCTCCCGCGCGGACGCTGCGCAGCGCCACGGTGTCGCTCCCGTCGCCGGTGAGTTCCTGCTGCGGCGGGGACGGTCGGCCCGCGCCAGGCCGCTGCCCGGCCGCTTCGCCGGCGTCTTCCTGCTGCGCCGACCGGTTCGCGGCCCGGCCGCTGCCGCGATGCCCGGACTTCTCCGCCCGCCGTCCCGGCTGACGGGGCACCGGGTGGGTGACGGCGCCGAGCACGGTGCCGCCGGCGCCGGTGATCAGCTCCCTGATTCGGACCAGGTCGGCGCGGTGCACCGATCTCGGGTGACAGACGATCAGCACCCCGTCCACCCGGTCGACCAGAGCCAGGGCGTCGGCATAGGCGAGGACCGGCGGGGCCAGTACGACGACCGTCGCGTTCGGGGAGTCGGCCTCCTCGATCAGACGGGTCACCCGGGGGGAGGTCAGGGCGCGGGCCACATTGCGTACCCGCTCGCCGGGAACCAGGTCGAAGGACCCGGACTCCCCCGCGTCGACCTGCAGTTGGCGTGGTCCGGGCCAGCCCGGCTCCTCGGTGTCGGGCTGCCGGCTCCAGGCGGGGCGCCCCGTGTCACCGGCCCGCAGCCGGCCGGCCAGGCTCGGCGTGCGCAGATCGGCCTCGATCAGCAGTACGTCCTTGCCGGTCTCGGCGAAGGATGCCGCCAGATTGGCGGCGACCCCTGCCGCCGCGTCGCTGTTGCCGCCCCGGGGTGCCACCACGAGCAGTCGTCGGCGGCCCGAGAAGCGTTCGTCGTAGGCGAGCCGGAAGGCGACCGAGCGGTACTCCTCGGCCAGCCGGGAGTCCTGACCGCCGACGAGCAGCGACCCGCCCGATGTGCCGCGGGGCAGCGTGCCGAGCACGGGGGCGCGCACCGCGCGCGCGACGTCGGCGGGTGAGCGCGGCGACGGGTCGAAGACCAGCCTGACCCAGGCCGCCAGCAGCCCCAGCGCCACCCCGACCGCGCCGCCGAGACCCAGGGACACCGGCAGCCCGAGCCCGTCGGACGCGGCGGGCGGAACCGCCTTGCCGCTGACGGTGCCCGCGGTCATGTCGAGCGCGTTGAGGCTGGCGATCTGTCCGTTCAGCGTGTTCATCTTGCCGGTCAGGTCGTCATAGCGGGCGTTCGCCGCATCCGAGGCCGAACTGCCCTCGCCGGCCAGTTGCTTGGCCAGGTCGTGCTGTTGCCGGGCGATCGGGTTCAGCTGGTCCTGGGTCTTCTTGACCATGCTGTCCCGCAGGTCGGTCCACTGCTTCTTCCGCAGATCGAGATAGGCCTTCGCCAGTGCGTTCGCCCGGCGGGCCGCCTCCTCCGGCGTGGTGGCCGCATAGGTGAAGCGCAGCACCATGGTCTGCGGCGGATTGGTGACCTGCAGCCCCTTCTGGAGCGAGCCGGTCCGGTTGCTGGGCAGGCCCAGCGCCTCGGCGGCCACTTCGGCCACGCTGTTGCTGAGCGCGGTCTGCCGCTCGGTGCCTATGTTGACGGTCTTGTCCGGGGACACGACGGGGTTGAACGGGTCATTGGTCGGGGCGCGCAGGCGGATGTCACTGGTGGCCGTGTAGCTGTCGGCCGATGTCACTCCCAGCCACGCTCCGCCGAGCAGTCCGATGCCGATGCCCGCACCGATGAGCCTGCGGTAGCGCAGCAGTTGCCGGAACTGGTCTCTCAGCAGATCCGGTTCGTCGTCCCTCGCCGCGGAAGCGTGCATGTCCGTCACGTGCTTGGACCCCCCAAGGCCTCATCGATCAGTGCGTCGATCCGCGCCAGGCCGGCATCCCTCGACAAGTGGGACGCCACATGGCGCGGCCCCTGCGCCCCCAGAGCATCGGCCGTCACCGGATCTCCGGCGAGTCTACGCACCGCGGCCAGGAGTGCGTCCGGATCCTCCGGCGAAACCAGCACCCCGGCTCCCGAACGCAGCACCTCCTGTGCGGTGCCGCCTTCCGGGGCGACGGACGCCACCACGGGCCTGCCGGACGCGAAGTACGAGGTCAGCTTGGAGGGGACGCTCATGTCGAGCACCGAGGCGCGCTGGGTGACGGCCAGTACGTCGGCCGCCGCGAGAATGTCCGGGAACTCACTGTCCTCGGCGGGCGGCAGGAAGACCAGGTTGGGGACGTCCGCCGCCAGCCGGCCCAGTGTCTCGCGCTGGTTGCCGTCTCCCATCAGCACCACCCGCAGCGACGGATCGCGCCTGGCGGCGTTGACCAGCACCTCGAGGCCCTGTTTGAGGCCCATGTTCCCGGAGTGCAGGACGACGGTGTCGTCCGGCCGCCAGCCGAGCCGGGCACGGCTCTCCGCACGCGGGCGTGAAGGGCCCGGTATGTGGTTCCAGTTGGGCACCAGCCGTATCCGGGCCGGGTCGACGCCCATCGCACCGACCTTGTCGATGAACGTCTCGTGGATGACGCCCACCAGGGTCGCGCGCCGCAGCGCATACCGCTCGGCGCGCTCGGCCAGCGCGGCGGCACGGTCGCCCCCGCGTATCCCGCTCTGCGCGGCCGCGGCGCCCATCAGGTCCTGCACGACGGGGACGTAGGGCACCTTCCAGCGGGCCGCCAGCCGGGCCCCGAGCACCCCGCCGGCCAGGCTGGGCAGTTGGGCGAGCACCGCGTCGGGCCGCTCGATCCTGGGCGGAGCGGCCAGCCCGTGCAGCAGGACCGTGCCCTCGAACAGGGCGCGCCGCACGGCGGTCTGCCGGGGCGGCACGCTGTGGCGTCTGCGGTGCACGCGGACACCGGCGCGCTCCTCGGTGCGCCGCCAGACTCCCGCGTAGGCCGGGTCCGTCGACCAGGACGGGTAGTGCGGCATACCGGTCAGTGCGTGCGTCTCATGACCGAGATCCGCCCAGTGCTCGGCAATCTGTGTCGCATACGGTCCGATTCCGGCGTGTTCCGGTGCGTAGTTCGTGGACACCAGCAGCAGACGGCGCTTGCGCCCAGCCGATGTACCGATGCGTCGCGTCTTTACCACGCGGCGATCCCTTCCCCCAGAGGTGAGCCCGTTGTCACCCTAATCGTTCACTCAACCGGAACGGAATGTGCACGCTATCGTCAGTACCTCCAGCCACGCCGGGGGGTGTGGTGCGCAGGGGGGCATTCATGACAACGAGCAGGCGGCACCGGGTCGGGTACGCACCCGGTGCCTACGATCTTTTCCACATCGGACACTTGAACATCCTTCGTCATGCACGGAGCCAGTGCGACTATCTCGTCGCCGGGGTCGTCTCCGACGAGATGGCCGAGCGGGCCAAGGGCCGGCGCCCGATGATCCCGCTGGTCGAACGGCTGGAAATCGTCCGCAGCGTCAAGTACGTGGATGCGGCCTTCGTCGAAACCGTTCCCGACAAGGTCGAGACCTGGAAGCAGGTCCGCTTCGACGTGCTGTTCAAGGGCGACGACTGGCGGGGCACCGCCAAGGGCGACAAGCTCGAGCAGGACTTCGCCGCGGTCGGCGTCGAGATCGTCTACTTCCCGTACACGGTGCACACCTCGAGCACCCAACTGCGCCGCGCGCTGGACGTACTGGCCGAACCCGAGGGCTCCTTCGGTCCGGCTGCTTTCGGCCCCGACGCGCAGTTCAACGCCGGACTGCGCTCAATTCCCGGAACCACTTCGTGAGGAAGGCGAGCAGGAACAGCGCGCCGGCCGCGCCCAGCGCCGTATAGGCCCAGCGGAACCCGCCCCCCGCCCCGAGCAGCAGGAACACCAGGCAGAAGACGCCGTGGTCGACCGGGAGCAGGGCCACCGCCCGCAGCGTGGACGGCGTTGCGGCGGGGCTGCCGGGCGCCGGGCGCGGTGTGAGCTTCTCGGTCAGCAACCCACCGAAGAAGGTCACCACCGCGACGAACTGGAAGCCGATCGGCACCAGCAGCCACGCCACGTCCCGGACGCCGAAATGACCGGGGTGCCGGTAGAACGAAATGAGCACGGCGGCATGCAGCGCCGTGATCTTCGCGCAGTCCACCACATGGTCCAGCCACTCCCCCGCCGCGCTGCCGCTGCCGCGCAGCCGGGCCAGTTGTCCGTCCGCGGAGTCGAAGGCGAAGCCCACGGCAAGGCCGATCCACACGGCGAGCCCGGTGCCCCAGGACGGTTCCCCCACCGCGACAGCGGCGACGGCGGCGAAGCTGAATGCCGCGCTGATCAACGTGACCTGGTTCGGCGTGAGCCGCAGCCCGTGTGCTCCCGCTGCCAGGTAGCGCCCCACCGGCCGGTTCACGAAACGGGAGTAGAGCGACACTCCCTTGGCCGACTTCTGCGCCGTTCTCAGTTCGAGCAGTGCGGTACCTACGGTTCCCATGGCCCCCCCGGGTCATCTGTGCACAAAGTGTGAACATCATCGCAGGTATGCCGCGGCCTTCAAGACCGCACCCTCCTCTCGCCCGAGAGACAGCGCAAGCCTGTCGTCATTTGTTGTTCACAACCAAGATCGTTTAATCATCATGTACACAACTCTTGACGTGACCAAGCCAACGGCGGAGCATCACTGCGCAGGAGAGCGCTCTCCATTTCTGCTCGCCCCGTCGACTCAGGAGAGTTGCTCATGTCCGCACCCCCCGCCGGCTTGCCGGTTGTACAGCGATCCGCGCTACCGGAACGGCGCGGCACAGCCGCCCTGGTAGTGACCGCCCTGCTGGCCGCGCTGCTTCTCGCCTTCACGCCCACGCAGGCCCACGCCGACCCCGCGCTGCTCTCCCAGGGCAAGGCCGTCACCGCCTCCAGCGAGGAGAACGGCGGCACCGGGGCAGCCAATGCCGTGGACGGCAACGACGGCACCCGCTGGTCGAGCGCCTTCTCGGATCCGCAGTGGATCCAGGTCGACCTGGGTTCGACCGCGACGCTCAGCAAGGTCGTGCTCAAGTGGGAGGCCGCGTACGCCAAGGCGTACCGGATCCAGCTCTCCACCGACGGCACCAACTGGACCGACGCCTACTCCACCACCGCAGGGCCCGGCGGCACCGAGACGCTCACCGTCGCCGGCACCGCCCGCTACGTCCGGATGAACGGCACCGCCAGAGCCACCGGCTACGGGTACTCCCTGTGGGAGTTCCAGGTCTACGGCACCACCGGCGGCACAAGTGGCGGGACCATTCCCGGCGGTGGCGACCTCGGTCCCAACGTCATGGTCTTCGACCCGTCCACGCCCGACATTCAGGCCAAGGTGGACGAGGTCTTCCACCAGCAGGAGTCGGCCCAGTTCGGCGACGGCCGCAAGGCGCTCCTGTTCAAGCCGGGTACGTACAACAACATCAACGCCCAGCTCGGCTTCTACACCTCGATCGCCGGCCTCGGCCTCAACCCCGACGACACGACCTTCAACGGCGATGTGACCGTCGACGCCGGCTGGTTCAACGGAAACGCCACCCAGAACTTCTGGCGATCCGCCGAGAACCTCGCCCTCAATCCGGTGAGCGGTACGGACCGCTGGGCTGTCGCCCAGGCCGCGCCGTTCCGACGGATGCACGTCAAGGGCGGACTCAATCTGGCGCCCAACGGCTACGGCTGGGCCAGTGGTGGCTACATCGCCGACAGCAAGATCGACGGCACCGTGGGACCGTACTCCCAGCAGCAGTGGTACACCCGGGACAGCTCGGTCGGTGGCTGGACCAACGGCGTCTGGAACATGACCTTCTCCGGCGTCCAGGGGGCGCCCGCGCAGAGCTTCCCGAACCCGCCCTACACGACCCTGGACACCACTCCGGTCTCCCGCGAGAAGCCGTTCCTGTACCTGGACGGCAACACCTACAAGGTGTTCGTGCCCGCGAAGCGCACCAATGCCCGCGGCGTCACCTGGGACCACGGCGCCCCGCAGGGCAGTTCCATCCCGCTGAGCCAGTTCTACGTGGTCAAGGCCGGAGCGACCGCCGAGACCATCAACCAGGCGCTGGCCCAGGGCCTCAACCTGCTGTTCACCCCGGGCATCTACCACCTCGACCAGTCGATCAACGTCAACCGTGCCGACACGGTCGTCCTGGGTCTCGGCCTCGCCACGATCGTCCCGGACAACGGCGTCACGGCGATGAAGGTCGCCGATGTGGACGGCGTCAAGCTGGCCGGTTTCCTCATCGACGCCGGCCCGGTCAACTCGCAGGTGCTGCTCCAGGTCGGTCCGGCCGGCTCGGCTGCCGATCACTCGGCCGACCCGACGACCGTGCAGGACGTGTTCGTGCGCATCGGCGGAGCCGGTGCGGGCAAGGCAACCACCAGCATGGAGATCAACAGCAACAACACCATCATCGACCACACCTGGCTGTGGCGAGCCGACCACGGCACCGGAGTCGGCTGGGAAACCAACCGCGCCGACTACGGCCTCACCGTCAACGGCGACAACGTCCTGGCCACCGGCTTGTTCGTTGAACACTTCAACAAGTACGACGTCCAATGGAACGGCGACAACGGCAGAACTATCTTCTTCCAGAACGAGAAGGCCTACGACGCTCCGAGCCAGGCAGCCGTTCAGGACGGCCCGAACAAGGGCTACGCCGCCTACAAGGTCGCCGATTCCGTCACCCAACACGAAGCCTGGGGGCTCGGCAGTTACTGCAACTTCACCGCCGACGACACCATCCACCAGGACCGGGGTTTCCTGGTGCCCGACAAGCCCGGCGTGAAGTTCCACGACGTCCTCGTCGTCTCGCTCGGCGGCAAGGGTCAGTACAACCACGTCATCAACAACACCGGGGCGCCCACGTCGGGCAGCTCCACCGTCCCGTCCAACGTCGTCTCCTACCCGTGACGACGGCCGGCTGACGTCTGCCACTCCGCACCGACCCTGTACGAGGCCCTCCCGGAGCATCGCTCGGGAGGGCCTCATGCGTCCGCCGGCGCACGGCGTTCAGGGGTGGCTGCCGTCCCGGCCCTCCGCTCAGGGCCGCAGGGTCACCGTCCTGCCCGGCTTCAGGCGGACCGTGCACCGCCACGCACCGGCCCTTACCTCGGTGGTGGCACCACCGGTACTGTGCAGCGTCGCCTCGGTGACCTTCCCGTCGCGCCAGGCGAGGTCGACGGTGATGCCGCCGCGGGCGCCGATGCCGGTGACGCGTCCCGACTCGGCCCAGGCCACGGGCAGGGCGGGGAGCAGTTCCACAACGCCCGGGCGGGAGTAGAGAAGCATCTCGAGCATCGCGGTCGGGGTACCGAAGTTGGCGTCGATCTGCAGGGTGGCCCGGGAGCCGAGGTCGTACATGTCGAAGAGGTTGGGCGAGGTGCCGTTGCTGGTGTCGACCGACGGCTTCAGATTGGTGCGGATCAGCTGGTACGCCTTCTCGGCGTCCTTGAGCCTCGCCCAGCAGGCCGCCCGCCAGGCGCACGCCCAGCCGTAGCTCGTCATACCGCGGGCGGTGAGCAGGTTCCGCACGCCGGTGACCAGTTCAGCGGGACTGTCCTCGGGGGTGATCCGGTCGCCGGGGAAGAGTCCGATGAGCGGCGAGAGGTGCCGGTGCGTGGTATCGCCCAGGTTGTCGGGGGTCATCCACTCCTCCAGCCAGCCGGTCCTGGGGCTGACCTGCGGGAGATAGAGACGCGACTGGAGGCCCGCGATCGTCTTCGCGTAGCCCGCGTCGCGGGAGAGCAGAGCCGCGGCGGCGCGATAGCTGACGAAGAGGTCGCGGACCAGCTCCTGGGCGTAGGTGATGCCCTTGGCGTTGGTGGGCCCCTGCTCGGGCGACCAGTCGCTGTCGTCGATGAGTACTTCGCGGGTCCCCCCGGTGGCCGGGTCGGTGACGGTGGTGGTGACCAGCCGCGCCTCCCAGAACTCGCAGGCGCCCTTGAGCAGCGGATAGATCTTTTTGAGTACGGCTCGGTCCTGGGTGAACTCGTAGTGCTGCCAGAGCGAGTTGCAGAGCCAGGCATTTCCGGCCGGGTGCCACCACCACCCCATGCCGCCGTAGATATTGGTGGAGATCGCCGTCGTCCAGCCGGCCACTCTGCCACTGGAATTGCGAAAGCCGTTGCGGGGGTCGTTGAAGAGCTTCTGCGTGGTGCGGGTCCACGAGGGGTCTGCGCGGAGCAGTAGTCGAGGAAGGCGTCGAAGCAGTCGGGCAGGCCGGCCCGCTCGGCGAGCCAGTAGTTCATCTGGACATTGATGTCCGTGTGGTAGTCGCCCATCCAGTCGGGGTCGGTGCGGTCGATCCACAGGCCCTGGAGGTTCATCGGCACACTGTCACGTGAGGCGCTGATCATCAGGTAGCGGCCGAACTGCAGGTAGGCGGCTTCGAGTTCCGGATCGGCCGGGGCATCCGCCGCTCCGAGAGCGGTGAGGCGCGCGGCGGTGTCGAGGGCACGCTGGGCATCGCTGGAGCGCCCGAGATCGACCGTCATCCGACCGAAGAGCGCCTGGTAATCAGCAAGGTGGGTACGCAACAACTCCGCGGGTCCCGCTGTGGCGGCGGCCCGGATCCGGCCGGCGGCGACCGCGCGCGGGTCGACGGCCGGGTCCTTGAAAGCGGTGGCGTCGTCGGGGGTGTAGTTGGTGCCGCCGGTGAGGACGAGGAGTACGTCCTCGCAGTCCGTGAAGGTGACCTTGTTGCCGACCGCCGTGACCGTTCCGGTGGTGCTGGTGGCGGTAACCGCGGCCGCGTACTTCAGCTGGTTGGGGAGCGCGGCGGCGAGCGACACCGTGGTGGCGTCGGCCGTGGCCGTCTCGCCGTGCCATCCGTCGAGCGTGACGGAGCCGGTGTACCGGCCGCCGCCGCTGCGGGTGAGGCGGATGACGACGACCTCGTCGGGGTGACTGGCGTACGTCTCGCGACGGTAGGTGACGCCTTCGCGGTCGTAGGTGACGATGCTGAGGCCGTTGCTCAGGTCGAGACGGCGGGAGTAGCCGGTGACGGCCGCGGGCGCGTGGCCGGGGAGGTCGATGGTGACCTTCGCCAGCAGGGTGAAAGAGCCGAAGTGCGTGGTGTCGTACGGAAATTGTCCGTCGCCCTGCAGTGCGTCGTTCAGTCCGCCGGTCCACAGGGTGGCGTCCGTGAGGTAGAGGACGTCGCTCGCGGGGCCCCCGGTCGAGAGGGCTCCGATGCGGCCGTTGCCGATAGGCAGCCCCTGTTCGATGAGTTTCGCTTCCTCGGCGGGAGCCGGATAGCGCAGCGTCACGGCGCGTGCCTCGGAAACCCGGTGCACCCTGGCGGCCGCCGGGCGGCGGACGGCGGCGGCCGCCGTGAAGGGCCGCATCCCGCCGCCGAGGGCGAGCCCCGCTCCGAGGGCCCCTCCCGCAGCTCGGAGCACGGTGCGGCGCGAGGTCGAGGACTGCTCGGCGGAGCTCGTCATCTTCCGGTCCCTTCGACGTGAGTGCCGCAGGAGTGCGGCGGGCGTCGGAAACGTACGAGCTCTGTGGTGCGACGTCAACGTTCTGCGCCGAAAGGACCGCCATGGGGAGTGAATTGAGCACGATAGATCCGATGTATCGACCCCTCCCTTCGCCGAGGGTCGACCATGCGCACCTCGTCACTCCCTGACGGCTCTTCCGGTACGAACCCTTGTCAAGGCGACTGGCCGCGCAGCAGACTGCTGCCCGGACAGACATTGGATGTCTAGACCGCTCGCGCCACCCTGCATCCACGGATCCGAAGGAGTACTCATGGGAACGCCTGTCGAGCGACGAAGCGTACTGGCCCTGGGGATAGGCGTTACCGCCGCGCCATTTCTCGCCGCCACACCCGCAGTCGCCTCCCCAGGAACAGGCGATCCCAGCGGCTCGTCCCTCGGCAGACATCGGATTAATTACGCGTCGCAGATCGCGATTGACGCATCCGACACCCCGGACACCATCGTCAGGAAGGCATCCCGAGTCGTCCCACGGCCCTCTCAAGTCTCCTGGCAGCAGCGGGAGGTGACCGCCTTCACGCACTTCGGTATGAACACCTTCACGGATCGTGAATGGGGCTCCGGGGCCGAGGACGAAGCGACGTTCGACCCTTCCGGGATCGATCCCGATCAATGGATGCGCGCCTACCGGGCGGCCGGCGCCCGCCAGGTGATGTTCACGGCCAAACACCACGACGGCTTCGTCCTGTTCCCCACCCGCTACACCAACCACTCAGTGACCGCCAGCCCTTGGTGGGTCCGCACCGAGGGGTGCTCCGAGGCCGAGCGGAACGCCACCGCCGAGGCCCGCGCACGGGCCCAGGCCGACCGCATCGACGACCCGGCCGCCTACTGGCGGGTCAGGAACGCCGGCTGCCGTAATCCGCAGGGCGACATACTCGGCACCTACCTCGCGGCCGCCCGCCGGGCCGGTCTCAAGGTGGGCGTATACCTTTCACCCGCAGACGGTGCCGAGCAGCCGCACGCCTGGCACGCGCGGTACGTCGAGCAGTTGCGCGCGAAGCAGGCCTCGGGGCAAGGGCTCAGCATCGAGGAGCAAGCCACGGTGGACGACGGCGACCGCGCCCCCGGCGGCCAGGGCCGCTACGGAAACGGGAGCAGGATCGTCAGCCGTACGATTCCCACCCTGGTGTCTGACGACGACCGGGCCACCGCGTTGGCCGCACGCCGCATCCCGTCCTTCACCGTCCAGGCCGATGACTACAACGCGTACTACCTGAACCAGCTCTACGAGCTGTTCACGCAGTACGGCCCCATCGACGAGCTGTGGCTCGACGGCGCCAACCCCTGGAGTGCGGCGGGGATCACCGAGAAGTACGACTTCACCGCCTGGTTCCGGCTCATTCACGCGCTCTCCCCGGACACCGTCACCTTCGCGGGTCCGCAAGGAACCCGCTGGATCGGCAACGAGAGCGGGGTGGGACGCACCACGGAATGGAGCGTCACCCCCGCTACCGCCGACCCCGCCACCGCGCACGGCGAAGGGCTGCTGCCGGACGGCCCGCAAGCCGCCGATATCGGCTCCCGCGACAAGATCACCGCACCCGGCATCGAGTTTCTCCAGTGGTTCCCCGCCGAGGCGGACGTCTCGCTGCGCCAGGGCTGGTTCTTCCACGCGGACGAGAAACCCAAGACACCGCAGCAGCTGGTCACGATCTACGAGCAGTCGGTGGGCCGCAACGCCGTGCTCCTGCTGAACGTTCCGCCGGGCCGGGACGGGCGTATAGCCGCACAGGACGTCGACTCCCTCGCCGCGTTCGGGGACTCCATCACCGCGACGTACGGCCACAACCTGCTCACCCCCGGCCGCGGCCGCCGTGACCCCGCGCTGCGCGTGCTCACCGACGGCCGCCTCGCCACCGGGTGGTCGCCGTCGCACGCGGCCACCACCGGCGCCGTGGTGCTCACACCGGCGGCGGCCCGCACATTCGACCGTGTCCGGCTCGGTGAGGACATCACCCGGGGGCAGCAGGTGGAGCGTTTCGCGGTCGACATCTGGACCGGCGCCGCCTGGCAGGAGATCGCGACCGGCACCACCATCGGCTACGCCCGTATCGTCGTGCTGCCGGCACCGGTGAGTACCGACCGCATCCGCATCAGGATCCTTCAGGCCCGGGCGGCCCCGCGCCTCGCGTCGGCCGCCCTCCATCTGAACGTGCCACCGAAGTAGCCGGGCTCCCGGAACTGGATGTCACACAGGTACATCGTCCATACTGCGCACCGTGGAACAGCAGATAGGCCCGAAGAGCCCGCCCATACACGGCGCCGCGACCGATCCGGCGTTCGTTCCCGGCCTCATACCCGCCCGTCCCGCAGCGCCCGTGGACGAGGCGCCGAGCCCGGTGGACGACAAGGCCGCCGAGGAGGTGACAGACCGGATCCCCGCCGAGCCGGCCCCGGAACCGGAGGCCGAGGCGCCGAAGGCCACCACGCCGGATACCCCGGTGCCGGAGCCTGACCCGGTCCCGTCGTTGGCGGATCCCGGTGCCGGAACCGGCGAGAGCGACGCCGGCCCCGATTTCGAGGCAGCCGACCGTCGCGGTGCGATCGTCGCGAACCGCGCCGGTCTGGTGTTCCGGCTGGACGACCAGGAAGCCGAGTTCGGCTGGGACGAGATCGGCGCCGTCGAGTTCGACGCCTCCAAGTACGGGCGCCGGCTCAGCGTCATCGTCCACCTGACCAACCGGCACCGGTACGAGACCGACGTCACCGCGCGCAGCAAGGACCTCCTCGCGGAGTGGACCACACAGCTCGACGAGGTCCTTGACGCGTACTTCGAGGAGTGACTCCCCGATCCGTCAGGCCTTCGGCACTTCCCAGCCGCCCGGTACGTCGAGCCTGCTGATGCGCTGGGCTCCGTCCAGGGCACCCGGTCGGGCGCTGGTCAGGTCCAGCCGCAGCCGTGAACCGCGCACCGGGTCGAAGGTGATCGTCGTCGGCCGGTCCGACCCGATGGCCCAGGTGGTGGTCGCGCCGTCGACGGGTGCGTAGCCGTGGCCGTCCCAGACGGAGACCTGTACCGACGCAGGCAGTGTGTGGGTCGCGTCGACGGTGAACGACACGTCGACCTGGCGCACCGTACGCTCCTCGCCCCAGTCGACCGAGACCCAGTCGGCGGGGCGGGCGCCCGCGAAGGCCGGCAGCAGGGCGGTGGCGGCCTTGTGGAAGGCGTTGGACCAGCCGGTGGCCGGGTCGTCGTCGAGCATCGCCGCGGGGAGCGTGGTGGGCGCCCCGGAATAGCCGGCGTCCGCCACCGGGTAGGTGGGGGCGCCCGGCCCCGGGTCGGGCTCGAAAGACCCGGCAGGAGTCACCGGTCGTGATCCCGGACCGGTGGCACGGACCGAGACGGTGGCCGTACGCAGTCCCGCTGCGCGAGCCGTGACGGTGACGCTGCCGGCTCGGGTGCCGGACCGGACGATGGCGAGCGCCTTCCCGTGGAAGGCGGCCCGGGTGCTCGCCTGGTAGCGCTCGGCGCTCTCCTGACGGCCGCTGTCGACGCCCGCCAGGGATCCGCCGGTGACCTCGAAGGCGATCACGTCTTCGGCGTCAGGCACGACGACACCGTGCGAGTCGACCACCTCCGCCGTGACGAAACACAGCGAACGGCCGTCCGCTGCCAGGCTCTTGCGGTCGGGGGTGAGGCGAACGGCGTGCGGCGCGCCGGCCGTACGCAGCACATCGGTGGCCACCGTCCGGCCGCCCCGCCGGGCCACTGCCTTGAGCTCGCCGGGGGCGAAGGGCACCGTCCAGGACAGATGCAGCTTTCCGGCACTGCCGTTGGGGCTGGTGTAACTCCCCGGGTACGGACCCGAGGTGACCGTCTTGTCGTCCCCGGTCGGCTCGGTCGTCTCCAGGTAACCGCGCCCGTCCTCCGTCGTCTTGCGGTCGAACGTCCGCACCCCCAGCGACCTGCCGTTGAGAAACAGCTCCACGGTGTCGGCGTTGGAGTAGACCCAGACCTCGACGTCGTCGCCGCGCCGATGGCCGGTCCAGTCCATGGGCAGCAGATGCACCATGGGTTCGCTGCTCCACTGGCTGCGGAAGAGGTAGTACATGTCCTTGGGAAAGCCCGCCGTGTCCACCGCGCCGAAGAACGAGGCCTTCACCGGGAACACGTCGTACGGCGTCGGCTCGCCGATGTAGTCGATGCCCGACCAGAGGAACTGTCCGGCGAAGAACTTCCGGTCGCGGTCCTTCTTCAGCCCGTACTCCCCGCTGATCGTCCAGGACGCGAGGTTGTTGTCGTACGAGGACGTCTCGCGCCTGCCAGGGGTGTGGTTCTCGCCGGTGTTGAGGTGCTCCGGCTCCTGGTAGGCCCCCCGCGTCGAGGTCTCGGACGAGGATTCGGACTCGAAGAGGAAGAGGTGCGGGTAGCGGGCGTGCAGGGCGTCGACCGATGCGGCGGTGTTGTAGTTGAGTCCGAGCCCGTCGAGCTTGGCCAGCATCAGGTCCGCTGCCGACCCGACCGCGGGCAGCGAGCGGTACTTGTCGGAACCGATCACGACCGGCCGCGTGGTGTCGAGCGCGCGGATGCCGTCGATCAGCCGTTCCGCCATGGCCAGTCCAGCGGTGGAGGTGGAGTCGGGTATCTCGTTGCCGATGGACCACATCAGCACGGCGGGGGAATTGCGGGCCGCACCGACCATCTCGGCGATGTCCGCGTCGCTGTTGGCGTCGAAGAAGCGCCCGTAGTCGTAGCGGTTCTTGCCACGCTGCCAGCAGTCGAACGCCTCCACCATCATGATGATGCCGAGCCGCTCGCAGATGGAGATCATCTCCGGCGGGGGCGGATTGTGCGAGGTCCGGAAGGCGTTCACGCCCATGCTCTTCATCAGGGTCATCTGCCGCTCCATCGCGTCCATGTGGACGGCGGAGCCCAGGGCGCCGAGGTCGTGGTGCAGGTCCACGCCCTGGATCTTGGCGTAGTTGCCGTTCAGCGAGAGCCCGTTGTCCGGGTCGATGGTGGCGTGCCGGATGCCGAAGTCGGTGCGGTAGCTGTCCACCTCGGCCCCGTCGACCTCTATGCCGGTCCGGAGCGTATAGAGGTGCGGGGTGTCGAAGGACCACAGCTGCGGCCGGTCGACTCTCATCTCGTGGGTGGCGGTGCCGGGTTCCGCGCCGACGTCGAGTGCGGAGTGGGCGCGCGCCACCGTGCGGCCCCGCGAGTCCAGGACGGTGGAGCGAACGGTGACGGTCCTGCCCGTGCCCGACTCGTTGACGACGTCGATCTGTGCACGGACCACGGCGTGCCCGGAGCGGAGCGTCGCGGCGAGATCCGGCGTGGTCACATAGGTGCCCCAGCGCTTGACGTGCACCGGATCGGTGATCACCAGCCGGGCGTTCCGGTAGATGCCGCTGCCCGAGTACCAGCGGCTGCTGGGCAGTTGGTTGCGGACCTGCACGGCGATCACGTTCTCGGTGGCGCCGTCGGTGTGCAGCAGATCGGTGAGGTCGTAGGCGAAACCGGTGTACCCGTACGGGTGGTTGCCGACGAGATGGCCGTTGCAGTACACGTTCGAGTCCATGTAGACGCCGTCGAACTCCACCGATATCCGGCGGCCGGCGAGCCCGGCCGGCAGCCGGAACGTCGTGCGGTACCAGCCGAGGCCGCCGGGGAAGAAGCCGGTGCCGCTGGTGGTGCCGCGCTCGGTGGTCGGGCTGAGTTCGATACTCCAGTCATGGGGCACCGCGACTCGCCGCCAGCTGGAGTCGTCGTAATCGGGGTCGGCCGCTCGGGCGTAGTCGCCGGTGGGGTCGGTGATCCCGCCCGGGTTGACCAGCGCGAACCGCCAGCCGTCCCGGAGCTCCACGGTCCGTCCGCCGGAGGCCCGGGGGCGCGGGGCCGCCTGCGCATCGGCGGCCGAGGCCAGCACGCCGAGCATCGGTACGGCGGTGCCTGCGATGAGCAACGACCTGCGAGTGACCGCCATGGCGATCCTCCTTCTGTCGGCGAGTGTCTGTCCGGCTTCACCTGTGGCGCAGGGGTACGAGCTGACGGGCCATCCCGCCCCAGGAGTCAACACAACCCACCGTCAGCGCACAGATTCTCACCTCACCGCACAGGTATACGTCAAGAGCCGCGCAGGGATCGCTGTACGCCGGCAGACGGCTGCTCACCACGGCGCGGGCCGGCGTGCTGAACGCCGCTGAGCGCGAGCATCGCGCTACTGGACCACGTCCGCCTTCGGATTGACGTTCTTCGCGAGGAGTTCGTTCATCTCCCCGTACGCCATCGACGCCTTACTGTTGCTCTCGTCGTGAAAGCGCATCAGGTAGTGGTACATCACGCTCACGCACTTGTCGCGGCTGCGGTATTCCGCGTTACCGGTGAGCTGAAAATCCTCGGAGATTTCCTTGATCTTCCCATCAGGCGTGGTGTAGAGCGGATGCCACATGAGGGTGACGGCGGGATTGAGCCGCTGGATCGTGCGGAGTTGGGGGATCTCCTGCGCGATCAGGACACTGTCGGGGTTGTAGGCCCGCAGGAACACGTGCACCGGGCCTGTCGCGCGCTCGACGAATGCGGTGGAGAGGACGTTCCACAGTGGCGCCTGAAGCTTCCAGTTGGCGTGCAGCTCCAACTGGTCCACGACCTTCCCGAGCCGGGTGAACTCCAGCGAGGTGTGTCCCTTCCCGTGTGCGTAGACGCTCACGTCGAAGCCGCCCGACCAGAGCGCCAAGGTAGGCGTGGTGATCTTCAGGTGGTCGCCCACGAGATGGACGAGCTCCCGATACCAGGTGTTCGAGGCCCGGAGCTTACGGCGCTCCGCGGGGTCGATCGATTCGTCCGCGGACTGCCGGTTCAGCTCGTCCTGTTCGAGGACGCCACCCAGCAGAAGCTGCCAGGCGCTCTCGATCACGTCCGCCGGGAATCCACCCTGCTGCATCAGCTTCTGGAATACGAGCCATTCGGGGTGTTCCTGGGCCTTGGCCGCGTAGTGCTCCGTGGGGGCGTCGGCCGACGGTTTGCGGCGTTGCACGGCGCGCGTGGGCCCCGTGTCCTCGGCCATCGCCCGCTGGAACGTGTGGCCGGTGGCCGGGGCGCCCCCGGACATGACGTGCCGGGCGTTTTCCTCCGCGGCGACCTCGTACCGGTCGGACGGATCGGAGACCTTCAAGCCGTCGCCGTTGTCCGTACCCGAGACGGGGCCCTGCCGCTGCTGGACGACATGCGTGAGTTCGTGGGCGAGCGTATGACGGTCGCCGCCGCCCTCACCGAGGACGATGTGGCAGCCGGAGGTATAGGCGCGGGCCCCGATCTCCTGCGCCGACTTCTTCGCGGCCGCGTTGTCATGAATCCGTACGTCGCTGAAGTCGACGCCGCCGAACCGCGCCTCCATGTCGTGCAGCTGCGGCCCGGGCAGGGGCCGGCCGGGCAGGTTCAATACGTCGTGCACGGCCGTCCGGCGCTGCACCGGGGCCTCTTCCGGAGAGGCCTCACGATGACCGCAGGACGTCCCGTGCACATGCCGCTGCACCTCCAGCATGCGGGCTACCGCGGCGTTGCCCGCGGAACGCTGCAGCGCCAGGACGGCCGCCGGCGACTGCCCGCCCGGTAGCCGGTCGGCGAAAGCGGCCGCTTCCCTGGGGCCCCGGGAACGCGGCAGTGCGGCGGGCTCGCGCAGCTCGCTTCCCTGCCGCTGCGCAGCGCTCATATCCTGCTTCCGCTTCCGCACGCACGCACTCCTTCGGTCCTTCGCGCCGCATAGGAGTCCCTGTCTAGGTGACATCGGTGGCGCGGGACAAGAGAGGGAAGGGCACACAGCACGTTCTTGCGGGTACGCCAGGTGGCCCCACCGGGCAACCATCGCGCATCCTCGATCGGGACGCGCAGCGGAACCGACGTCTCCCGGCCACGGACGCCGGTCTCCCAGTCCCCGGAAAAGATCAAGGGCCGACTTCGAATACCTCCGAAGTCGGCCCTGACATGCGACTCTCACGAGTCGGGACGACAGGATTTGAACCTGCGACCCCTTGACCCCCAGTCAAGTGCGCTACCAAGCTGCGCCACGTCCCGATACCCGCGCGACCGAGGAAACTCCGGCCGAACGCGCACGGAAACAATACCGCACTCGGGCGGGTGATCACGAACGTCATTCCTCCCCGGCGCCGACCGCGTCCGCTTGACCTCAACCGCGCTTGATGTTGGATCGTCGGCCGCATGACCAAGGACCTGAACCGACTGATGGCCCTGATGACGGGCGACGAAAAGCACGGCCCCGCGGCGACGTCCACCCTGGACGCGCTCTGGGTGCTCTACGACCGGGTGCTCCGGGTGACCCCGCAGACCGTCGACGCACCCGACCGGGACCGATTCCTGCTGTCGAAGGGGCACGGCCCGATGGCGTTCTACGCGGTCCTCGCCGCGAAGGGTTTCCTTGCCGAGGACCTGCTGGCCGGCTTCGGCTCGTACGACTCCCCGCTCGGACACCATCCGGACCGGCTGCTGGTGCCCGGCGCGGAGATCGGCAGCGGTTCCCTCGGGCACGGCCTGCCACTCGGTGTGGGCACCGTCCTGGGGCTGCGGGCGCAAGGGCTGACCGGGCCCCGGGTATGGGTGCTGATCGGCGACGCGGAACTCGACGAAGGGTCCGTGCACGAGGCCGTTGCCTACGCCGGGCCGGCCGGGCTCGAACAGCTGCACACGGTGGTGATCGACAACGCCTCCGCGCGGTACGGCAGGCCGGGCGGCATCGCCGACCGGTTCGCCGCGGCGGGCTGGTCCACCCGGTCCGCGGACGGGAGGGACCACGCCGACCTGTACGCGGCCTTCACCGCACCGCATCCGGGCAGGCCGCACGCCGTGATCGCCCGAGTCGAGCCGAAGAACGCCGTCGCACCGCAGAACGCCCGATAGAACCCGATAGGAGGAGAACCTGTCATGGACACCATGCGTGAACGCTTCGTATCCACCACGTCCAGGCTGCTGGACGAGGACCCACGGGTCGCCCTGGTGCTGGCCGAGATCACCGGCGACGCGTTCCTCGGCGCGGCCGGGAAGCACCCCGACCGGGTGGTCAATGTCGGTATCCGGGAGCAGCTGCTGATCGGCGCGGGTGCCGGTATGGCGCTGACCGGGATGCGCCCGATCATGCACACCTTCGCGAGCTTTCTCGTCGAGCGCCCCTTCGAGCAGGTGAAACTGGACCTCGGGCATCAGGGAGTGGGCGGGGTGCTGGTGAGCGCCGGGGCCTCGTACGACTGGCCCGCGGGCGGCTTCACCCACATGTCCCCCGGCGATGTGGCGCTGCTGGACACCCTGGACGGCTGGACCGTACACGTCCCGGGCCACCCCGACGAGGCCGAGACGCTGCTGCGGCATGCGGTGGCCGGGGACGACCGGGTGTACGTGCGCCTGTCGGTGCAGGCCAATCGGCGATCGCACCCGGTCACCGGCGACGGATTCGTCACCCTGCGGGAGGGGCACGGAGGGGTGGTGATCGCCGTCGGGCCGATGCTGGACGCCGTACTCGACGCGACCGAGGGGCTGGATGTCACCGTGCTGTACGCCACGACGGTGCGACCCTTCGACCGGGCGGCGCTGCGCTGGGCGGCGGCCGCCCCCGACCGGGCCGACGTGGTGCTCGTCGAGCCGTACCTTGCGGATACGTCGACGGCCGCCGCCAACGACGCGCTGGCCGACCTTCCGCACCGGGTGCTGGGGCTCGGGGTCGGCCGGCGTGAGCTGCGGCGCTACGGGGGAATCGATGAGCACGCCGCAGCTCATGGCCTCGACGCCGAGTCGCTGCGGCGGCGCATCACGGATTTCCTGCGGTAGGCCGGCCGGCGGCCGAGCTCACCGGTGGACGCGGACCTCGGCGAGTCCCACGCGTCCGGTACCGGTGAGCTGGATCCGCACGTACCGGGTGCGGGTGTCCAAGTCGAGCAGCGTCGGGTGCAGCGCCTTGCCACTGACGTGAACGGTTCCCCGATCGGTGCGGACGTCGAAACCGGCCGTCGTCGTCGCGGCGTCGTTCCAGATCTCGACCTGGCCGACGTGCTGGACGGACCCCAGGTCCACCTGCCACCAGGCGCCCGGCTCGGCGAGCGTGCGGCTGTCGGTCGTGGTGTCGCCGTCGACAGCGAGCGCCGCGCCGGCTCCGTCGGTGGACGACTGCGAGGCGGTGCCCGTACGGGCCAGGTCGGGATCGAGCTGCTCCACCGCCCCGCCGTGAGCCCCGGCAGCTGCCGCGACCTTGACGGCCGCTGCCGGGAGCCGGTCGAGTCGGGTGTGGTTGCCGGTCATCGTCGAGCCGGTACCAGCGAGGGCGGGTGCGTCGGTGTCGACCCAGTTGCCTCGGGCGTTGTTGTGGATGCCGTAGTCGGCCCAGTTGGAGACCCACTTGTAGCCGAGCCTGGTCAGCACGTTGTTCTCGACTGTGATGTACGAGGACTGCTCGTCGAGGTAGATGCCGTTGCCGTCGCGCTCGGTGTTCCCGTAGGCGGAACGGTTGATGTAGTTGCCGGAGATCACCGTGCCGGGCTGGGCGCCCTGGGTGTAGATCGCGCCGCCGTCGTGCTGGGCGTCCTTGACCTGCATGACGTTGGTGATGCGGTTGTCGGTGATCCTGTTGTCCCGGAGCACCGATGTCCGGGACTCCGGCTGGTTCCAGCCCCACCCGACCGAGATACCGGAGTACGGAAGCCGGTCGAGGGTGTTGTGGTCGATGGTGAGCCCGGCTTCGTACCCGGCCCAGACACCGGCGGCGTCGGTGTACTCGACACCGGCCCGGCTGACCGTGTTGTACGAGAAGGTGTTGTCCTCACCGGCCAGCTGGGGCGCGGGCATGGGCTCGGTGTCGCCGATGTACGCGGCGCCCGACGACAGGTCGGTGAAATCGGAGCGGGTGACCGCGGAGTCCTTGGTCCCGGCTTCGAGGGTCACCCCCGCACCGCCGAGGTGGGTGAATGACGCCCGCTCGACGGTGATGCGGCGACCGCCCCGCACCAGGAGCGCGGCGGACGGCTTGGTGTAATACCGGCCGGCGTGATCGACGGGGCCGGTCGCCCCGGTGAGGGTCAGTCCGGCCTGTGTACCGGCGTATCCCTCATCGGAGTTGGGCTGCTGGTAGGCGGCGTAGGCGAAGCCGATCCCCTGGATACGGACGTCGTGGGCGCCCTCGACCGTCATCAGGTGCTCGGTGGACGGCGTGACGGCTGTGACATGCCGCATGTTCTCGCCCTTGCGCGGCAGGTAGGTGACCGTGTGCGCGGCCGAGTCCCGGACGAACTCACCTGGCTGGTCGAGTAGTTCGGGCGCGTTCTCGAAGAAGGCGACACCCGAGTAGCGCGTGGAGTCCACCGTGGTGGAGTCCCAGGCGGGGCCGGTGCGGCCGGTGCCGCTCGCCGAGTTGGTCCAGCAGGGCTGGGCGAAGGTCAGGTTGTCGCCGCTGACGCCGGAGATCCGGCAGTGGTAGTTGCGCCAGCGGACCTTGATGACGGCTTCGGCGTCGGTGGGCCGCTGCCAGTCCGCGATGCCGGTGGCCCTGGCGCCGGTCATGCCGGTCCGGGTCGCGTCACAGACGCCGGCCGGGCAGGCCGCGCCGCGGGCCGGGGTGGCGCGCACCCCGTTGACGAAAAGCTGGCGCGGGGTGACTCCGTCGGGGACCTGGGCGGTCCAGGCGCCGTTCTCCGCCCGGGTCCAGCCGGTGATCCCACGGCCGCCGGAGAGGACGGGGTGAGCGCCGGGCGCTGCGGTCCAGGTGGTGCCGGAGTCGGCGGCGGTCAGCTGCAGGGCCGTGCCGCGGGTGTAGGTGCCGTCGGCCAGCTCGACCGTCACCGCGCCGTCGGGCACGGTGCGCGCCTTGTCGCGGGCGCCGTCGAGGGAGCAGGGCCGGCCGTGCGTGCAGGCCGTTCCCGTGCCGTTCGGGGAAGCGTAAAGGACCTCCTGGTGTGCGGGCGCCGCGGCCCGGGTGACCGGCGCGGTGGCGAGCAGCGCGACGGCTGCGGCGAACACGGTGATGACGCGGCGGCTCATGCGGCAGCCTTCCAGTCGGGGTGGCCCGGCATCGGCGGGTTCGTGGCGCCGAACAGCCAGTCGCGCAGAAAGCGGTCCAGGGTGCGGTCACCGGTGACGGAGACCGTGTGCCGGATGAACTGTTCACTGGTGTATGTGGAGTCCTTGAAGCGCTGCACCCATGCGCGCATGATCCGGTCGAACGTCCGTTGCCCCACTTGCTGGTTGAGGGCGTAGAGGACGAGCGCCCCGCCGTCGTAGATGTTGCTGCCGCCCAGCCCCTCGGGCAGGCCGGGCGGACCGTCGGCGGCGCGCACCGCGTCCAGCTTCTCGTAGGTGGACTTCATCTTGTCCGCGACAACCGACCAGCCGCGCTCCTCGCTGTACACGGCGGCGTAGTAGGTGGCGGGGCCTTCGTTGAGCCAGGCCTGCTGCCAGTCGTGCGGGGTGACGGAGTCACCGAACCACTGGTGGGTCAGCTCGTGGACCATGGTGTTCTCATAGGTCGGGTTGCCGGTGGCGTTGGGTTTGAACCAGTTGGTGCCCATCAGGGTGAGGGTCTGGTTCTCCAGCGCGTCGGTGTAGCCGCCGTAGATGTGGAGACCGTAGGTGGAGAACGGGAAGCGGCCGAATTTCGCCTCCAGCCAGGCCAGATGGTCGGCGGTGCGCGCGACGATCGGGGCGTAGGTGTCCTCAAGACCCTGCGGCACAATGTGCCGCAGCGGCAGACCGGTGCGGCTGCTGCCGTACAGGTAGGTGCCTTTGACGACCGCGATGCCGAGCAGTTCGGTGGGCATCCGTTCGCGGAGCGCGAAGTGCCAGACGGCGGAGCCGTCGGGGCGCGGAGACTTGCGCAGCAGTTCGCCGTTGGCGGCTGCCACATAGCCGGCCGGCGCGCTGATGTGGAAGGTCCAGGTGGCCTTGGAGGACGGCGTGTCGTTACAGGGCAGGAAGGTGTCGGCGCGGGAGGACTGCGCCGCCGAGGCGAACCCGCCGTCACTGCCGAAGACCCAGCCGGTCAGCCCGAGCCGTGCGGCCTTTCCGTTGCCGCGGTAGCGGACCTCCACGGTGAAGGGCCGGTCGTTGTGCAGCGGGTCGGCCGGAGTGACCGTCAGCTCCTGGCCGCTGCTGCCCGCCGACAGGTCCCAGCGAGCGCTGCGGCCGTCGACGGTGACCGCGTCGATGGTGTGACCGTCGGTGTCCAGATTGAAAGCGGACAGGTCCTGGGTGGCGCGCGCCGATATCCGCACGGTCCCGGTGAAGTCGTAGGTCACCGGGGTGAAGTCGAAGGTCAGGTCGTAGTGCGTGACCTGGTAGCCGCCGTTGCCGAGTGTCGGGTACAGCGGGTCGCCGACGCCGCTGGAGCCGGGCTGCGGATCGAAGCCCCGGGCCAGAGCAGGCGCGCCGACGACGGGTACAGTCACGGCTGCGGCCACCGCCGCGCCGGCTACCTGGAGAACTCCACGTCTGGTGGTCATTTCTTCCCCTTCTGGACGGCCTCTTCGAACTCGCGGCGGGCCTGCTCGGCGCCCTTTGCCAGGTGATCCCTGGTCAGCTGGTCGTAGTACGACATGGGCTTGCGGCCGGAGACGATGTCCTTGAGGCCGTCCTGCTTGAGGGTGTAGAGGCTGCCGTAACCCTTGGAGTCCCAGGTGGGCGACGAGACCTTGAGGGTCGGGTCCTGCTCCATGATCGGGATCATCTTGGCGTACGCCTGATGGACGTACCGCACCCCCTTCTCGGTATCGGTGCTGAACACGGCGGGGACAGCGGAGGCGAGGAACTTCCACGGAACGGTGATGTCCTGGCTGCCCTTCTTGGTGAGGATCGGGTTGCCGTCGGCGTTCCGGGTGAAGTCGGTGCCTTCGACGCCGTAGTTCATCAGGGTGTATTCCTCGCTCCCGAAGGGCGAGGCGGCGAAGTCGGCAAGCGCGAGAAGTTGCTTGACCCGCTCGGTGGACGCCTTCTTGATGTGCGTGTTCTGCAGGGCGACGTTGTCCATCCAAGCGATGGCCTTGTCGGTGAACGGGGTGATGGGCCTGGGGTCGTACTTCTTGTCGACCGCCGCCATCGCCGCGACGTAGCCGGTGCTCGGGGTGTAGTACGACGGCATCCCGTCGTACACGTAGGCCCCCTTGCCGTTCTTGAACATGTCGGTGTACTGGGCTTTCTGCGCACCGGACATACCGATCGTGCCGGGGTAGTAACAGCCCGCCCGGTAGAGCTTGCGCGCCGTCTCGATGGCCAGCCGGAACTCGTCGGTCTCCAGGTCCGTGACGAACTTGCCCGTCTTGGGATCCATCCGCCAGTCCCTCGGCGCCCCGGCCGACATGGCGAGCAGATTGGTGGCGCCGGCGATGATGGCGTATCGGTCCTTCTTGGGGCGGGTCAGCTCCTTGCACACCTCGACGAACTTGTCGAGACCGGTTATCTCGTCCAGGCTGGTGATGCCGATCTCGGCGAAGAGGTCGTGCCGGTAGAAGCCCGCGCCGCCGGTTCCCATCCGGGAGATCGGGATACCGAACAGCTTCCCGCCGAAGATGCTCCCCTGCCAGGCCGCTTCCGGGATCGCCGCCAGGTTGGGGTAGTCCTTGACCTTCTCGCCGGCCAGGAAGGGCGTCAGATCGGCGCATTTCGCCGCGAGGAACGCCGCCTTGTTGTCGACGCCGCCGAGTTCCGGATACATGAAGATGTCCGGCAGACTGTCGCTGGCGACCATCGTGGTGAACTTGGTCGAGTAGTCGTCGGTGGGCACCGCCGTGATGTCGACCCGCCCGCCGAGCAGCTTCTCGATCGCCTGCCAGGCAGCGTTCTTCCCGCGCGCCGGAGGCGGCGGGGAGAAGGTCTCCATGGCGGCAGTGATCGGCTCGGCGCCCTTGAGCGGCTGCCCTGCGGTGGCGCGCGGCGTGGTGGCCGGGTATCTGAAGAAGGCCTGCGGCACGCCCGCCGCCGTGCCCCGCAGGTCGGGTTCGATGCCGACGTTGCGCACCACCGTGTCGGGCAGCAGGGCGGCGCTCTTGGCCTCGGCCTTGGCGGTGGCGCCGCCGTCGCCGCAGGCGGCGAGCACGGGCATGGCGGCGAGGCCGAGACCCAGGCCTGCCCCCATTCGGAAAAGTGCTCTGCGGTTGAGCGAGGTGGAGCTCGGCACGGACATCTCCTTGAGAGAGGGAGGGAGGGCCGGGGGGTGGCAGGGGCCGGACGTGGCGGAAGTGCCTTCAGCCCTTGATGGCGCCGGTGAGGACGCCCTTGGTGAAGTAGCGCTGGACGAACGGGTAGACCAGCAGGATCGGCACGACGGCGACCACCAGGACCCCCATCTGCACGGCCTGCTGCGGCGCGACGCTCTCGCCGGCAGCAGCGCCGCTGAGGCTCTGGCCCTGCAGGACGAAGGTGCGCAGCACCATGGGGAGCGGCCACTTGGCCGAGTCCTGGAGGTACAGCAACGAGTTGAAGAAGGCATTCCAGTACGCGACCGCGTAGAAGAGGCCGACGACCGCGATGACGGCCTTGGAGAGCGGCAGAACGACCCGGACGAGGATGCGGAAGTCCCCCGCGCCGTCGACCCGGGCGGCGTCGTACAGCTCCTCGGGCAGGTTCATGAAGAAGGCGCGCAGCACCACCAGGTTGAAGGCGCTCATCAGGGTCGGGACGACGAGTGCGGCGTAGGTGTTGTAGAGGCCGAGCTGGTTGACCAGGAGGAAGTTCGGGATGATGCCCGCGTTGAAGAGCATCGTGAAGAGCGCCGTCATGAGGATGAAGCGGGAGCCCGTGACCTCGCGGCGGGAGAGCCCGTAGGCCATGCCGATGGTGGCCAGCAGGCTGGCCGCGGTGCCGAGGACCGTGATGCCCACGCTGACCAGTAGCGCCCGCGTCACGACGCCGCCCGTGAAGATGGTGCGGTAGGCGTCGAGTGTCGGGTGGTCGGGCCACAGGACGAGGCCGGAGGATGTGATGATGTCGGTCTGCGAGGCGAAGCTGGTGCCGATCACGCCCAGCAGCGGGTAGGCCACGACGACGACCACCAGGGTCAGGACGATGCCCTTGCCGGTGAGCCCGAGCCGGGTCGGGCGTTCCATCCAGGGCGGGCGTCCGTCGGAGGGCCTGACCGGAGGCGTCGCCACCGGGAGGGTCACGACGCCGGGCGCCGTCGCCGGTGACTTCTCAGCTGTCCGCACCGCGGTACACCCCTTCGTGGCCGAGACGGTGGGCGAACTTGTTCGCGCCCAGGACGAGGACGGTTCCCACGACGGCCTTCACCAGGCCGACAGCCGCTGAGATCCCCCACTGGTTGTCCTTGATGCCGTGGTAGTAGACGTAGGTGTCGAGGACTTCGCCGGAGCCCGGGCCGACCGCGTCGCGCTGGAGCAGGATCTGCTCGAAGCCGACGGACAGGATCTGACCGAGGTTCAGGATCAGCAGCAGGATCACGACGGGGGCGATCCCTGGGAGCGTGACGTGCCAGAGCCGGCGCAGGCGGCCGGCCCCGTCGATGGCGGCGGCCTCGTACTGCTGCTTGTCGATGCCCAGCAGCGCGGCGAGAATGATGATCGTTCCCCAGCCGGCGTCCTTCCAGATGGACTGGAGGGCGATCAGCAGGGGGAAGGTGTTCGGGTCGCTCATCATGTCGTAGCGGGGCAGCCCAACGTCCGCGAGGAGCCCCGGCAACAGACCCGCGCCGCCCAGTACTTGCTGGAAGATCGAGACGATGATGACCCAGCCGATGAAGTGCGGCAGATAGACCACGCTCTGGATGAACCGGCGGAGCCTGTCACTGACGACGCTGTTGAGCAGCAACGCGAGCGCGATGGGTACCGGAAAGAAGAGAACCAGCTGGACGAAGGCGATCTCCACCGTGTTCTCGGTCGCCGACCAGAAGGCCGGGTCGGCGAAGGCGCCGGTGAAGTTGGCGAGGCCGGTCCACGCGCTGTGCATGTATCCGAGATACGGCTGGTAGTCCTGGAAAGCGACCATATAGCCGAACAGCGGGATGTAGTGGAACACCACGAAGTACAACAGGCCGGGCAGAGTGAGCAGCAGCATCACCTTGTCGCGCTTGATCCGCTGCCACAGGGACAGCCGATGCCGGGCAACCGTGGGTGGTGAGGATGCTTCGGACTTCCGCCGGCGCTTGTTCAGCGGCAGCGGAGGTGCTGTTTCAGCCATGGTGCAGTCCTGTTCGGCGGATGGCGCAGAGCGAAGCCTTCTGCCGCCGCAACGTAGTAAGCGGTTAACCTCGTCGTCAAGGGATCAGCAGCAATGTCCGCGTCGGGCGTCGTTCCCGCCGCCGGAATCTCGGCGACAGGTGGCCAAATAGCCCTGCAAATCCGGCAGATAGCTCCGGCCATCGCTTGACGTGCGGCAACTACTCTCCCTAGCGTGCGGCTCATCGATAGAACGCGTTTACTGTCCGGAGGCAGGGTGCACACCACCGACAAGGCACCGGCCCAGTCCGGTACGGATCTTCCCGACCCGCCGCGGCGGCCTCGGACCGTACTGGCCATGGACCCCGGACTGATCGACGACGTCTTCCCGCCGCGGGTGAAAGCTCTTCTCGAGGAGTCGGCCGATCTCCATCCGCCTTACGTCATCAGGGAGTTCCACTCTCCGGAGGCGGCCGCCGCGCTGGCCGATGCCGAGGTGCTGCTCACCGGCTGGGGGTGCCCGCCCATCGACGCCGCACTGCTGGGCCGGGCACCACGGCTGGGCGCCGTCATCCACGCCGCGGGCACCGTCAAGACCTTTCTCGCCGAGGAGGCGTACGAGCGCGGCATCGCCGTGTCATCGGCGGCCGACGCCAACGCGGTACCGGTCGCCGAGTTCACCCTGGCGGCGATCATCATGGGCGCCAAGCGGGCCTTCCCGTTCGCCCAGCTCTTCCGCACCCGCCGTACCCACCGCACCGCTGCCGACCTCGACCGGCAGCACTGGATCGGTACCCACGGACTGACCGTCGGCGTCGTCGGCGCCTCCCGGACCGGCCGACGGGTGATCGAGCTGCTCCGGGTGATCGACGCGGAGGTGCTGCTGTACGACCCGTATGTGAGCACCGCGGAGGCGGAGCTGCTCGGCGCGTCCGCCACCGATCTGGACACCCTGATGGCGACCAGCGACGTGGTGACCGTGCACGCCCCCGACACCCCGGCGACCCGGCACCTGCTCGACGCGCGGCGCATCGCCCTGATGCGCCCCGGAACGCTGCTGGTCAACACCGCGCGCGGCCGGCTGGTGGACACCGAGGCGCTCACCGGGCACCTGGTCAGCGGGCGGATCGACGCCATACTCGACGTGACCGACCCCGAGCCGCTACCGGCCGGCCACCCGCTCTGGGAGCTGCCGAACGTGTTCATCACCCCCCATATGGCCGGCGCCCAGGGAAACGAGGTCGGCAGGCTCGGGGCCCTGGCCGTGGACGAGCTGCGCCGGTACGCCCGCGGCCTGCCCTTCAACCACCCCGTACATCTGGCGGACCTGGAGCGGATCGCATGAACACCCGTGCCCCACAGGCCATAGGCTCACCGCAGGACAACAACCAGGGGGTGGGTCGGATGCGCCGCCAGAGCTCGGCCGGCGACAGCCGGCGACGTGCGACGGTCACGGACGTGGCACGGCTGGCCGGTGTCTCGACCGCGACCGTCTCACGGGTACTCAACCGCAACTACCCGGTGGCCACGGCAACCCGGGACCGGGTCGAGGAGGCGATGCGCGAGCTCGGCTACGTCGTCAACGCGCATGCCCGAGCACTGGCCGGGGTCTCGGGGCGCACGGTGGGCATCATCGTCAACGAGGTCATCGATCCCTTCTACGCCTACATCGCGCGCGGGGTGGAACGGGAGGCGAGCGCCGGCGGGCGGCTCTGCCTGGTCTGCTGCACGCAGGGCGACCCGCAGCGCGAACTGGCCTTCATCGAGCTGATGCACGAACGTCGCGCCGACGCCGTGATCGTCGTCGGAGGAAGTGTCGCCGACCGCGCGTACACCGCCGAACTGGCCCGCCGGGCCCGCGATCTGGACGCCGGCGGATCGAAGCTGGTGCTGTGCGGACGGCCGCCGCTCGGCGAGCAGGCACTGAGCGCGGCGGTCGAGTACGACAACGAGGGCGGCGCCTTCGCCATCACCGACCATCTGCTGACCCAGGGACACGAACGGATCCTCTATCTGGGCGGGCCGCCGGCCCTCTCGACCACCCGTGACCGGCTGGCCGGGCACCGGCGGGCACTGGAGCTGCGCGGGGTGGCACACGACCCTGCCCTGGAACAGCTCGGTTCGTTCAGCCGCGCCTTCGGGCGCCACAGGATGGCCGAGCTGCTGGCGGACGGGCCGCCGTTCACCGCCGTCTTCGCGGCGAACGACATCGTCGCGGCGGGCGCGGCCCAGGCCCTCGAGGAGGCCGGGATCCGTGTGCCGCAGGACATGTCGCTCGTCGGGTACGACGACATCCCGGTGGCCCAGGAGCTGCGGCCGCGGCTGACGACCGTGCACGTACCGCTGGAGGAGATGGGGCGCCAGGCCGTACGGCTGGCCGTCCCGGGTGGCGACGAGGACGACTGGCGGGAACCGACCACCGGCACCGTGCGGCTGGGCACGCATCTCGTAGTACGCGATTCCGTGGCTCCGCCCCCGTCGCGCGCCCGGCGGGCGTGACCGCTTACTACCGCGTCCGGTCGGCCGGCCATAGTAAAAGACAGTAACTTCGCCGGCCCTCTTGCACGTTGATGGCAACCGCTTACATGCTGGCGCGCAGTTCCTCCCTCACTCCATCGCCCTCTGCTTCTGGGAGCCCGGATGCGCCCTGCCCACACACCTGCCTCCGCCTTCAGCCGCCGCACCGCACTCGCCGCTCTGGCAGGCGCCGGAGCCGTCACCCTTCTCGGCGCGGGCACCGCTTCGGCACGCGAGCCCGGCGGCGCCACCCAGCTGATCGAGGCATTCCCCGACGCGGAGACCGAGCGTCTGCGGCTCGACCGGTCGCTGCGCGCCAGCGAGTTCATCCCGACCGGCCGCTATGCCGCTCCCGGTGCGGAGGTCACGGTCCGGGTCCGTTCCGGGCACGGCCCCCTCCCCGTCCTGCACATCGGGACCTTCGACGACTACAACGAGAACGCAGCCCTCAAGGCGCCCCGCGTCTTCCCGCTGCGAGCCGGCCGCAACACCGTCTCCGACGTCTACGGCGGCCCTCTCTATCTGAGTTTCGCTGGCCACGGCCGGCGTGCGGCTGTCACGTTTGTCTCCGGCACAGTCCGGATGGCCGGCTTCGAGCTGGGACGCACCACCGAGGCCGACTTCCAGCGGCAGCTGGACACCCTCACCGATGTGCCGTGGGTCGAGCTGACCACCGAGCACACCATCCTCACCCTGACCCGTGCGGGTGCACTGATCTACCGCGACGAGGACCATGCCGCACTGCTGCGGCTCTTCGACACCGTCATCGACTCGCACAACAGGATCAGCGGCCTCGACGGCTCGACGCCCCTGAACCGCCCGAAGGCCGGGCGCTACCACTTCAACGAAGTGAGTGTCGTCCCCAAGGGGGTCGGCGCCTACGCCTGGCACGGATTCAACGGTTTCCCCCGCGCGTACATGGACCGGCTCTGCACCGTGAACGGCCTGCGCACCCGCGGCTGGGGGCTCTACCACGAGCTCGGTCATCTCAACCAGCAGGCCGCCTACCAGGCGGGCGGGCTCACCGAGGTCACCGTCAACATCTACTCGCTGGCCGCCCAGCGCACCCTCGGTCAACCGTCCAACCTGCTCACCAAGAACGCGAGCACCGGACTCGACTGGTTCCAGTCGTCGGCGCCCAAGCTCGGCGCCCCGGGGATCGCTTACGAGACGTCATTCGGTCCGTACGAGCAGCTGGTACCGCTGCGACAGCTGGAGCTGGCCTTCGGCGAGGACTTCTGGCCGAAACTGCACCAGTTGGTCCGCACCGAGCACCAACACGACGCTCCCGTCGAGGATTACCACCACGACCCGGCGGTGGACGCCGGACAGTACCGGGCCCTGTCCACCTATGCCAGCCGGGTAGCGGGCTACGACCTGACCGACTTCTTCGTGAAGAAGTGGGCCTTCCCCATCGACGCGCAAGGAGTCGCCGAGATGGCCGCGCTCCGCCTCCCCCAGCCACCGGTCGACCCCAGCTCACTCAGCGACTGACGACCGCACCGCCTGCCGAACGGAAGGGAACAGCCATGGATCTGCCACGCTCCGCCCTCAGCAGGAGAACGCTCCTGGCGACGGGAGCCGCCTCGGTCGTCGCCCCGGCCGTTACCGGGGTGGCGGGCGCCGGACCCGCCCGGGCCGCCGACCGCTCGGCCGAAGACCTCTCGGCCGAAGACTCCGACGTGTACGAGACCCTGCTGGCGCGGGCCGAACAACTCATCACCGGAGGCGCCTTCGACCCCACTGATCCCGACTTCGCCCCCGCGCTGGCCGCCCTGGACTCATCGGCGGCCGACTTCTGGGCCCGACTGGACCGCGGCACCGGACGCTCCGCTCTCTGGGCGGACTACGCACCCGTTACCGACCCCGGGATGTTCGCGCAGAGTTACACCCGGCTGAGGGCCCTCGCCACCGCCTGGGCGACACCGGGGGCCGCCCTGAACGGCAGCGAAGAGGTGGCGGACGCGCTGGTGTCCGCCCTGCGGTTCCTGCACGACGTGGCGTACAACCCGGAGAAGCGCGAAGGCGGCAACTGGTGGTTCTGGGAAATCGGTGCGCCGCGCGCCCTGCTGGACTGCTGTGTCCTCCTGCGGAGCCGCATACCGGCCGATGCCCTGGCCGCCCAGCTGGCGAGCGTCGAGCGCTTCGTGCCGAACCCCGATCGCCGCAGCAACTCCCCCGCGCTGGCCGAGACCGGGGCCAACCGGGCCGACAAGGCCGTCATCGTGGCGCTGCACGGCCTGCTCGCCCGCGATCCGGCGAAGGTCGCGCTGGCCCGCGACGGTCTCTCCGATGTGCGGGACGGGGGACGCAACAGCCTCTTCCAGTACGTCACTTCGGGCGACGGCTTCTATGCCGACGGTTCGTTCATCCAGCACGACGCGGTGGCGTACACCGGGTCGTACGGCACGGTGCTGCTGGGCGGTGCCGCGTACCTGGCGGCGCTCCTCGACGCATCGCCCTGGGCTCTCAGCGATCCCCGGATCTCGGTGATGTACGAAGCGGTCGGCCGGGCCTTCTCCCCGGTGATCTTCGACGGACTGATGATGGACGCCGTACGCGGCCGCGCGATATCGCGTGAACGGGCCGCCGACCACACCGACGGCGCGACCGCGGTCTCGGACATCCTGCTGTTGGCGCGCGCCGCGCCCGCCGCGTACGCGGACGCGTGGCGGTCGGCCGTGAAGGGCTGGATCCAGCGCAACCGCACCGACCCCTACCTCGGGCTCGTCGGGATCCCGCAGGTCGCCCTCGCCAAGGCGGTACTCGCCGACCGGAGTGTGGCCCCCGCGGACCGCGTGGTCGGCCACCACGTCTTCGCCGACATGGACCGGGTGGTGCACCGGCGGCCCGCCTGGTCCATGGCGCTGGCCCTCTCGTCACGGCGGATCGCCGCGTACGAGGCGGGCAACGGCGAGAATCTGCATGGCTGGTACACCGGCGACGGAATGGCCTATCTCTACACCGGCGACGATCTGGGGCAGTTCGGCGACGGCTTCTGGCCGACCGTGGACCCGTACCGGCTGCCGGGCACCACGGTGGACACCCGGCGGCGCGCCGACATCACCGCCGGCGGTTACTACCTGCCGCAGAACAGCATCGCCGGTGGTGCGGTGCTCGACGGCCGCTACGGCGCCGCCGCCATGGAACTGGTGGCGCAGGGCAGCAGTCTGCGGGCCCGGAAGTCATGGTTCTTCGTCGACAACGCGGTGATCGCACTCGGCGCAGGCATCACCGCGACCGACGGCCGCGGTGTCGAGACCATCGTGGAGAACCGCAATCTGCACGCATCGGGTACTCAGCGTCTGCTCGTGGACGGAGCGCGGCAGCCGACCCGACAGGGGTGGAGCCAGACCTTCGACACCGCTCGCTGGGCCCATCTCGAGGGCGTCGGCGGCTACGTCTTCCCCGCTCCGCGTTCCGGGGCGAGACTGAGCGCGCTGCGCGAGGAGCGCGCCGGGCGCTGGAGCGACCTGGACACCGGTGCGGACACCGCCGGTTCCACGGCGCCCGTCACGCGTCGCTATGCCACGCTCTGGGTCGACCACGGCGTCTCCCCGACGAACGCCGCTTACGCCTATGTCCTGCTGCCCGGTGCGTCGCCGGGCACCACCGCGGTCTGGTCCCGCGCCCGACCGGTGCGTATCACGGCCAACACCAGCACGGCGCAGGTGGTCGAGATGCCCCGCACCGGCCTGACCGCGGCCACTTTCTGGGAGGCCGGAAGCGTCGCCGGTCTCACATCCAGCGGTCCGGCTTCCCTGCTCCTACGCCGCCACGCCCACGGCGTCTCGGTCGCGGTCGCCGATCCCGGTCACACTCTGACCACGCTCGCGGTCGAACTGCCCTTTCCGGTACGGAAGGTGATCCGCGCCGATGCCACGGTGGCCGTCACCACGGGCCGCCGTCCCGTCCTCACGGTCACGGTCGGCGGCTCCCGCGGCCACACGCACACCGCCGAACTCGGATGAGTGCCCGCCACGGTTCCACCACTTCAGGAGGTTTCGTATGAGCATCTCGAACTCTGTAAGCCGCCGTGCCCTGCTCGCCGGGCTGGCCGGCGCCGGCGCCGTCGGCGTCCTGGGCGGCTCCCCCGCACAGGCCGCAACCCCCCGGGGCACCGGTACCACTGTCGAGATCACCGCACGCCCCTCCGGGGAGGCCGAGGATCGGCCTCTGGGACTACTACGGCGAGATCACCGAGCCGCGCAGTTACGCCCTCAAGCCGGGTGCCAACACCGTCACCGACCCCCACGGCGGACCCGTCTATCTGACCCTCGAAGGCAGTGGGCAACGCGCAGCGGTGAAGTTCCGCGCGGGGGCGGTGCCGATGCCGGTCTTCGCTCTCGGCCGGACCAGCGAGGCCTCGTACCAGGAGCAGCTGGACGCGCTCACCGACGTCCCGTACGTCGAACTGCACGCGGAGCACACCATCATGACCCTGACGCGTGAAGGTGCGCTGCTCTACCGCGACGAGGACCACGCCGCGCTGCTGCAGCTGGTCGAGACCATCATCGACTCGCACGCCCGGATCAGCGGCCTCGACGGATCACGGCCGGTGCACCGCCGCAAGGCGGGTGTCTTCCACTTCACCGAAGTGTCCAAGGTGCCGTCCGGTGTCGGCGCGTACGCGACGCACGGCTACAACGGATTCCCACGGGCCTATCTGGACCGCGCCACCACGGTGGAGGGGTTGCGCACGCGGGGATGGGGGCTGTACCACGAGCTCGGGCACCTGCATCAGCAGTTCGCGTACAAGCCGGCAGGCCTGACCGAAGTCACCGTCAACATCTACTCCCTGGCTGCCCAGCGGACCCTCGGTCAGCCGTCCAACCTGCTCACCGTCGACGCCGGGACGGGAAAGAACTACTTCCAGTCCGCGGCCCCCAAACTCGGCGCCCTCGGGACCAGCTACGAAAAGACCTTCTCCGCCTACGAGAAGCTGGTGCCGCTGCGGCAGCTGGAGCTGGCCTTCGGCGACAGCTTCTGGCCGCAACTGCACCGGCTGGTCCGCGAGGAGAACCCGCAGTCGGCGGCCGGCGAGACGGCCAGGCGCTATCGCGCACTGGCCACCTACTCCAGCCGGGTCGCGGGCTACGACCTGACCGACTTCTTCGTGAAGAAGTGGGCCTTCCCCATCGACGCGACCGGCCTCGCGGAGCTCGCGGCCCTCCAGCTCCCCGAGCCGCCCGTCGACCCGAGCACCCTGGCCGACGCCCCCGCGCCGGTCTCATAGTTGGGAGCATGACCCGGATGACCCCGCCCCACCTCAGCCTTCCCCCGACCGACCGTCTGCTCTCCTCCCGCACCGGCTGGACCCGCGCCCACTGGGAGTCCCTGGCCGACCATCTGCTGGACGCCCTGGTGCCGTATGCGACACCGGGCTTCGCCCAGTACCGGCTGCCGGGACGGGGCAGTTGGTCGGGGGTGGTGTCGGACGGCCTGGAGGGCTACGCGCGCTCCTTCCTGCTCGCGGCCTTCCGGATCGCCGGTGCGGGCGGGGACCCCGATCCGCGTCTGGTGGAGCGTTACGCAGGAGGTCTGGCCACCGGCACCGATCCGCAGTCGCGTGAGGCCTGGCCGAAGCTCACCGACTGCTCTCAGCAGATGGTCGAGGCAGCGTCGATCGCGGTCGCGCTGCACGAGACCCGCCCCTGGATCTGGGACAGGCTCGACACCCGGGTCCAGGAGCGGGTCGTCGACTGGTTCTGCGGATTCGTCGGCCACCGCACCTGGGACAACAACTGGCGGCTCTTCCAGGTGGTGTCCGAGCAGTTCCTGGCCTCGGTCGGCGCTCCTTACCACCAGGCCGACATCGACGGTGGTCTGGACCGGATCGAGGACTGGTACGTCGGCGACGGCTGGTACACCGACGGCGACGGGCGGAACTTCGACTACTACATCGGCTGGGCGCTTCATCTGTACCCGCTGCTGTGGTCGCGGATCGCGGGCGAGGATCCCGATACCGGCCGTACGAAGATCTACCGCGAGCGGCTCTCCGAGTTCCTGGGCGGCTACCAGCACTTCTTCGGCACGGACGGCGCCCCCGTCCACCAGGGCCGCTCCCTCACCTACCGGTACGCGGCGCTCGCCCCGGTGTGGATGGGCGCCCTCGCCGACTGCACCCCGCTCTCACCCGGCCGTACCCGTCGTCTCGCGTCCGGCACGATGCGGCACTTCGCCGAGCGCGGTGTCCCCGACGAGCGTGGTCTGCTGACACTCGGCTGGTACGACACGTTCCTGCCCACCACTCAGCCGTACTCGGGCCCCGCCTCCCCCTATTGGGCGTCGAAAGGCTTCCTCGGGCTTCTGTTGCCGGCCGACCACCCGGTCTGGACCGCACGCGAACAGGCGCTTCCCATCGAGGAGTCCGATCAGTACACCGCCCTGCCCGCTCCCGGCTGGCTGCTGCACGGCACCCGGCACGACGGCATCGTCCGTCTCGTCAACCACGGCAGCGACCACAATCCGCCGGAGGGCGAGGCGCAGGACGATCCGCACTACGCCGCTTTCGGCTACACCACGGCCACGGCCCCCGAGTCGGCTCCGCACGCGGCGGAGCGGGCCGTGGCCAACCATCTCGCGCTGATCGACCCCGAGGGCAGGCCGTCGCGCCGCCGCCGGATCCATCCGCTGACCTGCGACGGACGGACCGCGTCGTCCTGGTACGAGGACGCCGGGGCCAGAGTCGAGACGACCAGTGTGCTGCACGGTCCGTGGGAGATCCGGGTGCACCGGGTCGATGCCCCGGAGGGCGTGACGATACGCGAAGGAGGCCACCCGGTCGCCCACCAGGAGCGTCCATCCGCCGAGGCGGGGCCCGGCTGGGCCCTGGCCCGCACGGCGGACGGTCTGACCAGCGCCGTCGTGGGGCTGTACGGCTGGGATCGCGGGGAGGCACGGGTCGCCCGCGACGTGCAGGCCAACGCGTACGGCCCGCACTCCGCGACGCCGGTGCTGGGCCGCCCCCACCACCCCGGTGGGCGGAGCGTGCAGGTTGCTCTGATCGCCCTGTCCCGCGACACGGTCCATCCCCGCGCGCTCCAGGAGTCCGTCTCGGTGGAGGTGACCGACCATGCGGTCACCCTGGTGTTTCCGGACGGGACCACCCTGAGCGCCTGATGGCGGGCGGACGACAGCGGTCAGATGCCACCGTCCTCGCGGCGGTGGATCTGCGCGACCAGTTCCGCCGCCGCTGCCTTGATGGTCTCGAGTCCGGCGAGTCCCCACTGCCTCGGCACGGTGTCGACCACGCAGACCGCGCCCAGCGCGATGCCGGTCCGGTCGATCAGTGGCGCCCCCAGATAGGAGCGGATGCCGATCTCGTCGACCACCGGGTTCCCGGCGAAGCGCGGGTAGTCGCAGACGTCCTCCAGGACCAGCGCCTTGCGGCGGGCCACCACGTGCGGGCAGTAGCCGTGGTCGCGGGCCATGATGCGGTGGATCCCGCCCGCGGCGGCCACCGCACTCAGGTCGCTGCCGGTGTAGGTGCCGGCCGGGGTGTGCAGGCCCGCGAAGAACTGCCGGTTCTCGTCGATGAAGTTGACCATCGAGTAGGGAGCACGGGTCGCCTCGGCCAGCCGTTGCGCGAACGCGTCGAAGGCCTCCTCCATCCGCTCCCCCAGCCCGAGCCTGCGCAACCTCCTTGCCCTGGCGGGCGCTTCCTGGTCCACCGGGGTCAGCAGCAGTCGGCTCGTCGGGTCGTAGGTCATGGGTGGACTCCCTCGTTGGTGGCCGGCGTGGTGTCGAGCAGATGCCCCACGAGCGTGACGAGCGTGCGGATCCCCGAGCTGGCGATGCGGGCATCACAGAGCACCACCGGAATGTCGGGCTTGAGGTCGAGAGCGGATCGGACCTCCTCCGGTCCGTAGCGGAACGCGCCGTCGAACTCGTTGACGGCGACCACGAATCCGATACCGCGCTGCTCGAAGAAGTCGATGGCGCCGAAGCACTCCGCCAGGCGGCGGGTGTCGGCCAGCACCACAGCGCCGAGCGCGCCCGCGGACAACTCGTCCCACAGGAACCAGAAGCGCTCCTGCCCCGGTGTCCCGAAGAGGTAGAGCACGTGGTGGGCGTCGAGGGTGATCCGCCCGAAGTCCATGGCGACGGTGGTCGTGGCCTTGGACTCGACCCCCTCCAGACTGTCCGTCTGTTCCCCTGCCTGGGTGAGCATCTCCTCCGTGCTCAGCGGTGAGATCTCGCTGACCGCTCCCACGAAGGTCGTCTTACCGACCCCGAAACCGCCCGCGACGAGGATCTTCAGCGCGGTGGGAAAGAGATCAGAGCCGTCGTCGTAGGCCATCGAGCACTGCCTCCAGCAAGGAAAGGTCGGTGGTTTCTTCGTCCGAGCGGGGTGCACGCGTGGTGACCGCCCCGCAGTCCATCAGGTCGGACAGCAGTACTTTCGTGACGACGACGGGCAGCCGCAGGTGGGCTGCGATCTCCGCCACCGAGGTGGGCCGTTCGCACAGCCCCCGTGCCTGGGTGTGTTCAGGTCCGAGGTGTCCGGGCAACACCACTCCGGTCGCCATCACCTGGGAGAGCAGGTCGAGTTCGGTCGTGGGGCGGGTGCGGCCGTTGCTCACGGCGTACGGGCGGATCAGTCGGCCGGCCGCCTCGTCCAGCCAGGGGCTGTCCTGCGGAAAAGGCACGCTCAGCGCCCCGTGGCACTCGATGCGCCGGCCCGCCTGCGGGCCGGCGTGACCAGGTACGGCCGGACGCTCTTGACCAGCATCGCCATTTCATAGCCGAGCACCGCCGCGTCCGTCTCACGGCCGGCCAGCACGGCGAGGCAGGTGCCCGAGCCCGCGGTCGAGACGAACAGCAGGGTCGAGTCGAGTTCGACCACCACTTGGCGGACCTCACCGTTGTCGCCGAAGCGTGCGCCCGCGCTGCGGCCGAGGGAGTACAGGCCGGAGGCGAGCGCCGCCATGTGGTCGGCGCTGTCGGCATCGAGCCCGTGCACGGATTTCACCAGACCGTCGGCGGAGAGCAGGACGGCGTTGCGGGTGAAGGGGACACGCTGGACCAGCCCGCTCAGCAGCCAGTCGAGATCGGACGCATGTCCGGTCGGCACATCGCTCACCATGGTGCATCTACTCCTTGGAAGTGTCGTCGTCAGGCTGCGGGCCGTCGGTCCGCCCGTGGTCGGGCTCCCGCTCCGGCTGCGCCTCAGCGAGGCTGATGCCGCGCTGGAACGCAGCCACCAGCCCGGGGTCGTGGACGGCGGGGTGCTCGTCCTCGGAGCGCGCGGCGGGCGCGTCCCTGAGCTGGGGAACCAGGTGCTGCTGGCTGTGACGTCGGGGCAGCTCGGGACGGTGTTGCAGGGAGCGCGCCGCCGGAGGTGGTGGCTCGGCGTCCTGCGGGGGGCCGTACTGGGCGCCCGGGAGGGCAGCGGCCGGGTTGGGCCGCTCGCCCTGGGCCTCCCGGACCGGCAGGGGGGCAGGCGAAGCCGCGAGCGGCGCGGACAGTTCGTCCAACGGCTCGGGGGGCCGGGGCTGCGGCACGGCCTGCTGCGGTGGATACGGCTGATCTCCGGACTGGGCGGATGGCTGCGGGGCGCGGACCGAGGCCGGTTGGAGCCCGTTCTGATCGGTGCCGAGCAGTCCGGCGGGCAGCACGAGCACGGCCTGCACACCGCCGTAGATGTTGGTCTGCAGTCTGACCGAGATCCCGTGTCGGCGAGCCAGCGCCGCGACCACATAGAGGCCGATCCGACCGTCCTGGAGGAGCCGTCCGACGTTGACCTGGTCGGGGTCGGCGAGCAGGGCGTTCATCTTGCCCGCCTCGGTGACCGACATGCCCAGACCCCGGTCCTCGACCTCGACGGCGAGCCCGGATGTGACGTACTGCGCGCGCAGCAGGACCTGGCTCTGCGGAGCCGAGAACACCGTGGCGTTCTCGACGAGTTCGGCCAGCAGGTGGATCACGTCGGCGACCGCATGGCCGCGCAGCGTGCCGTCGATCGGCGGCACGAGTTTGACCCGCGGATACTGCTCGACTTCGGCGATGGCGGAGCGCAGCACCTCGGTCAGCGTGACCGGGTTGGACCACTGGCGCCGGGAGATCGCACCGCCGAGGACGGCGAGATTCTCCGCATGCCGGCGGATCCGGGTGGCCAGATGATCGACGTGGAAGAGCCCCTTGAGCAGCTCCGGGTCTTCGACCTGGTTCTCCAGCTCGTCGAGCAGCTGGATCTCCCGGTGCACCAGGGACTGTAGCCGGCGTGCGAGGTTGACGAAGACCTCGACCTTCTGTTCGTCGCCCGCGCTGCTGGACAGTTGAGAGGCCTGTACCGCGGAGACCACAGCGATCTCCTGCGCCCGGACGATTTCCCGGGCGAGCAGGTCGAAGGCGTCGCCGCCGGCCGGGCCGGCCGGTGACCCCGGTCCGGCGGGCGGTCCCTCGCCGCGCCTGAGCCGGTCGACCACCGACCGCAGGTCGGCCTGGCCGAGCGCGATCGAACGGCGCAGCGCGTTGCAGCGGTCGAGCACCGTGCGGGCCACCCGGTCGGCGCCCAGCGCCGCGGCGGCCATGGCGGCCGCGGTGAGGGCCGCACAGGCGGCGAGGACGCCGCGCAGGGCGGGCGAGGGATGAACTCCGACCGAGTGGATGGTGAAGACGACGGCGGCGGTCCCGCTGAGCGCGGCGACCACGGTCGGCAGCACGGCGGCACGCAGCAACTGCGGCCGTATGCGGGCCTCGGGCGGCGGCGGTACGGAACGGGGTCGGCGGGGAGCGGACGGGGCCGGGCGGGGGCCCGGCGGGACGGAACGGTTGCCCGTCCGTCCGTGCCGTCCGCCTTCTGGGCGGTCCGTCCGCGCAGCGGGTGCGCGAAGATGAGACATCAGCGTCCTCGGTACGTGGGATACCAGGGCTCACCGACAGGGACCCAACTCGTCCGTTGCGTCTTCCTGTTGATCAGCAGCCACTCACAGTAGTCGCCACGCCGTCACGCTCGATGTGCAGTTGCCGAACTTGCGCGCCCAGCGTCCCGCTCTGGTATGAGGGTTCGCACGGGCGCCCGAAAATTATGCTGCTGTCATGCCACGGTTTGCGCCGCGGGGCGCTGTGCCGCCGCCCTCACTGCGCGGGCGCGTCGTCCCGGTGGGGAAGCTTCCAGTCGGGACGCACGAAGTGGCAGGTGTACCCCTGCGGGTAGCGCTCCAGGTAGTCCTGGTGCTCGGGTTCCGCCTCCCAGAAGGGTCCGGCGGGCGCCACTTCGGTCACCACGCGGCCGGGCCACAGCCCCGATGCCTCGACATCGGCGATGGTGTCGTGGGCGACGCTCTTCTGCTCGTCGTTCGTCCAGAAGATGGCCGACCGGTAGCTGGCTCCGATGTCTCCGCCCTGCCGGTTCAGCGTGGTCGGATCGTGCACCTGGAAGAAGAACTCCAGCAGCGTACGGAAGGTCGTCTGCTGCGGATCGAAGAGGATCTCGATCGCCTCGGCGTGGTTTCCGTGGTGGCGGTAGGTGGCGTGGGGGACGTCCCCGCCCGTGTAGCCGACGCGGGTGGAGATCACGCCCGGATAGCGGCGGATCAGGTCCTGCATACCCCAGAAGCAGCCCCCGGCGAGAACCGCACGCTCGGTCGATGTGGTGGTCATGATGTCTCCAGCCTCCGAGCACGAAATTCAGCAAAATGGGCTTGACAGCCCATAATATCAGGTCTCCAGGTTGAGCAGCGTGGTCTTGGCGGCCGGACCTCCCACGTAGCCTCCCTGCGTGCCGTCGCTGCGCACCACGCGGTGGCAGGGCAGCACGACGGGAAGCGGATTGGTCGCGCAGGCCGTACCGACCGCGCGCACCGCCTTGGGGCTGCCGACGAGTTGGGCGACCTGGGCGTAGCTCAGCGTGTGTCCGTAAGCGATCTCCGGCAGGTGGCTCTGCACCAGCCGGCGGAAACCGCTGGAGAGGGTCAGGTCCAGAGCAAGGTCGAAGGTCCTCCGCTCCCCGGCGAAGTACTGGTCGATCTCGCGCGCAGCGTCGTCCAGTCGCGCCGGAGCCCGTATCACCCGGGGACTCAGCCGGTCCGCCAGGTTGTCCAGCACCTTCTCGTGATCCTCGCCGGCGTAGGCGACGCGGACCAGGCCCTTGGCAGTGCGGGCGAGCAACAGGGGGCCGACCGGGGTGTCGATGGTCGTGTAGGCCACATCCCGGAAGCCGTCGCTCAAGAAGACGTCGCTCAAGAAGACGCTCCGGAGCCTCGCAACGTGAGGCCCGGCCGGCCGGTTGCGAACGTTTCGATGTAGGCGATCGCGCCGTTCAACGCCGCGCGCAGCGGGCCCACGCTCGCTGCCGCCTGATCAAGGAGCATTCCGCCCTGGAACGCGGCCATCAACACATAGGTGAGCTGTTCCGGATCCGCCGCCGCACTGAGCTCGCCGCGGTCCCGCATCGCCCGCAGACCGCAGCGGAACAGGTCCTCCCAGCGGTCGAAGCCGTCCGCCAGGTCGTCCCGGACCTCCGGCCCCGTCTTGAGCACCTCACTGGCGAGCGAACCGAACGCACACCCGCCGCGACACAGGTCCTCCCGCTCGATGTAGGAGTCGGCCCACAGCCGCAGCGCGGCGAAGCTGTCGAGGTTGCCGAGCGCGGGGATCCGGTGCGCGCGAATCACCGAATCGGCCCGCCAGGCGATCACCGCGCGGACCAGGCTCTCCTTGGTGGGAAAGTGGCGGCTCAGCTGCGACCCGCTCACCCCGGTGGCCCGGCGAATGGCCTCGTTGTTGGTGTTCTGCACACCGTGCTGGTAAATGAGCCGCGCTGCCGCCTCGACGATGCGCTCCCGGGTGACGAGTCCCTTCGCGGTGAGCCGCTGCGCTGGTGCTTCGGTGCCTGCCATGTGGCAAGCATAGGCCTGAAAGGGCCTAGCAGCCCTTAATTCGGGTGCCTCCGAGCCCGCCGCTCATGCCTCGCCCACGAGGTCCGAGTCCTTGACCGTGGCCTCGGCGACTGCCGGCCAAGGGGTCCAGCCCGCCCCCGTAGCAACGGCGACGTTCCGCCACCACGGAGTTGCCGGGGTCGGACTCGCCGGCTCGAACGGCTCGCCGGGCACCGGAGTCGCTACCGCCTGGCCGACCTTGTGCGCCGCGTGCAGCGTGCGTTCGGCCGGCTCGGCCCATGGGTGGAACGCCAGGTTGAACGTGCCCCAGTGGATCGGCAGCAGCACGCCGTGCGGCTTGCCCTGTTGCAGGTCGAACTGGGCTTTGATCCCCTCATCAGGGGTCATGTGAATGTCAGGCCAGTACTCGCTGTACGCACCGATTTGGATCATGGTGGCGTCGAAGGGTCCGTGCGCGGCGCCGATGTCCTTGAAGCCGGGGAAATAACCGGTGTCGCCGCTGTGATAGATCCGATGCTCGGGGCCTCTGACGGCCCAGGACGCCCAGAGCGTGTGCTGCTGGTTGCGCAGTCCGCGACCACAGAAGTGCCGGGCCGGGGTGGCGGTGAGGCTGAGCCCGGCCACCTGGGTGGTCTCGTTCCAGTCCAGCTCGCGCAGCCGGTCCGGCGCCACCCCCCAGCGCTCCAGGTGGGCGCCGACACCGAGCGGCACCGCGAAGACCGTGTCGGTGCCCGCCAGCGCCTGGATGGTGGGGAGGTCGAGGTGGTCGTAGTGGTCGTGCGAGATCACCACGACATCGACCGGACCGAGCGAGGCGAGCGGTACCGGAACGGGGTGCAGCCGCTTTGGCCCCGCGAAGGAGAACGGTGAGCAGCGTTCACCCCAGACCGGGTCGAACAGCACCCGTCGCCCGTCGATCTCCGCGAGGACGCTGGAATGGCCCATCCAGGTGAGCCGCAGACCGGAGGCCGGTGGTTGGGCCAGATCGGCAACGGTGGTGGCATGGACGGGCACGTTTCCCGCCGGGGCCCGGAGGACCCGCTCGTCCTTACGGAAGTAGATCTTCGCGAACTCCAGCATCGATCCGGACTGGCCGGTTCTGCTGCCCTCCGGATTCTGAAATGTCCCGTCGGCGAAGTTCGGCGAGCGTCGGATGCGCTCCATCCGCTCCCCGGCCGGATCCGCGCCGAAGCCTTCCGGCCGCATCGCGCGGAGCCGGGCACGCAGAGAACGGGAGTCGGGCACGGGGACCTCCAGATGTTCGTTGTCGCTCCATTATGTGCGGCCGGTACGACAGAGGGGGGAATGCGCGGTGAGCGATGCCATCGTCCCGGGCATTCAGAGCGGCAGCAGATCCGGACGCTTCGCCGCGACATGATCGCCGGATGACTCGCCGCGCAGCCGGCGCCCGATCCACGGCACCAGGTGCTCGCGAGCCCATTGGATGTTGTCGCGGCGCATCTCGGCCGAGCCGCGCGGCCGCTCCGGCGGCCAGGGCTGGTCCGGGTCCGCGGGCACGTCGAGACCGAGCACCTGGGCGGCGCGCAGCGCGACCCTGGTATGCCCTTCCGGCGACAGGTGCAGCCGGTCGGCGTCCCAGGCGCGCCTGTCCTGGATGGTCTTGAGCGACCAGAGGTCGAGCACCGGGCAGCCGTGGCGTGCGGCGATCACCCGGACATGTTCGTTGTACGTCGCGATCTTGCCGCGCAGATGGCGCAGGACCGGGACCCCGCGGGTGTCGAAGCCGGTGGTCACCATGACGGTACCGACCGAGCCGCTCAGGTCGGCCAGCGCACGCTCGAAGCGCTCCGCCGCGTCGTCCGGGTCGGAGCCCGGCCGGATGATGTCGTTGCCGCCCGCGGAGAAACTCACCAGATCCGGCGCCAGTTCCTTGGCCCGCGGCACCTGCTCGTCGACTACCTGGTCCAGCAGGCGCCCTCGGACGGCGAGGTTCGCGTAACGGAAGGTGTGTTCGGGGACGCGGTCGTCGAGAAGTACCGCGAGCCGGTCGGCCCAGCCGACGAAGGTCCCGTTGGGTCCCGGGTCACCGACTCCCTCGGTGAAGCTGTCGCCGATCGCCGCGTACGACCCGATGATGTCCCTGTTTTTGATTGCCGAATCGTCTGACACAAAGGCTCATCCTGCACCTCGCGATATGGCCTGCGCGACCGAATTGGCGGGGTGACGGGCCGTGAGAAAGGCCACCCGGCCTGTTTGCGTAAAGCCGGAATAAGCGAAGCCCGGGCCCTGCGGTCACGGCGAGAGCCACGCGGACCCCGGCAGGAGGCGATGTCGTATCGTCAAAAGCCGCAGACCCGATCGCATCCGCCCGGAGGAGCTTCCCGTGACGCAGCAACTGCCGCAGGTCCCGTCGACAGAGCCCGAGCTCGCCGGGGTGCGCAACTTCCGCGACGTGGGTGGCCTGCCGACCGTGGACGGCCGGCGGGTGCGGCAGGGCAGGCTGTTCCGCAGCGGTCACCTCGCGCATGCGACCGCCGCCGACGCCGCCTTTCTCTCCACCCTGGGACTGCATACGGTCTTCGACTTCCGCAATGCCGCCGACCAGGCCCTGGACGGACCGGACGTGGAACTGCCCGGGGTGCGCAATGTGAACATTCCGCTGACGGACCCGGCCGACGGCTCGGAGTTCTGGAAGATGGTCCGGGACGGCCATCTCGACGACCTGCGCAAGGTGCTCGGGGACGGCAGGGCTGCTGACCGGATGACCGCCTCCTACCGGTCGATCATCAAGACCCGCACCGGCGAGCACAGCCGGGTGCTGCACGCTCTCGCCGAGGACAGTGTCCCGGCGTTGATGCACTGCGCGGCGGGCAAGGACCGGGCAGGCGTCTCGATAGCGATCTCGCTGCTGGCCGTGGGCGTCGAGCGCGATGCCATCGAGGCCGACTACCTGAAGTCGAACGACCTGCACCGGCGTTACCGGGTGAAGCGCGGCGACGCGTCGTCAGCCGCGAAGTCACCGGAGGTCATGGAGCTGCTCAGTCCGCTCTTCGAGGCCCGCGCGGAGTATCTGGCGGCGGCTTTCGCCACCGTGGACGAGGTCTGGGGCACCCCCGACCGTTACCTTGCCGAGGGGCTGGGGATCACCCCCGAGACCCGGGAGAAGCTGCGCGTCAGGCTGCTGGACGACCCGTCCTGACCGCGTCCCCTGCTGACGGCTTCCCCTGCTGACCGCGTCCACTGCCGGCTGTGTCTACTGCTGGCCGCCCACCGTGAACAGCAGATAGAGGAATCCGGCGAACAGGTGTCCCGCCACCAGGTAGGCGAAAAGCCTGATGACGAGGCCCCTGGGAAACTTCTTCTCCTCGTGCTTGACGGACATGACAGGTCTCCCTCGTTCAGTGCAGATCCGGGCTCTGCAGCAGCGTGTGCACAAAGAGCAGCTCGGTCCCCGCGCGAGTGGCTGCGGCGATGCGGTGCGGGGTCAGTGAGTCGAAGTGCGCGCTGTCCCCGGGCGCGAGCTCATGGACGGCCTCCCCGAGGGTCAGCCGCAGCGTCCCGGCCAGCACGTGCAGCCACTCCTCGCCGGGATGCACCCGCACCAGGTCGCCCTGCGCCCCGTACGGCACCTGGATCCGCAGGGCCTGCATCGCGCGTCCCGAGCCACCCGCCGTGTGGTACGTCCAGCCGTCCGCCTCCACCGCCTCACGGAACCCGCCACGGATGATCGGGTCCCGCTCGGGCGGCGTCTCACCGAGCAGTTCGGAGACCGTCGTACCGTAGATGCGGGCGAGGGAGAGCAGCATCGGCAGCGAAGGCTGCCGGGCCGCCGTTTCCAGTCGGGACAGATGCGCCGGGGAGAGGCCGGCCCGGCGGGCGGCGGTCTCCAGGGTGAGCCGCGCGCGGCGGCGCAGTTCACGCAGCCGCGGTGCGACGTCGGGGAGCTGACCGGCTGGATCGCTCGGGGGCTTGCTCATGCACCCCATTGGGACAGCAAAATGCCTCAGAGGCAATTTTTTTGCCTCTGAGGCAAATTCCCCGCGGGGTGTCACCGGTTGGCGACGGCCTGCTTCACCAGCGTTTTGCTGAAGTCCCACATCAGGCCGCCGCCCCCGTGCGCATCGTCCATAACGGCCGTGAACGCCTCCACGAAGCGGTCCACCTCCTGTTCGCCGATGGTCAGCGGCGGAATCAGCTTGATCACTTCCAGGTGGTCGCCGGAGACCTGGGTGAGGATGCGGTGCCGCTGCAGCAGCGGTACCACCACCATCTGCGCGAAGAGGCCCTTGCGGGCGGCCTGCAGCATGGTCCACCGGCTGCGGAGCTTCAGTGACGTGGGACGGCCGAACTCGATGCCGATCATCAGCCCGCGCCCGCGCACGTCGTGCAGCAGTTCGTACTTCGGAACGAGCGCGGCCAGCCGGCTCCTCAGCAGTTCCCCGGTGGTCCGCGCGTTGGCGACGACTTCCTCGTCCTCCATCACCGAGAGCACCGCGAGCCCGGCGGCCATCGCCTGGGCGTTGGAGCCGAAGCTGGCCGAGTGCACCAGCACCCGGTCCATCGACGAGTAGACCTTCTTGAAGATCCAGTCCTTGCCGAGGGTCGCGCCGACCGGCACGTAACCGCCGGAGAGCGCCTTGGCGACGCAGACCAGGTCCGGTTCGACCCCCGCCTCGTGCTGGTAGGCGTAGAAGTCCCCGGTCCTGCCGAGGCCGGTCTGCACCTCGTCGGTGATCAGCAGCGCCTTGTACCGGTGCAGCAGCTCCTGGGCCGCCCGCAGGAACCCGGGCGGCGAGGCCAGTACTCCCTTGCCCTGGATCGGCTCGATGACGAAGCCGGCCACGTCTCCGCGCCGCAGTTCCCGCTCCAGTGCGTCCAGATCACCCATCTCGATGGCAGTGTCCGGCAGCAGCGGTGCGAAGCCGTCCCGGAATCCGGTCTCCCCGTTCACCGAGAGCGACCCGGTGGTGAGACCGTGGAAGGCATGCGAGCAGTACAGGATCCTCGTCCTGCCCGTCGCGTACCGGGCGAACTTGAGGGCGGTCTCCACCGCTTCGGTACCGCTGTTGCCGAAGAACACCCGGTCCAGGTGCGGTGAGTGCGCCAGCAGCTTCTCGGCCAGCAGCCCGGGCAGCGGCTGACAGTCGAACCGGGTGAGATCCGCGAGCGAGGCATCCAGGACGTCATGCAGCGCCTTGCGCACCACCGGGTGATGCCGGCCCAGGCCCATCACGCCGAAGCCCGCGAGCATGTCGAGGTAGTCGTTGCCCTCGGCGTCCCAGAAGTACGCTCCCTCGGCCCGCTCGTAGACGTTGTCGAAGCCGATGGTGTGCAGCATGCGCGGCAGCTGGTGATTCAGATACCTGGTATGCAGTTCGTAGCGCTCGGCGCCCCGCTCGGCCAGCAGGGTGGCCAGGTCGAAGCCCTTGGGCGCGCCATCCGTCATTCCGTCGTCTCCTTGGCTGTCAGGGCGGCGCTGATCCGTCCCGCGATCTCGACGGGCGTGAGCCCGATGTCGGCCAGTACCTCGGCGCGCTTGGCGTGTGCGAGGAACTGTTCCGGGATGCCGAACGTGCGCAGCGGCACGTCGACACCGCCGTCGCGCAGCGCCTGCCCGACCGCCGAACCCACGCCGCCGCTGCGGCTGTTGTCCTCGACGACAGCGACCATACGGTGTCCGGCGGCCAGCGGCGGGAGCTGCTCGTCCACCGGCTTGACCCAGCGGGGGTCGACGACCGTACAGCCGATGCCCCGGCCCGCCAGGAGCTCGGCGGCCTGCAGGCAGACCGGCGCGAGCACACCCACGGCGACCAGCAGCACATCGGGGCGCTCGGCGCGGTGCAGCACGTCGATTCCGCCCACCCGGTCGACGGCCGGCACGGGCTCTCCCACCGACTCCTTGGGGAAGCGGATCACCGTCGGCGCGTCGTGCACGTCGACGGCTTCCCGGAGCTGCGCCCGGAGCTGGTCCGCGTCGCGCGGGGCGGCGATCCGCAGCCCGGGCACGACCTGCAGGAAGGACATGTCCCACATGCCGTTGTGCGAGGGCCCGTCGACACCGGTCACGCCGGCCCGGTCGAGTACGAAGGTCACCCCGCACCGGTGCAGGGCGACGTCCATCAGCAGCTGGTCGAAGGCCCGGTTCAGGAACGTCGCGTACACCGCGACCACCGGATGCAGGCCACCGGTGGCCAGCCCGGCGGCGGAGACCGTCGCATGCTGTTCCGCGATGCCCACGTCCCAGACCCGGCCGGGAAAGCGCTCGGCGAACTTCGCCAGACCGACGGGCTGGAGCATGGCCGCGCTGATGGCCACCACGTCCGGGCGCTCCGCCCCGATCGCGGCGATCTCGTCGCCGAACACCGAGGTCCAGGAAGGCCCGTTGGGCGGGGCGAGCGGCTCGCAGGTCAGTGGGTCCATGACGCCCACGGTGTGGAAGTGGTCCGCGTCGTCCTCCAGGGCAGGCGGATAGCCGCGGCCCTTCTCGGTCAGGCAGTGCACCAGCACCGGCCCGTGGAAGCGTTTCGCGCGGGCCAGCGCCGACTGGACGGCTTCGATGTCGTGCCCGTCGACCGGACCGAGGTATTTCAGCCCCAGATCCTCGAACATGCCCTGCGGTGCGAAGGCGTCCTTGAAGCCCTTCTTCGCGCCGTGCAGCGATTCGTACAGCGGCCGGCCCACGACGGGGGTGTTCTGGAGCACGTCCTTCCCCCAGCCCAGGAACCGTTCGTAGCCGTCGGTGGTGCGGAGCGTGGCGAAGTGGTTGGCCAATCCGCCGATCGTCGGACCGTAGGAACGCCCGTTGTCATTGACGACGATGATCAGCGGTCGGTCGTCGGCGGCGGCGATGTTGTTGAGCGCCTCCCAGGCCATCCCGCCGGTGAGCGCCCCGTCGCCGATCACGGCGACGACATGGTCGGTCCTGCCGAGCACCTCGTTGGCCTTGGCGAGTCCGTCGGCCCAGCCCAGGACGGTGGAGGCGTGCGAGTTCTCGATGACGTCGTGGTCGGACTCCTCACGGGAGGGATAGCCGGAGAGTCCGCCCTTGCTGCGGAGTTTCGAGAAGTCCTGCCGTCCGGTGAGCAGTTTGTGCACGTAGCTCTGGTGGCCGGTGTCCCACAGGATGCGGTCGGCGGGTGAGTCGAAGACCCGGTGCAGCGCGATGGCGAGTTCGACCACCCCCAGGTTCGGCCCCAGATGACCGCCTGTCCTGGCTACCGCCTGAACCAGGAACTCCCTGATCTCCTCGGCCAGTTCGCCCAGCTCCGCGGCCGGCAGCGCCTTCAGGTCGTGCGGCCCCCGGATATGCTCCAAGATCGACACGCTCGGGCCCCCTCTCGGATTCTTTTCAGCTCACACTGACGTCGCCGCCGCCGGCCCGGCCTGGCAGCGCCGCGAGGGGCGGCGTCGCGCAGGGGCCGGGCCGGCGGCTCGGGGAACCCGGGTGTCACAGGCTCTCCAGCGGTGGTCATCACGTCACCCGCGGTTTCCCGAGACGGTCTCGCGGGCGGCCCTGATGGTTTCCTTGAGCGAGCCCATGGTGGCGAGGACGGCGGTCGGTTCGTAACCGCAGTGCGCCATGCAGTTGGCGCAGCGGTCGTCCTTGCCGCGGCCGTACTTGTCCCAGTCGGTTTCCTCGACGAGTTTCTTGTAGGTGGTCACATACCCGTCGCTCATCAGGTAGCAGGGGCGCTGCCAGCCGAAGAGCGAGTAATTGGGAATCGCCCATGCGGTGCACGGGAAGTCCACCTTGCCTTCCAGGAAGTCCAGGAAGAGCGGCGAGTGGTTCAGACGCCAGCGGCGCCTGTTGCCGCCCGCGAACGACTTCTTGAAGAGCTCCCTGGTCTGCTCCACCCCCAGGAAGTGCTCCTGGTCGGGCGCCTTCTCGTAGGCGTAGGCGGGCGAGAGCATCATCTCGTCCACATCGAGGTCGTCGTTGAGGAAGTTGAGAACCTCGATGATGTTCTGCGGGGTGTCGGTGTTGAAGAACGTGGAGTTGGTCGTGACCCGGAAGCCGCGCCGCTTCGCCTCCTTGATGGCCTCAACGGCCTCGTCGAACACCCCCTCTTTCGCTACTGATTCGTCGTGCCGCTCGCGCAGTCCGTCGATGTGCACGGTGAACGCGAAATAAGGGGAGGGCGTGAACTTCTCGATCTTCTTGCGCAGCAGCATCGCGTTGGTGCAGAGGAAGACGTACTTCTTCTTCGCCACCAGCTGCCGCACGATCTCATCGATCTGCGGGTGCATCAGCGGTTCGCCACCCGCGATGGAGACCATCGGGGCGCCCGACTCGAGGACCGCTCCGACGGCCTGTGCCACCGGCATACGCTGCTTGAGGACGCCCGCCGGGTGCTGGATCTTCCCGCAGCCCTCACAGGCGAGGTTGCACGCGTAGAGCGGTTCCAGTTCGACGATCAGCGGGAACTTCTCACGCCTGCGGAGCTTCTGTTCGAAGAGATACGTCCCGACCCTGATGGTCTGGCGAAGCGGCATGGCCATCTAGCTCACCTCCTGGGGAGCAGCAAAGAACGGTGCCATTCATAGAAAGCTGGAAGGACGGCACGGAGAACACGGAAGGCCGATATTCCTCCGCGAACCGTCCCGATGGAAACGAGTTCATGTTCTGGAGCGTCCACGACCACTCGTACGGCCGCAACCGGGCGGGGCCCGGTCCCTACGGCGCTCCAGAGCGTCGCCGCGGACTCCATGTCCACGGCGATCGCCCCTGTGGCACGCAGCTCGGCCTGCTCATGGCCGCGTACCACATGGTCCGAACCGGTCAGCGGACCGGTGTGCACGGTGTGTCCGGGCAGGGCGGCAGTGAGGGCCTTGGCAAGCACCTCGGTCCCCACGCAGGCGGTGGTGCCACCGCCGCCCCTGGTCTCCTCGGCGACGATCAGGTCACCCGGGTGCATCCCGGGCAGCAGACCTGCGCAGAAGCCGGACGCGATCACGGCGGTGTCCAGGGCAGCGGCCCCGCCGAGCACGCGGGTGACGGCGGAGGCGGCCGCCTCGGGGCCCATGCCCGTGCGGAGCACCGTCACCGGCCCCGGGGCACCACTGCGGTCGCCGCTGCGCAGGGCGAGTCGCTCGATGCCCAGCGCACAGGCGATCAGCAGTGGTGTCCCCGGAGCCGTGGTCATCAGTGGGTCCGCCGTGATGCGGCGAAGGGCTCCCCGTGGACATAGCGGCCCAGTGCGGTGAGCGGGAAGACCTGCCGGTAGAGGTGGTAGTTGATGGAGAAGTCCCAGGGAAAGCCGGTGCCGGTGAAGTACGGCTCGTCCCATGAGCCGTCCGCACCCTGGGCTCCGGCGAGCCAGGAGACGCCCCGTTCCACGGTCTTGTTCTCCCGCTCCCCCGCCGCCAGCAGCGCCAACAGTGCCCAGGCGGTCTGGGATGCCGTCGATACGCCGTGGCCGATCCACTCCTCGTCCTTGTACGAGCGGAGGTCCTCGCCCCAGCCACCGTCCTCGTTCTGCACGGACTCGAGCCAGCTGACCGCCCGGCGGATCGCCGGGTGCGAGGTCGGCAGGCCGGCCGCGACGAGTGCGGGGACCACCGAGCCCGTACCGTAGACGTAGTTGACGCCCCAGCGGCCGAACCAGGCGCCGTTCGCCTCCTGTTCGGCGAGCAGCCACTCGATGCCGCGCTGGGTACGGGGGTCTTGCGCCAGTCCCTCGACGGCCAGCATCTCCACCACATGGGCGGTGACATCCGCCGACGGCGGGTCGATGACCTCACCGAAGTCGCAGAAGGGCAGCCGGTTGGGGAAGGGGCTGGAGTTGTCGGCGTCGAAAGCGCCCCAGCCTCCGTCCTTGGACTGCATCCCGAGGTTCCAGCGCACACCGCGCGCGATGGCCCCTTCGAGCCTGCCGTGGTCGGGCACGCTGACCCGGCGCAGTGCCAGGGCGACCTCGGCGGTGTCGTCGATGTCCGGGTAGTTGTCGTTGTGGAACTCGAACGCCCAGCCGCCCGGCGCGAGTTCCGGACGGCGCACGGCCCAGTCGCCCGGCCGGTCGATCTCCTCGCCGAGCATCCACTCGGCGGCCTTGACGAGAGCCGGGTGGTCGGGGCTCACCCCCGCGTCGGCCAGTGCGATGGTGGCCAGGCAGGTGTCCCAGACCGGGGACTGGCAGGCCTCGATCATGCGGGAGCCGTCCTCGCGCCAGACCGCGAACCGGTCCAGTGACGCCAGACCGGCCCGCATCACCGGGTGGTCGATGTCGTAGCCGAGCAGATGCAGTGCGATCACCGAATACACGGCAGGCGGCTGGATGCCGCCCCAGCAGCCGTCGTTCTCCTGGCGCTCGATGATCCAGCGCGCCGCCGCGTTCATCGCCGTCCTGCGCAGCCTGCGCGGGGCGAACCGGTGGTACACGTGCAGCGCCTTGTCGAGGCGCTGGAACGCGCCGTCCCAACTGGCCACCGGAGCGAGACGTTTCGCCGGATTGGGATCGGCCGGGTCGATGTGCAGTTCGTCGAGGGTGAACGGCGCCGGACGGACCGGACGCTTCGCGGAGACGACCGTCAGCGGCACGATCGTCTGACGTGCCCAGCAGCCGAAATCGTAGATATTGAGCGGCAGCCACTTCGGGAAGAAGATCACCTCCGGTGGCATCTCGGGGAGGTCCTCCCACTTCCACCAGCCGAAGAGCGCGAGCCAGATCCGGGTGAAGACCCTGCTCGCCGCGACGCCGCCGTGCGCTCGGATCCAGGCGGAGGCCAGCGCCATGTGCGGGGCGTCCGGGGTGTCCCCGGCGAGTCGCAGCGCGACATACGCCTCGATCGTGGTGGACAGTTCGCCGGGGCCCTCGAAGAACGTGGCCCAGGTACCGTCGGGGCGCTGCTCGCCCCGGATGAACCGGCCGGCCGCCTCGGTGGTCCGCGCGTCCTGGATGCCGAGGAACTGCCGCAGCAGCAGGTCCTCGGCGTCCATGGTCACGTTCGTCTCGAGGTCGCCCTTCCACCAGCCCTGGGCGTCCTGGGCGCCCAGCAAGTACTCGACGGAACGTGCCGCGGCCTGTTCGGCGGCCGTGCGTACCGGATCGCCGAGCGGCGTCGCGGGGGCCGTGGTGGCGGCCACGGTCGTTGCGGTTGTGGTGCTGGTTGCAGTTGTTACGGTTGTTTCGCTGGCCGCGGCTGCGCGGGGCTCCAGGGCTCCGGGGCTTCCGTCGGTCGTCGCTGTCATGGCTTCCCCTTCGTGCAGTTGCTTCCTCTGCTGTGCTGGGGTCTCCGTCGGCCGGCGCCGCGGGGCACCGGCCGGCGACCGCGATTTATGTGGCGATGGTGATCATCTCTTCCGTACTACGACGAAGTCCGCGAGCGCGACGAGTTGCGCTCGTACCTTTTCCGGCATGTCGACGCCGGTGAGGGCGTCGACCGCGATGGCGTGCTGCCTGCGGGCCTCCTCGGAGGTCCACGCGCGGCCGCCCGCCTCCTCGATCAGAGCCGCCCTCGCGGCGAACTCCTCCTCGGAGAACGTGTCGAAATCACTGCACTTGGCGTCCGCGGCGAGCAGTGCGCCCAGCTGTTCGGATGCCGGGCCGCCTGCTGCGAGCGCCGCGACGACCGGTAGCGACTTCTTGCGCTGGCGCAGATCGCTCCAGGTCTGCTTGCCGGTGGCTTCCGGGTCGCCCCAGATGCCGAGCAGGTCGTCGACAGCCTGGAAGGCGAGGCCGAGGTGATGCCCGTACGACTCCAGGATGTCGGCGGTGCGGTCGTCGGCGCCGCCGAGCACGGCGCCGATGGATACCGCACAGGCGAGCAGCGCGCCGGTCTTGTTGCCCTCCATCTCCAGGCACTCCTCGACGGTGACCCGTTCGCGGTGCTCGAAGGAGATGTCCTGGGCCTGGCCGTCGATCAGCTTCCGGCTCGCGGTGGTGAGCCGCCGCGTCGCCCGCCCGGCCTCCACGGTCCCGATCTCCAGCAGGATCTCGTTGGCGAGTGCGAACAGCGCGTCGCCGACGAGGATCGCCTGAGCGGGTCCGTGCACCTTCCAGACGGTGTCGCGGTGGCGGCGCTGCTCGTCGCCGTCCATGAGGTCGTCGTGCAGCAGCGAGAAGTTGTGGACGAGTTCGACGGCCACCGCCCCGGGGATGCCGACCTCGGCGGCGGCGCCGGCCGCCTCGGCGGAAAGCAGCGCCAGCGCCGGGCGGACCGCCTTTCCGCCGTCGCCGTGCGCCGGGCGGCCCTCGGCGTCGATCCAGCCGAAGTGGTAGGCGGCGACGGTGTCCATGGGCGGCGCGAGCCGGTCAACGGCAGCACGCAGCACCGGTGAGGACAGTGTCCGTCCGCGCTCCAGAAGCGCGACAATGTCGACGGTGTCTGCGGCCGGGGTCACAGGCTCTCCTCTTGTTCCAGTAGCAATGCTCATGCCGCCTCCTGAAGCGGATGATCGTGGGAGCGCCCGAGCGCGGAGAGCGCAGCCCGTGCGGCGCTGAATCCGCTGCGCACGGCGCCCTCCATGGTCGCGGGCCATCCGGTGGCGGTCCATGCGCCGGCCAGGTAGAGGCCGGGGGCCCGGGTGGGGGCCCCGGGACGCAACTGTCCGACCCCGGGAGCGGGCGCGAAGGTCGCGGTCCGTTCCCGGGTGACGAAGAAGTCCCGTACGGCGGCGCCCCGGGCGGCCGGCAACAGCCGCTCGAGCTCCGGAAGATAACGCTCGCGCAGTACGGAGACCGGCGCGTCGATGTCGTCGTCGGCGGCGGACTGGGACACGGCCAGATACTGTCCACCGCCCGTCAGTCCCGAGATGTCGGTCCGGTCGAAGACCCACTGGACGGGGCTGCCGAGCGCGGCGAAGAAGGGCTTGCGCAGCACCGTGCGGTCGTACACGACATGGAGGTTGAGGATCGGTGAGGTGCCGATCTCCAGCAGCCGGTCGGCCTCGTCGAGAGCCCCTTCGGGCAGCAGCGCGTGGGTCTCGCGCTGCGGCACGGCGAGTACCACCGTGTCCGCCTCGAGCGTCTCGCCGGGGATCTCCACCTGCCAGCGTCCGTTGTCCGCGCGGACGACCCCTGCCGCCCTGGTGCGCAACTCGGTGCGGACGCCGGCGGAGTCGAGTGCCTTGCGGGCGAGGGTGTCGTGCACTTCACCCAGCGGTACCCGCGCCCAGCCGATGTCAGCGGCGCCCGGCTCGGAGAGAAGGCCGGTCTTGAAGACCATCGCGGCGAGCCCGAGCGAGGCATGCGGTGCGGTGACGTTGAGCGTCGCGACGCCCACCAGGTCCCAGAGCGCCTCGATGGTGCGGTCCGACTGGCCGTGGCTGCGCAGCCAGCTCGCGAAGTCGACGGAGTCGAGCGCCGGGTCGGCGAGGTCCAGCCGCTTGAGGGCCAACGCAGCCCGACCGACGCTCGCTCGCTCGGCGAGCGAGAGGTGCGGATAGGTCGCCAGGCTCCGGGCCAGATGGAGCGGTACGGGCAGCGCGCTGCGGCGGAGCCGGCCGAGCCGCGGGCCGCCGGCCGCCGCGATGTCGAGCACCGGCACGTCGAGCCGGTCCTGCAGCGGGGCCAGGGCGGCTCCGTCGACGCGGTCGAGGAACCAGCGGTAGGCGGTGCAGCAACGGAGGTACACGTGCTGTCCGTTGTCGACGGTGAGGTCGCCGCGGCGGAAGGAGAAGACCAGGCCGCCCAGGCGTGGCCGCCCTTCGACCAGGGTGACCCGTACCCCGGCGTCGGCGAGTTGGAGTGCCGCGGTGATGCCCGCCAGGCCACCGCCGACCACTACGGCATCAGCGGGCCGCGTGCCCTCGGTTCTCATAGCCCCTCCTCTGTGGCCCCGTCGCCCGGGCAGGCACGACAGGCCGTTGACGTCAGGGACGCCTCGGTCCCCCGTGAGGTTGAGAGCTGTCCGAACGCCGGCGGCAGTGGCGGTCCTTCGAAGGGCATCAGGCACGCCGCCGGGCGCTCTGCCGGGCAATGGACCTGGTATCGAACCCGGACAGACCACGCACCGCGACATAGGCCTTCTCCCGGCCCGGCAGCGAAACCCGGCCGCGCAGGACGGCCTCCGGGTCGCGCTCGATGCGGTCGAGGAGGCGCCGGTAGATACCTGCCATGGCGGCGACGCAGGCGCCGCTGCGGCGGTCGAGGTAGGGCAGCAGCCGGTACCCCTCGGCGAAGAGCGCACGGGCCCGGCGGACCTCGAAGTGCACCAGTCCGGTGAAGTCGGAGCCCGCGGGCGGCGTCGCACTGTGGAAGCCCTCGGCGCAGCCGAACTTCGCCAGGTCGTCGGCGGGCAGGTAGCTGCGTCCGTTGCCCGCGTCCTCCCGGACATCCCTGAGGATGTTGGTGAGTTGCAGGGCGAGACCGAGGGTGTCGGCGTACTCGGGCGCCCGGTCCGCGCCGGGCACGCCCGCTCCGCCGCCGAAGATGCCGAGCGAGAGCCGGCCGATGGCGCCCGCGACGCAGCGGCAGTAGACCTCGAGGTCGTCCCAGGTCTCGTAGGTCTCGCCGCGGACGTCCATCAGTACGCCGTCGATGAGTTCGTCGAGCCCGCCGAGCGGGATCGGGAAACGGCGCGACGCGTCTGCCAGAGCCACCGCGACCGGGTCCGTGTCGTCCTCGGCGACGGCGCCTTCGCGGATGCGACCGAGGAGTTCGCGGGTCGCCTCGAGACGCGTCTGCTTGACCTCCGGGGCGAGTTCGCCGTCCCCGATGTCGTCGACGCGCCGCGAGAAGGCGTACAGCGCGGACATGGCCAGGCGCTTGTCGGTCGGCAGCAGCCTGATGCCGTACGCGAAGTTGCGGGCCTGCTGCCCGGTCACGGCCTCGCAGTAGGTGTATGCGGCCATTACGGCCCCGGACACCGGCGTTTGTCCCTCCACGGTCCCGCTCACCCCTCTCTACGCGTTCCTCGCAAGACGGCTCCCACTTCGCGCAGCAGTCCGAGCTTGGTTGGCTTGGGCGGTCCGGGGAGTACGTCGAACCCGGCGGCGGCGACCGCCTTGAGGGCGGCACTTCCACCGGCCACGAACCCGGCGAGCAGCAGCTTGAGTCTGCCGTGGACGCTACCCACCAGGGGGGTGCCTTCATTCAGCAGATCGCGGGCGCGTTCGGCTTCGTACGCGACCAGCGCGCGCACCGACGCGCCCGCGGTCGGCGCGGCCAGATCCGCTTCCCGGACATGGAACCGCGACATGTCCTGAGCCGGGAGGTAAATACGGTCGCGGCCGAGGTCCTCGGTGACGTCCTGGAGGTGCTCGACGATCTGCAGCGCGGTGCAGATGGCATCCGAGCGCCTGATCCGCTCGGGGCTCGCGGCGCCGGTGAGCTGGAGCACCAGGCGGCCCACCGGGTTGGCGGAGAGTTCGCAGTAGGCGAGCAGGTCCTCGTAGGTTTCGTACCGCCTGACCTTCTGGTCCTGGCGGTTGGCCTCGATGAGTCCGAGGAACGGCTCGGGGGTGAGTGCGCAGCGGCGGACGGACGGCTGCAGCGCGCGCAGGATGGGGTGGCGCGGCCCCCCGTCGGGTCCCGTCGGGTCCGCGGCGTTTCCGAAGACCCGGTGCAGATCGGCCTCGAAAGCGTCGAGCATCGCGAGGCGGTCGTCCGCCTGTTCCGGGGCCAGGCCCAGGAGCCGGGCATCCGTGGAGCCGGCGGCGAGATCGCCGTCCCCGATGTCGTCGACGAGGCGGGCATAGCCGTACACGGCCATCAGGTCCTCGCGCCAGGCCCGGGGCAGGAAGAAGGGGGCCACCGGGAAGTTCTCGTCGGTGGCCTTGTCGAGCGTCGTGCGCGCATGGAGATCGGTGCCCGCGTCGCCGCCCCCCGTCATCGCATATGTCCAGGCGCGGGAACGGCGGAAGCGTCTCGGAGCTGGGACACGTCCGTTGCCATTGCCGTCACATCTCCCGTTCTACACTGCCAACTCAATGCATCCCTTTTCGGACACGCCGCACGGACCTTCGAGCAGGGCGCCGCCGGTTGGGCGTCGCAGGACTGTCGCCCCGCTCGCCGATCATCAGCACCGGTACAGCTTACGTTGTACAACTACCGACTCGTCGGCGGGGTGTAGCGCGCATTACGAGAACAATGCAATCAGCGCCAACCTTCCCCACTCGGACCTTACTTGACGATCACTTGACTCTTTCGGACCAGCGTGCCGGGATCGGCACCTGTCCCCGGTGCCCAGCCGGCCCCCGGTCAAAACGCGTCGGCCGAAACGCAGCAGCCAAAGGCGGCAGTCAAAGGCGGCAGCCGAAACGCGGCAGCCCCGCCGGACGACTCCGGCGGGGCCACTGCGGTGTGACGCGGCTACTTGCCGGTCTCCTTCTCGTACGCCTTGATGACCTCGTCGGTCGGGCCGTCCATCAGCAGCTCGCCCTTCTCCAGCCACAGAACACGGTCGCAGGTGTCCCTGATCGACTTGTTGCTGTGGCTGACCAGGAAGACCGTGCCCGCCTCCTTGCGGAGCTCCCGGATACGCTGCTCGGAACGGATCTGGAACTTCCGGTCACCGGTGGCCAGCGCCTCGTCGATCATGAGTACGTCGTGGTTCTTGGCCGCCGCGATGGAGAACCGGAGCCTGGCCGCCATGCCGGACGAGTAGGTCCGCATCGGCAGCGTGATGAAATCGCCCTTCTCGTTGATGCCCGAGAAGTCGACGATGCCCTGATAACGCTCGCGGATCTCCTCGCGCGACATGCCCATCGCCAGGCCGCCGAGTATGACATTGCGCTCGCCCGTGAGGTCGTTCATCAGCGCCGCGTTCACGCCGAGCAGCGAGGGCTGGCCGTCGGTGTAGACCTTGCCGCTCTCCGTCGGCAGCAGTCCGGCGATGGCGCGCAGCAGGGTCGACTTGCCCGATCCGTTGGAGCCGATCAGGCCGATGGCCTCGCCCCGGTACGCGGTGAACGTCACACCGCGTACGGCATGGACCTTGCGGACGCCGCGCGAAGCGCTCTTGTCCTTGCCGACGATCCGGCTGAGCGCCGCTGTGGCGCCGCCCTTGCCACCGCCACCGGCGTTGACGCGGTACACGATGTGCACCTCGTCTGCGATGACCGTGGGGACGCGCGCCTGGTTGTTTTCCTCAGCCACGGCCGTACCGCTCCTCAGCCTTCCAGAAGTACACAAAGCCCGCGATGCCCATGAAGACCGCCCAGAACAGTGCGGCGACCCAGACGTGCGGGGGCAGGTTCGACGAACCGTACCCGTCGATCAGGGCGTACCGGATGAGATCCATGTAGATGGCAGCCGGGTTGTACTGCAGGGTCTGCCCGATCCAGGGCGGCTTCCCGGCCAGCATCACCTTGATGCTGAACATGACACCGGACGCGTACATCCAGGTCCGCATGATGAACGGCATCAGTTGGGCCAGGTCCGGGGTCTTGCTGCCCAGCCGCGCCATGACCAGGGCGATCCCGGTGTTGAACAGGAACTGGAGGACCAGCGCGGGGATCACCAGCACCCAGCGGAGCGAGGGGTAGCTGCCGAAGCCCACCGCCACGATCAGCAGCACGATCATGGAGAACAGCAGTTGCTGCAGCTGTTGCATCGCGAACGAGATGGGCAGCGAGGCGCGGGGGAAGTGCAGCGCCCGGACCAGCCCGAGGTTCCCCGAGATCGCCCGGACGCCGGCCATCACCGAACTCTGCGTGAAGGTGAAGACGAAGACGCCGGTGACCAGGAAGGGAATGAAGACGGAATGGGACATCCCCCGGCCGGAATGCAGGATCAGGCCGAAGATCAGGTAGTAGACCGCCGCGTTCAGCAGCGGGGTCGCCACCTGCCACACCTGGCCGAGCTTGGCCTGGCTGTACTGCGCCATCAGCTTGGCCTGGGAGAAGGCCAGGATGAAGTGGCGTCTTCCCCAGAGTTGCCGGGCATAGGCGAGGAGGCCGGGCCGGGCACCGCTCACCGACAGGCCGTACTTGCCGGCCAGCTCGGCCGGGGACAGACCGTCGTCGGGAGACGGGCGGTCGCTCAGCGCGACCGCACCGTCATGGGTTGTGTCACTCACAAGTTGAAACTTTCGTGTTCAAGATGCGCTGTCGGATCGGGGCGCAGGCGGCCGGGGTCAGGAGTACGCCCGATGCTCTCAGACTCGAGCCTCCCGGACCACAGGAGGTCGGTTCGGACGGGTCGGCTCAGATCACCGGCGGCCGGCCCAGCCGGGTCAGCCGCCAGACGGTACGCCATTTCATCGGGCTGCGGCGACCGCACGGCGTCGTCCAGCCTTCCTTGAAGCCGCCGAACCAGGCCTTCAGCGCCGGACCCGAGGGGCGGCGGAGCAGGGTGAGCAGCACCCACACGCCGAGATAGACCGGCACCAGCGGCGCAGGAAGGTTACGGCGCGCGAGCCATACCCGGTTACGGGCGACCATCCGGTGGTAGACCGCGTGCCTGGACGGTGCCGTCGCCGGGTGGTGCAGGACCATGTCGGCCCGGTAGTCGATCATCCAGCCGCCGTCGAGGGCCCGCCAGGCCAGGTCGGTCTCCTCGTGAGCGTAGAAGAACTCGCCGGGGAGCGCGCCGACCTCGGCGATGACCCGGGACCGTACGGCGTTGGCGCCGCCGAGGAAGGTCGTCACCCGCGAGGAGTGCATCGGGTCGGAGGCCCGCAGCCGCGGGACGTGACGGCGCTGGGTGACCCCGGTGTCCGGATCGGCGATCCGGAAGCTGATGATGCCCAGCTCCGGGTCGGCTGCGAAGGCTTGCCGGCAGAGCTCAGCGGTGTCGGTGTTGGGCAGCAGCCCGTCGTCGTCGAGGAAGAGCAGCACATCCACGTCGGTGCCGGAAGGGCCGAAGGCCTCGATACCGACGTTGCGGCCGCCGGGGATGCCGAGATTCTCGGGCAGCTCGACGGTGCGTACGCCCGCCGGTACGTCCGGTACCGGGGCTCCGTTGCCGACCACGACCACCTCGACCGGTGCGCCGTCCTGCTTGGCGACCGAGTCGAGCAGGGCCCGCAGCTCGTCGGGGCGGTTCCCCATGGTGATGATCACCGCGCCGACCTTCAGGGGGGCACTCATTTGAGCCTGCTCGAGGCCAGGATGGACACCAGGTGCAGCAGAGTCTGCAGGAGGGCGATACCGGCCAGCACGGCGACGCCGAGCCGGGAGAAGAACAGGTCGCCCCTGACCGAGTCCACGATCGCCAGGACCAGGATCAGCAGAGACGCCTCGATCCCCAGGACGAGCCGGTGGAACTTCAGCGCCGCGGCCGCCCTGCGGGCCAGCGCCACGCCGGACGAGCGCGGCTCCGACGCGGCCTCCTTGACCGGCGGCAGGCCCTGCTGGTGGCGGGCGACACCGACCAGGTCGGTCTCCGCCTTGATCAGGATGGCGCCGAGGGCGGCGAGAGTGCCGAGGAAGGCCCACAGCCAGTCGATCCGCCCGGAGCCCCACAGATCGGCGGCGCGCAGACCGAAGCCGACCAGCACCGCGGCGTCGCACAGGTAGGCGGCGACGCGGTCCAGGTACACGCCGGCCATCGAGTACTGCTTCTTCCAGCGGGCGAGCTCGCCGTCGACGCAGTCGAAGAGCAGGTAGAGCTGGACCATCACCACGCCGAGTACCGCGCCGGTGATCCCGGGAACCAGGAGGGCGGGGGCGGCGAGGGCGCCGGCGACCGTCATCACGTAGGTCACCTGATTGGGGGTGACCCGCGTGTTCACCAGGTGCCGGTCCATGCGCAGCGAGAGCTCGCGCATGTAGAGGCGGCCTCCCCAGTGCTCGCCGCTCCGCCGGTCCTTGACGCCCGGAGGATGAACGACCGGGCGGAGTTCAGCTACCGATGGCTTTTGCATAGTCGGCGTAAGCGTCCTTGATCTGGTCTGCGGACAGGTTGAGGTGCTCCAGGACGGTGAAGCGTCCCGGGCGGGTCTGCGGGGCATAGGCGACGGCCCGGACGAACTCGTCCACGCTGAAGCCGATCTCTTCCGGCAGTACCGGAAGCGCGTGCCGGCGCAGCACCTCGGCGAAGAGCCCGGACTCCTCCACCGCCCCGCGCAGATGCATCGCGAAGGCAGCGCCGAGTCCCACCTGCTCCCCGTGGCTTGCGGCGCGCTGCGGGAAGAGCAGGTCGAAGGCGTGGCTGATCTCGTGGCAGGCGCCGGACGAGGGCCGGGTGTCCCCGCTGATGGAGATCGCGATGCCGGAGAGCACGAGCCCCTCGGAGAGGACCATCAGGAACTCGTCGTCGCCCACCCCACCGGGGTGTCGCAGCACCGCTTCCCCCGCGGTACGGGCCATCGCGGCGGCCAGTCCGTCGATCTCCTCGCCGTTGACCCGATGGGAGAGTTCCCAGTCGGCGATGGCCGAGAGGTTGGAGATCGCGTCACCGATGCCGGAGCGGATGAAGCGGGCCGGGGCCGCGCGGATCACATCGAGGTCGATGACGATCGCTATCGGCGTGGGGACTCCGTAGGACCCCCGGCCGTTGTCGTTGTCCAGTGTGGACACCGGCGAGCAGATGCCGTCGTGCGAGAGATTGGTCGCGACAGCGACCATCGGCAGGCCCACCCGCGCCGCCGCGTACTTGGCCACGTCGATGATCTTGCCGCCGCCCAGGCCGACCACGGCGTCGTACCGCTTGCCCTTGATGCCGTCGGCCAGGATGACCGCCGAGTCGATGGTGCCGTCGGCGACCGCGTACCAGTCGGCGCCGGGCAGCAGCGGGGCCAGCTTCTCGCGCAGGACCTGGCCCGAGCCGCCGCTGACCGCGAACGCGAGTTTGCCCGACGCGGAGATCCGCTGGTCGGCGAGGAGACCGGCCAGATCATCCAGGGCGCCGCCCCTGATGTCCACGACGACCGGGGAGGGGATGAGCCTCGTCAGTACTGGCACGCGATCTCACGGCCCTTCGCCAGGTCGTCGTGGTTGTCGATCTCGACCCACTTCAGGTCGCCGATCGGGGCCACGTCGACGCGGAAGCCGCGGTTGACCAGTTCCTGGTAGCCGTCCTCGTAGTACAGGTCGGGGTCGCGCTCGAAGGTGGCCCGCAGGGCGTCGGCGAGTTCTTCGGCCGCTTCCGGCTCGATGAGGGTGACCCCGATGTACTCGCCGGTGGCCGACGCCGGGTCCATCAGCTTGGTGATCGTACGGACGGCGTTGGCGTCGTCCGTGATGACCTTCATCTCCTCGTCGGCGAGGTGCTTCACCGTGTCGAGGGCGAGGATGATCCGCTGGCCCTGGCCGCGGACGGCGAGCAGCGTCTTCTCGACGGAGACCGGGTGCACCGTGTCGCCGTTGGCCAGGATGACGCCCTGCTTGATGACATCACGGGCGCACCACAGGGAGTAGGCGTTGTTCCACTCCTCGGCCTTGTCGTTGTCGATCAGCGTGAGCTTGACGCCGTACTTCGCTTCGAGCTCGGCCCGGCGCGCGTACACGGCCTCCTTGCGGTAGCCGACCACGACCGCCACCTCGGTGAGCCCGACCTCGGCGAAGTTGCCCAGCGCGATGTCGAGGACGGTGCGCTCACCGTCCACGGGCACCAGGGCCTTCGGCAGGGTGTCCGTGTAGGGACGCAGACGCCGGCCGGCGCCGGCGGCCAGTACGAGGCCGATCATGCGGTTTCTCCTTCGTCATGTACAGCGGGTGCTCCGGAAGACACCCAGAAGCGGATGCTTTCCGCGACCACCACAAGAGCCACGGCCACGGCGAGCACCGTGAGCGCGACAGTGAAACCCGGGGTGTCGGTGGACTGTGCCGTCAGCAGTGCGGCGAGTACGGCCACCACCAGCGTCCGGCCCTCGTGCCCGCCGACCGTCCGCACCAGCCACCGGGGCGGCGCGCCGGTGCCACCGCGAATGCGGTACACCGTGTCGTAGTGATGGTAGGCGACCGCGGACACCAGTCCGAAAGCCGCGGGCACCGCCTCGTGCCCGTCGGAGCGGGCTGCCAGCACGAGGATCGTGAGGTACTCGGCGGCCCGGAAAACGGGCGGTACCAGCCAGTCGAGCGGGCCCTTGAGCGGGCGGGACACTGCCGTCCCGGCGCAGACGGCGTACACGGCGGCGGCCACCGCCGGCCACCAGCTGCCCACCGGCGCGAGGAGCGAGGTGGTGACCACTGCGGCACCGCCGAGGAAGGCGATCACCGGAAGCGCGCCGCGCGGTCCGCGGACGAGACGGCCGGCGATCCGGGCGATCGGACCCGAGTCGGCGAGGTCCGCCAGTGCCTGGGCCGCCCGGTCGGTACGGGTGGCGCGGCGGGTCAGGGAGCGCAGCACCCGTCCTGCCGTGGTGTAGCAGGCGGCGAGCGCGCAGCCTATGAGCAGCGCGTAGAAGACGATCCGGGGGGTGGTCACCGCGGTCAGTACCGCGATCATCGCCCATCGCTCGCCGATCGGCAGCACGATCATCCGGCGTACCCAGACCGTCCAGCCGACGCTGTCGAGCTTGTCGGAGAGTGCGGCTGTGGGGCTGGTGTTCGACGTCGCGTCGTGGTTGGCCTCGCTGAACGAGAAGTCCACGACATGGCGCCCGGTCTGCAGCACCAGCGCGCCGAGTGCGAGTACCCAGACGTCGTCGCCGCTGCGGGCCGCGCCCAGCGCGAGTCCCGCGTAGTACGCGTACTCCTTGGCCCGGTCGAAGGTCGCGTCGAGCCAGGCGCCGAGCGTCGAGTACTGCAGTGAGTAGCGGGCGAGCTGCCCGTCCGTGCAGTCCAGGACGAAGGAGCACAGCAGCAGCACACCGGCGGCGACATAACCCGCCCGGGTCCCGGTCGCCGCACAGCCGGCCGCGATGAGCGCGGTGAGCAGCGAGGCGGTGGTGACCTGGTTGGGGGTGAGTCCCCGGCGGGCGCACCAGCGCGCGATGTACCGCGAGTAGGGGCTGATGCAGTACGTCGTGAAGAAGCCGTCGCGGGACTTGACCGCAGTACGCAACCGCACCGCCTCGTCGTCGACCGCGGCGACGGCGGCCCTGGCCTCGTGCCTGCTCTGCGGGTCGAAGGGGACTGCGGCGATCAGGCTGCCCAGTTCGGGCCGCTGCACCGCGGTGCCTTCCCGGTCCAGCGCGGCGGCGAGGGCGTCGGGGCCCGGGTCGCTGACGGCCAGTACCCGGTTGAGCGCGGGGCGCGCCTCGGGCTGGACGGCGAGTGCGCCGGGGACCGCGGCGGCGGAGAAGCGGGGGTCGGTCAGCGCGAGCCTGAGCGAGTGCAGGTGTCCGACGAAGCGGGTGTCGACGACGGCGACGCGCTCGTCGGCCGGGGCCGCGACGAGCAGCTTGGTGGTCTCTTCGGCCTCGGCTGCAGTGCATACGTCAAAGCCCAGCGACCGGAGATCGCTTTCGAGCGACGATCCGGGTACCGGCGCACCGGTGAGGATGGCGGTCGACAGACGAACTCACTCCTTGGAGCCGGCGTGGCACACGCTGAGACGGCCCGTCCCAGGCAGGGGCGGGCGACGTGTCGGCAGAGGCTATCGGATGGATGGAAGCTGGAGTTCACGGGCCGTTTACGTCCCGACCACGCCGGGCCCGGCTGTGCTCCACCTGCCGCGGACATCATGATCGATCGATCCCCCGGGCGACAAACCGCGGGACTCGCGCACATCGGCGCTCTATAGGGTGGCCGGTATGACATGGCTGATCACAGGTGGTGCGGGATACATCGGGTCGCACGTGGTGCGGGCGATGGCGGCGGCCGGTGAACGGGTGGTCGTCCTCGATGACCTTTCCAGCGGGGCGGCCGAGCGGCTGCCGGACACCACCGTGCTGGTCCGCGGATCCGTCCTGGACCGCGAGCTGCTCGACGAGACCCTTGCCCGGTACGAGGTCGGCGGTGTGGTGCATCTCGCGGCCCAGAAGCAGGTCGGGGAGTCGGTGGAGCAGCCACTGCGCTACTACCGGGACAATGTCCACGGCCTGACGGTGCTGCTGGAAGCGGTGGTCGCAGCGGGGGTGCGGCGCTTCCTCTTCTCCTCGTCCGCCGCCGTGTACGGCGTTCCCGATGTGGAGTTGATCACCGAGTCGACCCCCTGCCTGCCGATCAACCCGTACGGCGAGACGAAGCTGGCCGGCGAGTGGCTGGTGCGTGCCGCGGGCCGGGCGCACGGGCTCTCCACGGCTTGTCTGCGCTACTTCAATGTGGCGGGCGCGGGGACGCCCGCGTTGGCGGACACCGGGGTGTACAACGTCGTCCCGATGTTCTTCGACCGGCTGACCCGTGGTGAGGCCCCCCGGATCTTCGGTGACGACTACCCCACACCCGACGGCACCTGCATCCGCGACTACATCCATGTCGCCGACCTCGCCGACGCCCATCTCGCGGTCGCCCGCAAGCTCTCCGGCGAGCGGGCTGCCGGTGATCTCACCATCAACATCGGCCGCGGTCAGGGCGTATCGGTGCGGGAACTGGCCGATCTGGTGGGCGAGATCTCCGGACTCCCCCTGCCGCCGGTGATCGAGCCACGCCGGCCCGGAGACGCGGCGAAGGCGGTCGCCTCTGCGGAGCTGATAACCCGGGAACTCGGCTGGAAGGCATCGCGCGGGGTGCGCGAGATGATCGATTCGGCGTGGCAGGGATGGTGCGCGCAACACCCCGAGGCCGGCCGGGACTGACCTCGACACCGCGCCGACCTGCGATCATTTCCGCAGGTCAGCGCAGCTGACAACGGTGTTCAGTCTCGTGTTGCCCGGTACCCCTGCACCGTAGTTAGCTGGCTTCCCGACAGACCTGCTCGCGAACCGGAAGGTGGCCTTCATGGGGGCTGGGCACGATCACGGACATGCGCACGGCGGGCCGCCGCCGACCGGCACCGCTGCGGCGGCCCATCGGGGGCGGCTGCGGATCGCGCTCTGCATCACCCTGAGCGTGATGGTCGTGGAGATCGTCGGCGGTCTGGTCGCGGATTCCCTGGCGCTGATCGCGGACGCCGCGCACATGGCGACGGACGGGCTCGGGCTCGCCATGGCGCTGCTGGCCATCCATTTCGCCAACCGGCCGGCCAGCGGGAACCGCACCTTCGGCTTCGCCAGGGCGGAGATCCTGGCGGCGCTCGCCAACTGTCTGCTGCTGCTGGGCGTGGGTGGCTACGTCCTTTACGAGGCGATCCAGCGGTTCATCAGTCCGGCCGACACCGCGGGCGGCCTCACCATCGTCTTCGGTCTGGTCGGCCTGGTCGCCAACATGATCTCGCTCGCCATTCTGGTGCGGGGGCAGCAGGACAGCATCAACGTCCGCGGCGCCTATCTGGAGGTGCTGGCCGACGCACTCGGCTCGGTCGCCGTGCTGGTCTCTGCCGGGCTGATCCTCGCGACCGGCTGGCAGGTCGCGGACCCCGTCGCGTCCTTGGTGATCGGCCTGATGATCGTTCCTCGTACCGTCAAGCTGCTCCGCGAGACGCTCAATGTGCTGCTGGAGGCGGCACCGAAAAACATCGACATGGGAGACGTACGGGCCCATATCCTGGGCCTGCCCGGTGTGGCGGACGTACACGACCTGCACGCCTGGACCATCACCTCCGGCCTGCCGGTGCTCTCCGCGCATGTGGTGGTGAGCCCCGGCGTCCTCGACTCGGGCGGGCACGAGAAGATACTGCACGACCTGCAGGGCTGCCTCGGGCACCACTTCGATGTGGAGCACTGCACGTTCCAACTCGAGCCCGGGGGCCACGCGGAGCACGAGGCGAAGCTCTGCCACTGACTGCCGGCCGTCGCCGGACACAAGGACGCACCCGCAACACCGGTATGGGTGAACTTCCCCACGCCGACGGGTCGTTCGGACGGGGGCGCCGTGGCCGCCGGGTACCGCGTACTCGGCGTGTACGGGCAGCCGGAGAGCGACTGGGAACTCGCCATGCGGCGTGATCACGGCGGGGAATACGGTTATGCCGGATACGCCTTGCACCCCGAGCACCCGGCCGGTGTCACAGCGGCCGGAGAATTCTGATATTCCGGTCGGTGCCCCCACCACGCAGTGTGCTGGGGGCACCGACACGTCCCGCGCTCCGAAGTGCGGACAAGCCGCTTTTGTACGGCAGACTGAGGAGCCGGTGATGCCCGATGCTAAGGATGGTTATGTCGAACGGCGCAGCAGAAGCGATCATGCTCGAACTGGTCGATGAGAGCGGCACGACCATCGGGACGGCGGAGAAGCTCTCCGCACATCAGGCCCCCGGTCAACTGCACAGGGCCTTCTCGGTGTTTCTCTTCGACGAGTCGGGACGGCTGCTGATCCAGCGTCGGGCGCTCGGCAAGTACCACTCCCCCGGTGTGTGGTCCAACACCTGCTGCGGGCATCCGTATCCGGGCGAATCCCCGTTCGCCGCCGCGGCCCGGCGCACCTACGAGGAGCTGGGCGTCTCCCCCACCCTGCTCGCCGAGGCGGGCACGGTCCGCTACAACCACCCGGACCCCGAATCGGGCCTGGTCGAGCAGGAGTTCAACCATCTCTTCGTGGGGCTGGTGCGGCTGCCCCTGCACCCCGACGCCGAGGAGGTGGACGACACAGCATTCGTCACCGCGGCCGAACTGGCCGAGCGTCACGCATCGGCTCCGTTCTCCGCCTGGTTCATGACGGTGCTCGACGCGGCGCGACCCGCGGTCAAAGAGCTGACGGGGCCACGCGGCGGCTGGTGAGCGCCGGAGCGAGCGGCAGCGCGGCCCAGATGACCTTGCCGCCGCTCGCGGTCTGTTCCACCCCGCAGGTGCCGCCCGCATCGGCGGTCATCTCGCGGACCAGCATCAGCCCGCGGCCGCCGGTCTGCCCGTGGTCGGCCTCCAGCGCCTTGGGCCGGTACGGATGGTTGTCCTCGACGGACACCCGGATCCACGCTGCTCCCACCGCGACCTCGACGGCCACTTCGGGGGAGAGCAGGGCGGCGTGCCGTACCGCGTTGGTGACCAGTTCGGAGACGATCAGCAGCAGGCACTGCACCGTTTCGTCGACCACCGGGACCTGCTGGCGTCTCAACAGATCCCGGACGGCGTGCCGTGCCTGCGGCACCGAGACGTCGACCGCGGGAGCGGTGAACCGCCACACGCCTTCGTACGACGGGGGACGGACCGAAGCCGGCTCGGGCGGGCTGTTGCTCCCGCGGCTCTCCATATCCCGGCCCCCGCCCTCGCGCTCGGTTGTCACCACACGACGAGTGTTGGGAATGAACAGGACGGTACCGGTCAACTGAACAGAAGTCAGCGCCTATCGACGTAATTCGATCGTCAAGGTTCGACTATGCCTCTTCTGCGACCGATTCCGATCTCTTACTCATGCTTTTGCATTCACATTTCCTGCTTACCGGCTCCGCTAGCATCCGAGGCATGGAGCCGCAGCTCGACCACACCATCGCGGACGGAATCGCCACCGTCGTCATCAACCACCCCGCCAAGCGCAACGCGATGACGGCCGGTATGTGGCGGTCGTTCCCGGCACTCCTCGACCGGCTGGCGGGCGACCCCGCCGTGCGTGTCCTGGTGCTCACCGGTGCGGGCAGTACTTTCTGCGCCGGCGCCGACATCTCCACCCTGCACGAGCCCGGCGAGCAGGCACAGGGGCTCGCGGTCCGGGCGGAGGAAGCGCTCGCCGCCTTCGCCAAGCCGACGCTGGCGGCCGTACGCGGCTACTGCGTGGGCGGCGGCTGCCAGCTGGCGGTAGCGTGCGACCTCCGCTTCGCCGAGGAGGGCGCCTCCTTCGGCGTGACGCCGGCGAAGCTCGGCATCGTCTATCCCGCGTCCGCCACGCGCAGGCTGGTGGGCCTGGTGGGTCCGGCCACTGCCAAGTACCTGCTGTTCTCCGCCGAGTTGATCGGCACGGAGCGCGCGCTGCGCTCCGGCCTGGTCGATGAGGTGCTGGCCGCCGGAGAACTGGACAAGCGGGTAGCCGAGTTCAGCCGGATCCTGGTGTCGCGGTCGCAGCTGACGCAGGCCGCAGCCAAGGAGTTCGCCGGGGGCCACCACGACCGCGATGCGTACTGGAGGGACCAGGCCCATGGGGCGGGCGACACCGCAGAGGGGGTCACCGCCTTCCTGGAACGGCGCGAGCCGCGCTTCACCTGGAGCCCTGCTCCGCCGGCTGCGGGCGTCGCCGATACGGGATGACCAGGGGGAGGGCTCCGTCTTCGGTGCGGTCACACAGCCCTTCCCTGACGTACCGACCAGTCGGTAACATGTCCGTCATGACCTCCCTCCCGCCGCGCGCCGGCCGTCGCTGCCACAACTCCGTCAACCCGCTGCACTCGACGCTGTACTTCTCCCCCGATTTCGCCAAGGAGCTCGCGGCGGTGGGCATCGACGATCCGGGAGCGGCCTACTTCGCCGGGCGGGGCGCCGCGATGGGAGCGGTGGGCGCTGGTGCCATCGCCGCCACGTTCTACAACTTCAATCCCGAGCTGATCGCCCGGCACGTGCCCGCCGTCTGGCAGACGGCCTCTCCCGAGGTCGTGCTCGACGCGCGGCTGCGGGCCGTCGATGCCACGCTGCGCCGCCTGCTCGGCGAGGAAAACGTCACCTCTGCCGAGATGGCGGAGGCCGCGGGGCTCGCGCTGCACGCGGCGGAGGGCTGCTCGCGGCACGCCCGGCCGCTGTACTCGGCCCACGCCGATCTGCCGGTGCCCGAGCAGCCGCATCTGGCGCTCTGGCACGCGGCGACGCTGCTGCGCGAGCACCGGGGCGACGGGCACCTCGCGGCGCTGCTCACCGCCGGGCTCGGCCCGCTGGAGGCGCTGGTCAGCCACACCGCGACCGGCAAGGGCATGGCCCCGCGCTGGATCCTCGCCACCCGCGGCTGGCGCCGGGCGGACTGGGACGCGGCCGCGCAGCGACTGCGGGGCCGCGGGCTGCTGGACGACGAGGGCGGACTGACCGAGGCGGGAAAGCAGCTCCGCGAGGACATCGAGACGGACACCGACCGGCTCGACCTCGCACCGTACGAGCACCTGGGCGCGGAGGGGGTGGAGCGGCTCACCGAACTGGGCCGCGGCTTCCTGGCCACCGCAGCGAGCGCGGGGGCGTTCCCGGCGGATCTGGCCGGCTGATTACCACCGTCTGCGGGTTTATCCACGGCAGAGACGGCAACGCGGACTGTACAAGGTTCGCATCGGACGGCAAGTCCGGAGCGCACCGGAGTACACCCGATGCGAGAAGGGAGCCAACGTGTTGCGTGCCATCGCAGATGTGCTGCGCCAGATCGGTGGCGCCATCGCCACCGTCGTCACCCTGCCTTTCCGGGCCCTGGCCCGGCTCTTCGGCGGAGCCTCGAGTTCCGCACGGGGTCGCGGGGTGTGATCCGTCGACTGTCCGTGCCGCCTGCCACAATGCTGGTTCAAGCTCAGCGAGAAGGCGGTACCGGATCGTGACCACGACGACCACTCCAGCTTCCATCGAAGGCAGGATCGCAGAGGAACTCGGCGTCCGGGAGCGGCAGGTGAAGGCCGCCGTCGAGCTGCTCGACGGCGGCTCGACCGTGCCGTTCATCGCGCGCTACCGCAAGGAAGCGACCGAGATGCTCGACGACGCGCAGCTGCGCACGCTCGAGGAGCGGCTGCGTTATCTGCGGGAGCTGGAGGAGCGGCGGACCGCCGTTCTGGAGTCCGTGCGGGAGCAGGGCAAACTCGATGCCGCCCTGGAGGCGCAGATCCGGGCGGCGGAGACCAAGGCGCGACTGGAGGACATCTACCTCCCGTTCAAACCGAAGCGTCGGACCAAGGCACAGATCGCCCGCGAGGCCGGTCTCGAACCCCTTGCCAACGGTCTGCTGGCCGACCCTTCGGCGGAGCCGCTCGCGGCCGCCGCGGCGTTCGCCGACCCGCAGAAGGGCGTCGCCGATCCCGCGGCCGCGCTGGAGGGCGCGCGTTCCATCCTCGCCGAACGGTTCGGCGAGGACGCCGACCTGATCGGTGAGCTGCGCGAGCGCATGTGGTCGCGCGGCCGGCTCACCGCGAAGGTGCGGGACGGCAAAGAGGAGGCGGGCGCCAAGTTCGCCGACTACTTCGACTTCGCCGAGGCGTTCACCGCCCTGCCCTCGCACCGGGTGCTGGCCATGCTCCGGGGCGAGAAGGAGGACGTGCTCGAGCTCGTTCTCGAGCCGGAGGAGCCGTCGGACGCCCCCGGCCCCTCGACGTACGAGAACATGATCGCCCGGCGTTTCGGGGTCGCCGACCGCGGCAGGCCGGGCGACCCGTGGTTGGCCGAGACGGTCCGCTGGTCGTGGCGGACCCGGATCCTGGTGCATCTGGGCATCGATCTGCGGTTGCGGCTGCGCACCGCCGCGGAGGACGAGGCCGTCAAGGTCTTCGCGTCCAATCTGCGTGACCTGCTGCTGGCGGCGCCCGCCGGGACACGCGCCACGCTCGGCCTGGACCCGGGATTTCGTACCGGCGTGAAGGTCGCCGTGGTGGACGCCACCGGCAAGGTGGTGGCGACCGACGTGATCCATCCGCATGTCCCCGCCAACCGCTGGGACGAGGCGCTGGCCAAGCTGGCCCGCCTGGCGAAGGAGCATGCCGTCGATCTGATCGCCATCGGCAACGGCACCGCGTCCCGGGAGACCGACAAACTCGCCGGTGAGCTGTGCGCCCGGCATCCGGAGCTGAAGCTCACCAAGGTGATGGTCTCCGAGGCGGGCGCCTCGGTGTATTCGGCGTCCGCTTTCGCCTCGCAGGAACTGCCCGACATGGACGTCACGCTGCGCGGCGCCGTGTCCATCGCCCGCCGACTGCAGGACCCGCTCGCCGAACTGGTCAAGATCGACCCCAAGTCGATCGGGGTGGGCCAGTATCAGCACGACCTCTCCGAGGTGAAGCTCTCCCGTTCACTCGACGCGGTGGTCGAGGACTGTGTGAACGGTGTCGGCGTGGACGTCAACACGGCTTCGGCACCGCTGCTGTCGCGGGTCTCCGGCATCGGCTCAGGACTCGCCGAGAACATCGTGGCCCACCGGGACGCCAACGGCCCCTTCCGTTCCCGCAAGGCACTCAAGGACGTGGCACGGCTCGGCCCGAAGGCGTACGAACAGTGTGCGGGCTTTCTGCGGATCAGGGACGGCGACGACCCGCTGGACGCGTCGAGCGTGCACCCGGAGGCGTACCCCGTGGTGCGGGCGATGGCGAAGTCGGCGGGCGGCGGTTCGCTGGTCGGCAACGCCCCCCTGCTGCGCTCGCTGAATCCGGCCGACTTCGTCAACGACACCTTCGGGCTGCCCACGGTGACGGACATCCTGCGGGAGCTGGAGAAGCCCGGACGCGACCCGCGGCCCGCCTTCAAGACGGCCACCTTCAAGGAGGGTGTGGAGAAGCTCGGCGATCTGACGCCCGGGATGATCCTGGAGGGCGTGGTCACCAACGTCGCGGCTTTCGGCGCGTTCGTCGACATCGGCGTCCACCAGGACGGGCTCGTTCATGTGTCGGCGCTGTCCAGGACCTTCGTGAAGGATCCGCGCGATGTGGTGAAGTCCGGTGACATCGTCAAGGTGAAGGTCATGGACGTCGACATCCCGCGCAAGCGGATTTCGCTGACGCTGCGGCTGGACGACGAGGCGGCGCCGAAGTCGGCCGGCGGCGGGGAGCGGCCGGAGCGCTCCCGTGGCAGGCAGGGCGGCCAGGGCGGTCGGCCTCCGCAACAGCGGCAGAGCGACGGCCGGGAGCGGCGCAGCGGTGGCGGCAGGCAGTCCTCGGCGCCGGCCCCGGCGAACAGCGCGATGGCGGACGCCCTGCGGCGGGCCGGCCTGACCGACCCGAAATCGGGTGGTGGCCGGCGCGGCTGACCGGGTTGCCGTTGTCCCGGACCGCCGCGAGCGGTCCGGGACAACGGCAGCGTGTCAGAGTTCCGTCACCTTGCCGTCCGCCACCTCGATGCGGCGGGTGGTACGGACCGCGTCCAGCATCCGGCGGTCGTGGGTGACCAGCAGCAGGGTGCCCTCGTAGGAGTCGAGCGCCGACTCCAGCTGCTCGATGGCCTCCAGATCCAGATGGTTGGTGGGCTCGTCCAGAACCAGCAGATTGACACCTCTGCCCTGCAGCAGGGCGAGCGCCGCGCGGGTGCGTTCGCCCGGTGACAGAGTCGTCGCCGGGCGGGTGACATGGGCTGCTTTCAGACCGAACTTCGCCAGCAGTGTGCGGACCTCGGCGGGTTCCGTCTCGGGGACAGCGGCGCAGAAGGCGGCCAGCAGGGTGTCGTCTCCGTAGAAGAGACCGCGCGCCTGGTCGACCTCGCCGACCACCACCCCCGCGCCGAGCGCCGCGTGCCCGGTGTCGAGCGGGACCCGGCCGAGCAGCGCACCCAGCAGGGTCGACTTGCCCGCGCCGTTGGCACCCGTGATGGCGACCCGGTCCGCCCAGTCGATCTGGAGGTGCGCGGGTCCGAAGGTGAAGCCGCCGCGATCGACGGTCGCATCGCGCAGCGTGGCGACGACCGCTCCGGAACGGGCCGCCCTGGCGATCTCCATCCGGAGCTCCCACTCCTTGCGGGGCTCATCCACCACGTCGAGACGCTCGATCATGCGCTGGGTCTGGCGGGCCTTCGCGGCCTGCTTCTCGCTCGCCTCGCTGCGGAATTTGCGGCCGACCTTGTCGTTGTCGGTCGCCTTGCGGCGGGCGTTCTTCACGCCCTTGTCCATCCAGCCCCGCTGCATCTGTGCCCGGCCCTCGAGTGCGGACCGCTTGTCGGCGTACTCCTCGAAGTCCTCCCGGGCGTGCCTGCGGGCCGTTTCGCGTTCCTCCAGATAGGCCGCGTAGCCACCGCCGTAGAGCGTGATCTGCTGCTGGGCGAGGTCGAGTTCCAGGACCTTGGTGACCGTCCGGGTCAGGAACTCCCGGTCGTGGCTGATCACGACGGTGCCCGCGCGCAGCCCGCTGACGAAGCGCTCCAGCCGCTCCAGGCCGTCCAGGTCGAGGTCGTTGGTCGGCTCGTCGAGCAGGAAGACGTCGTAGCGCGAGAGCAGGAGCGAGGCGAGGCCGGCCCGGGCCGCCTGGCCGCCGGAGAGCGAGGTCATCGGTTGATCGAGGCCCACCGTCAGGCCGAGGGATCCGGCCACCTCGTCGGCCCGCTCGTCCAGGTCGGCCCCGCCGAGATCCAGCCACCGCTCCAGGGTGGTGGCATAGGCGTCGTCGGCGCCCGGGGTTCCGTCGACCAGGCCCTGGGTGGCCGCGTCCATCGCGGCCTGCGCGGCGTCCACCCCCGTACGCCGGGCGAGGAAGTCGCGAACCGTCTCACCCTCGCGCCGTTCGGGTTCCTGCGGGAGGTGGCCGACGGTCGCGGTGGGCGGCGACAGTCTCAGCTCGCCCTCCTCGGGACTGTCCAGGCCGGCGAGGAGGCGCAGCAGAGTGGATTTACCCGCGCCGTTGACGCCGACGAGACCGATCACGTCACCCGGCGCGACGACGAGATCGAGGCCGGAGAAGAGCGAACGGTCGCCGTGGCCTGCGGCGAGATCTTTGGCGACGAGGGTTGCAGTCATGAGGGGACTGATTCTAAGCAGTCGGCGGAGGGCCGGCCCGCCGTCAGCGGGTAACCGGCGCGCGCGTCCAGCAGCAGCGGTACGAGCGCCCGCTCCGGCTGGCGCAGGGGCACGAAGGCGCCCCCGGGCGTGCGGTGCACCGTGATCCCGTGCAGATCGAGCCGGGCCCGCACGGCCGTGTACTGCGCCGTGGTGAGCCGGTATCCGCAGGGCGGGTCCGCGAGGGTCTGCGCCGGAGTGGCCGGATCGTTGTCCGCCCCGCCGAGGTAGATCGGCCCGCGGTCCGCCGGCCCTGCCGCGCGGGCGGCCCGGGTGGCCGCTACGAGCCGGCCGCGCCGCCGTTCGACGTAGCTGAACGCGCCCTCGAGCGCCGCGAGTTGTGTGGCGACCCGACGTCTGTACCCGAGCGCGGGATGCGCCTTCTCGGTGTCGCCGATCGGGTCGGCCCTGGATTCCACCAGCAGCCCCACGGCGTTCTTGATGCCTGCCATATTGCGCAGAATGCGCTCCTGGCCGTCGCCCGCGACCTGCCGGAGGGGACGTCCGGTCACCTGGTCGGTCCAGATGCCGTAGTGGCCGCTGCCGAAACCGGCGGCCGCCGCGGCAGGTCTGACGTAGTCGTCGGAGAGGAGGCGTGCCTCCCGGTGGACAGCGGCGAAGGTGTTGGGGTTGCGCGGCCAGAGCGTCATCAGGTCGTCGTCGTAGCCGGGCACCGTGGCGTCGTATTCGTGCATGTCGTAGATGACATCGGGGTGCCGGTCGCGGATCACCGCGGCCATGGCGCCGGCCTCGGCGGACCGCAGCGCGAGATGGTCACGGTTAATGTCCGTCCCTTCGGAATTCGTACGGGTGTCGGCGGCCCGTCCGTCCGGGTTGGCGGTCGGGATGACGAGGACCGTGGTGTGCACCAGGAGGGCCCGGGTCGCCCGGGACTCGTCCCGGGCGAGAGCGCGGATGGTGAGCAGACAGGCTTCGCGGGGGGCCGGCTCGTTGCCGTGCTGGCCGCAGACCAGCAGGATGACGTCGGTTCCGTGGTGCGCCCCGATCCGTACGAGTTGCAAGGGACGGCCGCGCGCGGTCGAGCCGATCCTGCGGACCTCCATCCGGTCACTCGAGCGGTCCACCGCGGCCAGGAAGCGCTGCTCGTCCGGTGCGGAGGTCCAGTGCGCGCCGCGGCTGGTCTCGAACCCGGTGCGCGGCACGTCCGCCGTGGCGCGGGCGGGCGCGGTGACCAGCGGCAGGGTGAGAGCCACCGCGACGACACCCACGACGAACGGGCGGACACGAGGCGGCATCGGGCATCTCCAGGGATGGGGGCAGGCTCGGTCGAGACCCTGCGTGTCGTCGTCAGGCGGAAGTTACCCCGGGCTTCATCGCGGCAACAGGGGTCGGCGGGCTCCATGTTGGCGCCCGGCCAGGGCACGGGCGGCGGAGCGCATGACGGCCGGATGACGGTGGTGTGACAGCAGTGACCGTGGACATGACCAACGGATCGTGCGCTGAATAGGGTCGAAGAGATCCATGACCCCCACGACTTGGAGCTTCCGTGCACCGCAGACTCATCGTCCCGGGCGTGCTCGCGGCCTCGCTCATGCTGGCGATCCCGGCATCGGCAGCCGACTTCACTCCCGGGGCCCCGGGCATCGGCGACCCCTACTATCCGGCCTACGGCAACGGCGGATATGACGTCTCGCACTACGACCTCAAGATCGGGTACGAGCCGTCCACCGACCTCCTGAAGGGCACGGCGACGATCCTCGCCACCACCACGCAGGACCTCTCGCGCTTCGATCTGGACTTTCTGCTCGATGTGAGCGACGTACGGGTCAACGGTGCCGAGGCGTCCTTCGCCACATCGGGACAGCACGAGCTGCAGATCACCCCGGCCGTTCCGCTGGCCAAAGGCGCGCCCGTCACCGTGGTCGTCCGGTACAGCGGTGTTCCGTCGAGCAAGTCGGCGTACGGGTTCTCCACCTGGCACCGGACCCCGGACGGGGCGGTCGCCGCGGACGAGCCCGAGTCCGCCTGGTGGTGGTACCCGAGCAACGACCACCCGCTGGACAAGGCCACCTACGACGTCTCGGTGAGCGTGCCCGACGGCACCCAGGCGCTCAGCAACGGTGTTCTGCAGTCGCAGAGTTCGAAGCTCGGCCGGACCACCTTCAACTGGCGGGAGAACAAGCCGCAGGCGACCTATCTGACCACGCTCGCGGTCGGCAGATTCGACATCACCACCGCAACCACCGCCGCCGGTGTGCCCATCGTCAACGCGTACAGCAAGGACCTGGCTGACAACTACGGCGCCGCGCGCGCGAGCGTGGAGCGCACCGGCGAGGTCGCCGACTGGCTCAGTGGATACTTCGGCAGATATCCCTTCAGCGCACTCGGCGGCTACGTGCCGAACACCACCACCGGCTACGCGCTGGAGACCCAGACCCGGCCGTTCTACAGCCCGAAACAGTTTGCGAACGGGTCCAACGTATCGGTGATCGTCCACGAACTGGCGCACCAGTGGTACGGCGACAGTGTGTCCGTCAAGGGCTGGAAGGACATCTGGCTCAACGAGGGCTTCGCCAGCTACGCCCAGTGGCTCTGGTCGGACAGCGAGGGCGACGGCAGCACCCAGCAGCTGGCGGACTACGTGTACGCGTCGCACCCGGCCGACGACGCCTTCTGGACGGTGAAGCCGGGCGACCCCGGGCCGGACCATCAGTTCGACGACGCCGTCTACGACCGGGGCGCGCTCGCCCTGCAGGCGCTGCGGAACAAGATCGGTGACACGGCCTTCTTCAGGATCCTCAAGGGTTGGCCGGCCGCACACGCCTACGGCAATGCGGCGGTCTCCGACTTCGAGAAGTACGCGGAGCAGGTCTCGGGGACACCGCTGGCCGCGTTCTTCGACACCTGGCTGTTCACGGCTGCCAAGCCGGCCACCCCGGCAGCGGCACAGCTGCGGATCGCCGCAGCCGGCGGCGCGAAGCACGCGCGGCCTGCCCGGCCCCGGTCCTGGGCGCAGATCGAGCAGACCCACACAGTCCACAAGCACACCGTCCACAAGCACACCATCCACAAGCACACCGTCCACGGGCACTGACCGACAGCCGCGCCGCCCCGTCCGGGTGCGGCGCGGCTTTCCGCGTGGAGGGCTGCTGGTTACGCTGGCCCGGGGCCGCAACGGCTCCGCAGACCGGTGACGACCAGCGGACCGGCAGCCACGCGGACGAGGAGCCTCCGTTGCCCGTTTCGATACCCGGCTCGCGGCCCACCCTGGAGGCCGTGGCGGCTCGTGCGGGCGTGTCCCGCGCGACGGCTTCGCGGGTGGTCAACGGTGGCGACGGCGTGCGCCGGCCACTGGTCGAGCGGGTCCGGCAGGCCGTCGATGAACTCGGATACGTGCCGAACCATGCGGCCAGGACGCTGGTCACCCGGCGCAACGGCGCGGTCGCCGTGATCATCGCCGAACCGGAGATCCGGATCTTCTCGGATCCGTTCTTCTCCCTGCAGCTCCGTGGGATCAGCCGGGAACTGACCGCCCACGACTCGCAGCTGGTGCTGCTTCTGGTGGAGGGCAGCGGGGACTACGACCGGATCGCGCGGTACCTGGCCGGTGGCCACGTGGACGGGGCCCTGGCGTTCTCGCTGCACACCGAGGACCCGCTGCCCGCTGTCACCCACAAGGTCGGCATCCCGACCGTCTTCGGCGGCCGCCCGGTGTGGGCGGGACCGGAGTCCGGCCTGGCCGTGCCCTATGTGGACTGCGACAACCGGGGCGGAGCCAGGGAAGCCGTTCAGCACCTGGTGTCGCTGGGCCGCCAGCACATCGCTCATATCGCCGGCCCGCAGGACCAGACCTCGGCCATCGACCGGCTCGACGGTTACCGGGACGTGCTGCTCGACGCCGATCCGGGCCTGACCGTGCAGGGGGACTTCACGGCCGGGAGCGGGGCCGTGGCGATGACCGGACTGCTGGCGCGCCACCCGGAGGTGGACGGTGTGTTCGCCGCCAACGATCTGATGGCGTCCGGCGCGCTGGCGGTACTGCGCGAGCACGGCAGGCGGGTGCCCGATGACGTGGCGGTGGTCGGCTTCGACAATATGGTCAATGTCGCGGAATCCACCGACCCTCCGCTCACCACGGTCAGTCAGGACATCGAAGGCATGGGCCGACTGATGGTTCAGGTACTGGTCCGGGGCCTCGACCGGGACGGTGTCACCCCGCCGGGCTCCGTGGTCACGCCGACCGAGCTGGTGCGGCGGGTCAGCGCCTGAGGCCCGACCGCGCCGCACCGGTCCGCGCCGCACGCGCCCGCGCCTCGCGGGCCAGGGGCAGATAGCGCAGCCGCCCGGGCAGCACGGGAACCACGGCGCGGACGACCAGCCCGAAGCGGCGCAGTGCCCGCTCCTGGGACGGCGTCCACGGCAGACCTAGCGCCTCCCGTGCGTCCGGCGGCATCAGGCCGATGGTGACGAACCGGCGGAAACGTGCCAGGGGCGGCAGCAGTACCGGCCACAACGCCCGCAGCAGCAGCCGGACCGGCCGCGGGCCACGGTCCGGCGGCGGCACCGGCGTGTGGACGCCGACCAACTCCCTGACCACGGTGGTGGCCTCGATCTCGTCGGCCAGCATCTTCCGGTAGTACGGCCAGAACTCCTCGATGGTCTGCGGCATGTCCCGGTCGTTGATGCCGAGGATCCGCCCGACCTGGAGCCATTCCGCGTACAGCTGACGTTCCTGCGCCTCGGTGTAGGGGCGGCCGAGATACCTCCGGCCGTGCACGAACACCGGGAAACCGGTGGCATGCACCCATGCGTAGGTCGGGCCGGCCAGGGCGTGGTAGTGGCGGCCGCGGGTGTCGGTGCCCTGTATGGTCCGGTGCAGCCGCCGCAGTCGGCGCCCCTCTTCGGCTGCTGCCTCGCCGCCGTACACCCACAGCTGCACCGAACGCAGCGAGCGTTCGCCGCGGCCCCAGGGATCCGTGCGGAAGACCGAGTACTGGTCGACGCCCGCACCGACGGCCGGGTGCGCCACCTGCATGGTCAGTGCGGCAGGCAGCGTGAGCAGCATCCGGATGTCGCCGGCCTCGCTCCACAGCACCCCGCCGGGCGGCGGCGGGGCGGGCGGGGTGCCGTGGCTGCTCATGCGGGTGCTCCCAGTGGGTTACGGGCGTCCGGCAAGGATCTGTCTCGTATGTGACCCAGTATGCGACTGCCGCATTCTGATCACCGATCCTTTTCACACTGCTGGTGAGACAGCAATACTGTTGCACCGGACCGACCGGGGCCGTACACCGGTAGCGCACACCGCCGAACACGGAACGAGGCACCGCCATGGCGACGGAGACCGAGGAGACGGCCTTCACGGTCGACGAACTGGCCGCGCGCGCCGGGGTCACCGTGCGCACCGTCCGCTTCTACAGCTCCCGCGGTCTGCTGCATCCGCCGGTGATCGGTCCGCGGCGGGTCGGCCTCTACGGGGCGGCGCACCTGTCCCGGCTGGCCCTCATCGAGGAGTTGCAGCACCACGGGATGACGCTGGCCGCGATCGAGCGCTATCTGCAGCAGCTGCCGGAGGATCTCAGCGCACACGATCTGGCGATCCACCGCGCGGTGGTGGCCTCCTGGGCGCCCGAGGGTGCCGATGAGGTGAGCCGTGCCGAGCTGGAGCGGCGGGCGGGCCGTGCGCTGTCCGACGGGGACATCGACCGGCTGGCCGCGATGAACGTACTGGAGCGGGCGGGCGGCGATCTCGACGTCTTCCGGCTGGACACCGGGCTGCTCGCGCTCGGCGTTCAGTTGCTGGACGTACCCATCGCGCACGAGACCATCCTGGCTGCCCGCACCGTGGTGCTCGAACACACCCGGGCCGCGGCGAAGGAGCTGACCAGGCTCTTCCAGGACCAGGTGTGGGGGCCGTACCGCGAGCGTGAGCACGACCCCGAGGCGGTGGAGGCGATGAAGTCGCTCTCCGCCCATATGCAGCCGATGGTGGTACAGGCTCTGGTGACCGCCTTCCAGCGGTCGCTGAAGGAGGAGCTGCGCGCCCGGTACACCGACGGATGAACCGCCGGGCCACGCAGCTCCGTCCCTGCCCGCGACGGGCTCAGCCGAACTGCTCGCCGTCCGCCGCCTTCTCCAGCAGCAGCGCGGGCGGCTCGAAGCGCGAGCCGTAGCGTGCGGCCAGCTCCTGGGCGCGGGACACGAATCCGGCAGGCCCGCCCCGGTAGCCGTTGATGTACTGGATCACCCCACCCGTCCAGCCGGGGAAGCCGATACCGAGGATGGAGCCGATGTTGGCGTCGGCGACCGAGGTGAGGACGCCTTCCTCCAGGCAGCGGACGCTGTCCAGTGCCTCGGAGAAGAGCATCCGCTCCTGCATGTCGGCGAACGGGACGTCCGCGCCCGTCCGGGTGAAGTGCTCGCGCAGCCCCGGCCAGAGACCGGCCCGCTTGCCGTCCACGTACTCGTAGAAGCCCGCTCCCCCGCTGCGCCCGGTGCGGCCGAACTCGTCGACCATCCGGTCGATGACCGCGTCGGACGGGTGCCCGGCCCAGGTGCCGCCGGCCTCCTCGACCGCGCGCTTGGCCTCGTTGCGGATCTTGCGGGGCAGGGTGAGCGTCAGTTCGTCCATCAGGGAGAGCACCTTGGCCGGGTACCCGGCCTGCGCTGCCGCCTGTTCGACCGACGCGGGGTCGACGCCCTCGCCGATCATCGCGACGCCCTCGTTGATGAACTGGCCGATGACCCGGGAGGTGAAGAAGCCCCGCGAGTCGTTGACGACGATCGGCGTCTTCTTGATCTGCCGCACCAGGTCGAAGGCGCGCGCCAGGGCCTCGTCGCCGGTCCGATCGCCCTTGATGATCTCGACCAGCGGCATCTTGTCGACGGGTGAGAAGAAGTGCAGCCCGATGAAGTCGGCCTGCCGTGAGACACCTTCGGAAAGCAGCGTGATGGGCAGCGTGGAGGTGTTGGAGCAGAGCAGCGCGTCGGGCTCGACGACGCCTTCGATCTCCTGGAACACCTTGTGCTTGAGGGCCGCGTCCTCGAAGACCGCCTCGATCACCGCGTCGCAGCCGGCCAGATCCGCCGGATCACCGGTCGGGGTGATGAGGGCGAGCAGCGCGTCGCGCTTCGCCTCGGTGGTACGGCCGCGGGAGAGCGCCCTGGCCAGCAGCTTCTCCGAGTACGCCTTGCCCTTCTGCGCGGCCTCCGCCGAGACGTCCTTGAGCACCACCTCGATGCCCGCGCGAGCACAGGAGTACGCGATGCCCGCGCCCATCATCCCGGCGCCGAGCACCGCGACCTTGCGGACCGGGCGCGGCTCGATGCCCTGCGGGCGGCTGGCTCCGGAGTTGACGGCCTGCAGGTCGAAGAAGAACGCCTGGATCATGTTCTTCGCGGTCTGTCCGGTGACCAGCTCGGTGAAGTACCGCGCCTCGATGGTCTGTGCCGTCTCGAAGTCGACCTGTGAGCCCTCGACGGCCGCCGCGAGGATGTTGCGCGGCGCCGGGTAGGGGGCGCCCTGCAGCTGCTTCCTCAGGTTGGCGGGGAAGGCCGGCAGGTTCGCCGCGAACCGGGGGTTCGACGGGGTGCCGCCCGGGATCTTGTAGCCCTTGACGTCCCAGGGCTGCTGCGAATCGGGGTGGGCTTCGATGAAGGCGCGCGCCTTGGCGAGCATCTCCTCGCGGGTGGCGGCGACCTCGTGGACCAGCCCGTTCTCCAGCGCACGCTGCGGGGTGTACTGGGTGCCCTGCAGGAGCACCTTGAGCAGCGCGTCGGCGATGCCCATCAGCCGTACGGTCCGGGTGACGCCGCCGCCGGCGGGCAGCAGGCCGAGGGTGACCTCGGGCAGGCCGATCCTGGAGCCGGGCGCGTCGAGGGCGACGCGGTGGTGGCTGGCGAGCGCGATCTCGTAACCGCCGCCGAGCGCGGCGCCGTTGATGGCGGCGACGACCGGCTTGCCCAGGGTCTCGATGCGGCGCAGGGAGTTCTTGATGGCCATGCCGGTGTCGAAGGCCTGCTGGGCCTCGCGCGGCCCGATCTTGATCATTTCCTTGAGGTCGCCGCCTGCGAAGAAGGTCTTCTTGGCGGAGGTGTAGATGATGCCGCGGATGCTGTCCTGCTCGGCCACGGCGCGGTCGGCGACGGCCGCGATCGAGTCCTTGAAGGCCTGGTTCATGGTGTTGGCGGACTGGTTGGGGTCGTCGAGTACCAGGGTGACCACGCCGGTCTCGTCCTGTTCCCAGCGGATGGTGGTGTTCTCGCTCATGGTGTGGCAGCTCCGTGCGGGCCGTAAGGGAAGGGACATGGTCAGAGACGCTCGATGACGGTGGCGACGCCCATGCCGCCGCCGACGCAGAGCGTGACCAGGCCGTAGCGCTGGTCGCGGCGCTCCAGTTCGTCGATGAGGGTGCCGAGGATCATCGCGCCGGTGGCGCCGAGCGGGTGGCCGAGGGCGATGGCACCGCCGTTGACGTTGATCTTGTCGAGCGGGACCTCCATGTCCCTGGCGAAGCGCAGCACCACGCCCGCGAAGGCCTCGTTCATCTCGATCAGGTCGATGTCGCCGATGGTCAGACCGGCCTTCGCGAGCGCCTTGCGGGTGGCGGGCGCGGGACCGGTGAGCATGATGGTCGGCTCGGATCCGGAGACGGCCGCCGAGACGATCCGGGCCCGGGGGACGAGGCCGTAGCGCTCGCCGACCTGGCCGGAGCCGATGGCGACGAGCGACGCGCCGTCCACGATGCCGGAGGAGTTGCCCGCGTGGTGGACGTGGTCGATCTTCTCGACCCAGTGGTACTTCTGCAGCGCCACCGCGTCGAAGCCGCCCATCTCGCCGATGGTGGCGAAGGAGGGCTTCAGAGCCGCGAGTGACTCCGCCGTGGTGCCGGGGCGCATGTGCTCGTCGTGGTCGAGGACGACGAGGCCGTTGCGGTCGATGACGGGCACGACGGAACGCTTGAAGCGACCGTCCTTCCACGCCTCGGCCGCCCGCTCCTGGGACAGCGCGGCGTAGGAGTCGACATCGTGACGGGTGAAGCCCTCGATGGTGGCGATCAGGTCGGCGCCGACGCCCTGGGGCGCGAAGCCGGTGTCCCAGTTGGTCATCGGGTCCATGGCCCAGGCGCCGCCGTCGGAGCCCATCGCGACCCGGGACATCGACTCGACGCCACCGGCCAGGATCAGGTCCTCCCAGCCCGAACGGATCTTCGCGGCCGCCAGGTTGACGGCTTCCAGTCCGGAGGCGCAGAACCTGTTCTCCTGCACGCCGGCGACGCTGTCCGGCAGCCCGGCGGCGATGGCCGCCGTACGGGCGATGTCGGAGCCCTGGTCGCCCACCGGGCTGACCACGCCGAGCACGATGTCGTCGATGGCGGCCGGATCCAGGCCGGGGAATCGGCGGCGCATCTCCCGGATCAGCCCGACGACCAGGTCGATCGGCTTGGTGCCGTGCAGGGCGCCATTGGCCTTGCCGCGCCCGCGCGGGGTGCGGATCGCGTCGTAGACAAACGCTTCGGTACTCAAGACAACAGCCTTTCGGATGACGGAACGGAGGGGCGGGTGACGGGCGGGGCGCGTGTCGGCTAGCCGAGGAGCGAACGGCCGATGATCTCCTTCATGATCTCGGTGGTGCCGCCGTAGATGGTCTGGATACGGCCGTCGGTGAATGCCTTGGCGACCCGGTACTCGGTCATGTACCCATAGCCGCCGTGCAGTTGCAGGCAGCGGTCGGCGACCCGTTTCTGCAGCTCGGTGGCCCACCACTTGGCCATCGAAGCGTGTACGGCGTCGAGCTCCCCGTCCGAGTGGTCCACGATGCAGCGGTCGAGGAAGCTGCGGGTGACGGCGCACTCGGTGGCCATCTCGGCTATCTCGAAGCGGATGTGCTGCAGTTTCGACAGCGGACGCCCGAAGGCTTCGCGCTCCTTGACGTACTCCATGGTGATCTCGAGCAGGTGCTCGGCCGCCGCGATGCCGGCGACGGCGATCCCCATCCGCTCCTGGGCGAGGTTGGTCATCAGGTGGATGAAGGCACCGTTGAGTTCGCCGAGCAGGTTCTCCTTGGGCACGCGTACGTCGTTGAAGAACAGCTCTGCGGTGTCCTGGGACTTCTGGCCGATCTTGTCGAGGTTGCGGCCACGCTCGAAGCCGGCCGTGCCACGCTCGACGACCACCAGTGACAGCCCCTTCGCACCGCCGTCGGGCGAGGTCCTGGCGACCACGATCACCAGATCGGCGAGGATCCCGTTGGAGATGAAGGTCTTGGAACCGTTGAGGAGCCAGTGATCGCCGCGGTCCTCGGCGTTCGTACGGATTCCCTGGAGGTCGGAGCCCGCGCCCGGTTCGGTCATCGCTATCGCGGTGATGGTCTCGCCGCTGCAGAAGCCGGGGAGCCAGCGCCGCTTCTGCTCGTCGGTGGCGAGGCCGGTCAGATACGGGCCGATGATGTCGTTGTGCAGGCCGAGCGCCAGTCCGGCCACGCCGGCTCGGGTGAACTCCTCGGCGATGACCACGCTGTAGCGGAAGTCGGTGTTCCCTCCTCCGCCGTACTCCTCGGGCACCGCGAGTCCGAGCAGGCCCTGTCGGCCGGCCGCCCGCCAGGCTTCCCGGGAGACGATGCCGTCCCGCTCCCACTGTTCGTAGTGCGGCAGGACCTCCTTGGCGAGGAAGGTGCGGACGGTCTCGCGGAACGCGTCGTGGTCGGCGGTGAAGATCTGGCGCTTCAACGGTTCTCCTTCTCCGGCTTCTCCGGCGCTGCGACGATGCCGGGCACGTCCCAGTCCCGGGCCACTTCGGCGGTGTCCGCGCCGGGCCCGGCCGGGCCCCGGCGGATGGAACCCGGCGTCGCGGAGAAGCGTGGCGCGGGTGCGGGTTGCGTCATTCCGCTGTGTTCGACGAAGGTTCCGCGGGCAGCGATGTGCGGATGCTCCGGGGCCTCGCGCAGCGAGAGCACCGGCGCCACACAGGCGTCGGAGCCCTGGAACACCGTGGTCCACTCCGCACGCGTCCTGGTCGCGAAACGGTCGGCGACGACGGTACGAAGCTCTGCCCAGCGCGCCGGGTCGTTGCGGGCCGGCACGTCACCGGTGACCCCGAGCAGACCGGTGAACTCGTCGTAGAACTGCTCCTCCAGGGCGCCGACCGCCATGTAGGCGCCGTCCGACGTCCGGTACGTGCCGTAGAAGGGGCAACCGCCATCGAGCAGGTTCGCCCCACGTCTGTCCTGCCAGACGCCGGCCGCCAGCATGCCGTGGATCATCGTGCCCAGATGTGCCGCCCCGTCCACGATCGCGGCGTCCACCACCTGCCCGTTGCCGCCGTCCGCGCGCGCGTGCTGCAGTGCGGCGAGCACACCGACGACCAGGTAGAGCGAACCTCCCGCGTAGTCCCCGAGCAGGTTGGCCGGGATCGCGGGCGGTCCTTCAGCGCTGCCGATCATGCCGAGGGTGCCAGTGACGGCGATGTACGCGATGTCGTGCCCGGCCCGATCGGCGAGCGGCCCCTGCTGCCCCCAGCCCGTCATCCGTCCGTACACGAGTTTCGGGTTACGGGCGTGGCAGGGCGCCGGTCCCACGCCGAGCCGCTCGGCCACGCCCGGCCGGTACCCCTCGATCAGGATGTCGGCGCGGTCCACCAGCTCGAGCACCCGGGCCGCGCCGTCCGCCGCCTTGAGGTCGATGACGACCGAGCGCTTGTTGCGGTTGGTGAGATCGCATGCCGGGTCGATGGCGAGCCCGGCGCCGCCGGGCCGGTCGATCCGGACGACATCGGCGCCGAGGTCCGCGAGGAGCATCGCGGCGAACGGGCCCGGCCCGATACCCGCGAGCTCGACCACGCGCACCCCGGCCAGTGGACCGCTTGCTGTCGCTGCCATCAAGCCCCCAGCGCTGTGACACAACTGATGTGACACCGAAGATGTTAAGAACTGATATTAAGAACGTGTTTCACTTCGCACAAGCCTTTTGACTGAGCGATTGCTTAGCAGTCGTCCGTGGGCCCGCTGTCGTCCGGCCGCGCCGGTCAGCAGCTCTCACGCTAACCTCGGCCCCGTCCACCCGCCCGCAGGCGGCCGTGCCGACCTTCCGGGTGGCGCACAGTTCGCAGGAGGCCGCGCATCCCCGGCAGGGCTACGGGCATAGGCTCATCGACGATATGAAGAACAACCTCACGCCGCTCGGGCCCAAGGCCGACAAGGACACCGTTCGGCGGCACAACCTCAGCCTGGTGCTGCGCGCCGTCCGTGACGCGGGCGAGGCGACCCGGGCCGGCGTCGCGGGGCGGGTGGGACTGACCAGGGCGGCCGTCTCCTCGCTGGTCGAGCAGCTACTGGAGAGCGGCTTCCTCGCCGAGTCGGGCAAGACGTTCAGCGGACACGCGGGCCGCCCCGGCACCGTACTGAAACCTGCCCGTACCGGGCCGGCCGGCATCGGCGTCGAGATCAACATCGACTACGTGTCGGTGTGTGTGGTCGACCTGGCGGGCACCGACCGGGTCAGACTCACCGAGCACCTCGACAACCGCGGCGCGCCGCCGGCCGACGTACTGGCCCGTGCCGCCCGGGTCGCGGCACGGGCTCTGGAGTCCGCCCGCGAGCAGGAGCTGCGCCCCGTCGGCGTGCAGTTGGCACTGCCCGGCCTGGTGGCCGGAGGCACGGTCCGCCAGGCGCCCAACCTCGGCTGGAACCGGGTCGCGGCCGAGGGGATCTTCGCCCAGGCGCTGTCGATCGTCCGCCCGGCCCACCGCGCGCTGCCGGTGAGCTCGGAGAACGAGGCCAACCTCGCCGCACTGGCCGAGCTGTGGTTCGGCGACCTCGGCAAGGTCCGCAGCTTCCTCTATCTGTCGGGCGAGATCGGCGTCGGCGGCGCACTGGTGCTCGACGGTGAACTGCTGCGCGGCGCCCACGGCTTCGCCGGCGAGATCGGCCATGTGATGGTGGACGCGGCGGGCCCCGCGTGCCGCTGCGGCTCACGCGGCTGCCTCGAGCAGTACGCGGGACAGTCCGCGCTGCTACGGGCCGCAGGGATCGACGAGACCGCCGGGGTCACCGGCGTCTCGGAACTCGAGCGGCGGGCGCAGAGCGGCGACGGGCGGGCGGTGGCCGCCGTCGAGGAGGCCGGCCTGATGCTCGGGCGGGTGCTGTCCGGTGCGGTGAACCTCTTCGATCCCGACGCGGTGGTGCTCGGCGGCATCTACCGCTGCCTGATGCCCTGGCTGTCGCCCAGCGCCGACCGGGAGCTCACCGGGCGGGTCGTCTCCGGGCTCTGGCCGCGCGACAGCGGCCGGCTCCGCGCCTCGTCCGTGGCGGGCGACGCGGCCCGCGGTGCTGCGGCGCTGATCGTCCAGGAAGTGCTGGCCGATCCGGTGGCCCACACGGAGCGCCCGGCGGGCTGACGCTGTCCACGCACCCACCGCGGGGACCGGGCGGGGACCCGCCCGCGCGAAAGGCCGTCAGCGCCCGCTCCACATCCCGCTGCCCGGCGTACAGTTCCTGTCCAGCCGCTTCGTAGGAACGGCGGGCGTCGTACACACCGTCGTTCCCGGTGTAGTCGGCGACGGTGAACAGCGCCGGCTTCGAGGCATCCGACTGGATCAGGGGGTTGGCAATGATCCCGGCGAGCTGCTCCGCCAGGTCCTTCTCCCGTCCGTTGAACGGGCCGAGCAGCAGCCGGTCGTTTCCACCTGCTCGCGTGCTACCCGCCCACAATGCAGCTTTCCAAGCTGGTCAACTCCCTCAAGGACGCCATCTCACATACGCTCCGCCTGGGAGCACCTCCCGGCCGAAGGCTGGGGGAAGTACGACACCCACGTCCGCCGACACCTGTGCGGCATCGAAAACCAGCAGCGTCCCGTCTGACCGTCACGCCGCAGGCGTAGAGCACTCCGGCGCTCCGCGCCTCCGGGCCAAGGATGGCCTTCGCTCCGCCTGAAGGCCAGAGCACTGGCCAAGGTCCGAGGCAGAAACGCGCACGGGGAGCGCCGCTCACCGGAACGCCGGAGCTCACACGGGGCACGAAAGCCTATCGAAGCGCTTCGACATCGCGTAATTTGTTTTGCGCACATCCGGTTCTGCGCACATCCAGGAGTGCGGGGGAAGAGCGCTGCCGTCCCCTGGTGAGAACCGGTCTCTTCCGGCCCGGCTCCTGTGACCGATTCGCTTCTGCACCACGCAAGGAAACGTCTATGAAGTTCACCAACGGCTTCTGGCTCATGCGCGAGGGCGTGCACGCCTCGTACGCGACCGAAGTGCGAGATCTCCAGGTCGGCGCCGACCGGGTCACCGCGTATGCCGCCGTGAAACGGGTAGCGGCCCGCGGTGACACGCTCAACACGCCGCTGATCACCGTGGAGTGCTTCTCCCCGGCCGAGGGCGTCATCGGCGTACGCGCCACGCACCATGCCGGAAAGAGCCGCCGCGGGCCGGATTTCGAACTGGTCGGCGCCGACACCACGGCTGCTGCCGGCACCCGCCGGGACGGCTCCGTCACCGAGTTGACCAGCGGCCCGCTGACCATGCGGCTCGACACCGAGGGACCGTGGGGCCTGCAGTTCCTCGATGCCGACGGCCGCCGGCTCACCGCCGTGGAATCCCGCGGTACCGCCTTCGCGACCGTCGAGGACGGCACCCATCACATGGCCGCGCAGCTCGCGCTGGGCGTCGGCGAGAGCATCTACGGACTCGGTGAGCGCTTCACCCCGTACGTCAAGAACGGCCAGTCCGTCGACATCTGGCAGGCCGACGGAGGCACCAGCAGCGAACAGGCCTACAAGAACATCCCCTTCTACCTGTCCTCGCGCGGTTACGGCGTCTTCGTCAACCACCCCGGCAAGGTCTCCTTCGAGGTCGGCTCGGAGTCCGTCGGCCAGGTGCAGTTCAGCGTCGAGGACCAGTCCCTGGAGTATTACGTCGTCGCAGGTCCGACCCCCAAGGACGTGCTGCGCCGGTACACCGCGCTGACCGGGCGGCCGGCGCTGCCGCCCGCCTGGTCGTTCGGGCTGTGGCTGACCACCTCCTTCTGCACGTCCTATGACGAGGCGACCGTCGCCGCCTTCGTCGACGGCATGGAGGAGCGCGGGATCCCGCTGTCCGTCTTCCACTTCGACTGCTTCTGGATGCGCGAATACCAGTGGTCGGACTTCGCCTGGGACCCGGAGGTCTTCCCGGACCCGGAGGGCATGCTGGCGCGGCTCAAGGAGCGCGGGCTCAAGATCAGCATGTGGATCAACCCCTACATCGCGCAGAAGTCCGCGCTCTTCGCGGAGGTGGCAGAGCGGGGTTATCTGGTCAAGCGCCCCAACGGCGACATCTGGCAGTGGGACCTGTGGCAGCCCGGCATGGCGCTGGTCGACTTCACCAACCCCGCGGCCCGCGAGTGGTTCGCCGGCAAACTGCGCGTCCTGCTCGACCAGGGTGTGGACTGCTTCAAGACGGACTTCGGCGAACGCATCCCCACCGACGTGGTCTGGCACGACGGCTCCGATCCCGAGCGGATGCACAACTACTACGCGCAGCTCTACAACCGGACGGTCTTCGACCTGCTGGAGAAGGAGCGCGGGGACGGTGAGGCGCTCGTCTTCGCCCGCTCGGCGACCGCGGGCGGCCAGCAGTTCCCCGTGCACTGGGGCGGCGACTGCTTCGCGTCGTTCAACGCGATGGCCGAGTCGCTGCGCGGCGGGCTGTCCCTCTCGCTGTCCGGCTTCGGCTTCTGGAGCCACGACATCGGCGGTTTCGAGGGGACTCCGGACCCTGCCGTGTTCAAGCGCTGGCTGGCCTTCGGGCTGCTCTCCTCGCACAGCAGACTGCACGGCAACGTCTCGTACCGGGTGCCGTGGGAGTTCGGTACCGAAGCCGTCGACGTGGCCCGGCAGTTCACCCTGCTCAAGCACCGGCTGATGCCGTATCTGTACGGAGCCGCCGCCGAGGCGCACCGCACCGGGGTGCCGGTGATGCGCCCGATGCTGCTGGAATTTCCCGGCGACCCGAGCGCGGTGCCGCTGGACCGCCAGTACATGCTCGGGCCCGACCTGCTGGTGGCCCCCGTCTTCACCACGGAGGGCGATGTCGACTACTACCTCCCGGAGGGCACCTGGACCCATCTGCTGACCGGCGAGCAGGTCACCGGCCCGGTGTGGCGTCACGAGAGGCACGGCTTCGACAGCCTGCCGCTGTATGTGCGCCCCGGCGCGGTGCTGCCCTGGGGAGCGGACGACCAGCGGCCGGACGGCGACTGGCTGGCCGAACTGACCCTGCGGGTCTTCCAGCCGTCCGGCCCGGTCGAGGTGACTGTGCCGGACCACGCGGGAGCGCCCGCCGCGCGGTTCCGGGTGGCGCGGGAGGGGGACGTGCTGCGGGTCTCGGCCGAGGGGACGGACCGGCCCTTCCGGGTGGAGTGCGCAGGTGCCTCGGCGGAGGGGGCCGGGGTCGTGAGCGTGCCGCTGGGGTGACCGCCGGGGTCCCGGGGCGCTGACGAGCAGGCCCCGGGTGGCACAACGGCACAACGCAGAGGCCCGACACCGGGACGGGAAGTTCGGTGTCGGGCCTCCGTGGTTTCTCCGGACCCTCAGCCGGAGAAACCGATATGCGCGAGCCGCACCGGCCCGCGCAGCTTCAGACGTACGTCGCACACGCCGGAGGCCTCGAATCCGGCCTCGACCGTCGTGTACTCGTACAACCCACCGGTCGGCGGGATCCGGAACGTGACCGTGCTGCCCGGCAGCGAGAGCTCCACGGTGCCCTCGCCGGCCGCCACGACGCCGGCCCGGGTCGCGGCCGGCCCGAAGTCGCAGCGACGGTAGAGCAGTTCACCGGTGGCCCCGGTGACCGGTGTCACCGCGTCGCCCGCCGTCTTGGTCCGGTCCACGATCTCGGTGGCGTGCTGTTCGTCGTAGTCGGCGGCCGCCAGGCCGCGGGTCAGTACCGGGCGCGGACCTGCGGGTTCACCGTCGATGGCCAGTTTCGCCACCGCGCGGATGTCCGTACTGGACGCGCCGGCCAGCAGTTCGTAGGTGCCCGGCTCGACCGACCAGCGGCCGTGGGCGACATCCCAGTGTCCGAGCGCGGAGACCGGAACGGTGAACGACAGCCGCTGCGACGCTCCGGGCGCCAGGTGCACCCTGCGGTGCGCGACGAGCTCACGGGACGGGCGCTCCACCGACGGGTGCACGGCCCGCGCGTAGAGCTGAGCCACCTCGTCCGCCGCCACGTCGCCGGTGTTGGTCACCGTGAACTCGGCCTGCACGGCCTCGCCCTCACGTTCGGCCGTCAGGTCCGCGTAGCCGAAGGACGCGTAGGACAGGCCGTGCCCGAACGGGTAGAGCGGTGTGCCCCGGTAGTAGAGATACGTCTGGCGCGAGCCGATGATGTCGTAGTCCAGCAGTCCGGGGAGCTCCGCGTCCGAGGTGTACCAGGTCTGCGGCAGCCGGCCCGCCGGGGAGACGTCGCCGGCCAGCACCCGGGCCAGTGCGGTGCCTGCCGCCTGCCCGCCGTGTGCGGTCCACAGCAGTGCGGGCAGCCGGTCGTCCGCTTCGGGCACGGCGTACGGGTAGGCGGAGCAGAGCACCAGTGCGGTCCGTGGATTCGCGGCGTGGGCGGCGCGCAAGAGGCTGTCCTGGTGCGCGGGGAGGGCCAGCGTCGTACGGTCCTCGGTCTCGCGTCCGTTGATGTGCGGGTCGTTTCCGGCGACCACGATCACCACGTCCGCGTCGGCTGCCGCCCGGGCCACCGCATCCGCGCCGCGTTCGATCGTCTCGATCTCGAAAACATCGCCGTGCTCGGCAACCTTTGCGCCGTCGGCGGCGACAGACACGTACCGACCGGTCCCGGTGTGCTTGAGGAGGTGCCCGCCCGCATGCTCCTCCCGGCTGAACGTCTCCTGCACGACCCAGCCGCCCGGCTGGTCGGCGGAGGCCCTGACGAACCCGTCGTCGGCCACCGAGAGATAGCGTCCGTCGGCCGCCCGCAGGGTGAGCACTCCGCCGCCCCAGTCGATGAGCGCCAGCTCGGACGGGGTGTCGCCGCAGGTCAGCGGGGGCAGATCGGTGCGGCCGGCGAGCAGCGCCGGATCGAGCGCCGCCTCGGTCGAACCGCCGGCCTGCCCGGGCTCACCGGATTCGGGCACCTGGAGCCACCCGGCCGCGGTCCGCAGCCGGACCCGGTCGGCGCCCTCGGCATGCATCACCAGGCCCGCGCCGAAGCGGGCCCGCAGGCCGTCGAGCGGGGTGGAGCGGTGCATGAGGGTGCCGCTGTACCAGTCGAGCTTGCACTCGTCGGCGAGCAGGCCGACGAGCGCGATCCGCTGCCCGCCGGGCAACGGCAGCAGGCCGTCGTTCTTCAGCAGGACGACGCACTGCTCGGCTGCCTCCTGGGCGAGCGCCCGGTGCTCGGGCGTGTCGAAACCCTGATCCGGTGTGATCCCCGCATACGGGTCGGACTCGGGGTCGAACTCCCCGAGCGAGAAGCGCACCGCGAGCTGTCTGCGCACGGCGGCGTCGATGTCCGACTCGTCGATCAGGGCCTGCTCCAGGGCTCCGCGGAGCCGGCCGACCATGATCGAGGAGTCCGTGCCGTGATCGGTGAAGCTGTCCACGCCGGCCTTGAGTGCGGCCGCGGAGGCTTCCTCGTGGGTGTCGAAGTAGTGCTCGGAGTCGACCAGGTTGGAAGGGGCTCCGGCGTCCGAGCAGACCATCAGCGGCTGGTCGGTCCAGGAGCGCAACTGGGCGCGGAGGTACGGCGACAGATGGTTGGGCCGACCGTTGACCAGGTTGTACGCGGGCATGACGCCCGCCACCGAACCGGCCTGCACCGTGTCGCGGAACGCCCGGAGGTCGTACTCGTGGAGCACCCGGGGGCGCACCGAGGCCGATGCGGTGGATCGGTCCGTCTCGTTGTTGTGCGCGAGCCAGTGCTTGAGCACCGGCGCCGTGCGCCAGTAGCGCGGATCGTCGCCGCGCAGCCCGCGCGTGTAGGCGACGGCGATGGCCGAGGTGAGGGCGGGGTCCTCGGAGTAGCCCTCCTCGCCCCTGCCCCAGAGCGGGTTCCGCAGCAGATTCACGGTCGGCGCCCATACGTTGAGCCCGACCCGGTCGTCCCGGGTGCGCATCGCCCGTGCCTCGGTGCCCACCGCTTCGCCGACCCGGCGTACCAAATCCTCGTTCCAGCTCGCACCGAGCCCCACTGCCTGTGGGAAGACCGTCGCCGGCCCCATCCAGGCCACTCCGTGCAGGGCCTCCTGCCCGGTACGGAAGGCGGCCACCCCGAGCCGTTCCACGGCGGGCGCGAACTGGTGCAGCATCGCGATCCGCTCATCGAGCGTCAGCCTGGCCAGCAGATCGTCGATGCGCTTGCCGCGCGGCAGCGCTGGGTCGCGGAAGGGCGGCTGTTGCTCGGTCACGGGCGATTCCCCTTGGAAGGTGGGACGTTGAGCTTTCGAAGCGCTTCGATGCTGAGTCGCGATACGGCCGGGTGTCAAGACGTGCTGGGGTCACAACTGGTGCACGAGGTGACCTCCCCGGTGAACGGACCGGGGAATACGTCCGAGGTTTCTTGAAACCAACTCTTGTGCGCCCGGACCCCTTCACTTAATGTCACAGCAACATCGAAGCGCTTCGACGCTCAGCCGTCCGCGTCCTAGCGATGATTCACACCCTCTCCTCAGACACGCTCCCGCTTCAGACACACGAGCCGAACGACCCGCCTCCGCCGCGTGTCGTCCTGGTGCGCCACGAAGGGTCCACGCCATGACGCAGATTTCCTCCCCCGCTCCGAGCCGGAGAAGCTTCCTCGCCTCCACCGCGGTCGCCGCCGCGGCGGTGGCGGGCGGGATGCCGCTGCTCACCGCCTGCGGCGGCGGACAGGAGGGCCGCAAGGAAGGCACCACCTCGGGCAAGGCGGCACAGAAGATCCTCCCGACGTTCGTGGCCTCCAGCGTCGTCGCCCCGGACATCCCGGCGAAGAACGGCTCACCGGCCGGCTTCACCAAGGCGATCCCGACGGCCGAGCTGAAGACCTCGGTGGCGAAGCAGCTGGGCAGCGGGGGCAAGCTGAAGATCATGGCCCCGTTCTGGGGCAGCCCGCCGAAGGGTGACAACCCGTATTACACGGCCATGAACAAGGCCGTCGGCGTCGACGTCACCTGGCAGAACCAGGACGGCGTCACCTACGACCAGAAGCTCGGCGCGATCCTCGCCTCCAGCGACATCCCCGACGCCGTGGTGGTGCCCGACTGGAACCTGACGGGCCGGATACCCACCGCGATCAACGCCAAGTTCGCCGACCTCGGACCGTACCTGTCAGGCGACAAGATCAAGGACTACCCCAACCTCGCGGCCGTGCCCACCGAGGCGTGGCAGCGTGGCATCTTCGGCGGCCAGCTCCGCGCAGTCCCGATGCCGTCCTCCTACGTCGTCGGCATCGCCCCCATGTACCGCGAGGACCTCTTCAAGAAGAAGGGCTACACCGTCCCGAAGAGCCCCGACGAGTTCCTGTCCTGGGCCAAGGAGGCGAACCAGCCCAAGTCGAAGGTCTGGGCCTGCGACGACATGAAGTGGACGGCCTTCAACATCTTCGGTGTTCTGCCGGGCAGCGACCGGGCGCTGTGGTGGAACATGGAGGGCGGCAAGCTCGTCAACCGCATCGAGACCGAGCAGTACCTGGCAGGCCTGGAGTGGACGCGCAAGCTCTACGCGGCGGGGGTGGTCCACCCGGACGCGGTCTCGGGCAAGGCCGGAGGCAGCGCGGCCAACCGCTTCACCGCCGGACAGGTTCTTGTCTACAACAACAACATCTCCGACTGGTGGGGCAAGACGGCCGAACAGCGGACCCAGAATCCCGACTTCGAGATGGGTGTATTCGACATCTTCGGCCCCGACGGCGGCGATCCCACGCTGTGGGCGGGTCAGCCGGGCGGCATGTTCAACTTCGTCAGCAAGAAGGCGAGCAAGCAGCAGATCAAGGACTTCCTCGCGCTCTGCAACTACTGCGCCGCTCCTTACGGCACCAAGGAGTTCATGCTCACCGCCTACGGCGTCGAAGGACCCGACTACACGGTGAAGCGCGGCCTGCCGGTCAAGACGCAGCAGGGCATCAACGAGGTCAGCGGCGCCTACGACCTCACGGGCAACCCCGCACCCTACGTCGCCTACCCCGACTTCCCCGACATCACCCGGGGCATCGTCGAGTGGCAGCAACGCATGGGCGCGTTCACCAAGAAGTCCTCCTTCTTCGGGCTGACCGTCACGGAGCCCACCCGCTGGGCCAACCTCGCCGACGACTTCGAGCAGCTCGAGGACGACTGCGTGCGAGGACGCAAGAAGATCAGCGATGTGCAGCAGGCCGTGTCCGACTGGAAGAAGAAGGGCGGCGACGACCTGCGCGACTGGTACAAGAAGCTGCTCGACGAAAACGGCTCGGCGAACTGATCCGGGGCTCAAGCAAGGAGACGCCCGTGTCCCACAGCACGGTGCCTCGGAGCACGACCGAGGCGAAAACCCCCCCGAAGACTCCGGTGGCGTCAGGCGGCGCCGCCGTCGGACCCCCGGCCCACGGACCGAAGAACTCGGGCAAGCTGAGCCTGAAGATCAGATTCAAGCGTGACCGCGTACTGATCCTCATGACGGTGCCGGTGGTCCTGCTCCTCCTGGTCTTCAGCTACATACCGATCCTCGGCAATGTGGTCGCCTTCCAGGACTACGACCCGTACCTCAGCGACAACGGCTTCGTCGCCATGTTCCAGAGTCCCTGGATCGGCTTCGAGCAGTTCCAGCGGATCTTCGCCGACTCGGCCTTCTGGCACGCCGTGCAGAACACCCTGGTGCTGTTCTCCCTGCAGCTGGCGCTCTACTTCCCGGTCCCGATCCTGCTCGCGCTGCTCATCAACAGCGTGGTCAGGCCCCGGGTGCGGGCGGTCGCCCAGGCGGTCATGTACCTGCCGCACTTCTTCTCCTGGGTCCTCGTCGTCACCGTCTTCATGCAGATCTTCGGCGGCGCCGGCATCATCGCGCAGACCCTTCGCCAGCACGGCTATGAGGGCTTCGACCTGATGACCAACCCGGAGGTCTTCAAGTACCTGGTCACGGCCCAGAGCGTCTGGAAGGACGCGGGCTGGGGCGTCATCGTATTCCTTGCCGCGCTCTCCTCGGTCTCCACCGACCTGTACGAGGCGTCCGCCATGGACGGCGCCGGACGCTGGCGGCGCATGTGGCACATCACGCTGCCTGCCCTGCGACCGGTGATCGCCCTCCTGCTGGTGCTGCGCGTCGGCGACGCCCTCACCGTCGGATTCGAACAACTGCTCCTCCAACGACAATCCGTCGGTGTCCACGCTTCCGAGGTCCTCGACACCTACGTGTGGTGGAACGGCATCCGGAACCAGGACTTCAGCTATGCCGCCGCCGCCGGGCTCATCAAGGGCGTGGTCGGCCTGGCGCTCGTACTGATCGCCAACAAGGTGGCCCATCTCATGGGCGAGCAGGGGGTGTACAAGAAGTGACCGCCGTTCTCGACACACCGTCCGACGACGCGCCACGCGTCAGGCAGCCGAGCGCCTGGGCGGCCCCGCCCCGCCCGGTCTGGGAGGAACCGCCCTCCAAGGCCGGACTGGCGGGTAAGGGGACGGCCCTGACCCTGGCCTGCCTGGCCATCCTCTTCCCGCTGTGGATCGTCATCGTCACCAGCCTCCAGTCGAAGAAGACCATCGACGAGGCCGGCGGCCTGGTGATGATCCCCAAAGGCATCACGTTCGTCGCCTATGAGTCACTTCTCAGCGGCGGCCAGGTACAGAAGGCCGCCCTGGTGAGCATCGGCGTGACCCTGGTCGGCACACTGTTCAGCATGACGGTGTCGGTCCTGTGTGCGTACGGCCTGTCGCGCAGCGGTTCCCTCGGCCACCGCTGGATCCTGATGACCCTGCTGACGACGATGTTCTTCGGGGCCGGACTCATCCCCACCTACCTGCTGGTGCAGGCCCTCGGTCTGATGGACACCTACCTGGCGCTGATCCTGCCCAGCGCCGTGAGCGTCTTCAACATCCTGGTGCTGCGCGCGTTCTTCATGGGCATCTCCCAGGAACTCATCGACAGCGCCCGCATCGACGGCGCCGGTGACTGGCGGATCCTGTGGAAGATCGTGATGCCGCTCTCCCGGGCGGTCCTCGCGGTGATCGCCCTCTTCTACGCCGTGGGCTACTGGAGTGCCTGGTTCAACGCGTCGATCTATCTGACCGACCAGGACATGATGCCGCTGCAGAACGTGATGATCCAACTGGTGCAGATGCAGCAACGCCCGGTGGGTCTCCAGGCACAGATCAACACCGGTCAGCTCTCGCCGCTCGCGATCCAGATGGCGGTGATGGTGATGGCGCTGCTACCGGTGGCCGTCCTCTCCCCCTTCGTCCAGAAGCACTTCAAGAAGGGCATGCTCACCGGCGCCGTCAAGGGCTGACCCGAGCTCGAACCCCCGAAATCTCCGCCCCCGAGCCGCACAGAACGAGGTATGTCATGCACGCGTCCCGCCCGAGCAGACGAGCCGTTCTCGCCGGGACCGCGGCCGCCGCCGCGCTCACCGCCGTACCGTTTCTCCCCGGCCGCGCGCACGCTGCCGAGGCTGGTGCCGACAGCCCGAACTACCGCTGGCGCAACGCTGTGATGGGCGGCACCGGCTTCATCACCGGCGTCCTCTTCCACCCCTCCGTGCGCGGCCTCGCCTACACCCGTACCGACATCGGCGGTGCCTACCGCTGGGACGACCGGATCGGCCGCTGGATCCCGCTGACCGACCGGATCGGCTGGGACGACTGGAACCTCCTCGGCGTCGAGGCCATGGCCGTCGACCCCGCCCACCCGGACCGGCTGTACCTGGCCTGCGGCACCTACTCCCAGTCCTGGGCGACCAACGGCGCCGTCCTGCGCTCCGACGACCGCGGGACCACCTGGAAGCGCACCGACCTCTCCGTCAAGCTCGGCGCCAACGAGGACGGCCGCGGATGCGGTGAGCGGCTGCTCGTCGACCCGCGGGACAGCGACACCCTGTGGCTGGGCACCCGGCACGACGGGCTGCTCAAGTCGACGGACCGGGGCGCCACGTGGAAGGCGGTGAGCTTCCCGGCCACCCCCAGCGCCACCGGTCAGGGCGTCACCTTCCTCGTCGCCGCGGGCCGTACCGTCTACGCCGGCTGGGGCGACTCCGACGGCACGGCCGCCGAGCCCAACCTGTACCGCACGTCCGACGGCGTGACCTGGGAACCCGCCCCCGGGCAGCCCACCGGCGCCGCCGCCAAGGTCCCGGTCCGGGCCGCGTACGACCGGCACACCCGCGAGCTGTATGTGACGTACGCGAACGCCCCCGGCCCCAACGGCCAGTCCGACGGCAGCGTGCACAAGGTGCGCACCACCAACGGGAAGTGGACCGAGGTCACGCCGGTGCGGCCGGGCGGGACCACCGCCGACGGTGGCACCGACAGCTTCGGCTACGGCGGTGTCGCCGTCGACGCCCGCCACCCCGGCACCGTCGTCGTCTCCACCAACAACCGCTGGTCGCTGATCGACACGCTGTACCGAACCACCGACGGCGGCCGCACCTGGAAGTCCCTCAAGGACAGGGCCGTCCTCGATGTATCCGAGACCCCCTACCTCACGTTCGGCTCCGACAAGCCCAAGTTCGGCTGGTGGGTCCAGGCGGTCGGTATCGACCCGTACGACGCGAAGCATGTCGTCTACGGCACCGGCGCGACCCTCTACGGCACCCGCGACCTCAAGCACTGGGCCCCGCAGATCCGCGGCCTGGAGGAGGCGTCCGTGGTGCAGATGATCTCGCCCCCGACCGGGCAGGCCCACCTGATCAGCGGTTCCCGGGACATCGGCGTGCTGTACCACGACCGGCTCACTGCGTCCCCGTCGCGCGGCATGGCCTCGAACCCCGTGTTCGGGTCGGCCACGGGACTCGCGCAGGCCGCGGCCAAGCCGTCGTACGTGGTCCGCACCGGCTCGGGCGACAACGGCAACGGCGCCTACTCGAACGACGGCGGGAAGACCTGGGCACCCTTCTCGTCCCAGCCCGACATGGCCAAGAGCTCGCCGGGGCTGATCGCCGCCAACGCTGACGGCAGCGTGCTGCTGTGGTCCCCCGGCTCGACGTACCCGGGCTACCGCTCGGCGGACAACGGCGCCACCTGGTCCGAGGCGGCCTCGTTCCCGAAGGGCGCCAACCCGCTGGCGGACCCGGTCGACCCGACCCGCTTCTACGCCTTCGACACGGCCACCGGCACGCTGTTCGCCAGCACCGACAGCGCCCGGACCTTCACCGCCCGGGCCTCCGGCCTGAGCGCGGGAGACAGTGAATTCCAGCTGGCCGTGGCACCGGGGCGTTCCGGCGACCTCTGGCTGAGCCTCAAGTGGAACGGGCTGTACCGCTCCACGGACGGCGGCGCGACCTTCACCAAGGTCGGCAGCTGCTGGGCCTCGTACACCCTCGGCTTCGGCAAGGCCGCCGAAGGCGCCTCCTACCCGGCGATCTACCTGGTCGGCTCCACCGAGAGCAGCACCGCCGTGTACCGCTCCGACGACGAGGCGAAAACCTGGGTGCGGGTCAACGACGACCGGCACCAGTGGGGCTGGATCGGCGCGGCCATCACCGGCGACCCGCGCGTCCACGGCCGGGTCTTCATCGCCACCAACGGACGCGGCGTGCAGTACGGAGAGTCTGCCTGATGCCCGAGCTGAACGATGCCACCCGTGGCCGCCTCCTCTATGGCGGCGACTACAACCCGGAGCAGTGGCCGGAGGAGATCTGGCACGAGGACCTTCGCCTGATGAAGTCGGCCGGCGTCAACTCGGTCACCCTCGGCGTCTTCTCCTGGTCGATGCTGGAACCCGAGCCGGGCGCACGGGAGTTCGGCCGGCTGGACACGCTGATGGACCTGATGCACGACAACGGCATCGGCGTCGTCCTGGCCACGCCGACCTCCGCGCCACCGCCCTGGATGGGGCGGCTGCACCCCGACACGCTGCCCGTCACCGAGGAGGGCCGCACCGAGTGGTGGGGCGGCCGCCAGCACTTCTCGCACTCCAGCGCCACCTACCGCCGCTACGCCGCCGCCATCACCGAGGATCTGGCCGCCCGGTACGGCGGCCACCCGGCCCTCACCATGTGGCACATCAACAACGAGTACTGCACCTTCGACTACGGCGACGAGGCGGCGGCCGCCTTCCGCCGCTGGCTGCGGGAGAAGTACGGCACGCTCGACGCCCTCAACGAGGCCTGGGGCACCGCCTTCTGGAGCCAGGGCTATGACACCTGGGACGGCATCCTGCCGGCTCGCCGACCCCATTACATGCGCAACCCCACCCAGGTACTGGACTTCCGGCGCTTCACCTCCGACATGCTCCTGGAGTGCTACGTCGCCGAACGCGACATCGTCCGCCGCCACACCCCGCGCCTCCCGGTCACCACCAACTTCATGCCGTTCTGGACGGGCCAGGACGCCTGGAAGTGGGCCGAACAGGAGGATGTCGTCTCGGTCGACATCTATCCGGATCCGGCGGACCCGTGGGGCGCCCAGTACAACGCGATGATCGGGGACATGACCCGCTCGCAGGCCCGCGGCCCGTGGATGCTGATGGAACAGGCAGCGGGCCCGGTGAACTGGCGGGGCGTCAACCACCCCAAGCCGCGCGGCCTCAACCGTCTCTGGTCGCTGCAGTCGGTGGCGCACGGGGCGGACGCCATCTGTTACTTCCAGTGGCGGCAGTCCCGGCAGGGCGCCGAGAAGTTCCACTCCGGCATGGTCAGTCACGCGGGTGAGCAGGGCCGCACCTTTCAGGAGACCAAGCAGCTCGGCGCCGACCTCACCGTGCTCTCCGATGCCGCCACCGGATCGGCCGTTCCGGCCGAGGTCGCCGTGGTGCACGACTGGGAATCCTGGTGGGCGGATCAGCAGGACGGCCGGATCTCGTCCGAGGTCGACTATCCGGCTGTGGTACGCGCCTGGCACCGGGCGCTCTGGGAGTCCGGCCACACCACCGACTTCGCCCGTCCGGAGCAGGAGTTGAGCCGGTACAAGCTGGTCGTGGTCCCGCATCTTTATCTGCTCACCGACGCCGCCGTGGACAATCTGGTCACGTACGTACGCGGCGGCGGCACCCTGGTCAGCGGGTTCCACACCGGGGCTGCCGACGAGGACGACCGGATCAGAGCGGGCGGCATGGACGCCCGGCTGCGCGACCTCTTCGGCATCGCCACGCTCCAGGAGTGGTGGCCGCTGGACGCGGGGACCACCGTGCAGTGCGACGGCTTCGTCGGCACCCTCTGGTCGGAGGAGCTCGAGGCGGGCAGCGCGGAAACGGTCGCCAGCTACCGCAGCGGCGAGCTGGACGGACTTCCCGCCGTCCTGCGCAACGGCTCTGCCTGGTACCTCTCGACGCTGCCCGAGCCCGGCGCGCTCCGCGAGCTGCTGGCGCGGGTGGCCGACCGGGCGGGGGCGCGACCGGTGCTGACCGGGCTGCCGGCCGGGGTGGAGGCGGTACGCCGGGGTGACCTGCTCTTTCTGCTCCAGCACGGCCGGGACCAGGTCACCGTGTCGGTGCCGGGCCGCCACCACGATCTGCTGTCCGGCGCCACCGTGGACGGCGTCGTGGAGCTCGACCGCTACGGCGTCGCGGTGCTCCGGAAGGCCCCCTGATGACCGACGGCCGCACACCCGCGGAAGGCACCTGGGAAGCCCGGCCGGCGACCCGCTGGGAGGACGCCTTCCTCAGTGGCAACGGCCGGCACGGCGCGATGGTGTACGGCGACCCGGCCGACGACCGGGTCATCATCAGCCACCACACGCTGGTGCGTCCCAACGGCAGCGAGGCGCTGCAGCCGCCGGAGCTCGCCAACGGCCTGGGGCGGCTCCAGGACGCCCTGCTCAGCGGGGACACGACCGCGGCGGAGCGCTTCGGAGCGGGGTATCCGCTGCGGTGGGTGCAGCCTTTCCACCCGGCCTTCCAGGTGCGCGTCCGTCAGGACGTGTCGCTCGCCGCCGACTATCGCAGGCGGGTCGACTTCGCCACCGGGGTGGTCAGCGCGGAGTGCGGTCAGCGGCTGAGCCGGGTGTTCGTGTCACGCGCCGACGACGTGGTCGTCCAGTACCTCAGCGGCGCCATGCTGTCGGCCGACCTCGCGCTGGACCACCGGTTGCCGGGCGCACCCTCGCGGCTCGCGGTGGGCCGCAGCGCGGCCCTGACCCGGGACGGCGCGCAGCTCACGCTGCGCATCGGCTACCCGGACAGCCACCGCTCGTACACCGGGGTCACCGTCGCGGTGGCGGAGGGGGGGACAGCCGTCTTCGCGGGTGAGGGCATCCGTTTCGACGGCGCGCGCGGTCTGCTGCTGCTCACCCGGGTGCGGCGCCGCACTCCCGGCGAGGTGGCCGGCCCGGCCGACGACCCGGCAGTCGGCCTCGCGTCGCTGCGGGCGCTGATCAGCGCGGCCGGGGCCGGCCGTGAAGGAGCGCCGACGACCCCGGCGGAGCTGTACACGTGGCTGCTCGGCCGTCATACGGAGCTGCACACGACCGCGTACCGCCGTGTCAGGCTCTCCCTCGGGTCGGCTCCGGCCGAGCGGCGGCTGCCCGGCTCGGAGCTGCTGCGACGCCCGGCGAGTCCCGCGCTTCTCGAGCGGCTCTTCGCGGCCGGCCGCTACCACCTGCTCTCCGCCAGCGGTCTCCTGCCGCCCCGGCTGACCGGGCTGTGGAGCGGCGACTGGGACACCGCGTGGGCGGGCGCGTTCACCACCAACGCCAATCTCAATCTGCAGACGGCGTCCGCCGCTCCGGGGGCGCTGCCCGAGGTCTCGAACGCCCACGCTGCATTCGTCTACGGCCAGTTGGCCGACTGGCGCGACAACGCGCGGGCGCTCTTCGGGGCGCGGGGCATCGTCGCCCCTACGCACACGGACGGCGAGTCGGGACACGTCCGGCACTTCCAGCGTGCTTATCCGCTGCACCTGTGGACGGCGGGCGCCGACTGGCTGCTGGCACCGCTGCTCGAGCAGGCGCAGACCAGCGGGGTCACCGATCCCCGGCTCGTCGACGCTCTCACCGAAGTGGCCGTGTTCTACGAGGACTTCCTCAGCCGGACCGGCCGGGACGGCCGGATCGTCATCGTGCCGTCCTACTCGCCGGAGAACCGCCCGGCGAACGCGAGCTGGGGCACCCTCAATGCCACCATGGACATCGCGGCGGCCAAGCACGCGCTGACCACGGCCGCGGCCCAGGCCCCCGGACATTTGGGTGCGGAGCGGTGGCGCGCACTGGCCGGGCGGCTCCCCGACTACCGGGTGAACGAGGACGGCGCACTCGCCGAATGGGCCTGGCCGGGCCTCGCGGAGAACTACGACCACCGGCACCTGAGCCACCTGTACCCCGTCTGGCCGCTGGACGAGATCAATCCGTACGACACACCGTCGCTGGCCGCCGCCGCGCGGCGGGCACTCGAACGGCGCGGCTCCGAGAACGACTCGGCCCACGGCCATCTGCATCATGCGCTGATCGCCGCCCGGCTCCGGGACGGCGAAGGAGCCGGGAACGCCCTGGACTCCGTGCTCGGCGGGAATTTCTTTCATGACTCGCTGATGAGCTCGCACTACCCGGCGCGCGATGTCTACAACGCCGACGCCGCGCACGCGCTGCCTGCCGCGCTCATCGAGATGCTGGTGCAGTCCACACCGTCCCGGCTGGTCCTGCTGCCCGCGCTCCCCTCCGCCCACCCCACCGGCGAACTGCGGGGTGTCCGCACCAGGTTCGGCGCATCGGTCGAGCTCAGCTGGGGCGACGGCCGGGCCACGGCCGTGCTGCGCCCCACCCGCACCGTCCGCGTGGACCTGCGACTCGGCGCGGGCCTGGCTCTCGCAGACCCGCCTGGCAACGGGCCGCACCTCAACGGCCGCTCTCCCGCTGAACGGCCCCCCACCGAACTCCCGGCGGGCACCGATGAGGTCCTGCTGGACCTGACGGCCGGCGTGGACTGCCTCCTCACCCTGAGGCCGCAGTAGTTCATCCCGCCCATGGAAGGAAGCCACCCCCATGGCACGTCGCACCTTCGGCACACTCCTGGTGTGCCGACGGGTCAGCCGGCCGCAGCGGCCGGACCGGAACTGGCGCGGACCGTCAGCTCCGGTTTCAGCAGCTCGACCTGGTCCCCGGCCCGGCCCTGCAGCTTGGCGACGATGTGCTCGACGGCGCGCCTGCCCATCTCCTGCGCCGGAATCGCCACCGACGTGACGCTCACCGACGCCTGGACGGCGACCTGTTCGGGACAGACCGCCACCACGGACACGTCCTCCGGGAGGGCCCTGCCCTGCTGCCTGAGCAGATTGAGCAGCGGCTCCACCGCGAACTCGTTCTGCACGATGAACCCGGTGGTCCCCGGGCGTTCGTCGAAGATCCGGGCGAGCGTCCCGGCCATCGCTGCGAAGCCGCCCTCGCACGGCCGGTGCAGCACCCGCACGCCGAGTTCGCGGGCGCGCGAGCGGATGCCTTCCACGGTCCGTTCCGCGAAGCCGGTGTGTCGTTCGTACACTGCGGCCGCCTCGCCGATCACAGCGAGCTCCCGGTGTCCGAGGCCGGCGAGGTGCTCCACACAGAGCGCTCCGGTGGCGACGAAATCGAGGTCCACGCAGGTGAGTCCGACCGGGTCGGCGGGCAGTCCGATCAGCACACCGGGGCGTTCGGAGTCACGGAGCAGCGGCAGCCGCTCGTCGTGCAACTGCACATCCATCAGGATCATGGCGTCCGCGAGCGAGCTCCCCGCGATCCGCCGCACCGCTTCCGGGCCTTCCTCGCCGGTCAGCAGCAGGACGTCGTAGCCGTGCGCGCGGGCGGTGGTGGCCACGGCGATGGCGATCTCCATCATCACCGGCACGTACATGTCGGTACGCAACGGCACCATCAGCGCGATGATGTTGGAACGGCTGCTGGCCAGCGCGCGGGCGCCCGCGTTGGGGTGGTAGCCCAGCTCCTGAATGCTCCGTTCGACGCGCTCACGGGTGGCGGTGGAGATGGACCGCTTCCCACTGAGGACGTAGCTCACCGTGCTGGCGGAGACTCCGGCGTGCCGGGCGACCTCGGCGAGGGTGGTCATTCAGCTCTCCATGACAGATTGCGCGAAGCGCTTCGACGCGCGTGATACGTGCGCGACATGCGAGGAAACACCGACAGTAGACGTCGCCGCAGTCGCTGTCCAGAGAAAAGTCGAAGCGCTTCGACGCATCTCGGTGCCGCGCAGGTGATGGACATCACCGTCCCCGGGTGCACGGATGCGCCCCTCCGTACGTCCTTCCTTTCGACACACCGTCGTCAGCCGAACCGCGAGGAGGGAGCGGGGCCTTGTCGTACGTCGTCCAACAAGCCGTCCAGGCTCGCCTGGTCGCATCCGCGCCCCGGATGGAGACCGTCCCGACCACCCTGCGCTACGACCGCGAAGATCCCTTCGCGGTCAGTGTGGACTTTCCGCCGCAGGCCACGCTGGAGGGCGTCGAGGTCTCCTGGGCCTTCGCCCGCGAGTTGCTGGCCGCCGGCGTCTCGGCCCCGGCCGGCGCGGGCGATGTGCGGATCAGACCCTACGGGTACGACCGGACCGTGCTGGAGTTCCATGCCCGCGAGGGCGTCGCGATGGTGCATATGCACACCTCCGAGCTGCGTATCTTCCTCGAGCGGACCGAGGCACTCGTCCCGTCCGGTGACGAGCAGAGTTTCCTGGACGTCGATGGGGGCGTCGCCGAGCTGTTGCGCGACACCTGCTGAAATTCGCTTGGCGAGGGCCTGGGTCCGGTCGTACTGTTCTTGGTGGCCCTGTTGTCGTCGATCGGAGTAGGACGTTGCGTTACTGAGGTCTTGAGACACCGTGCCGTGCAGTGCTGACGCCTGCGCGCACCGCGTGTGACCTCGGTATACGAGCTGTCCTCCCGGACCAGGGCCTTTCCCGTGCCTGGCGGTGTCTCCACCTGTTGCCCCCTTCCTTTCAGCGCTCACCGCGCTCGCCGCAACCGGGAGACCCGTATGTCCACCCAGCCCTCCACCCCGCACATCTCGTGCACCGCGCTCGCCTTCTCCTGGCCGGACGGAACACCGGTGTTCGACGGGTTCCAACTGGCCGTCGGCCCCGGGAGAACGGGCCTCATCGGCGTCAACGGCGCCGGCAAGTCCACGCTGCTGAAACTGATCGCCGGTGAGCTCGCGCCGTCCGACGGCGTGGTGCGCAGCACCGGCGAGATCGGCTACCTTCCGCAGAACCTGGTGCTCGACACCGGACTCCGGGTGGACCAGGTCCTGGGTATCGCCACCACCCGCGCCGCGTTGCACGCCATCGAGGCGGGCGATGTGCGTGAGGAGCACTTCACCGCGGTCGGCGACGACTGGGACGTGGAGGAACGCGCCCATGCTGTCCTCGGACAGCTCGGACTGGGCTCGATCGGACTCGACCGTACCGTCGGCGAGGTGTCGGGCGGTGAGTCCGTGCTGCTGAGGCTCGCCGCTCTGCTGCTCGCCGGACCCGACGTCCTGCTGCTCGACGAGCCGACCAACAACCTGGACCGCGTCGCCCGCGGCCGGCTGTACGCGGCGGTCGACGCCTGGCCCGGCGTCATGGTGGTGGTCAGTCACGACCGTGAACTCCTGGAGCGTGTCGACCAGATCGCCGATCTCCGCGCCGGGGAGGTCCGCTGGTACGGCGGGACACTTTCGGCGTACGAGGAGGCGCTCGCGGTGGAACAGGAGGCGGCCGAGCGCATGGTGCGGTCCGCCGAGGCCGATGTGCAGAAGCAGAAGCGGGACTTGGCGGATGCCCAGATCAAACTGGCCCGGCGCAAACGCTACGGGCAGAAGATGTCGGACAACAAGCGCGAACCGAAGATCGTGATGGGCGCACGCAAACGCGCCGCGCAGGAGTCGGCCGGCAAGCACCGCATCATGCACGCCGAGCGGCTGGACGACGCCAAGGAGCGCCTCAGCCGGGCGGTGGAGGAGGTGCGGGACGACGACGAGATCAGGATCGAACTGCCGCACACCGAGGTGCACCCCGGGCGGAGCGTGCTGACCCTGCGCGATCTGCGCTTGCCGTACGGAAACGGGATCGACGGTGAGTTCACCGTGCACGGCCCGGAGCGCATCGCCCTCGTCGGCCGCAACGGAGCGGGCAAGACGACGCTGCTGCGGACCGTCGCGGGTCTGCTCGAACCGGTGTCCGGTGAGGCGACGGTCCATGTCCCGCTGCGCTTTCTGCCGCAGCGCCTCGATGTGCTCGACAACGGGCTGACCGTCGTGGAGAACGTCGCCCGCAACGCACCGGAGGCCGGAAACAACCAGATCCGGGCGCGGCTCGCCCGCTTCCTGTTCAAGGGGGCACGCGCCGACCAGCGGGCCGGAACGCTCTCCGGCGGTGAGCGGTTCCGTGCCGCGCTGGCCGCTCTGCTGCTGGCGGAACCGGCGCCACAGCTGCTGATGCTCGACGAGCCGACCAACAATCTCGACCTGGCGAGCGTGCGGCAGCTGACGGCGGCCCTGGACTCGTACCGGGGGGCGCTGATCGTCGCGGGCCACGATCTGCCGTTCCTGGAGTCGATCGGGATCACCCGGTGGCTCGAGCTCGGAGGCGACCGGGAATGAGCCGAGCGGGAGCAGAACGGGGATTCCGCTCGGGAGAGATGCGGGCCATGATGGGCGCCACCGTCATGGCCCGACTCGCACCCGCGACCTGGAGAACCGTTCGTGCCCAGCAGAAAAGCCCTGATCCGCCGGCCGAGCCCGCGCCTCGCCGAAGGTCTTGTCACCCATATTGAGCGCACCCCCGTCGATTACGCGCTGGCTCTGGAGCAGTGGGGCCGGTATGCGGAGACGTTCCGCTCGCACGGTTGGGAGACGGTCGAGACCGCGCCCGCCCAGGACTGTCCGGACGGGGTGTTCGTCGAGGACACCGTGGTGATGTTCCGCAATGTGGCGCTGATCGCCCGCTCGGGTGCCGAGTCCCGCAGGGCGGAGACCGTGGCGGTCGAGCAGACGCTGGCCGGGCTCGGCTGCTCGGTGAACTGGGTGTGGGAACCCGGCACCCTGGACGGCGGCGACGTGCTCAAGATCGGCGACACCCTCTATGTGGGGCGCGGCGGCCGGACGAACGCGGCAGGTGTCCAGCAGCTGCGCGCCGCCTTCGAGCCGCTCGGGGCCAGGGTCGTCGCCGTCCCGACGGCGAAGGTGCTGCATCTGAAGTCGGCGGTCACCGCACTGCCCGACTCGACGGTCATCGGGTACGAACCGCTCGTCGACACTCCGTCCGTCTTCCCGGGTTTTCTGCCGGTTCCGGAGGAGTCCGGGGCCCATGTGGTGCTGCTGGGCGGCGCCGCGCTGCTGATGGCGGCCAGTGCGCCGAGGACCGCGGAACTGTTCGCCGAGCTGGGTTATGAGCCGGTTGCGGTGGACATCAGCGAGTACGAGAAGCTTGAAGGCTGCGTGACATGTCTCTCCGTGCGCCTACGGGGACTGTACTCATAACCTCAGGTAGTCGTACATTTCGGACCAGGGGGTTGGCGCACGCTTACTGCCCCCTTAACCTACGGATACGTAACCTACGAGTCCGTAGGTAACACACTCCCGTCCCCAGGAGCACCCGTGACAATCACCTCTCCCCACCTCGGCAGTTCGGCAGCGTGGACAGACGCCCGACTGCTGTACGCGCTGGAAGAGGTGGTGGAGAAGGAACTCAACCGCCATCTCAAGGTCGCCAAGGACTGGATGCCGCACGAGTACGTGCCATTCAGCGACGGCCGCAATTTCCCCGGCCTCTTCGAGGACGGAAAGGCCTGGGAGCCCGAGCAGTCCAAGGTCACCGACATCGGCAAGACGGCGCTGGTGGTCAACCTGCTCACCGAGGACAACCTCCCCAGCTACCACCACGAGATCGCCTCGCTCTTCGGCCGTGACGGCGCCTGGGGCACCTGGGTGCACCGGTGGACCGCCGAGGAGGGCCGGCACGGCATCGTGATGCGCGACTATCTGCTGACCTCGCGGGCCGTCGATCCGGACAAGCTGGAGCAGTTCCGGATGGCGCACATGGCGGAGGGCTTCGAGTCCGACAACCGGCACTCGATGCTGCACTCCGTGGCGTATGTCGCCTTCCAGGAGCTCGCCACCCGCGTCTCGCACCGCAACACCGGCCACCAGTCGGGGGACCCGGTCTGCGACCGGATGCTGGCGCGGATCGCGACCGACGAGAATCTGCACATGGTCTTCTACCGGAACCTGCTGGGCGCGGCCTTCGAGCTGGCGCCTGATCTGACCATGCAGGCGGTCCGTGACGTGGTCGTCGACTTCCGGATGCCCGGACACGGGATGCCCGGTTTCGAGAGGGCCGCCGCGCAGATGGCCATCGGCGAGATCTACAACATGCGGATCCACCACGACGACGTGCTGCAGCCGGTGCTGCGTTATCTGAAGGTCCTGGACATCGACGGGCTCGGCCCGGGGGGACTGAAGGCGCAGGAGGAGCTGGGCCTGTACATGGGCGGCCTGGACTCGGAGGCCGCCAAATTCGACGAGAAGCTCGCGGCCCGCAAGGCCCGGATGGCGGCGCGCGCCGCCGCCACGGCTTCGTAGATCAGCCCTGCTCGCGTCTGAGGTGGAGCCTCTCCTTCTCGGAGAGTCCGCCCCAGACGCCGAATCGCTCGTCATGGTCGAGCGCGTACTCCAGGCAGGTCACTCGTTCCTCGCAGATCCCGCAGAGCCTCTTGGCCTCGCGGGTGGAGCTGCCGGGGTCGGGGAAGAAGAACTCCGGCCCCGTCTGAGCGCACAACGCCCGCTCCTGCCACGCGAGCTCAGGGGCGTTACTGATGGTGGTCGACATGCCGGACACACTGCCCGCCGTCGATCAATGTCCGTTCAACGAACGATGAACGCGCGCGCGGCGAGCACTCACGCGGCGGCCATGGCGCTCTTGATGAGGGAGAAGGGGGCACCGGACGGGTCGGCCGCCCTGGCGATCCGGCCCACCCCCGCCAGATCCGCCGGCTCCATGACGACCGTGCCGCCGAGCTGCCGCACCTTGGCCACGGCCGCGTCGGCGTCGTCGACCTCGAAGTACGGCAGCCAGTACTTCGCGGCGTCCGCCCCGACCTGGACGAAGCCCGCGAAGTTGGCCTCGTGGCCGGCGCCTGCCGGGGCGGCCATGGTGTAGGTGCCGCCGGGGTAGGGCGCGGAGTTGATCTCCCAGCCGAACACCTTGCGGTAGAAGCCGGCGGCCGCCGGCACATCGCTGGTGCAGAGCTCGGCCCAGCAGAACGCGTTGGGTTCGTTGATCGCGTCCAGGCCGGGGTGGTCCCGGGGCTCCCAGGTCGCGAAGCGCGCGCCCATCGGGTCGCGGAACCCGGTCATCCGGCCGAGCGTGCCGACGTCTTGCGGTCCGAACTCCAGCGTTCCACCGGCCTGCTCGACCGTCTCCACGGTGACTTCTGAGTCAGGGACCTGGAAATAGACCCCCCAGGCTGCCTGCGCCTGCTCGACCTGCATCACCGCGCCGGTCTTCTTCCCGTCCAGCGCGTAGGTGCCGTATCCACCGAACTCTTCGCCGGCCGACTCGAATTCCCAGTCGAACAGTCCCCGGTAGAAGGCGTTCGCCCCGTCGCGGTCCGGGGTGCCCAGGTCGATCCAGTTCGGCGAGCCTGCGGCAAACGGGGTGCTGAGCATGGCGTGCTCCTCTGTTCGGTATCCCGTGTCTGTTCGGTGTCCCGTCGACGTGTGACCCGAGTCTTGCACCGAGCACTGACAATCCGGCCCGGCGCCGACGGAGCCGTACGACCGACCGGGTACAACGGCGCCCCCAATGGCGCAGTGCGCGCGGCGCAGACAGGCGGGGACAGGTCTTTGCCCGGAGCTGTTCGGGCCCCTAATCTGGCTCAGCGGCAGGCGACGCTCAGGTAAGGATTCATCCATGGCGGAGAACGTCAGCGACATGCTCGCGGAACTGGACTTCTCGTCCGTCTCTCCGCAGGAGTTCGCGCGAATGATCAAGGGCTTCTCCGCCCGTCAGCTCGGCGAGATCGCGCGCGGCGACCAGCGCCGACGGGTGCTCGCGGAGGTCTTCGGGCGCATGGCGCGGCAGTTCCGCCCGGAGAACGCCGGTTCACTCAGTGCTCTCATCCGCTGGAGGATCACCGGCGAGACCGAGGTGGTGTACGAGGCCTCCATCGCCGACGGCGTGTGCAGCGTCGCCGAGGGCCGTACCGAGGCCGCCCCGCGACTCACGCTGATGCTCGGCGACGCCGACTTCCTCAGGCTGGTGTCCGGCAATGTCGGCCCGGTCACGCTGTTGATGCGGCGCAAGGTCAAGCTCACCGGCGACGTGGGCCTGGCTGCCTGCCTGAGCCGGTATTTCGACATTCCCAGAGCCTGAGAAGTACCCGAACAAGAGGGAACGTTTGTGACATCCCCGGGCAGCGGTCTACATTTCTGGGAACGAGATTTCCGGGAGGAACGTTTCCCATGCCCGAGGTGACCCCCGAACGACGGCCGGCCGGCGAGCTCGAGGCGAGCGTGCTGGCGGCGCTGTGGGCTGCCGACGGGCACCTGACCCCCGCCGAGGTCCAGCGAGCTCTCGGCACCCGGCTGGCCCGGACCACCGTGACGACGATCCTCAGCCGGCTCTACGACAAGGGCTGGGTGAGCCGGACCCGCTCCGGCCGGGGTTTCGCCTACACGCCGACCGAGGACTCCCCCGGTCTCACCGCCCGCCGGATGCACACGGAGCTGGAGAAGGAGGAGGACCGCTCCACCGTCCTCGCCCGCTTCGTGTCCCAGCTGAGCACGGACGACGAACAGCTGCTGCGGGCCCTGCTGGGGGACCAGGAGAAGTGATCTACGCAGTCTGGGTGCCCCTGCTGATGCCGTTCCTGGCGGTGCCCGCCGCCCGTCGGCTGGCCGAGCTGATGGCCCCGCGGCAGGCCGTCCGGCTGCTGGCGGCCGCCGCGGTCATCCTCGGTTGCTGCTCCACGGTGGCCCTGGGGCTGCTGGTGGTGGCGGGCGCACTACGGCTGCCGGCGGTGGCCGCGCTGGGCCGGCTGATCCACCCGCCCACCGGCGACGGTCCGGTCGGGGCCGTCGCGGCGGTGGCGGCCGCTTCGCTGATCGGTGTCTGTGCCACTGCCCTGGTGCGCACCGTACTGCGGCAGTGCGCCGAGCTCCGCGCCGCCCGGCGGCTGGTCGGCGGGACCGCTCGCACCGGTGAGCTGGCCGTGCTGCGGGACGCCGGCCCTGCCGCGTACGCCCTGCCGGGGCGCCCGGGCCGGATCGTGGTGACGACGGGCATGCTCAAGGCTCTCGACCCGGGTGAACGCGAGGCGCTGTTCGCGCACGAGCGGGCCCATCTCGCGGGCCGCCACCATCTCTTTCTCGGCGCTGCGGAGCTGGCCGCTCTCTGCCACCCGTCGCTGCGCGGGCTGCGCGCCCCGCTGGGTTACGCCCTGGAGCGGTGCGCCGACGAGGCAGCCGCCGGGGCCGTGGGCGACCGCTCACTGGCGGCGCGCGCCATCGGCCGCGCGGCGCTGGCCGCCCACCGAGCGCCCGCCGTCCGGCCGAGCGTCGTGCTTGCCGTCGACGCCGGGCCGGTTCCGCGCCGGGTCGCCGCGCTGCTCTCGCACCGGCCCGCCGGCGCGGTGGCGAACCGACGGGAGGGTCGCACCGCACGCGCCATAGCCGGCGCACTGCTGGTCTGCGTAGCGCTGTCGGCCGCGGGAGCGCTGGAAGCCGCGACGGATCTGCACGCCGGCATCGAAGTGGCGCAGGGCGAGACCGGACCGCGCTGACAGCCGCCGGTCGGGGCGCCGCTCGGCGGCGCCGACCGCTCCGAGTGCCGCCGGAGGCTGCGGATAGCATTCCCAGGATGTTGACGAACTGGGCGGGGAACATCGCCTTCAGAGCACAGCGGATAGACCGGCCCACCACCATCGACGAGCTGCGGCAGCTCGTCACCGCCGGGGCGCGGGTGCGAGCGCTGGGCAGCGGACACTCGTTCAACGAGATCGCCGACACGGACGGCACCCTGGTCACGGTGGCCGGCCTGCCGCCGGTGATCGAGGTGGACCGGGCCGCCTCGACGGTCAAGGTCGCGGCCGGCGTGCGGTACGCCGAACTGGCCCGCGAGGTGCACGCGCAGGGGCTGGCGCTGCACAACATGGCGTCACTGCCGCACATCTCCGTCGCCGGATCGGTCGCCACCGGCACCCATGGCTCCGGGGTGACCCACGGGAGTCTCGCCACCGCGGTGCGGGAGCTGGAACTGGTCACCTCCGACGGTGAACTGCTGACGCTGAGCCGGGACCGGGACGGTGATCGCTTCGCGGGCACGGTGGTCTCACTCGGTGCGCTGGGTGTGGTCACCACGCTCACGCTGGATCTGGTGCCCGGCTTCGAGCTGGGTCAGCGGGCCTACACCGGACTGCCGCTGGCGCTGCTCGACGAGCACTTCGACACGGTGGCCTCGGCCGCGTACAGCGTCAGCCTCTTCACCGACTGGCGCGGTCCCCGCTTCGGGCAGGTCTGGCTGAAGTACGCCGCCGGGCAGGAACCCGCGTTTCCGTGGGCTCCCGAAGCGTCCGGCCCACTGCATCCGGTACCCGGGATGTCACCCGTGCACTGCACGCAGCAGCAGGGGGTGCCCGGCCCCTGGCACGAGCGGTTGCCGCACTTCCGGGCGGAATTCACCCCGAGCGCCGGTGCGGAGCTGCAGTCCGAGTACCTGATGGACCGCCGGCACGCGGTCGCCGCACTGCATGCCGTGGACGCGATCCGGGACGCCGTCGCCCCGGTGCTGCAGGTCTGTGAGGTACGGACGGTCGCCGCCGACGACTTGTGGCTCAGCCCGTCCTACGGGCACGACTCGGTCGCGTTCCACTTCACCTGGGTCAAGGACACCGAGGCGGTGCTGCCGGTGGTACGGCTGCTCGAGCAGCAGCTCGAACCGTTCGCGGCGCGCCCGCACTGGGGCAAGGTGTACACCGTGGGGGCGGACCGGCTGCCGGATCTCTATCCGAAGCTGACGGACTTCCGAAGCCTGGCACGGGAGCTGGATCCGAAGGGCAAGTTCACCAATGCGTTCCTGGCCCCGGTGCTCGACGGCAGCTGAGGCGGTCGGCCGTCACAGGCCGGGTTGCCCCGGCCCCCGGCACAGCGGCCCGCCGCTTTTCACAACCCATTTATTAACCCTTGCGATCGCCGGGTGGGCCCTTTAGCCTGGCGTTCCGTCCCGAAGCTGGAGTGCGGTCATGCTCGGTCCTGTCAACAAACGCACGTCCCGCGACATCCGCACCGCCAACCGGTACGAGGTGCTGCGGCAGATCATCGCCGGGTCTCCGCTGTCCCGCCAGGAACTGGCGGCGGCCACCGGGCTCAGCCTGGCGACCGTGGCCTCGCTCGTCGGGGAACTGCTGGAGCTCGGCCTGCTCACCGAGGTCGGCTTCGAGGACTCGGACGGCGGCCGCCCCCGCGGGCTCGTCGCGATCGCCCCGACCCGGGGTGCCCTGATCGGCGTCGACGTGGCGGAGACCTACGTGCATGTCGAGCTCTTCGATCTGTCGCTCACCTCGCTGGCCCACACGGCGGTGGAACTGCGGCCCGGCGATCAGCAGCCGGACCGGGTGGTCGCCCACATCGCCGCCGGGGTCGCTTCGGTGGTGGAACAGTCGGGGACGGACCCGGGCCGGGTGCTGGGCGCCGGTGTCAGCATGCCCGGCCAGGTGGACCGGGCCTCCGGCTCGGTGGTGTACGCCGCCAACTGGGGCTGGCACCAGGTCCCGTTGCTGAGCCTGCTGGCCGAGCACATCCCGTATCCGCTGTACCTCGACAACCCGCTGCGCGCCTGCACGGTCACCGAACTGTGGTTCGGTGCGGCGCGTGGACGTTCCGACGCGGTCGTCATCAACCTCGGTACCGGGGTGGGCGCCGGGATCGCGCTGGGCGGTGCGCTGCACCGGGGCGCGACCAACACGGCAGGCGAGTGGGGGCACACCACCCTGGTGCTCGACGGCCGGCTCTGCCACTGCGGCAATCACGGCTGCGTCGAGGCGTACGTGGGCGCGCCGGGCATCATGCAGCAGTTGCGCGAACTCGGCGCGGAGAGTCCCCTGTTGCGCCCCGACGACCAGACGGCGACCATCCGGGCGCTGGGGTCCGCGCTGGCCGCCGGGGATCCGGTGGCGGTCCGGGTGGTGCGCGAGACGGCCCGCTACCTGGGTGCGGCCGTCGCCGATCTGATCCAGCTGCTCAATCCGGAAGTGATCGTGCTCAGCAGCTGGGTCGCCGCGACGCTCGGCAAGCCGCTGCTCGACGAGGTGCGCGAGGCGGTGGCCGCGCGAGCACCGGCCGGGCCGCTCGCCGCCACCGAGATCGTGCTGAGCCCGGTCCCCTCCGACCCGGTGAGTCTGGGCGCGGCGACCTTCGCGCTCGAAGGGGCGGTCGCATCATCCGCACAGCAGGCGGCACGGAAGAAGACCAGCAGAACGGTCCGGCGCTGACCGCGCGCCGCCCCCTACCGGACTTGCCCGAGGAGACCGATGAGCACGACGTACTACGAAGATGCGGCACCCGGCAGCGGCGCGTTGCCGCCGCGCGCCCAGTACCCGGATTCGGATGCCGCCACCCTGTCGCTGAACGGCAGTTGGCGCTTCCGGCTGTCCCCGACCGCCGACGCCGAGGACACGTCGTTCGCTGCCCAGGGGTACGACGCGGAGGCCTGGCAGGAGATCGCCGTCCCCGGCCACTGGGTCCTGCAGGGCCATGGCGCGCCGATCTACACCAACCACCTCTATCCCTTCCCGGTGGACCCGCCGCGGGTGCCGACCGAGAATCCGACCGGTGACCACCTGCGCACCTTCGATCTGCCGCAGCAGTGGCCGGCGGCCGGCGACACCGTGCTGCGCTTCGACGGAGTCGAGTCCTGCGCCCGGGTCTGGCTGAACGGCGTCGAACTCGGTGAGTTCAAGGGCAGCAGGCTGCCGCACGAGTTCGCGGTCGGCGCGCTGCTGCGGCCCGCGGGCAATGTGCTGGCCGTTCGGGTCCATCAGTGGTCGTCGGGCTCCTACCTGGAGGACCAGGACCAGTGGTGGCTGCCGGGCATCTTCCGGGACGTCACCCTGCTGCACCGCCCGGAGGGCGCGGCCGGGGACTTCTTCGTCCACGCCGGATTCGACCACCGCACCGGCGAGGGCACCCTGCGGGTCGACAGCATGGTGCCGGGCCGGGTGACCGTACCGGGGCTCGGACTCGACCTGGCCACCGGGGCCTCAGTGACCGTACCGGTCGAGGCGTGGACCGCCGAGACCCCTGTGCTGTACGAGGCCGAGCTGGCCACCGACGGTGAGCGGATACCGCTGCGCATCGGGTTCCGTACCGTCGCCGTCGAGGACGGTGTCATCAAGGTCAACGGAGAGCGGATCCTCTTCCGCGGGGTCAACCGCCACGAGTTCCATCCGGACACCGGCCGGACCGTGGACCTGGAGACCATGCGGGCCGATGTGCTGCTGATGAAGCAGCACAACATCAACGCCGTACGCACCAGCCATTACCCGCCGCACCCCGCCTTTCTGGAACTCTGCGACGAGTTCGGCCTCTGGGTGATCGACGAGTGCGATCTGGAGACCCACGGTTTCGTCGAGCAGGAGTGGCGGGACAACCCGGTCGACGACGAGCGGTGGACGCCGGCCCTGCTGGACCGCGCGGCCCGGATGGTCGAGCGCGACAAGAACCATCCGTCCGTCGTCATCTGGTCGCTGGGCAACGAATGCGGGGTCGGACGCGGTCTCACCGCGATGGCCGAGTGGATCCGTGATCGGGACCCCGACCGCCTGATCCACTACGAGGGCGACCCGTCCTGCGCCGACACCGACATGTACTCCCGGATGTACGCCTCGCACGCCGAGGTCGACACCATCGGCCGCCACGCGGACCAGGACGGCCCCCGGGAGCGGCGGCGGCTGCCCTTCATTCTCTGCGAGTACGGGCACGCCATGGGCAACGGCCCGGGCGGCCTGACCGAGTACCAGCAGCTCTTCGAGGCGCACCCGCGCAACCAGGGCGGTTTCATCTGGGAATGGATCGACCACGGCCTGGCCCATCCGACGCTCGGCTACGCCTACGGAGGCGACTTCGGCGAGGAACTGCACGACGGCAACTTCGTCTGCGACGGGCTGCTCTTCCCCGACCGCACCCCGTCCCCCGGCCTCGTCGAGTACAAGAAGGTCATCGAGCCGGTGCGGATCGAAGGCTCCGGCCGGGCCGGCACGGTCCGTGTCACCAACCAGTACGACTTCGTGGACCTGTCCCACCTGGTCTTCGAGTGGTCCTATCAGGTGGACGGCGAGACGGCCGGAGAGGGACTGCTCGATGTGCCGGCGCTGCTGCCGGGCGAGCACGCCGAGCTGAAGCTCCCGGATCCGCCGGTCGACCGGGCGGACGCCGAGTCGCAGTGGACCGTCCGGGCGCTGCTCGTCGACGGCACCCGGCACGAGGTCGCCTGGGGGCAGCTGCCGGACATGGCCGCGTCACCCGTTCCGGTGGCCGCCGGGAGCCGGCCGCACCGTGGCGAGCAGCTGATCACCCTCGGTCCGGCCTCCTTCGACGCCGGCACCGGTGACCTGCGGGCGATCGGCCGGATCGGCATCGAGCAGCTGCGGCTGGACGTCTGGCGGGCACCCACCGACAACGACGACGGAGCGGCCTGGCAGACCGACATCCGCTACGGCACCCTCTGGCGGAAGTACGGCCTGGACCGGATGCGCCACCGGCTGGACGCGGTGGAGCTGACGGACACCGGGCTGACCGTACGGACCCGGGTGGCTCCGGCTGCCCGGAACCTGGGGCTGGTGACGGCCTACCGGTGGACCGCCGACGAGAGCCGGCTCCGGCTGACCGTCTCGGTCGTGCCCGAGGGCGACTGGCAGGTACCGCTCCCCCGGCTCGGCATCCGCTTCGCCGTGCCGGGCGCCGACGACGCGGTCAGCTGGTTCGGCGGCGGCCCCGGCGAGGCGTATCCGGACACCCGGGCGGCCTCCAGGATCGGCCGGTGGAGCGCTTCGGTCACCGATCTCCAGACGCCGTACGTCCGGCCGCAGGAGAACGGCGCCCGGGCAGCCGTCCGCTGGGCCGAGGTCGGCGGTCTCCGGGTGGAGGGCGATCCGCAGTTCTGGTTGACCGCCCGGCACTGGACGACCGAGCACCTCGACGCGGCGGACCACCTGACGGACCTCGTCCCCGACGGACTGCTGCGGGTCAACCTCGACCACGCCCAGCAGGGCATCGGTTCGCAGTCCTGCGGCCCCGGGGTGCTCCCGCAGCATCAACTCCTCGCGGCTCCGGCGGAGTTCTCCTTCACCTTCTGCGCGCAGACCGCACCGGGAGCCCGGTGACGCAGCCCGAGACGCGGCGCGTGCCACCGCACCCGACGCCACGCGCCGCCGGACGGCTCTTCAGCCGTCCGGCGGCGGTCGCCTCCTGCGTGGCCTTCGTGCTCATCGGCATGCTCCAGGCGCTGTACGGACCCGCCGTGCCCGGCCTGCGCACCGAGTACGGTCTCTCTCCGTCGGCGGCGGGCCTCGGCCTCTCCCTGCACTTCACCGGCGGGGTGGCCGGGGTGCTCGTCTTCAACGCGGTGCACTCACGGATCAGCAACCGGCTGCTGCTGGGATCCGGTTACGCGCTGATGGCGGTCGGCAGTCTCGGCTTCGCGTTGTCTCCGGACTGGCCGCTCGCCCTGTCATCGGCCTTTCTGGGCGGGCTCGGCTTCGGCGGTATCGACTACGGCCTCAACCAGCTGTTCGCCGTCGGGTTCGGTGACCGTTCCACGGCGATGCTGAACATCCTCAACGCCCACTTCGGTATCGGCGCGGTGCTCGGCCCCGCGTTGATCGCGGCGCTCGGCCCGGACGGCTATCCGTACGCTTTCGGCGCCTGCGCCGTGCTGGCCGCCTCACTGATCCTCTGCACCAAGGGCGTCGGCACGGCGGAGCCCGCGCCGGTCCACACGGCCGAAACGCCCCGCCCCCGGCTGCTCTCCCGGGTGCTGGTCGGATTTCTGGCCCTGTACATCCTGAACGTCGCCGTGGAGGCCGGTGTCGGCGGCTGGGAGCCGTCGCATCTGGAGGCCATCGGCTACCCGGCCACCCTCGCGGCCTCCGCCACCTCCGCGTACTGGCTGATGATGACCGTCGGCCGCTTCCTGGTCGTACCGCTGACGCACCGTCACTCCGCCGAGCGCATTCTCACGGTCTGCGCCGCCGGGATGACGGCCTGTCTGCTGCTGGCCCTGATTCCGGGCGCCGCCCCGTACGCCTACGCCGGCGTCGGACTCTTCATCGCGCCGGTCTTCCCCACCGGTCTGCCGTGGCTGAACCGGGCGCTGCCACACGCCCGGCGGGCGGGCGCCTGGGTCATCGCCGCGTCGATGATCGGCGGTGTCGCGGCGCCGCCCTTGCTGGGCAAGGGTATTGAGACGTCAGGCATGCGCGCGGTGCCGGCGCTGCTCACCGCACTGTCGGCGGCATCGCTGCTGGCGACGCTCACGACCGGATGGTCGACACGGAACGCGCGGGCCGGAGCCAGGCGCCGTGCGCATTCGAAAGTTTGACAGGTACCGCCAGAACGACTCCTGAACCAGTGGGAGCGCTCCCAAGGTGACGGGGACATGGCAGTGCTGTCAAGAGGAGGCGCCGAATGCGGGCCGGCGGCGCTCTTTCCCGGCCGAATTGGCCCGCCGTCTTGTCATGGACAGAGAGTAGTGGTTAACCTCCCGGGCAACCAGTGGGAGCGCTTCCACTCATGACATGTGATGCATATGTCGCATGACGGACGTGAGGACGCGCTCCATGAGCCCACCACGATTGCCTGTCATCGCTGCCGCCGGCGCCTTCGCCGTCGCAGCGGCCGCCCTACTGCTTCCGCCGCTCACCGCATCCGGGGCCACCCCCGCCTGCTCGGTCGAATACACGGTCACCAACCCCTGGGACACCGGATTCCAGGGCAGCGTGAAGATCCTCAACAACGGTGCGCCCGTCACGAGTTGGTCGCTGACGTTCGACTTCCCCGGCACCCAGAAGGTGACCCAGGGCTGGAACGCCGCATGGTCCCAGTCGGGCAGGACCGTCACCGCCTCCAACGAGAGCTGGAACGGCAAGCTGGCGTCCGGCGGCAGTATCGATGCCGGCTTCATCGCCTCCTCCACGGGTTCCAATCCGGCACCCACCGCCTTCGCCCTGAACGGCGTCACCTGCGACCAGGACCCGGGCAGCTCCCCCAGCCCGAGCACCGGCCCCACCGGCCCGTCGCAGCCGCCGACCGACCCGGGGAAGGTGCCCGCGCTGCACGCGTCCGGCAACAAGCTGGTGGACGCGAACGGCACCGAACGCCATCTGTACGGGGTCAACCGCTCCGGCGCCGAGTTCATGTGCGTCCAGGGGCGCGGCATCTTCGACGGGCCGGTCGACGACGCCTCCGTGGCGGCCATCGCGAGCTGGCAGGTCAACACCGTCCGCGTTCCGCTGAACGAGGAGTGCTGGCTCGGCGCCGCCAACATCGACCCCGCCTATGCGGGCACCAACTACATCGACGCGGTCAAGGAGTACGTCGCCCGACTGGAGGCGCACGGGATCACCCCGCTGGTCGAACTGCACTGGTCCTACGGTGAGTACACCGGCAATTCGTCCGGTTGCTCCGATGTCCACGCGAGCTGCCAGAAGCCGATGCCGGACGCGCAGTACGGCCCGTCCTTCTGGAAGTCGGTGGCCGGCACCTTCAAGAACGACCCCACGGTGGCGTTCGACCTGTTCAACGAGCCCTATCCGGACCGCGCCACCAGCACGCTCGACCAGGCGTGGACCTGCTGGCGGGACGGCGGGACGTGCCCCGGCATCACCTACGAGGTCGCCGGCATGCAGGACCTGGTGGACGCGGTACGCGGGACGGGCGCCCAGAACCTCATCCTGGCCGGCGGCATCGCCTACTCCAACGACCTGCGGCAATGGCTCTCCCACGAGCCCACCGACCCGGCGGGCAACATCGCCGCCGCCTGGCACTCGTACAACTTCAACACCTGTTCATCGGCGAGCTGCTGGGACGAACAGCTGGCGCCGGTGATCTCCAAAGTTCCGTTCGTGGCAGGTGAGATCGGCGAGAACACCTGTTCGCACGGTTATGTCGACCAGGTCATGTCCTGGCTCGACGCGCACGACGCCTCGTATCTGGGCTGGACCTGGAACACCTGGGACTGCTCCACCGGCCCTTCGCTGATCAGTAGTTACGACGGCACTCCCACCCCCTACGGCACCGGACTGCGCGATCACCTGCGCTCCCTCGGATGAGAGGTTTCCCTTCGATGAGCCGCACCACTGCTCCACCCCGCCGTACGCGTACGGCCTTACTGTCCGCAGCCGCCATGGTGGCCGCAGGCCTGGCCACCGCCACCGGGATGAGCGGCACCGCCCATGCCGCATCCGTGGCCTGCAATGTCACCTACACCACCAACGACTGGGGCTCCGGGTTCACCGCGAACGTCTCGGTGGCCAACGTCGGTTCGGCAGCGCTCGACAGCTGGACCCTGACCTACTCCTACACCGGCAACCAGAAGCTGGCCAACGGGTGGAACGCCGCCTGGTCGCAGTCGGGCTCGACGGTCACCGTGAAGGGGACCGACTGGAACAAGTCGATCGCCGCGGGCGCGACGGCCAGTGCGGGCGCCCAGTTCGCCTACAGCGGCTCCAACGCCGCTCCGACCTCGTACGCCGTCAACGGCACCACCTGCAACGGCGCGACCGACCCCACGGACCCGCCGACCGACCCGCCCACCGACCCGCCGACCGATCCGCCCGCCACGGGTGATTTGGTCGACAACCCTTATGCGGGGGCCGGGGTCTACGTGAACCCCGAGTGGTCGGCGCTCGCGGCGGCCGAGCCGGGCGGCAGCAAGATATCCAGCCAGCCGACGGCGGTCTGGCTGGACCGCATCGCCGCGATCAACGGCGTGAACGGCGGCATGGGCCTGCGCGACCACCTCGACGCGGCGGTGAAGCAAGCGGCCGGCAAACCGTTCGTCGTCCAGCTCGTGATCTACGATCTGCCGGGCCGGGACTGCGCGGCGCTCGCCTCCAACGGTGAGCTCGGCCCGACCGAGATCGGCCGTTACGAGAGCGACTACATCGACCCGATCGCCACCATCCTCAAGGACCCGGCGTACGCCAACCTCAGGATCGTCACGACCATCGAGCCCGACTCGCTGCCCAACCTGGTGACCAACACCAGTGACCGCCCGACCGGCACCCCCCAGTGCGACACCATGAAGGCGAACGGCAACTACATCACCGGTGTCGGTTATGCCCTGAACAAGCTGGGCGCCGTCGGAAACGTCTACAACTATCTCGATGTCGGCCACCACGGCTGGATCGGCTGGGACGACAACTTCAACGCCACCGCCCAGGTACTGCACCAGGCGGCCACCTCGTCCGGCGCCACGGTCGCCGATGTCCAGGGCATCATCGCCAACACCGCCAACTACGGCGCCACCACGGAGCCGTACTTCACCATCAGCGACGCGGTGAACGGCACCTCGGTGCGTCAGTCCAAGTGGGTCGACTGGAACCGTTATGTCGACGAGCAGTCCTTCGCCCAGGCCTTCCGCACCGAGATGGTCAGCGTCGGCTTCGATTCCAGGATCGGCGCACTGATCGACACCTCCCGCAACGGCTGGGGCGGATCCGCCCGTCCCACCGGGCCGGCCGCCAAGACCACTCTGGACGGGTACGTCGACGGCAGCCGCACCGACAAGCGCATCCACCTCGGCAACTGGTGCAACCAGTCGGGTGCCGGCATCGGCGAGCGGCCGCAGGCGGCTCCCGCCGCCGGTATCGACGCCTACGTGTGGGTCAAGCCGCCGGGTGAGTCCGACGGCGCGAGTTCTGCCATCGACAACGACGAGGGCAAGGGCTTCGACCGGATGTGCGACCCGACGTACACCGGTAACGCACGCAACGGCAACAGCATGTCCGGTGCGCTGCCCAACGCACCGCTGGCGGGCCACTGGTTCTCCGCACAGTTCCAGCAGCTCCTGAAGAACGCCTACCCGGCGCTCTGATCTCCCCCGGCACGAACGACGGCGCGGACGCCCCTGACGGTGTCCGCGCCGTTTCGTGTCCACCACGGACGGCGGGGACCGGTGAGGTTTCGTACCTTGCTGCCTGTGAGGGCGGCGGCGCTTGCCCGCGGTGCTCCGACGGTCAGCCCGGCCACCGCTGGCGCGGTCCCGAGACCGGCCGTCAGCAGTAGTCGGCGACTGCGGCCGTCCGTCGCGGTGCCGGGCCGCGGCTTGGGTGCATCGGTCATCTGGACTGCTAGCAGACACTCGGAAACAGTGGGAAGTTCCTTGTTGTTCACTTGCCCGCGCCGCCGCCCGGCGTCTGCCGGCGCGCCTACAGCGTGACGTCTCCGCACAGGTGGACGGAAACGCCCAGCTCGGCGAAGAGCGCGGCCTTCGCGCGCAGCGCCTTGTCCGCGGTGGCCGCGTCCGGCGCGTACGCCACGTTCAGGTGGTTGGCGCGGTGCCGTGCCATGAACTGGTCGCGGCTCACGCCGTGCAGTTCGGCGTGCATGATCGGCCACTGCGGGTTGGTGGCGTCCAGCCGGCGCTGTGTCTCCTCCTGCGGCAGTTGCACCGCGGTCGCCCTGCCCAGGTCGACATGGAGTGTGCCGTCCATCAGGAACACCCTCGACCAGACGAGTTCGCCGGGCTTGGAGACACCGCTGAGGGTGCCACCGCCCAGCGGGAAGAACATCGGCGGCTGGCGCATGCTCCACGACTTGTCGTAACCACCGTGGTGCGAGGCGGGTACCGCGCCGGAAATCTCGAAGACCCAGACGAAGCGGCCTTCGTACTCCTCGCCCCAGCGGATGTCGTGCAGGGTGGTGGCGGGGTCGAGACCCATCGCCGTCCAGATGCGGTTGGTGACCAGGGAGTCGACGGCCACGCCCTCGTCCACTTCGTTGAAGTGGGGCAGCGGAGCGCCGGCGTACAGCTCGCGGGCACCGTCACGGCTGCGCACGGGCGGCCGCTGGACGTTGTTGAGCAGGCCTTCGGCCAGGTCGCTGGCCGGGACCGTGTCCTTGAGGCCCTGCTGGTACTGGATACCGACGGCATCGAGCCCGAAGTCGTCGGAGATGCGGAGCGCAGCTATGTACATCTTGAACTGGCTGTGCAGCTGGGTGTCGGTGAGCTCGGTGGCTTCGTCGGTGCCGGTGTGGAAGGTCAGGCCGGCGTCGTCGAGCCAGCTGCGCACCGCACGTGCCTCCTCGTCGGAGACCTTCGCCATCTCGGCGACCAGGGCGCTCTGCGAGAGGCGCTCCTTGTAGATGCCGAGGGGGTTGAGCAGCTCGTCGTCGATGATCGCGTTGTACATGCCCATGCAGCCCTCGTCGAAGACACCGATGATCGCCTTCTCCTCGCGCAGCTGCCGGGCCAGCGCCGTGCCCAGTTCCGTCTCGGTGTCCTGTGGCAGGGCGGGCAGATCGCGGACATGGCCGGTGTCGTGAGTCAGGGCGCCGGTCTCCAGCCAGGTACGCAGCCCGCTCCTGGCCCACTCGTCGGTGAAGTCCAGGCTCCACAGTACGGAGTAGTCCCGGCCGGCCTTGGTGAGGCTGCCTGCGAGGTTCAACAGGCCGACCAGGCCGGGGAATTCGCCGTTCCAGTTGGCGACGACGAGGATGGGCCCGCGGTGGCTGCGCAGACCGGCCAGGACGTGGTGGCTGTACTGCCAGACGCCTTCGACGACGATGAGCGGCGCGTCCTTGGGCAGGTTCTTGAACACCTCGATACCGGCCCGCTGACTGTCGATGAAGCCGTGCCCCTTCGCCGGGTCGACATCGTGGCCACGGTGGACCTTCCAGCCGAGGTCGGTGAGCGCCGCGGAGAGGTCGTTCTCCAGCTTTTCCTGGGTCGGCCAGCAGGTGGTGTTGGCTGCGGGGCGCAGGTCGCCGCTGGCGACCGTGTAGACGGTGCCGGGCTCGGCGGCGGCCGTGCGGTGAACTCCGGGCAGGACGTAGGGGGTCATGCGGGTCTCCGTTGGGTGTGCGACCGGCCCTGCTGGGCCGGGGAGGGACGCGGCGTTCGCGGGACCCGTGGTCAGCGGTCCTGTGTTGCCGCGAGGGAGTGGACGACGCTCGAGGTGTCGGGGTAGAGGCGCCGGTAGAGGGCGTACAGCTCGTCGTAACGCCGGGCGTGTTCGGTCCGGGGCGTCACCGTTTCGCGCACCGGGTTCCAGTCGTCGATGGACACGTCCGCCACCAGCTGCGCCGCGAGGAGTGCGCCGCCGTAACTGGCGCCGATGGTGGTGGATCTCAGTTCCTGGTCGCGACCGGTGATGTCGGAGACGATCCGGGTCCAGAGGGAGCCCTGGGTGCCACCGCCGACGGCCACCACCCGGCGGACGTCACCACCGGCGTTCTCGATGACCTCGATGTTGTGGCGGACCCCGAATCCGGTGGCCTCCAGCGCCGCGCGGTAGAGGTCACCGCGGGTGTGGGACAGGGTGAGACCCGCGATCACCCCCCTGGCGTCCGGGTCCATGACCGGGGTGCGCTCTCCGGAGAAGTACGGCAGCATCAGCAGGCCGTTCGCTCCGGGTCCCGACTCGTCCGCCAGACGCAGCAGTTCGGTGTGGCCGCGCTCGCCGAACAGATCGCGCAGCCAATTGGTCACCGCGCCCGTGGTGGCCATGCCGCCGGCCAGGTTGCGGGTGCCGGGCAGCGCACCGACGGTGCCCCAGAGGGATGCGCTGGTGAGCGGCTTGGGCACGGTGTGGATCAGGAACATGGTGGTGCCATACATCAGCATCAGGTCGCCGTTGTGCTGCGCGCCGACGCTCAGGGCCTCGGCCCAGGCGTCGATGGTGCCGGTGATGACGGGGATTCCGGCCGGCAGGTTCGCCTCGCGCGCCGCGTCGGCGGTGACCGCGCCCGCGGCCTCGCCCGACCAGCGCAGCGGCGGGAGGTCGATGCCGGGGGCCGCGGCCGCTGCCCAGGGGGCGTACCAGTCACGGGCTCCGGTGTCGTACAGCGGGGTGCACTGACTGGCCGAGTGGTGGTCGAGGACGTAGGCGCCGGTCAGCTTGCGGGTCAGCCAGGAACTCGGCATGTAGAGGCGGCGTGCACTGGCGTAGAGCTCGGGTTCCTCCTCCGCGATCCAGGCGATCTTCGGCCCGGCGGCCTGGGTGGTCAGCGCCGATCCGGTCCGGCTGATGATCTCTTCGGCTCCGAGCTGCCGTTCCAGCCGCTCCATCTGCCGGACGGAGCGGGTGTCGACGCCATAGAGGATGGCGGGGCGCAGCGGGGTGTCGTGTTCGTCGGTCAGCAGGACGCAGGGGCCCATTCCGCTGACGCCGACCGCCACCACGGCGGCATCGCCTGCAGCGGTCAACTCCTGTGCCAGTTCGGTGAATTCCCGCCACCAGATGGCCGCGCTCATTTCGAAGCGGCCGGGGCCCGGGCGGGATGGGGTGTGTTCACGGACGGCCGAGCGGAGCACCGCACCGTCGAGGCCGACGAGTACGCCCTTGCTGCTCGAGGTGCCGATGTCCACACCGATGACTGCGTTGCGAGGCATGCGCCCTACGCTGACAGAAATCGATTTCACGGTCAAGAGAGCGAGACCTCTGCTACGGCTCCGACTCCTGTATTCGCTGCACACAAGGTGTTTGCCTCGTCGGACTCGACGCCGGAATGTCTCATATCTTGACACCCCGACAGCACAGCCTTACGGGGCCGTGGTGAAATGGTTTTCAAGTGGCCCACTGAGCAGCGGCGCCCCACCATTCACCGCGCTCATGCCGCCGGTTCGCCGCGCGGCACGCATCCCGTTTCCGATGTCGCGTCCGGTGCTCCCCGCGCTGGCGGTGTTCTTCTTCCTCGCCAACTGGAACGCCTTCGTCTGGCCGCTGGTCGCGACCAACGACGAGAGTCTGACCGTCGCCAGTCGGGCATCGTCTCGTTCCAGACGCAGTACGGATCGAACCGGAACTACATCCTCGCCGCGGCGACGGTGGCGGCGCTGCCGATGCTTGCGCTGTTTCCAGCGGCGGATCGTTGAGCCGATCAAGACATCCGGGCCCAAGTAACAGCCTGCACGCAACAACCCGAGCACCGCGGGATCAGGCCTCGACCGGTCCCGCGGTGCTCGCACGTGCCTCGAGCTTTGTGCGCAGTACCACCGTCTGCAGCGTTGCCGTGCTGCCCGACATGCGCTGCAGCAACAGCTCGGCCGCGGTGCGGCCCAGGTCGTACGAAGGCAGCTCGACGGTCGTCAGCGCCGGCCGGGCCAGCGAAGCCCACGGCACGCCTCCGAACGAGAGGACGCCCACGCCGGGCGGCTCCTTGCCTGCCTCACGCAGCGCTTCCAGCACTCCGACCGTCATGAGGTTGTTCGCGACGAACACCGCGTCCGGCGGCTCGGACATCGCGAGCAGATCGCGCATCGCGAGCCGTCCCCCACCCACCCTGAAGTCGGCGTGCCGGACGTAGGCCTGAAGGATCGCGGGGTCGAAGCGCTCGCCCGCGCTGCGGGCCTCCGAGCTCATCGCGGAGCGGAAACCGGCGAGGCGCTCCTCGGAGGTGGAGGCACCCTCCGGCCCGGTGATACAGGCGATCCTGTGGTACCCGGCCCCCAGCAGATGGCGGGTGGCGACCTCGCCGCCGTGCTGGTTGTCCACCATGACCGCGTCCACATCGGCGTCATGCGGTCTGCGGTCGACGGCGACCACCGGGACGCCCCGCGCGATCAGCGGCTGCAGATCCGTCGAGTCCCGCGAAGCCGCGGCGACGATCACACCGGCCATCTGCTCGCCGAGTGCGATCTCCAGGTAGCGGCGCTCCTTACCGGTGTCCTCGTCGGAGTTGCACAGGACGACCGAGAGGCTGGTGCGCTGCGCCGCGTCCTCGACGCCGCGGGCGAGCGAGGTGAAGAACGGGTTCTCGATGTCGGGGATGATCAGTCCGATCACGCTCGACTGCTGCTTGCGCAGCGATCGCGCCACCCGGTTCGGCGCGAAACCCAGGGCCGCGGCTGCCTGTTGTACGGAGCGCACGCGTGCGGCCGTGACATTGCCGCCGTTGAAGACCCGGGAGACGGTTGCCGGCGATACTCCGGCGGCCTTTGCCACGTCGTGGATCGTCGCCACTGGTTCCGTATCCTTTCGTCGTCCACGCCGCTTCACTGTCCGGGCCCGGGACTCCGACAGACCACCGGCGTGTCTACCGCTCAGCCTACCTTGTGGTTGAAAAGGATTTCATACGGGTGTGACAAGGGCATCGTCATTCTTCGGCGTCGTGTTCGGTGATGCGGGCTCGGCGGCTCAGCCGGTGGGGAGTCCGGCCGCCGACCCGGCGAGCGCGTCGAGCACCGGCCGGATCAACGGGTGCCGCTCGGCCCCGCGGCGTACGGCGGCAAACACCCGCCGCGTCGCGGCCGGGCCCTCCACCGGGCGTACCACGGTGTCCTTCAGCTCCATGCCGCGCAGCGCCGACCTCGGGACCAGGGCGACTCCGGCGCCCGCCCCGGCGAGGGCCACGACCGCCCGGAAGTCGTCCGACGAGTGCACCAGGCGCGGTTCGAAACCCGCCTGTTCGCAGGCGAGCAGCACCACGTCGTGGCAGGGGTTGCCGGGGTAGGGGCCGATCCAGTCGTCGGCCGCGAGGTCGGCGAGTGCCAGGTGCGGGTCCTGGCCCAGCGGGTGCCCGCCGGGGAGTACGGCGTCGAAGGGCTCCGCGTACAGCGGCACCCTGGCCAGCCGCACGTCGTCCGCGCGGGGTGCTCCCCGGTACTCGACGGCCAGCGCCAGGTCGGCTTCGCCGTCCAGTACCAGGGTGAGACTCTCGTCGCCCTCGGAGTCCCTGACCCGTACCCGGATGCCCGGACTACGGTCCGCGAGGTCCCGGATGGCGGGGGCCAGTACCTCGGCGATGCCCGTCGCGAAGGCGGCCACGGTGACCTCGCCGGCGGCGCCGCCGGCGTAGTCCGCGAGCTCGGACTCGGCGCGCTCCAGCTGGGCGAGCACGGCGTGCGCGTGGGTGAGGAGGATCTCACCGGCAGCGGTCAGCCGAACGCCCCGGCCGCTGCGGGTCAGCAGGGAGTGCCCGGTCTCCTGCTCCAGTGCGGCGAGCTGCTGGGAGACGGCCGAGGGGGTCAGATAGAGCGCTGCGGCCGCCGCGGTCACCGTCCGGTGGTCCGCCACGGCCCGCAGAATGCGCAGACGGCGAGGGTCGATCACGCTGCCATTGTCGCCCGTGCGTCGATGAAGGCCGCCACCGCCCGCTGCACGTCGGCCGTGGAGTGCGCGGCGGAGAGCTGGACGCGGATCCGGGCCCGGCCCATCGGGACCACCGGATAGGAGAAGCCGATCACATAGACCCCGCGATCCAGGAGCAGCTCCGCCATCCGTCCCGCCTCGGCGGCGTCGCCGATCATCACAGGGGCGATGGCGTGGTCGCCGGGCAGGATCTCGAAGCCGGCCTCGGTCATCCCGGTGCGGAAGAGCCGGGTGTTCGCGTCCAGCCGCTCCCGCAGCTCGGCCGCGGACTCGATGAGGTCGAGCACCTTGAGGGAGGCGGCGGCGATCACCGGGGCGAGCGAGTTCGAAAAGAGGTACGGGCGCGAGCGCTGACGCAGCAGGGCGACGATCTCGGCGCGGGCGGCGACATAGCCGCCGGACGCGCCGCCGAGCGCCTTGCCGAGGGTGCCGGTGATGATGTCAACCCGGTCCATGACGCCGTGCAGTTCGGGGGTTCCGCGGCCGCCCGGGCCGACGAAGCCGACGGCGTGCGAGTCGTCGACCATGACCATCGCGTCGTAGCGGTCCGCCAGATCGCAGATCTCGCCGAGCGGGGCGACGTAACCGTCCATCGAGAAGACACCGTCGGTGACGATCAGCCGGCGGTGGGCGCCGGCCTCGGTGGCTTCCTTCAGCTGCCGCTCCAGGTCGGCCATGTCGCGGTTGGCGTAGCGGTACCGGCGGGCCTTGGAGAGGCGGATGCCGTCGATGATCGACGCGTGGTTGAGCGCGTCGGAGATGACCGCGTCGCCGTCGCCGAGCAGGGTCTCGAAGACGCCGCCGTTGGCGTCGAAGCAGGAGGAGTAGAGGATCGTGTCCTGCTGGCCGAGGAAGGCGGCCAGGCGCTGCTCGAGCTGCTTGTGGACGTCCTGGGTGCCGCAGATGAAGCGCACGGATGCCATGCCGTAGCCCCAGCGGTCCAGGGCGTCCTTGGCCGCGGCGACGACCTCCGGGTGGTCGGCGAGGCCGAGGTAGTTGTTGGCGCAGAAGTTCAGCACCTCGCCGGAGGTCACGCCGACGGAGGCGCTCTGCGGGGTGGAGATGACGCGCTCCGGCTTGAAGAGGCCGGCGTCGCGGATCTCGTCGAGGGTGGTGCGCAGCTCGTCACGGACGGACTCGTACATCGGGGCTCCTATGCAGGGGGTGGGGGTCAGGCCGTCCAGTCGAGGATGATCTTGCCGCAGTGCCCGCCGGCGGCTTCGTCGAAAGCGGCGTCGAAGTCCTGGTAGGCGTACTTGCCGGTGATCACCGGGGTGAGGTCCAGGCCGCCTTCGAGCAGCACCGTCATCGCGTACCAGGTCTCGAACATCTCCCGCCCGTAGATGCCCTTGACGGTGATCATCGAGGTGACGATCTTCGCCCAGTCGACGGCGAACTCCTCGGCGGGCAGGCCCAGCATGGCGATCCGGCCGCCGTGGGTCATGTTGTCCACCATGTCGCGCATGGCCTCCGGCCGGCCGGACATCTCCAGGCCGATGTCGAAGCCCTCCTTGAGGCCGAGACGGCGCTGGGCCTCGGCGATGGGCTGCTCTGCGACGTTGAGCGCGAGGGTGGCCCCCGCCTTGCGTGCCAGTTCGAGGCGGTACGGACTTACATCGGTGATCACCACGTTGCGTGCGCCCGCGTGCTTGGCCACGGCTGCCGCCATGATCCCGATCGGGCCGGCGCCGGTGATCAGTACGTCCTCGCCGACGAGCGGGAAGGAGAGCGCGGTGTGCACCGCGTTGCCGAACGGATCGAAGATCGCGGCGACGTCCGGGTCGACCTTGGCACGGTGCACCCAGACGTTCGACGCCGGCAGCGCCACATACTCGGCGAACGCGCCGTCGCGGCCCACCCCGAGCCCGACCGTGGAGCGGCACAGGTGCCGGCGACCGGCCAGACAGTTGCGGCACTTTCCGCAGACCAGGTGCCCCTCGCCGCTGACCAGGTCGCCGACCGCGATGCCGGTGACATCGGCGCCGACGGCGGCCACCTCGCCGACGAACTCGTGGCCGAGGACCAGCGGTGTGCTGATGGTCTGCTGGGCCCAGCCGTCCCAGGACCGGATGTGCAGATCGGTGCCGCAGATACCGGTGCGGGCCACCTTGATCAGCACATCGCCGGGGCCGGTCTGCGGCTCGGGTACGTCCATGAGCCACAGCCCCGGCTCGGCGTGCTGCTTGACAAGGGCCTTCATCGCGGCGGCTCCCGGTGACGGTGGTGCGCGTGGTGGTGCGTGGACAGCCCCAATCTGCCGAGCGGTGGCCGCTCAAGTCCATCGAGGATTTCTTAAGCGGGGTCGCAGCGGAGCTTCACGCGGCGTTGTGCGACGGCGGCCCTCGGCTTTCTGCTCGGGAATCCTCCTCCTCGGGAACCCTCCGCCTCGGGAACCTTTCTTCTCGGGAACCTGTGAGGCCGCTCGTACGTCAGGGAAGACAGCAAGCATTCGTGTCCGTACCGGACCGGAGGTCTGCAGTGACCGCACCCTCGCTGACCGCACTCGTCGTCGCCAAACGCTCCGGGCGCCGCGCCTGGGCGCTCGCCGAGCACACCGGTTGGAGCGCCGAAGCAGTCTGCCCGCGCGGCACGACGCACGCCCAGGCGCTGCTCGCCGCCGTGGAAGTGCTGCTGCTGCGCCCGCCTGCCGTGCAGGCGCGCCCGGTCGCGCTGCTCTGCGACGATCAGAAGCTCGCCCTGGCGCTGGGCGAACTCGGCCCGCGTCTCCCCTACCTGACGGTCTGTGCGCCGCGCAGCGTGATCGGCGGCAGCCTGCTGCACAACCGGGCATCGGAGACCGTACGCCGGATCCTCAGGGACGCCACGGGGGGCCGGCTGACGCTGACCGCGGCCAGCGACGGTTCGCACGCCTCCCACACCCGCCGGGGCAGCTGGGCCTGGCTGGCGGAGGACGGCACCTTCGGTTTCGGGCATGCCCGGTGCACCGAGCCGCTCGAGGCCGAACTGCACGGCGTCCACGAGCTGTTGAAGGGCGCGCCGACCACCCATGACCTCACGGTGCTGTGCGACAGCCGGGCTGCCATCCGGCTGGTCAACAGCCTTTTCCCAGCCCGGCCCGGCGGGCCCTGGCGTGCACCGGAGGCCCGCAGCGCCCGGGTCCACGGCACCCTGCACGCCATCCGTCAACAGCTGGCGGCGCGCCCGCCGGTACTGCTCCGCTGGGTGCGCGGCCATGACGGCCATCCGCTCAACGAGGGCGCCGACCGGCTTGCCCTGCATGCGAGGCGCGCGGTCGCGGGCCATGTCGACCCGGGCACGGCGCGGGCGACCGCGGCCGCCATCGCGACCGAAGCCGTCTCCCGCTGGCAGGTCACGGGCGCGCGCGCCCGCTCATAGCGCCGCGACCGGCGACCTCATCCGCTGATGCCGTCCACGTAGACCCAGGCACCGTCGTGGCGCTCGAAGGTGCTGCGCTCCTCGAGTTCTCCGGGCTCGCCCCGGTAGGTGTAGTGGGCGCGGAAGGTGACCGTACCCCTGGTGTGGAAGGCACTGCCGTCGGTGGTTTCGAGGATCTCCAGCCGCTGCCAGTGCTGCCCCGGATCGCATGCGACGCGGGGTGGCCGGGTGTCCGGATGCCAGCTGCGCAGCAGGTACGCCTCGTCGCCGACGGCGAAGGCGCTGAAACGGGAGCGCATCAGCGCTTCGGCCGTGGGCGCGGCGGCCCGCCCGGCGTGGAAGCGTCCACAGCACTCGCCGTAGCGGGCCGGCAGGCCGCACGGGCAAGGCGCATCCGCGGTGATCGGGCGAGGGCGCCGGTCCTGCCGAGGGTGCGGGGGCTGCTGGGGCCGTCGCGGCCGGGAAGTACGTCGGGACATGACCAGCATTGTGCCCGCAGGCCGCCACCTTGGCGGAATCCACCGCTCCCAGGGCTTTACATCGATGTAATCCAGTGCTGACATGTGACCACTCACCCCTCCCGTACCGGAGATGCGATGTCCCTGTCTTACGCCGCCCCCCTGTCCGGATCGCCGGACGGAGTCCCGCGACCCGAGTATCCGCGCCCCGGTTTCGTCCGTCAGGACTGGCTGAATCTCAACGGCACCTGGCAGTTCGCCTTCGACCCGGGCGACAGCGGGCTGGAGCGCGGGTTGGTCCACGCGGAGCTGGACCGCGAGATCCAGGTGCCCTTCTGCCCGGAGTCCGAGCTCTCGGGCATCGGCGAGACGGATTTCCACGCCGCCGTCTGGTACCGGCGTACGGTCCAGGTGCCCGCCGACTGGGCCGGACGCACTGTGCTGCTGCATTTCGGTGCCGTCGACCACGACGCGACCGTCTGGGTCAACGGCACCGAGGCAGGACGGCACAGCGGCGGCTTCACCTCCTTCGCCGTAGAACTGGGCGATCTCGCGGCGCAGCGGAACGGCGAAGCGGTGATCGTCGTACGAGCCAGGGACGCGCGGCACGGGCCGCAGGCTCGCGGCAAGCAGTCGGTCGAGTACGCCAACAGCGCCTGTCACTACACCCGGACGACCGGGATCTGGCAGACGGTCTGGATGGAGCCGGTCGCCGCGACACACCTTCGCCGGCCCCGTATCACCCCGGACCTGGGCTCGGGCAGCTTCCATCTGGAGCTCCCGCTCACCGCGAACCGTCCCGGCCACCGCATCGGCGCGCGGCTCACGGACGCCGACGGCACTGCGGTCGAGGCCTCGGTCCCGGCCGATCTCGACCTGGCACCCCGGATCGTCCTGACCGTGCCCGAGGACCGGCGCCGGCCATGGTCCCCCGAGGATCCGCACCTCTACGCCGTGGACCTGGAGCTGCGGGACGCGGCAGGCACCGTGGTCGACTCGGCGGTCTGCAGCGCGGGGCTGCGCTCGGTCGCGGTGGACGGCAAGCGGCTGCTGCTCAACGGGCGTCCGGTCTTCCAGCGCCTGGTCCTCGACCAGGGCTGGTACCCGGACGGGCTGATGACCGCCCCGGACGACGCCGCGCTGGTTCGGGACATCGAGCTGTCGATGGCCGCCGGGTTCAACGGTGCACGGCTGCACCAGAAGGTCTTCGAGGAGCGGTTTCTGCACCACGCGGACCGGCTCGGGTACCTTGTGTGGGGCGAGTTCGGCGACTGGGGATGCAGCGAGGGACGCACCACCGGGGACAATCAGCAGCCGACCGCCGGGTACACCGCGCAGTGGCTGGAAGCCGTGGAGCGCGACTACTCGCACCCGTCGATCGTCGGCTGGTGCCCGCTCAACGAGACCCACCAGGAGCTGCGCGACCGGCCCACCGTGCTGGACGAGGTCACCCGTGCGATGTTCCTGGCCACCAAGGCAGCCGACACCTCCAGGCCGGTGATCGACGCGTCCGGTTATGCGCATCGAGTGGCGGAGACGGACGTCTACGACTCGCACAACTACGAACAGGACCCGGCGGCGTTCCGGGCTCAGATGGCCGGTCTGGAGAAGAACGAGCCGTTCGTCAATCCGCAGGACCAGGGGCCGGACGCGCCGGCCTGGTCGCTGCCATACCGCGGACAGCCTTATTTCTGCAGTGAGTTCGGCGGGATCTGGTGGAACCCGGCTGAGGCGGCGGCCTCTTCGGGTGACGACCGCGGGACCTCCTGGGGATACGGGCAACGCCCGCGCACCGAGGCGGAGTTCCAGGAGCGCTTCGCCGGCCTGACCGGGGTCCTGCTCGACGACCCGGACATGTTCGGCTACTGCTACACCCAGCTCACCGACGTCTTCCAGGAGCAGAACGGCGTCTACCACTTCGACCGCACCGCCAAGCTGGACACCGGGCGGCTGCGCGCGGCCCAGCAGCGGCCCGCGGTGTACGAGGAGCCGCAGCGATGAGTCCGCTGTCGCGGCGCGCGCTGCTGCGCGGGGCCGGCGCGGGTGCGCTGCTGCCGGCGATCGGCGCCTGCGGTTCGGTGGCCGGGAGCGTGGCGAGCGCCGACGAGATCCAGTACTGGAATCTCTTCTCGGGCCCGGACGGCAACTTGATGAAGGACATGACCCGGAAGATCGAGGACCGGGTGCCCGGTCTGAAGGTCAAGACCACGGTTCTCGACTGGGGAGCGCCCTACTACACCAAGCTCGCGATGGCTTCGGTCGGCGGGCGGGCCCCCGACATCGCCGTCATGCACCTCACCCGATTGCCCGGGTACGCACCCGGCGGTCTGCTCGATCCCTGGGACATGGATCTGCTGGCCGAGTTCGGGGTGCGACGCCAGGACATCAACCCGACGGTGCTCAAGCGCTGTCAGTACGAGGGGAAGCCGTTCGCCGTACCACTCGACACGCACCCCTTCATCATGTTCTACGACCACGACATGATGGATAGATCCGGCCTGCTGAGGAGCGACGGCCGGCCCTTGCCATTCGAGTCGCCCGCACATTACCTGGAAGTGGCCGAGAAGCTCCGGAAGGACAACGGCAAACTCGGCCCGGTGTTCGGGCACGTCAACGACGGCGCCAACGCCTGGCGGATGTTCTGGACCCTGTTCAGCCAGACCGGTGGCGTCTTCGATCTCACCGGCGCGCGCGCCGACATCGACATCGACCGCTCGGTCGAGGTGGTGCGCTTCATGGCGCAAGTCATCCGCCCCGACTGCCGCACCATGGATCTCCCCACCGCCATCGCCGACTTCGCCAACGGACAGTCCCCGCTGATCTTCAACGGCGAATGGGACCTCAACACCTTCCGTACCGCGAAGAAGGACAAGCTCGGCGCCGCTCCCTTCCCGACCATCTTCGACAAGCCGGCGGGGGCGGCCGACAGTCACTCGCTGGTGCTGCCCCGGCAGAACCACGTGGACCCGGCGAAGCGGCGGCACGCGCACCGGTTCGCCGCCGAACTGCTCAAATCAAGCCTGGCCTGGGCGGGCGGCGGCCACATCCCGGCCTATCTGCCGGTCACCGCGTCGAAGGCCTACGGGCAGCTGCATCCGCAGCACGAGTACGCGGCGGCGGCGAACCATCCGGCGCTCGACCCGCAGGCGTGGTTCACCGGTTCCGGGTCCGACTTCCAGAACCGGATGTGCCAGGCCCTGCAACTGACGCTGATCTCCGGCGCGGCCCCGGAAAAAGCCGTGCAGAAGATGGTCTCCGAGATCAACGACCTGCTGTCCAAGCCGAATCCGGCCTGACCGCGCGCGACAAGGAGCGATTGCCATGAGTTCGCTGCGCACTCCGCTGCGCATCCCCCGGCGCGCCACCGCACGGTCCGGCCCGGCCGGCCGGTCCCGCCGCGGTGCCACCGGCCCCTCCGGCTGGCCGTTCGCCCTTCCCTTCCTGGCCTTCTTCCTGCTCTTCCTGGTCGTACCGATCGGCTACGGCCTGTGGATGAGCTTCACCGACTCCAGCCTGACCGGACACGGTGACGGCACCTTCGCGGGACTCAACAACTACGCCGAGGCGCTGACCGATCCGGAGGTGTGGACGAGTCTCGGGAACACCGTCTGGTTCACCGTGCTGACCTCGGTACCGCTCGTCGTGGTGGCGCTGGTGATGGCGCTGCTCGTCCACACCGGCATGCCGGGTCAGTGGGTATGGCGGCTGTCGTTCTTCGCGCCGTATCTGCTGCCGGTGGCGGTGGTCACCCAGGTGTGGTCCCTGCTGTTCCAACCGGACCTGGGTCTCTTCAACTCGATGCTCAGGGCGGTGGGCATCGACGGGATCGGGTGGCTGGTCGACGAGAAGTACGCAATGTGGTCGATCGCGCTGCTCACGCTCTGGTGGACGGTCGGTTTCAACTTCCTGCTGTATCTGGCCGCTCTCCAGGCCGTGCCGGACCATCTCTACGAAGCGGCGGCGATCGACGGGGCCGGCGCCTGGCGCCGGCTGTGGTCGATCACTCTTCCCCAGTTGCGCCGGACGACCGCGCTGATCGCGGTGCTGCAGGTGCTGGCCTCGCTGAAGGTCTTCGACCAGATCTATCTGCTCACCAAGGGCGGCCCGAACAACTCCACCAAGCCGATCCTCGAGTACATCTACGACACCGGCTTCGCCAACTACCGCCTGGGCTACGCGTCAGCGGTGTCCTATGTCTTCTTCGCGATCGTCGTCATCCTCTCGATCGCCCAACTCAAGATCTTTTCGCGCAGGGAGGACTGACGGGTCATGGCACCGGACACACTCGCACCCACGAGCGGGAAGCCACCGCGAAGCCCCATGCCGCGCGAGGTCGCCCGCCGCCGCGCCGGTGGCAGCCAGGGCTGGCATCCCACCCTGGGCACCGGGCCTGCCGCCCGCGTGCTGTCGTCGCTGGCGCTGGTCGTGATGGCAGCCGCCTGGTTGCTGCCGTTCGCCTGGACCATCGACACCTCGCTGAAGACCGAGGTCGACGCCAGCACGGACAGCGGCTGGTTCCCCGGCGGCGGCTTCAACCTGGACGCGTACCGGAAGATCTTCGATCAGGGCAACATCCCGGTCTGGGCACTGAACAGCCTGCTGATCGCCGCCGCTGTGACGGCGCTGACCGTGCTGGTTTCCGCGATGGCCGCGTATGCCTTCTCCCGCACGCTCTTCCGCGGACGGCGGGTGTTCTTCGCGGTGACGCTGGCCTCGATCATGGTTCCGCCGCAGATCCTGATCGTGCCGCTGTTCCGGCAGATGCTGTCGATGAATCTGGTCGACACCTATGCGGCGGTGATCCTCCCCCAGGTGGTGGCGCCCGCGATGGTGTACATCCTCAAGAAGTTCTTCGATTCCGTGCCGCGCGAGCTGGAGGAGGCGGCACGTATCGACGGGGCCGGGAGCTGGCGGGTGTTCGCCAATGTCGTGCTGCCGCTGTCCCGGCCGATCCTGGCGGCGGTCGCGATCTTCGTCTTCATCACCACCTGGAACAACTTCCTCTGGCCGTTCATCAGCACCAGCGACCCCGGCCTGATGACGCTGCCGGTGGGCCTCTCGACGATCAAGGACTCCTCCGGCCTGATGTACGCGCAGACGTCCGCGGCCTCGATCCTGGCAGGGATCCCGCTGCTGATCGTCTTCATGCTCTTCCAGCGGCAGATCGTGAAGTCGGTGGCGACCACCGGGCTCGGCGGTCAGTAGCACCGATATCCGGTTGCGCGCCAGCCCGGCGGCTGACCGACTTCGCCGGGCCGTCCGCCGCCTCCCGATGGAGCCACCTTGCCGCTGCACATCACCGCACTGACCGACCCCGTACGCAGCTCGATCTGGAGCCGGGCCGGCCGTGGTGTCCTGAGTCAGCGGGTGATCGCCGAGCTCTCCCGGACCCGCAGCTGATGCCCGATGACGATCTCGCGCGCGGCGGTGTCCGGCGCTTCGATGCGGTCCAGCAGCAGCTGGACCGCCTGCCGGGCGACGGCCGCCTTGTCGGGGGCGACGCTGCTCAGACTGGGGATCGCGTAACGGCCGGCGTCCACATCGTCGAAGCCCATGACCGCGATGTCCTGCGGCACCCGCACCCGCCGCTCGTACAGGGTGCGCAGCGCCCCGAGAGCCAGCGCGTCGTTGAAGCAGAACACCGCGTCCGGCGGGTCGCCCGCGTCCAGCAGCGTGCGCATCGCCTCGGCGCCGTCCGCCAGGTGGTAGCGGGCCGTCTCGATCTCCAGCCGTTCGTCGACGGGCAACCCGGCGTCGCGCAGCGCCTGGTGGTATCCGGCCATCCGCAGCAGCGGGGTGCCGACGTCGGGTTCGAGCTGGGCACCGATGGCCGCGATCCGCCGGCGGCCGCCCGCGATGAGGTGGGCCACGGCCTCCCGAGCGGCGGACACATTGTCGATCGCCACATGGTCGGTGAGTCCGCCGCTGGGACGCTCCCCGATGAGCACCAGCGGCATCGCGTCGACCCGTTCGGCGAGCGCCTGGCCGTGCAGGCCCAGCGGGCTCAGCACGATCCCGTCGACGACCTGGTCGCCGAGGCCGTCGATCACTGCCGCCTCCCGGGCGCGGTCACCCAGGGTCTGCTCGATGAGCAGAGTCCTGCCGTGTTCCTCGGCGACGGCGAGGAACTGCTCGGCCAACTCGGTGAAGTACGGAATGTTCAGTTCCGGCAGAACCAGACCGATCATCCCGGTGCGACCGCGGCGGAGATTGCGGGCGCTGACGTTGGGACGGTAGCCCAGGGTTCGGATGGCCTGCTCGACCCGCTCGCGGGTCCCCGGTGCGACATGCACGAAGCCGTTGATGACATTGGAGACGGTCTTCGGCGACACCCCCGCGAGCGCGGCCACATCTTTCATCTTGGCGTTCTTCACCGCGCCGCCGCGCCCGCCGGGCCTGTTCGCGCCGATTGCGTCGTGCTCGTTCCCCGTGACCATCGACCGATCCTAGAGCGCGACGGAACTCGGGGCGCGCCGTCCCTCCCCCCGTACCAGCGGCCGCACCCGTACCGGGGGCCGGTTCACCGCAGGCACACGGCTTCGGGACGGGCGCAGCTGCTCGCGACGGGCAGTGCGGAGCCCCGGTGCGCGGAGTCGAGCAGGGTGAGCATCACATCGAGGACGTGCCGGGAGAGCTCGGCCGATGCCCGGTGCGGCCTGCCGTCGGCCAGCGCCTCCGCCAGATCGGCGAGCCCGGTGCCGCGCCCGGCCCCTGAACGGCCCGCCGATACCGGCAGCGTCTCCCACTCCCCACCCGGCCTGTGCAGCTCCACCGGCCCCTCGAATCCATTGGGGTCGGGGACCGAGAGGGATCCCTCGGTGCCGTGCACCTCGATGCGCGGCAGTCTCGCCGCCTGGATGTCGAAGCTCATGACGAGAGTGGTGAGTGCGCCGCCCGCATGCTCCAGCACGCCGGTGACATGGGTGTCCACCTCGACCGGAAAGCGAGCCCCGGCGCGCGGCCCGCTGCCGATCAGCCGCTCGTGACGCGGCCGGGACGCCGCGCCGGTGACCCGGACGACCGGGCCGAGCAGGTGGACCAGGGCGGACAGGTAGTACGGACCCATGTCGAGCAGCGGCCCGCCGCCGGGCCGGTAGTAGAACTCCGGGTCCGGGTGCCAGCGTTCGTGCCCGGCGGTGGTCATGAAGGCGGTGGCGGCGACGGGGGTGCCGATCAGCCCGTCGTCCACGGCCTTGCGCGCGGTCTGGGTCCCGGTGCCGAGTACGGTGTCGGGCGCGCAGCCCACCCGCAGCCCGGCGGCCCGCGCGGCGGCGACGACCGCGTCAGCCTCTTCGCGGGTCGCGGCGAGTGGCTTCTCGCCGTACACGTGCTTGCCTGCGGCGAGTGCGGCCAGGGCCACCTCGGCGTGCATCGCGGGGACGGTGAGGTTGAGTACGGCGTCGACATCCGCCCTGGCGACCAGTTCGGCGGCCGAGCCGACGACCTCGGCGCCCGGTATCCGCGCGGCCGCGGTCCCGGCTCGGCGGGTGTCGAGGTCGGTGACCGCGGTCAGCCGTATGCGGTCGAGGTGTTCCAGTGTGTCCAGATAGGCGCCGCTGATCCGTCCCGCGCCGACCAGGCCGATCCTCAGCGGCTCGCCCACAGCAGCCCCCTCTCGGTGAGCGTCCGCACCTCGGGCACGTCGAAGTCGTCCGGCTTGTGCCCGATGGTGGAGACGAACACCCGGCCCGCGCCCCAGTTCCTGGTCCAGACGGCGGGCATGGTGACGGCCCGGTCGCGCTCGCCGCCTGCCGGAAAGACGGTGGTGGCCAGCACGTCGACCAGCGGGTCCGTCGACATCCAGTACTGCTCGGTGTCGACCCGGAAGTCACCGAGCCCGGCGATCACCGGGTGGTCGGACCGCTCCGGCACCGGGTTGACCGCGTGATCGACGAAGCCGGGCGGGTGCATCAGGAACTGACCCCCGGTCAGCTGGTGATAGCCGACATCGCCGCGGAAGGCATCGACGATGCCGCCGTGCCAGCCGGCCAGTCCGGTTCCGTCGCGTACGGCGGCGGCCAGCCCCTCGCTCTGCTCTCCGGTGATCTCGCCCATCGTCCAGCACTGCACCACCAGGTCGGTGGCCGCCAGCCGTTCGGCGTCGGTGTACACCTCGAGTGTCTCGCTGACATCGATGTCGAATCCGCGATCGCGGAGGAAGGGCAGGAAGAGTTCGGTGGTCTTCACCGGCTGATGGCCCTCCCAACCGCCGCGGACGACGAGGGCCTTGCGGGTGGCGGACGTCTCGGATGTCATGGTCGTCGGACACTCCCGTCGGTGGTGCGCGGCACGGTCCGGCGAGGGACCGGAGCTTCGTGAGCGCGCGAGTCCCCCGGCCAACGAGGGGCCGCGCTGCGGAGTTCCTTCCCGACGGCTGATACGTCGCCGCCCGGAGCCGGCGGGCGGGCCGGTTCCGGGCGGCGGCACGCGCCGCCCCCGTCCCCACGGTGCGGCGCGGGCGTACCGTCGTCATCCCGGGACGACGGTCGCCGGTCTTGAGATATCAGGCCGGGTGACGGGCCATCAGGTCCTGGCCAGCCCGAGGCCGGGGAGCACCGCGCCCTCGACGAAACGGACCAGGTAGTCAGCGTCGACGTACTCGCCCTCCAGCATCGGGCGTACCCGCAGCGCCCCGATCAACTGCGCTGCGACGAACTCCAGCGCCGGATGGCCGGCGGGCACCTCGCCGCGTGCCACGGCTCGGGCGATCATGGCGTCGATCGCTGCCGCGGCCGGTTCGAGAAGCCCCTCCCGGAGCGCTTCGAGCAGTTCCCGGTTCTGCAGAGCCGCGTGACTGATGGCGTGCATCAGCGGGGTGTCGCGCCCGGAGTGTGCGCCCAGCGCCTTCGCGGCCTCGCGCAGATCATCTGCGAGGTTGCCGGTGTCGATGGCGGTGAGGGCTCCGCCACGGGTCCCGCGCAAGGCGCAGGCCACCAGCTGGGGCTTGCTGCCCCACTGCCGGTAGAGCGTGGATTTGCCGCAGCGGGAGCGCGATGCGACGCCTTCCATCGTCAGCGCGTCGTAGCCGCTCTCCCGGAGGAGCTGCAGCACTGCCTGGTAGAACTCCTGCTCGCGCTCCGGCGTGATCTTGGAGCGCGAGGACGGTGTCGCGGAGTCCTGGGGCGGCATGAGCTCTCCCTTTCGGCGTGGCCGTCGGTGGTGGCCGTCGGTGTGACGAGCAACATCGGAAATCAAGTGTACCGATACGCCAGCGTACCGATACGCTGCTGTTCCGATACGTCGGCGTATCGGTACACTTTCGTTTCGATGCGCCGCGGTCGGACCACGGCACGGACCCACTGGTGACCAACGTGAAGGGGCGCGGGAGATGGATGCCCGAACCGATCCTGCCGAACGGGAGCCGGACGCTGCTGCCCGCCCGCCCCTCGTCCGTGAGCTGCTGCTCGTCGTCGGACTCTTCCTCGTGTACAAGCTCGGCCGGCAGATCGCGAACGGCCATGTCGCCGAGGCGTACCGCAACGCCGGTGACGTGTGGAACGTCGAGCGGGCGCTGCATCTGCCCGGCGAGGGCACCGTGCAGCGCGCGCTGCTGCACAGCGACACGCTCATACACATCGCGAACACCTATTACGCGGCCGTGCACTTCCCGGCCACCATCCTCTTCCTGGCCTGGATGTACTGGCGCCGGCCACGCCACTACCGGTGGGCGCGGTGGGTTCTCGCCGCAGTGACCGGCGCCGCGCTGGCGCTGCATCTGCTCCTCCCGCTGGCCCCGCCGCGGATGCTGCATGCGGCACATCTGGTGGACACCGGGCAGGTGTACGGGCCGACGGTCTACGGATCGTCGCCCGCCACCGACTCGATGGCCAACCAGTTCGCCGCGATGCCCTCGCTGCACTTCGGCTGGGCACTGATGATCGCCATCGGCCTGATCGCCGCGACCCGCTCGCGGTGGCGCTGGCTGTGGCTGCTGCACCCCTTGGTCACCCTCGGGGTGATCGTGGGCACCGCGAATCACTACTGGCTCGACTCGATCGCGGCCGGTGTGCTGCTGGCGCTCGCGCTGGCCGTCATCCGGGTGCCCGACCGGGTGGCGGCCGGGGTGGCGGCCGGTGCGCACGCCGGTCCGCCGGTCGGTCCGCCCGCTGGTCCGCCCGGTGGCCAACCCGTCGATGCCGTCGGTGAACCTGCCCGTGAACTCGCAGCGGGGGGAGCTCGCCGATGAGCGCGACCGTCCTGGCCGTCGGTCTCTCGCTGCTGTCCGCCGTCGGCTACGCCACGGCCGCCGTCGCGCAGGAACGTCTCGCCGCCCGCACCCTGCCGAAGGCCGGGCTGCTGCGGTTGCTCGGCCGCGGCGCCTGGTGGTGGTCGGTCGGTCTCAACGCCGCCGGGGCGTTGTTGCATGTGGCGGCGCTGAAGTACGGCTCGCTCACTCTGGTACAACCGCTCGGCGCGCTCACCCTGGTCGCGGCGGTGCCGCTCGGTGCCCGCCTCGCGGGACGACGGGTCGCCCGGGTCGAGTGGCGCGGCACGGTGCTCACCCTGCTGGGCCTCGGCGCCCTGCTGCTGACCACCGGCGGCTCCGCCCCGCACGAGACGCTCGCGCTGCCCGACGTCCTCGGGATCGCCGTGGTGTCACTGGTCCTGGTGGGCGTGCTGGTCCGGCGCGCGGGACGGCCGGGCGGCCGACCGGGTCTGCGGTTCGCCGCCGCGTCCGGCATCGTCTCGGGAATCGCGTCGGCGCTCACCCAGACCGTGACCGTCTCGATGACCGACCGCGCCACGGGCCCGCTGCTCGACTGGCGCACCGCCGTGGTGGCCCTGCTGGTCGCGGCCTTCGCCGTCGGCGGGCTGCTGCTCTCCCAGACCGCCTACCGGGACGGGCTCGGCGCACCCCTCGCCATGGTCACGCTCGCCAACCCGGTCGCCGCGTCGGCGATCGGCCTGGCCCTGCTCGGCGAGCGCCTGCAGGGCGGCGCGACCGGGGTGCTGCTCGCCCTGGTGGGCGCGGTCGCTGCCGCCCGCGGGGTGGTGCTGCTCACCCGGACGACCGTCACCACAGCACCGGCCACGAATCTGCCGGCGATGCCGCCGCAGGACCGGGCAGGGGCACGGACACCGGCAGCCGCACCGGCGCCCACGCCTGCACCCGTCCTGAGCTCCCGTCAGTAGCCGCGCCACCAGCTGGTCAGCGCGCCCCACAGCCGCTTGGGAGCCGAGCCCCTGCGCTGCGCGGGGATCGGGGCCGCGGTGGGCGGGGGCGGTGCCTGGACCGCGGGGGCCGGCTGCGGCGCCGGAGCGGCGTGGGGACCGGGTCCGCCGGGTGCGGGGGTGGTCACCTCCCAGTCGGCACGCGGGACCGGCATCGCCGCCGGAGACGGTGCCACCATGATGTCCTGCGGCGGCCGCGGCGCGAAATACACCGGCAGTTCCCTCAGGTGACGGGACATGAGCGAGCTGGTCCAGCGCAGCTCGTGCTCCTCGACGGCGAGCTGCACGTCCGGCAGTCGCATCAGCAGCGCGTCGACGCCCACATCGGCCATGGCCCGTCCGATGTCCTGGCCCGGGCATTCGTGGGCGCCGCCGCTGAAGGCCAGATGGGCGCGATTGCCCTGCATGGAGGCGTGCGGGTCGGGGCGTACCACCGGGTCGATGTTGCCGGGGGCGATCCCGACGATGAGTGCGTCACCGGCCTTGATCCGCTGGCCGCCGAGTTCGGTGTCGCCGACCGCCCAGCGGCCGAAGATCGTGGTGAACGGGGGCTCGTCCCAGAGGGTCTGTTCCACTGCCTCGGGCACCGTCATGTGGCCGCCGCTGAGCTGGGCCCTGAAGCGGGGGTCGGTGAGCACCATGCGGAGCACGTTGGCGATCAGGTTGGCGGTGGTCTCGTAGGCGGCGATGAGCACCAGACGCAGGTGCTGACCCACCTCGTCGTCGCTGAGCCCGGCCGGGTGCTCGATCAGGCGGGAGGCGAAGTCGTCCTGGGGCGCGGTGCGCCGCGCCGCCACCAGCCGGGTGATCGCGGACATCACGAAGGCGTTGCTCGCGATGGCGGTCTCGGTGCCCTTGATCATGTCGCGGGCCGCCTGCACCAGGTCTTCGCTGTACGCCTCCGGCATCCCGATGAGCTGGCACATCACCATCATCGGCAGGTGCTCGGCGAACCGGCTGACCAGGTCGGCCCTGCCGTCCTGGCAGAAGTCGTTCACCAGCCGGTTGCTGAAGCGGTTGATGAACCGGCGGGTGCTTCGGCTGTCGATGCGCGCGATGGCATCGGTGACCGCGCTGCGCAGCCGCTCGTGGTCGGCGCCGTCGGCGAAGGAGCAGATCGGCTGCCAGGTGAAGACCGGCGCCAGCGGGTGATCGGGGGGCGCGGTGCCGTCCTGCAGGGCCCGCCAGCGACGTGAGTCGCGGGAGAAGAGGGAGGGGGTCCGGGTCATGTACAGGTTCTCGCTGTGGCCGAGCACCAGCCAGGCCGGTACATCGCCGTGCAGCAGCACGGGCGCCACCGGGCCGTGTTCGGCGCGCAGCTTCTCGTACAGGCCCATCGGGTCGTTCTCGGCCTCGGCTCCGTACAGCCGGCGCAGCCCGCCGGCACCGATACCGCCGTTGCCGAGCGCGTGGGCCGGGCACTGCGGTGGTGGTACGGCCGCGCCGCCGGGGCCGAGCTGAGGATCGAAGGGGGATGTCACGGGTCACTCCAATTACGTACGGACAGGGGGACGGCCCGGCGTGTCCGGAGCGCCAACCCCGGACACCCGCTCAGGCACGTCGCGTGGCGAGGGAGTGCAGGTAGCGCATGAGGGTCATCAGGGTGTCGCGGCTGGACGCGCGCTGCCGGGCGTCGCAGTCCACGATCGGGACCTCCTCCGGCAGGTCGAGTGCGACCCGCAGGGCCTCGAGCCGGTGGCGGGGGGCGTCGGGGAAGGTGTTGATGGCGACGATGAACGGCACTCCGCGCTCCTCCAGGCGGCCGATGACGTCGAAGCTGACCTCGAGCCGTCGGGTGTCGACCAGCACGACGGCTCCCAGCGCACCCTCGAACAGGCCGTTCCACAGGAACCAGAAACGTTCCTGGCCGGGAGTGCCGAAGAGATAGAGCACCAGTTCTTCGCTGATGCTGATCCGGCCGAAGTCCATCGCCACGGTGGTGGCGGTCTTGCTCTCCACGCCGGAGTTGTCGTCGACGCCGACCCCCGCCTGGGTCATCGTCTCCTCGGTGGTCAGCGGACGGATCTCGCTCACCGAACGCACCATCGTCGTCTTGCCGACACCGAAGCCGCCGACGATCACGATCTTGACCGCGGCTTTGGCCGTGTCGGGCAGAACGTCTTCGCTCCGGGGGCCGGCGATCGTGTCAGAGCTTCTGGAGTCCATGCATCACCGCTTCGAGAAGGGCCCGGTCGGGAAGTGTGGCGCGGACGATGGGCGCGCGCGACTCGACCAGTTCGGCCGCGAGGAGATCGGTCAGCAGCGCGGTCACCACGCTGAACGGCAGGCGCAGGTAGGCGGAGATCTCGGCCACGGACAACGGCGACTTGCACAGCCGTACGATCGCGGCCTGCTCCGGCTGCACGGTGGGGGACGGGTCGGCGCGGGCGACCACGATGGTGACCAGGTCGAGCGCCGCCCGCTCGGTGCCGTCCGGGCCGCCGGTGAGCACGTAGAGCCGTTCGGGGTCTCCGGCATCCTGGTCGGCCGTACGGCGTTCTCGTCGGGGCGGGGACGTCATCCGGCCTTCCCGTCCTGCCGCGGCGGGCTGGCCAGATGGGCTCCGATCCGTACGACCATGTCCCGCATCTGGGCGCCGACCAGACCGGCCTCCACCCGCTCGTCGGTAAGGACCGCGAGGTACGAGCCGGGGCCCGCCGCCATGAGGTAGAAGAACCCACCGGTGATCTCGATGACGACCAGCCGCATCCTGCCGTCGCTGCCCGGGATCTCGGTGGCGACGGCGGCGGCGAGACTCTGAAGCCCGGCGCAGGCGGCCGCCAGACGGTCGGCGCCGTCCGGGTCGCCCCCGTGCCGTGCGATGCGCAGGCCGTCCGCCGAGAGCACCACGATCTGCTGGATTCCGGGGACGCTGGTGGCGAGCTCCTTGAGCATCCAGTCCATGTTGCCCAGCTGCTGAATCACGTCAGGTCCCCCTTGTCCCGCGCGTCGCCGGACTCTCCGACCGCCGAAGGCTCTTGCGGCACGCCGTTGGCCGCCTTGGTGAAGGCTTCGAGCCAGATTCCGGGCTGCGGCTCCTCCTTCTCCTCGATGTGCTCCGCTTCCGGCGCCGGGTACGGGTCGGGCTCGGGCGCCTGCGCGGGCACCAGCGGGCCCGTTTCCCCGGCCCCGAACGAGGACCGCATGCGGCTGCGCCGCTGCGGGAGCCCGTTCGCGGTCCACTCGGTCACCACCGGTACGTCGTCTTCCATCGAAAGCGCCATGGGCAGCGGCTTCTTCGGCGCCTTGGCCTTGCGCGGAGCCCGCGAAGGAAGACGGTCCGCGAAGGCGCCGATACCGGTGTCCCCGGTGCGGGGCTCGCCCGCCGCGCCGATCCCGTGGGCGATACCGGGGGCCGGGCCCGTGGTGATCACCTCGCGGGGCACGATCAGCACGGCGCGGACGCCGCCGTAGGCGGACTGGCGCAGCGCGACCTTGAGGTTGTACATCCGGCTGAGCCGGCCGACCACGGCCAGGCCCAGGCGGGGCGACTCCCCCAGGTCGTTGAGGTCGACCCCGGCCTGCGCCTTGGCGAGCATGCCCTCGGCCCGCTTGTGGGCCTCCTCGCTGAGGCTGACGCCACCGTCCTCGATCTCGATGGCGACACCGGTCTGCACCTCGACCGCGGTGACATGGACCCGGGTCTGCGGCGGCGAGTACCGGGTGGCGTTGTCGAGGAGTTCGGCGCAGGCGTGGATGAGCGGCTCGACGGCGGTCCCCACGATGGCGACCTTGGCGATGGAGTGCAGTTCCACCCGGGGGTACTCCAGGATGCGCGACATGGCGCCGCGCAACACGCTGAACAGCGGGACCGCCTTGGGCCACTGACGTCCGGGGCGGGCGCCGCCGAGCACCGAGATGCTGTCGGCGAGGCGGCCGATCAGGGCGTTGCCGTGGTCGAGGCGGAGCAGGTCGTCGAAGACCTCCGGCTGCCGGCCGTGGTCCTCCTCCATCAGCCGCAGCTCCGCGGCCTGCTGGTGGACGATGGCCTGGACCCTTCGGGCGATGCCGACGAAGGCGAACTGGGCTCCCTCACGCTGGGATTCCTCGTCGTCGACGATCTTCAGCAGGGAGGCGAGGATCTCGCGCTGCGCGGACGGCAGGTCGCGGTACACCTCACTGTTGTCGACCAGGACCCGCATGACCTCCAGCGGCGACTCACCGTGCTTGAGCCGGTGGATCGCAGCGGGCATGAGTTCCTTGGCGAGCCGTACGGTTTCCGCGTCGTGCGCGGCGAGCCGGTGTTCCAGAAACGCCAGCCGCTCGCCGTACACCCGGTGCAGGGTGCGGGACGCGGCGGCGCGGCGGACGAGTTCGGCGACGAGCAGGGCGACGACGACGGTTGCCACCGCACCGGCCCACACAAGTGGTATCCGGGCGGCTCGGTTCACCGCGACCGCGCCGACGGCGGTGGCTGCCGACGTCAATACGACGGAGAGCAGCAGCGCACGAACCAGCGGCGCTGTCCGATCGGTTGGAGGCGCCTCAACGCGAACCATGTGATCCCTCTGGCAGTTGACGGTGGGGAGAATCGAACTATCAAGACATGTGGGAACAAACGCATGAATACATGTCATCTCAACTCACAGTGAGCGAGCGTAGCCCGATCAGATCACCGCGACGGCATATTCTTCCAACCTTGTGCGGTCGGCACCCGAGAGGAATAGACTCGCCGGTTTTACACAGTCAGCTCTCGTTCAAACACGCGGAGTAGCCGAACAATTGTGGCAATGTCCGGCGAACGGTGGCGAGTTGACGCCGGAGTCACCATCGACCGGCTCAGCGGCCGCGGCCGGCCCGGGACACCAGACCGTCGGCACCGCAGGCCTCGGCGAGCGTCAGTCCGCGCTGCAGATCGGCTTCCGACCCGGTCGCCATCGCGAAGTCCACCCGAGCGAGCGCGTGTTCGTAGGCGCAGGGTGATGCCTCGAGATAGGCGACCGCACCGCCGAGCAGCTCGACCGCCCGCCGACCGGTTTCGAGCGTGGCGGCGATCCGCATCGACTCGCCGATGGCGGTGTCCGTCCCGATGCGCTCGGCCCGGTCCCGTACATAGGCGGCGAGCCGCACCGCTCTGGGGCGGTCCTCGGTGGCCAGCGCGCACACCAGATCGCCGGCCCAGGGCGCCATGATGCCGTTGTGCCGGCCCCGCAACCGCAACGCCTCCCCGACCGCCTCGAGTTCGGCCACTGCCTCCTTGACGCGTCCCTGGGCCAGCAACAGTCGGCCGCGCACCGACGGCGCGTCCGGAATCACCATCGGCGCCGGGTACGGCGGGGCGAAGCCGTAGCGGTCGGCGACCTCGACGGCCTCTTCGACATGACCCCTGGCGAGCAGGGTGTCGATGAGCATGCTGGCGGCATCCCAGTTCAGCGGCATGCCGTTGCCCACCCGCTCGGCCAGGCGCAGGCTCTCGCGGAGATAGCTCTCCGCCTCCGCCAGCCGTCCACGCCTGCGCTGTACATAGCCGATCAGCGCATGGGCGAACGACAGGTGGCCGCCGCTCCAGCCGGCCGCCTCGAAAGCGCGCAGGGCTTCGGCGAAGAGGCTCTCGGCCCGGTCGAGCCGGTCGGCGAAGGCATACGAGAGGCCGAGCAGCGCCGCAGGCTCGAAGCCCCACTCCGCGCTGGTCCAGCCGATTCCGGGCGCCAGCCGGCCGTTGATCAGGGCGCGGTCGCAGATCTCGACGACCTCCTCGGCGCTCTCGCCGCGTGCCGTGCCGTCGAACGCCCGCAGTATCAGCAGGATCCGCTCGGAGTTGTCCGAGCCGCTGAGGCCGTCGGCCATCGCAGCGAGGCGGCGGGAGCGTGCCGGGCCGTCGTCCTCGACGGCCTGCACGCCCTCCCAGAGGAACTGCGCGCTCTGCAACCGCCGCCTCGCCGGGCCCGGTTCGGTCCGCTCCGCCTCGGTGGCCGCGACCTGTGCGGCTTCGGCCGGCTGGTTGTTGTGGGTCAGGGCCTGGGAGAGCCGGAAGACGGCGTCGACCCGGGTGTCCGCGTCGAGACCCGGCTGCGCGAGCGCCTCCCGCAGATGACCGACCGTGGTGGCGGGGGATGACAGCAGCGTCGCGCAGCCCAGTTCGTACAGCACCCGGGCTCGCACCGTGGGCAGCGGCGGTTCGGCCAGTGCGCGCTCCAGGCAGCGCCTCGCCGCGTCCGGCGCGCCGACGGCGAGGTGCTCGGCGGCCGCCTCCCGTAACTGCTGAACCAGTTCGGGATCCTCGTCCGGATGGACCTCGAGGAGGTGGCGGGCGGCTGCCGCCGGTCCCCTTCCCGCCTCGGTGACCGCCCAGGCCGCCCGGCCGTGCATGGCGGTCCGGGCGGCGGCGGGCACCGCCCGGTAGACGGCTCCCGCGATCAGCGGGTGCACGAACTCCATCGGGTCGCCGCCGGTCAGGATGCGGGCCTCCCGGAGCCGAGCGGCACAGGTGGCAGCCTCGGCGGGCCCCAGGCCGGCCAGCGACGCCGCCAGCTCGAGCGAGATGTCGGTGCCCAGGATCCCGGCCGCCCAGGCGAACCGGGTGGCGGCCGTGCCCAGCCGTTCCAGCCGCGCGATCAGCCCCGATCCGCGGGCCGAGGCACCGAGCGCCCGCAGCGCGCCGGCCGAGTCCTCCACCGGCTCCAGCGCGTCGTCCCGCACCCTGGCCAGCAGCTCCACGGTTTCGTACGCGTTGCCGCCGGTGACGGCCCAGACCTCGCGGCAGAACGGGTCGTCCGCGTGTTCGCCGAGCGCCGTCCTGGAGAGCTGGGCGATGGCGTCGGGGGTGAGCGCCCGCAGCCGTACGCACGCCGTGGCAGCGGACTCCAGCCTGCGGAGGTACTCCGCGGTGTCGCCGACTGCTTCCCCGGTCCGATAGGCGAGGACGACCAGGACCGGAAGTCCGCCGGGGCGCTGAGCGAAGGCAGCCAGCCAGGCCAGCGTCTCCAGGTCGCACCAGTGTGCGTCGTCCACCAGCAGCACCAGCGGGCGGTGCAGCGCGGCGAGCCGCTCGACCAGCGAGTCCAGCCCGTCGCGCACGCCCTGCGGGTCGGTCCGGTGGGCGTTCGGCGGCGCTATGCCGAGGGCGGGTCCCACGATGTCGTAACGGTCGCCGAGCAGGTCCCTGGCCTCACCGCCGGGGACGCCCACCGTCAGCGCGGGCTGCAGGAGCCGGCGCACGGCATGGAAGGGGACGGAGGTCAGCACCTCACCGCAGCGGGCGGACCACACCGTGCAGCGGTCCGCCGCCAGCTCGCGCACCGCTTCGAGGATCGCTGTCTTGCCGAAGCCTGCCTCACCGCTGTAGATGAGGAGCCCGCCGGTGGACCCCTCCGCCGGCTCCGAGCAGAGCGCTGTCACGCCTCGCGCGGCGGCGGCCAGCTCGCTCTCCCGCTCCAGCAGCGGCGCAGCAGCCGGGCGTGCTGTCCGGGACCCCATCGTTCCTCCCCTGCCACCTACGGATTTCGAGAGTATCCCGGTGGCTCCGCACCGCGTGCGGTGCGGAGCCACCGGTTCGCCGTTCAGCGGAACTCCGTATGTCCGGCGGGAGTTCCCGATACCCTCCCTCTCCCGTCCGCCGTGCGTCGTGCGTCGTCGCGGCGCATACGATGCCTTACGGCGATGCGCCACGACCGATCAACCGAGCAGTCACAGGGGAACCGACGGATGAAGATCGACTGGGACCGGCGCACCTGCGCACGGCGCGGGCATGTCACCTACGCCCCGCAGGAGCCGGAACTGCGGGAGCGACTGCATGCCTCGACGGGGCTGGGCGAAGCCTGGCGCTGTCTGCGGTGCGGCGACTTCGCCCTGGGTGCTCCGCACGGCTCGGGGCCGGCCGACCAGGCACCGCTGGTGCCCCGGGGCAAGGTGCTGCGCGACATCTTCATCCTGCGGTTCCTCGCCGTGGAACGGGCGGTGCGCGGGGTGTTCATCGTGCTGGTCGCGGTCGCCGTGTGGAAGTTCAGCAACAGCCAGGACGCGGTGCGCCGGCTGTTCGACGAATATCTCAACGTGCTGCGCCCGGTGTTCCGCCACTTCCATTACGACCTCGACCACTCGCCGGTGGTCGGGACCATTCAGAAGACGTTCGGGTACAAGCACTCCACCCTGGTGCTGGTGGCCGTCCTGCTGCTGGTCTACGCCCTGATCGAGATCATCGAGGGCGTCGGGCTGTGGCGCGCCAAGCGCTGGGCCGAGTATCTGACCGTGGTGGCGACCGCGATCTTCCTGCCGCTGGAGATCTACGAGCTGACCGAGAAGATCAGCTGGCTGAAGATCGCCACCCTGGCGATCAACATTCTGGCGGTGCTGTACATCCTGCTCGGCAAGCGGCTTTTCGGGCTGCGCGGAGGCCATGCGGCCTTCGAGGCCGAGCGGCAGAGCGCCTCGCTGCTCGAAGTGGAGACCACGGCCGGGGTGGGCGCCCTCACGCCGTGACGGCGGGGGTCTCGTTCCAGGCGGCGATGACCGGGCGGTCGTGCTCGGTGCCGAGCCGGCTCACCGACGCGGTGTCCAGCCGGAAGAGCGCCCCGGCCGATGCCGGGAGGCCGAGTCGCCGCGCGGTCAGCACCCGCAGGAAATGCGCGTGGCCCACCAGCACCACATCGCCGCCCCGACCGTCGAGGTCGGCGTCGCGCAGTGCGGCGTCGACGGTCTTCAGCACCCGGTCTGCGCGCTCGCCGACCTCCTGAGGCGTCTCGCCCGGGTGCTCGGGCGGCCCCGGCACCACACCATCGGTCCACAGATCCCACTCCGGCCGGTCCCGGTGGATCTCCGCCGTGGTGATCCCCTCGTATCCGCCGTAGTCCCATTCGTGCAGGTCGGAGTCCAGGAACGCGGTACCGAGCCCGGCCAGCTCGGCAGTCCGCCGGGCCCGGCTGAGTCCACTGGTCAGGGTCAGCGCGACACGCCGCTCGGCCAGCAGCGGAGCGACCGCCCGGGCCTGGTCCTCGCCGAAACCGGTGAGCGGGAGATCCGTCCAGCTGGTGTGTTTCCCCGTGCGGCTCCAGCTCGTCTCTCCGTGCCGGACGAGAATCAGCTCACCCATGACCATCCTGCCCTCTGCTTCGTTCGACGCACTGCCGGCGCCTGACGCCCCGCGACGCCGTGTTGATGTTGTACGACGTCTTCAGCCTGTCACGAACAGCGATAATTCCCGCAGCGGCGACCGGACCGGCGTGATGCCGTGCGCACCGCTCAGCCGTCTTTCCACGACCGCAACGGACTCCGCACCGGCCGGACACCGTCGTACACCGTCAGGAAGAGTTCCAGGTCCTTACGCTCCGCCTCGCCCGCGCCTCCGGCGGCGAGACGGTCACGTGCTTCCGTCCACGCCCGCTCCATGTGGCCGGTGCGCTGGAGGTGGCTCCACAGCAGGCGGAAGGCCTGCTGGTGGTCGTACAGGTTCGTCTCGTACGAGCGGGTGGTGATATGCCGGGCCTGGGCCATCAGGGCCTGGAAGTTCTCCCGGTCGCCCCGGCCCAGCAGCTCCGTCAGATGACGGTCGTACACAGTCGGTTCCAGCTCATCAGTCATGGCGGCCAAGACCCTTCCCCCGTCGAGTACTTCGACTCGATCGCTGCATCCAGAAGCAATTCCAGATAATCATATAAGTGAAAGCACTGTCAATCTCCCATCGCCGCTTGACGTGCGCTGTAGTCTGTTTGCTGACCACTTCCGAGAGCCGAGGAATCCATGCCGCAGCCTTCAGCCCAGGTGACCGCAGCCGAGATCTCCCGCATCGCGGGCGTCACGCGTGCCACCGTCAGCAACTGGCGGCGCCGGCACGACGATTTCCCGGTACCGTCCGGCGGCACCGAGGCCAGCCCCCTCTACGACCTGGAAGCGGTGCGTGGCTGGCTGCAGGGGCGCGGTCACACCTCGGCGGCCACGCCCTCCGAGGAGCTGCGCACCGTGCTGCGGCTGCAGGCGTCGGAGTCCGGCGCAGCGGCTCGGCTGCTGCCCCTGGTCCTCGCCACCTCCCGGCGCGGCAAGGAGGAGTTGGCCGCCGTGGCCGACCTGCCGGACGCCGGGCTGATCGCGCATGCGGACCGGGCAGCGGCGGAGCTCGCCGATGCGGTGCCGGAGGCGGAGGCCGTGCGCTTTCGAGCCGAGGACGCGAACGCGCTGCGCAGCCTGGTCCGGTGTGTCCGGGACGAGGGCTCGGGAGCCGCGCTCGATGTCCTCGCCGAGCGAGAGCTCGACGACACCTCGTCGGGCAGCGGCACCTACCGGACACCGCGCGGACTCGCCGACCTCATGGCCCAACTCCTGCCGGGTGCGCCGTCGCGGGTGCTGGATCCGGCGTGCGGCAGCGGCACCCTCCTCGCGGCCGCGGCCCGGCACGGCGCACGTGAGCTGTACGGCCAGGACAGCCTGGTCGTACAGGCCCAGCGGAGCGCGGTGCACCTGCTGGTGTCGGCTCCTGAGGCACAGGTGACGGTGCGCGCCGGGGACACCCTGCGCGCAGACGCCTTCCCGGGGCTGACGGTCGGCGGCGTGCTGTGCAATCCGCCCTACGGCGACCGCGACTGGGGACACGACGAACTCGCCTACGACCAGCGGTGGGCCTATGGCGTACCACCCCGTATCGAATCCGAACTGGCCTGGATCCAGCACACGCTGGCACACCTGGACTCCGGTTCCTACGCTGTGCTGCTGCTCCCGCCGGCCACCGCGTCCCGTACCTCGGGGCGCCGGATCCGTGCCGAACTCGTGCGCAGTGGCGCCCTGCGTGCCGTGATCGGCCTGCCCGTCGGCGCCTCGGCGCCCCTGCACATCGGGCTCCATCTCTGGGTCCTCCAGCGCCCCGAGCCGGGCGGCGCGCCGCGCACGTCCGTACTGTTCGTGGATACCGGCGGGAACCGGCACACCGGGTCCCCGAGTTCCTCGCGTGACGCTTCCGCCCGGCCGAAGCAGCGTCGTACCGGCCTGGACTGGGACATGCTGTCCGGCGAAGTCCTCGGCGCCTGGCGGGCGTTCGCCACCGGGGCCGACTCGTTCGCCGACACGCCGGGCACCGCCCGGGCCGTACCGACCATCGACCTGGTCGACGACCTCGTGGACCTCACCCCGAGCCGTCAGGTACGCGCCGCGCCGGCCGATATGGACCCTGCCCTGGTCGCCCGCGGAGTCGACGCGCTGAGCGGGCAACTGGCGGATTCCCTGGGCGCTTTGCAGCGGGCCGCGACGTTCGGGCCCTGGCAGGCAGCCGCCGGCGCCGCCCGCGCCTGGCGCACCGCCACCGTCTCCGACCTGGCCCGCGGCGGTGCGCTCACCCTGCTGCGGGCGGCGGCTCCGGCCGGCCGCAAGGACTCCGTACCGGCAGACCCCTCCCCCGAGGCCGGCGAACGCCCGGTGCTCACCGCATCGGACATCGGCGCGGGCACCCGCCCTTCGGGCACGGCGGAGCACCTGCGCGCCGGTGCGGCACACGCCGTCGCCAGCGGCGACGTTCTGCTCCGTGGTGTGGCGGACAGCAGCGGTGCGATGACTCGCGTCGCCGACGAGGAGGACGCCGGAGCCCTGCTCGGACGGCACATCCATCTGCTGCGGCCGGACCCCGCACGCCTCGACCCGTGGTTCCTCGCCGGCTTCCTGGGTTCCGGGGACAACATCGCGGGCGCTTCCGTCGGCAGCACCATTCTGCAGGTCTCACCGGGCCGGCTCCGCGTACCGCTGCTGCCGCTGGACGAGCAACGGCGTTACGGCGAGGCGTTCCGACGCGTCCACGAACTGCGGGCTTGCGCCCGGCAGGCGGCTTCGCTCGCCGAGGAGACGGCGAACGAAGCGCTCGGCGGGCTCACCGCGGGTGCGCTGCTCCCGCCGGCCGAGGGCCCGTCGGCCTGATCCGACGCCGGTCCGCCGCCGATCGCCGCCGAGGGGAACTCCTCTACGATCGGCGGCGTGTGCGCAAACGTCATCGTCGCGGAAGACGACGCAAAGCAAGCCGAGCTGGTCCGCCGCTACCTGGAGCGTGAGGGGCACGGAGTGACGGTCGTGGGGGACGGCCTTGCCGCGCTCGAGGAGGTGCGGCAGCGGACGCCCGACCTGCTCGTGCTCGACGTGATGATGCCGCGCGCCGACGGCCTGGATGTGGTTCGTGCGCTGCGCGCCGAGGCCCGGGCCGAGTCGCGGGAACTGCCGGTGCTGATGCTGACGGCCCGTTCCACCGAGGACGATCTGCTGCTCGGCCTGGATCTCGGCGCCGACGACTACATGACCAAGCCGTACAGCCCGCGCGAGTTGATGGCCCGCGTTCGTACGCTGTTGCGCCGCACCCAGCGGTCCGCAGGCACGACGCCCGTCGCCGCACCGCTGTTGTCGGTGGGTGCGCTGGTCGTCGACGAGGCACGGCACGAGGTATCCGTCGACGGCGAGCAGGTCGACTGCACACCCGGTGAGTTCCGGGTCCTCGCCGCGATGGCGGCCGCGCCCGACCGGGTGTTCACCCGGCAGCAACTGCTGGACGAACTGCACGGCTTCGACCGGTACATCAGCGACCGCACGGTCGACGTGCACATCATGAACCTGCGCAAGAAGATCGAGGTCACCCCACGGCGGCCGGTCCGGTTGCGCACCGTCTTCGGCGTCGGCTACAAGCTGACGGATCCCGCAAAGGGTGCTTGGCTTGCTTCGTCGTAGAACCCGTGACCCCGGTGGAGCTCGGCCGTCCCGGCTGCCGCTCCGCAAGAGCCTGCTGGGCCGGCTGCTCGCGGTGTCCGCGCTGGTGGCGGCGTGTTCGGTGGCGGCGACCGCCTGGCTCGCCGTGCAGACCACCTCGGGTGCGATCAAGCAGGAACAGGGCCAGAACCTCACGGCCGACACCCGCATCTACAACACCCTGCTCGGCTACGCGGCCGGTCACCCACGCTGGGACGCTGTCGGCGACACCGTACGGGACTTGGCGCGGCAGTCCGGCCGCCGGGTCGCGCTGACCACCCAGGCCGGCCAGCCCATCGCCGATTCGGTGACCGGCGCGTCGCCGCCCGCGCTGCCGCCGCAGGCGTCCGCGGTCGTCGACCCGCTCTCGGTGGACACCACCCTCTCGGTCGGAACCACCGACTCGGCCGCGCCCGGGGCCGGTCCCGCGGCCACCACCGACCGCGTCGACCCGCGAGCTGTCGGACCGTTCAGGCTGCCCGTGGCAGAACGCCGGAGCCTGCGGAAGGCCGCGGAGCGGAGTGCGGCGTGCCTCAACGCGTCGGGGGTCGCTTCGGACGTCGTGGTGGGACCGAGCGGGCGGCCCCGCATCCAGGTGGTGGGCAATGACCCGGAGCGAACGCAGGGCACCAGATGCTCGACCGAGGCGCTGGACGACCCGACCAGCACCGAGAAGAAGGCGCTGCACGCGCTCAATCAGCTGGCCGACTCCTGCCTGAAGCGCCAGGGCCGCCCGGGTGTCGAACTGGCCCTGGACCTCTCCTGGAACCGGGGCTCCGCACCGGAGCCGAGCGCGGTACCGCAGCCCACGGCCGCCCCGAGGGCGCCTCACCCGACCGCCACGGTGGCACCGGGCGTCCTCAGCAGCGATGACGACCGCGCCATCGCCTCCTGCGTGGGCACCGCCCGCCGGGAACAGCTCAGCTCCTATGTCGCCTCCCCCGCGCTGCTGTTCATCGGCGATCCGGGTGGCGCCACCGTCCCGGGCTTCAACCTCTCACCGGCGAACACCGCCCGCATCGCGGGCGTCGCGGCCCTGGTCCTCGCCCTCACGGTGGGCGCGTCGATCCTCGCGGGCACCCGTCTCGTACGGCCGCTCCACGCGCTCACCAGCGCGGCGCAACGGATGCGGGACGGTGAGACGTCGGAGCCCGTGCAGGTCGCTTCGGACAACGAGATCGGACGGCTGGCCGCCACCTTCAACGACATGTCGGCGCACCGGGCGCGCCTTGAGCAACAGCGCAAGGCGATGGTCAGCGACGTCGCGCACGAACTGCGCACCCCGCTGAGCAATATCCGCGGCTGGCTGGAGGCCGCGCAGGACGGCCTCGCCGACCCGGACCCGGCCTTCGTCTCCTCGCTGCTCGAGGAGGCGGTGCAGCTGCAGCACATCATCGACGACCTGCAGGACCTCGCGGCGGCCGACGCGGGCGCGTTGCGGCTGCACCTGGAGCCGGTACGGATCGACGGCCTGCTGGGTCAGGTCGCCGCGGCGCACCAGGCCCGGGCCGAAACCGCGGGCGTCACGCTGACGGTGACGGGTACGCAGGCGCTCGTACTGACCGCCGACCCGGTGCGGCTGCGGCAGGCGGTCGGCAACCTGGTGTCCAACGCGCTGCGCCACACACCGGCGAACGGGCGGGTGTCCCTGCGGGCGTACGGGAGTTCGGAGCCCGGCGAGGTCATGGTGGAGATCGCCGACACCGGCACCGGCATCCCGGCCGACGCGCTGCCGTACGTCTTCGACCGCTTCTGGCGCGCCGAGAAGTCCCGCAGCCGCCGCACCGGCGGCAGCGGCCTCGGCCTGGCGATCGTCCGCAAGCTCGCGGAGGCCCACGGCGGCACGGTGAGCGCGGTGAGCACGGAGGGTCAGGGCTCCGTCTTCACGTTGCGGCTGCCCTCCGATGCGGCTCCGCCGGCGCCGAGCGGGACGACTGCGCCGCAGCCCTGATCCGATGACCACAGCGTCCTGACAGCTTCCTCATAAGTGGTTGCCAGTCTTCCGGCATGCCCGGCACGCCTGGTGCGAACCGGCACCCAGGCGTCATCAAGACCGAGCTGGAACTGGAGCCATCTATGTCCCCCCGTTCTTCCCTGCGCGCCGCTGTGCTCGCCGCTGTCGCGGTCGGCGCGGTGCTCGCGCCGACCACCGGGGCCTTCGCGTCCACCCACCCCCGGCCGACGCCCGCCGAGCGCGCAGCGTCCGCTGCCAGGGAGGCCGCTGTCGCACGCGCCAAGACTCCCCGACCGGTGCCGACAACCGCGCCCCGGGGCAGCGCACCGACCACCGCGGTGCCCCGGGGCGCAGTCGCCGCCGGCACCAAGCCCACCCCGTCGCCGGTCCCCGCAGGCACCAAGGCGCCGGCCCGCACGGCCCGCCCGGCTGCGGCCCCCCGGGGCGCCGTCGCCGCCGGTGAGAAGCCCGCCGGAAACGGCAGCGACACCGCGGCACTCATCGGTTCGGCCGCCGGTGCCGTCCTCCTGGCCGGGGCGGGCACCGTCGTACTGCGCCGCCGCTCCGCGGCACGCGGCAACAACTGACCCACCTGCTCGCCGTGGCGCCGCCTCCGTCTCACCGGGGCGGCGCCACTGCCGCTCGCACCGACCCCGACCAGGAGCCCTTCGTGTCCGGTACACCCTTTGAGACCCGTCCATCCCGCCCGACGCGGCGATCGGCCGCCTTGCTGCCGGCCCTGCTCTGCCTGGCCCTCGCCGCCCTGACCGGCTGCACGTCCGACCCGGCAAAGGCGTCCGCCTCCACCGACGGGGCCGCTGCCTCGGGCAGTTCGTCCGCGGACTCGGCCCACGCTTCATCGAAGCCGCCCGCCGGCACCGCCCCCTCGAAACACCCCGCGGCCCCGGCCCGGGTGAGTATCCCCTCGATCGGCGTGTCCAGCTCCCTCTTGCGGCTCGGCCTGAACGCAGACGGCACGGTCGAGGTGCCACCGGCCGACAAGGGCATGACCGCCGGCTGGTACACCGGGAGCACCGCACCCGGCGAGCGCGGAGCCGCCGTCATCATCGGCCACAACGACACCCGCTTCGGCAAGGCCGTCTTCCACGACCTCAAGAAGCTCGACAAGGGCGCCGACATCGCCGTCCTCAACACACTCGGAAAGAGCGTCCACTTCACCGTCACCGGGACCGACAGCGTCAGTAAGAAGGCGTTCCCCACCGACAAGGTCTACGACAAGACCCCCAACGCCACCCTGCGCCTCATCACCTGCGACGGATCCTTCGACGCCCAGGGACACCCGGTGAACAACCTGATCGTGTACGCGAGGCTGCGTTGAGGGTTCTCGCCCTCCCGGCCAACTGCAACGACCGGCCGCTCCGAACTACTTGGACTCGACCGCCCGAGCGGGTCGGCACCGGACGTCAGTGCGTCACACGCCGCCTGCCACGCTGGCGCGCCTCGCTCGCCCGGCGACTGACACTGATCGCAGCCGCCGGAGCGGCCTGCTTCGCCCTGCCCGCACTGGCTCCGTTCATCCCGGTGGCCGCCGTCGCCCTGCTGGGCGCCGGGGCGTGCGGGGACACCGTGCTGATCACCTCGTACCTGCTGGTGGACTCGATGGTCACGGGGGACACACAGATGGAGGCGGGTGCGTGGGTCAACACCGCGTACAACCTGGGTGTCGGCGCGGGTTCGGCCGTCGCAGGTGTGGTGCTGGACCGGTCGGGGGCGGCCGCGGTGTTCGCGCTCGCCGCCGGTACGGCCGGGGCCGGAACGCTGGCAGCCGTGGCGTGCGGACGGGGAATCACCCGCACGACGCCACCATCGCTGCGGGGTGGCTCAGGCGCCGACGAAGACGATCCCACCGAGCCGGAGGTCCTTCAGTGGCCCGTCAACTGATGCCGCGTCACTGCTTGATCGTCGTCCCGTCGCACCGGTGGTGGCCGCCGTGAAAACAGGGACAGCCGCGTGGAAATCGCTCACCGGCGGAGGATAGGCGCGACATAGGAGTTCCCTATAGCCGCTGCTGATAATTCGTCTTTGCCCCTCGTTCTTTTCCGGCCGTACCGTGAAACAACTCGACGAGGTGCTCACCGCGATTTCTCCGAGAATTCGCGCTCTGCGCACGCCGATCCTTATGCCGTCGAGCGGACAAACACCAATCGAGAGGACCGGTGGCATGCCCACAATCGAGAACGGATCGGAAACACGCGAACTCGCGGGAAAGCGGGCCCTGGTCACGGGCGGTTTTCGCGGGATCGGAGCGGCCGTCGTACGCCAACTCCTGGACGCGGGCGCCGAGGTGCTCACGACCGCCAGGTCGGCGACGAGCACCGTGCCGGCGGGAGCCACCTTCGTGGAGGCCGACGTGCGGACGCGGGCCGGAGCGGAGGCGCTCGCGGCAGCGGTGCAGGAGGTGCTCGGCGGGGTGGACATCGTGGTCCACAACGCGGGTGGTGCGCGACCGCACGAGGGCGTCTCGGCCATCCCCGACGAGGAGTGGCAGGACGCACTTGACCTCAACTTCCTGTCGGCGGTGCGGCTGAACTCGCTGCTGGTACCGGGGATGCGGGAACGGCGTTCGGGGATGATCGTGCACGTCTCGTCGGCCGCGGTCCTCACCCCGGTAGGACCGTTCCTGCACTACACCACGGCGAAGGCGGCGCTGGAGAATTACAGCCGAGGACTGGCCTCGGAGCTGGCCCCCCTCGGAATCCGGGTCAACACCGTGTCTCCCGGCAGAACCGCCACCCCTGGCGGCGAAGCAACGCGGGAGCAGTGGGCGGAGGTGTCCGCGCGCATGGACGCGGGGCCGGCCGAGACCAACGCCGGTGACACCCCGCCGCTGGGGCGCGATGGTCAGCCCGACGACATCGCCGACGCGGTGCTGTTCCTCGTGTCCGGCCGAGCCAGCTGGCTGACCGGGAGGAATCTCATCGTGGACGGCGGCGAATTCCCCATGGGCTGACGCCGAAGGCGTTCCCGAACGCCGGCTCCGACAGACGCCGGTTCCGGCAGAGGGAGTTAAGCGGGCTCGGACCAGTTCTCCTGACGCAGAAGTTCGAGCAGGGCCGTCTCCGCCGGGCCCGCGCTCTGCCGGATCACGGCGATGACGGGCTGGGACACGGCCGGGGATACCGGGCGAACGAGGTACTCGTGCCCGTGGGGCACCGCGGAGGCCGGGACCAGCGTCACTCCCAGTCCGTGGGCGGCCCAGCGCGCGGCCGTCGCCGTCTGGGACACGCGGGCGGCCGTGGTCGGGGTCAGATCGTTGTCCCGCAGCACGTTCAGCAGCACGCCGTCGAGTGCGCTGTCACGGTCGAACCTCATCCACGGCTCCCCCGCCAGTTCCCGCAGCTCGACCCGGTCCGCGGCGAGCAGCCGGTGCCCGGGGGCGAGGACCACGACGAACTCCTCGTCGCCGAGGTGGTGGGCGTCGGCGGGGCTGCGTTCGCACGCCGCCATCAGGGCGAGGTCGAGAACGCCCCGGCGGCACAGCCGCTCCAGCTCGGCGGAGCTCGGCTCCTCGAAGACGGTGACCTCCAGCCGCGGGTAGCGGCGGCGCAGCGCGCCCAGCGCACCCGGCAGCTGCCGGGTGCCGAAGCCCATCTGCACCGCGACCACCAGCTCGCCCACCAGCTCATCGGCGCCGGCCCGCGCCGTGGCCCTCGCCCGCCGCGAGGCGCTCACCGCGATCTCCGCCTCCCGCAGGAACGCGCGGCCGACCACGGTGGGCACCAGTCCGGTCGGCGTGCGGGCGAACAGTTCCACGCCGAGCTCCCGCTCCAGGCCGCGGATCTGCTGGGACACCGACGGTTGAGCGACGCGCAGCAGCTCCGCCGCCGCCGTCACCGAGCCCTCCTCGGCAACGGCCAGGGCGTACTCGTACTGACGCAGGCTCATCGGCTTACGTCCCCTCCTTGCGGTCCACCCCGTTGCCATCGCTGTAGCCGTAAGTAACTCAGTTCGGCGGGTTGAGATTCCCGGGGTCCCGGCCGGGGCCGGTCTGCTCCGCACACCGAGGCTGCCGAGTCCCGTAACGGCCCACCCTGGTGCTCACCCCACGCCGGCTCCCGGTCGGCACGGGCCGGAGCGACCGGGCAGGCGTGCGGCGGAGGGCGCGCTGTCCTGCGCCAGTCGACGGCGTGCGGCGGCCAGTGCGGGGCCGATGTCGCGAGTACCGGTGGAGACACACAGGGTGTAGATGACGTCTTCCATACGGCGACGGGCGTCGTCCGTGTCGCCATGATCGGCGTGCAGGGCCTCGTACTGGTCGAGGAGGTTTTCCAGCACGGCGGGGTGTGCCATCAGCATGAGCTCTCTCCTTATACGTCCGTGGTGGTCGCGGCTGTTTCTGCAGGGACGGTCTCCGTGCCAGCGTCAGGTCGCCTCGCTCGCCTGCCCCCGGTGGTCACCGGGCTGGCGCCGACCGGTGCGGACGATCTCGTGGAGGTGTGCCTTGAACCGGGTCCACGGCACCGCGGGAACAGGCGTGCGCCGTCGTGGGCAAGCCGGTATCTGCGGTGCTGCGACGCACGCAGCGGCCATGGCCTTGGCGCCGGCCAGGGTGGCGGTGACCCGCAGGATGTCCTGCATGCCGACGATGTGCAGGATCCTGGCGGCCTGGGGATGCCGGGCGGTGACGCAGAGGACGATGCCGTACTGGTCAGCGGCCTGGCGCAGGCGTAGCAGCAGACGCAGGGTCGCAGTGGTGACGATGGGCGTGTGGAGATCCACGATGACGGCACGAGCCGGGGAGCAGGCGAGGAGCAGGCACAGTTCCCGCTCGATCGGGGGCTCGTCGTCGATGTCGATGACATCGCGCAGCTCGATCACTTGATGCCGCGCGTCGAGGTGGTAGCTCGCAGAAGTCAAGACTCACTCCAGGGAGGCACGGTGACAACCGGGCCGCTTCCTGACCGCAGAGAACAGTCTGCCCCTCATCCGCCGGGGCACACAACCCGGCAGCCCGACCGCGCGTACCACGTCCCACAGGCCTCAGGACCGGAGGCTCACGCCGGCGGTCGGCAGGGTGCATAGTGGAAAGCGGCGGCTGGTCGTCTGCTCCTCCCGGGCGGAGCGCCGCCCGCGCTGGAGATGTCCCTTCGGGCTGGAGTCCGCGGTCCCTGGCGGCATATCGATGCCTGCCACACACGGGCCCTCAGGCTGCCCGGAACGGAAACCACCATGTCTTCCCAGCCCCCCGGCATGCCCCCCGCCCCCGGTATGCCCGATATTTCCTCTCTTCTGCTCGACACCGACACCCTGAACGGCTTTCTGCAGGCCCTGGCGGAAGCCGCCCTCGCCCATGCCCCGGCCGCCGACGGATGCGGCATCACCCTGGAGCGGGAACGCAGGCCTCTGACGGTGGCCAGCGCCGGCGCCAGCGCCTCGGCTCTCGATGAGGCCCAGTACGGCCAGGACGACGGTCCGTGCCTGCAGGCCCTGCGCAGCGGCGAAGAGATCAGCGTGCCGGACATGCTCAGCGAAGAACGCTGGGGCCCGTATCCCGCCTACGCCGCCGCCTGCGGAGCCCGCTCCTCGCTGTCCCTCCCGATCGCCGCTCACACCCACACCACCGGCGCCCTCAACCTCTACGCGCCCAAACCCGGCGCATTCGCCGATGCGGACCTCACCGGGCTGCGCTCCCTGGCCGCGCAGGCCACCGGCGCCATCGCGCTGGCCCAACGCATCAGCGACGCCCAGGAGTTCGCCGCCGACCTGCAGACCGCACTGCAGTCCCGGGCGGTCATCGACCAGGCCATCGGCGTCATCGTGGGCCAGCAACGGTGCACCCCGGACGCGGCCTTCCAGATCCTGCGTACCGCGTCCCAGCACCGCAACATCAAACTCCGCGACCTGTGCACCGAGCTCATCACGAACATCGCCGGACAGCCCCCCACTGAGGAACAGCTACACGCCCGCCCCTGACCTCCGACTCATCCCCCGCCCAACCGTTGGGTGCCGCGCGAAGCGCGCTTGCTTCAAGTGCACTTGAAGGTTCTAACGTGGCAGCCATGACGGCGATCGACAGCTCCCCCGTGAAGGCCCCGCCGCCCGTGGACGTCTGCGTGTCCGTAGGGCCGGCTCATCCGCGACCCGACGGCCAGGACGGCGATCGAGGCCCCGATCGGGACCGCACTGTCCGGTGACTACAAGCAGCTCGCCGAGCGGTTCGGGCACGGTGCGTTCGACGGCTACCCTCTGCCTGCACGCACCTGACGCCGGCCCGGTGGCCTCAGCGCGGCGCCTGGGTAGAGTTGGGCGGTGCCCGAGCTGAAGCGGCTGAATGCCGGCCATGCCCCGGCGGTCCTGGCCTTCGAGCTGGCGAACCGCGCCTACTTCGCGGCCTCGATCTCCGACCGCGGCGATGAGTTCTTCCGTCAGTTCGCCGACCGGCACAGCGCCTCGCTGGCTGAGCAAGAGGCCGGGATCAGCGCTTTCTACGTGCTGGTCGCTGAGGACGGCTCGGTTCTGGGCCGGTTCAACCTGTACCGCTTCGAGGACGGCGCCGCCGACCTTGGCTACCGGGTCGCGCAGCACGTCACCGGCCGCGGCGTGGCGACCGCAGCCGTCCGGGAGCTGTGCCGGCTGGCGGTGGCGCGGCACGGGCTGCGCGCACTGCGGGCGGCCACCTCCCGTAACAATGCCGCGTCCCAGAGGGTGCTGACCAAGGCCGGGTTCGTCCCGGTCGGCCCGGCAGACCCGGCCGACCTCGGCGGTAAGCCGGGCACCTGGTATCAACGCGACCTGCTGCTCCAGCCGTAGAGGAATGGCGCCCGAATGTGGGCCGGACCGCCAGGGCCGCGCACCCCTGCTTGCTCTCGGCGTTCCTCCGGCCGGCTGTCGGACGTTCGCGCTCACCCAGTGGCTGGCCCTGTGTGGTGGCCCACCCCGGCGGCGCACTGGATTGCCTCACCCCGTCCCGCCCGCCGGTACGCGTGGCAACGGCGGGCGAGCGGCTACGAGCCCTGCCCGCCGGGCTCCTGCTGCAGGGCAAGGACGCCGGAGCATGGCCCATCGTCCGTACTGTCCTCGACCCGGAGGTACCGGGCGGACAGATGTGGCGGCCGAGGGTCTTCGGCCTGCGTGGCACACCACGGTGTGAGCCCGCACCTCTCACATGGCCGACCCGGCCGTCGCCGCTCGCCTGTGGGCCGCCGGCGGTGAACTGGCCGGCACCGATCCGCACCTCGGCTTTCGGTAGGCGCGGTGCCGGGCCCGGGGCGGCCATCCGCCCCGGGCCCCTTCACAGGCTGGCGAGGATTAGGCCTTCTTCAGGTAATCAGCGCTGACCCAGCCCCACTTGCCGGAGTTGGCACCGCTCGTCACCTTGCCGTAGGTCCAGACGTTGTAGGGGACGCCGACGCCGTAGGACGTGTCGTATTTGCACGTACCGTAGAAATGGGTCCCGGTAGCGAGAATGCCCTGGGAGGTGTACCCGGCTCCCGGGCCGGTGCGCAGGTTGACCGAAGTGGTCGTCTTGTAGGTGGCGTTGGCGATGTCCACGGTGCAGGTAGAGGATCCTGCGGCACTCGCGGTAGGAGCGATGGCGACCACACCGCCGAAGGCTGCCGCGCCGGCGACGACCGTCGCTATGGCGCCCCTCTTCAACTTGTTCAATGCACTTCCCAGCACTCGGTTCGGACGTTCCGGAAGGGAATCTAGCATTTACCTTGATCGTTCAGCGGGGTCGCTGACCCCCTGGATGCGGTGACTTCGACCCCGCCTCGACCCAAGGGCGGTGAGCCGGCTCCAGGCGAGGACGTAGGCCTCGGCTCAGGGCTGCCAGGTGCAGAAGAGCGGGCGTTGCGGCAGGTGACGGGACAGGTGTTGTTACGGGTTCCGGACAATTTCCCGTGAACTCTCCCCGGACGGCGGCCATCTCACCTTCCGTAAGACGCACTCGATACGGGGAGCGCCGGGCGGAAGCCCGGCGCCGGAAAAGAGGAACCATGTCCGCCAAGCTCCACCGCGCCGTTCGCTGCGCCGCCGCCGTGCTGGCCGTCATCGCGGTCGGCGCCGGCGCCACCGCATGCGACTCGTCCGGGCCATCCTCTTCTGCCAAGGCCGCCGCACCCTCCAATGCCGCGAAGGACTCGACCTCGGACCAGGCGAAGGACTCGTCCTCGAACACCCAGGGCGGCTCGCAGGACGCGGCACAGCAGTCGGGGAACGGCGTGAAGAAAACGGCCGAGAAGGGCTCGCGCACCGACGCCGTGAACGTCGCTGCCACCACCGCCGAGGAGACCAAGCGCTGCCACACCGGCGAACTGCGCTACAGCTGGGGCGGCCCCCATGGCGGCGCCCCGGACATGGAAGCCGACTACCAGCAGATCGCCTCGATCCGGCTCACCAACAGCGGCGGACGCACCTGCACCCTGCACGGCTTCCCCGGCGTCCGCCTGATCAGCACGTCCGGCACGGCCTGGGACCTGCACCGCTCCTCGGTCAAGCCCAGCACCATCACCCTGCACCCCGGCGACGACACCGCCATGGTCGCCATGGACATCCTGCCGCTCCCCAGCACGATGAAGGGCCCCAAGCCCTTCCGGGTGAGCACGGTCCTGCTCACCCCGCCCGACGAGACCACCCACGTCACCCTCAAGTGGCCCTACGGCGGCGCCATCCTGGACCAGTCCGGCGCCACCCGCCCCGGCACCTTCATCGACCCCATCGTCATCGGCTGACCCACCCAGGCCCCGCACAACTCCTTCATCCGGGCCGTGCTGGACGTAGGGCCGGCGTAGGCCGTCGTGACGGCATGTCGCCTCAGCGTGACGTGTCGGCTCCAACTGTCACTGGCGGCTCAGCCCAGCCGTGGCGGCGCCCAGTTGGCATGGCGGAGGATCATCCGGGCCGCGGCTCGGGGCGGGGTCAGTCGAAGTGCCGTGTTGCGCAGGGTGATGGCGAGCGGGTGGGTCAGCTGCTGGCCGATCCGGCCGGCCTGGCGGGCCGCCCGGGCGACCGCCTGGCTGCGCGGGCGGCGTTCGGTGTCATAGCGGGTGAGGGCGGATTCGACGGTGGGTTCAGCGTTGAGGGCGGCAGCCAGCGTGACCGCGTCCTCCAGTGCCTGGCAGGCTCCCTGGCCGAGGTTCGGGGTCATGGCGTGGGCTGCGTCGCCGAGGAGGGCGACGCGGCCCACGGTGTAGGAGGGCAGCGGGGTGACCAGTTCGTTGACGTCGTGGTGCAGGACCGCGTCGGGCGCGGTCGCCTCCAGCAGCGCCGGGATGGGGGCGTGCCAGCCGTGGAATCTGCGATGGACCTCGGCCAGCGGGTCACGGTGGCGCACCCCGGCGGGCGAGTTGAGTACCGCATGCCACTCCGCCCGCCCGTCGGCGAAGGCGATGTGGCCGAACTCGGCTCCCGGGCCCCAGGTCAACTCGAAGTCCGTGCCCGGATCGATCGGCCGGCTGGTGATGGCGCGGAGCACGGTCGACCCGCTGTAGGCAGGGCCGGGATGATCGGGGAAGAGCAAGGTGCGCACGTGGCTACCGACGCCGTCGGCGGCCACCACCAGATCGGCATCCAGGACGGCAGCGTCACAGGTCACCCGCACCAGCGCGGGTCGGGAGCGGTCGAGGGACGTCACCTCGGCCCCGGTGACCAGGCACTCGGGAGGCAGGGCCGCCCGTAGCAACCGGTGCAGGGTGGCGCGTGGGATCCCGAGCATGGGTGTGCCCAGTGCGCGCTCCAGCGCGGTGCCGTCCATGCGGGCCAGCCAGCGGCCGTCCGGCGTTCGGGTGCCACCGCTGTACTGGCCTCGCGAGAGCTTGCGCACCGCCTCGCCGACCCCCAGGGCGTCCAAGGCGCGCATGCCGTTGGCCGCCAGGGAGATGCCCGCACCGGCGTCGTCGAGCACAGGGGCACGTTCGACGACCGTCACCTCCCAGCCGATCAGACGAAGCCCGATCGCAGCGGCCAATCCCCCGATGCCGCCGCCGACGACCACCGCAGTGCTACCCATGCCAGGCTCACCTTCTGCCACCGTATGATTTTCTACATCTGTAGAAGATCATACGGGCATCACCTCCAGGTGTAGAAAGGGATCGTGACCACAGACCGACGCGCCCTCCTCGCCGACGCGGCTATCGCGGTGCTCGCCGACGAGGGGATGCGAGGCCTGACCCACCGTGCCGTCGACCGCGCGGCCGCCGTGCCGCCCGGCACCACCTCTGCGTACCTCCGCACCAGGAAGGCCCTGCTCACGGCACTGGTCGGCCGGCTCGTCGAGCTCGACCAGGCCGAACTCCAGGCGTTGGGCGAAGCGACACCGCTGCCGCGCAGCACCGAGGAGCTGACACACCAGATCGCCGCGTTCACCCGGTTGCGGCTCACGGGAGAGGGCCGACGGCGTTCGCTCGCCCGCTATGCGTGCACGGTCGAAAGCGCCCGTGACCCGGAGCTGCGGGCGATCCTCGTACCCCGGGCGAACGCGGGACGCGACGCCGTGGAGATGTTCCTGGCCGCCCATGGGGTGGCCGATGTCGAAGGGCGCACGCTCACACTGCTGGCATGTATCGACGGTCTCGTCTTCGACCGACTGGTGGCCGGCGGGGAGGTGCCCAGGGGGGACATCCGGGGTCTGGTCACAGCGGCCCTGCGGAAACCGCCCCACGACTGAACACGGGCGCCACGTACGAGCGGCGCCGTCGAAAAACGCGTGCACGACCCCACACAGTTTTCGCTGCCTTCGTCGCCATCGCGTCAACTGCCGGGCGCAGCGCGGAAAGTGCAGGGTCCGCCCGCGGGACGCCGGCCGCCGAGGCTGGGCGCAGAACAGCTCTCGACCCGCGACGCAACACTACTGCAACCGATAGGTTGCAATAGCCGCCCTGACGTGCAACCCTTGAGTTGCAGATCGTTACGTGGGAACACCCGGGAGGATGCCATGAACGACACCACCTACACCGACACCGAACTCGCCGAGCTCGACCGGATCGCCCGGCAGATCGACATCGACGCCCCGGTCGAGCGGGTCTGGGAGCTGATCTCGCGCCCCGGCTGGTACGTCAACGACGGCGCCGTCGATGCCGACCCGGACCTGCGCTACGAAGGCGAGGTGGCCGTGGTACGCCATCCGACGCTGGGCGAGTTCCGGTTCCGGACGGTGAAGCTGGACAAGCCGCGCTATGCAGCGTTCCGCTGGATCGGCACCCCGTCCCGCAATGAGTCGACCCCCTCGACCCTCGTCGAATTCTGGGTCGACGAACGGGACGGCGGCGGGGTGACGTTGCGCGTCGTCGAGAGCGGCTTCTCCGGCCTCCACGACGACCCGGCCATGTGGCTGAAGGAGCGTGAGGGCAACGACAAGGGGTGGTTCGCCGAACTGAAGGCCGCGAAGGCGTTCGCCGAAAAGTCCGCGCCGGCCTCGACGATGCAACCGTGACCGTCGCCCTCCCCGTCGTGTGTGCCGCGCTCGGCGATCCGATGCGCTGGGAGATCCTCACCCGGCTCGGCAAGGGCCCGATGTCGGCGTCTGCTCTGGCCAGAGTGTTGCCGGTGAGCCGTCAAGCGATCGGCAAGCATCTGGAGGTGCTGCGCGAGGTCGGTCTGGTCGAGTCCGAGCAGCGTGGGCGCGAGGTCGTCTACCTCGCCGTCGGCGCCCGGCTCGGCGCGCTGGCCCGGGAACTGGACCGGATCGGCCACTCCTGGGAGACCCGTCTCTTGCGCATCAAGGAACTGGCGGAGCGTCCCGGCCCGGATGCCCCGGAGGCCTCCGACTGACGGAGTCGAGGTGGCCGACGTCCTCGAACTGACCGGGCCGGACCGGCCGGTCGCCCTGCTCGACGCGTTCGAAGGGCGTCGGCAGCCCATCCGCCTGCGAAGTAATGGGCGCACCATCCCCAGTGGTCCGGCATCGAGGCCGGGCGCTCCGACGATCTCACGCCTCGACCATGCCGAACTCTGAGCCCCGCACGGTCCTGAGACCCGAGGACCGAGTTCCGGGACCGGTCGGTTCACCCTTCCGTGGGAACGCGGAGGGGCCCCGGGCCGATGCTTGAGCTTCGGGATTCCGGCGCCGGGATCCGGGGCCCGGCGTTCGAGCGCTCTCGGTCAACCGGCAGGTAGAAAAGGGGTGGGGAAAACCTTCCCACCCCTCCCAGACCCGTCACGGCCAGCAAAATGACTAATCGTGACAGCTTGCGGCGCGGCCCGGCGGCTGCTTACGGTGCCACCAACGAATCGACCCCGACGCGGTGTTGGAAGCACCAAGCCGGGGGCCGTAGCCGCCCTTCCCCGCCCTGGCGACACCCTCCAGTCCCGACGTGTCGACGACGACCTTGACGTTGCGGGCCGGGCCGCCGGCGCCGGGCTTGACGGCGACTGGCACGACGAAGTCACTGTTCGCGGCGTCGGCGCCCTCGTCGGCGTTGTACATGCGGAAGGTCGCCGGGGCTTGGATCCGCAACGTGACCTCGTGGGATCCTTCGGCCACCGCGGCGCCGAGGCTGTGGCGAGGACGGCCGCGAGAGTTGCGGCCAGGGCGGCCGGGCGTCTGGTGATCCGTATCCGTCGGAGCATGCGGGGCACTATGCCAGCGGGCAACGGCGGCCGCCTATGGAAGCGCATGCGGCCGCGTTATCACTATCGCAACAGGCGCCCACGCATGTGCTACTTCGACGGCTTTGCGAGCGATACTCCTCCGGGTTCACCACCACAACGACATCGACGCAGCACACGAGAACGATCCCAACTATGTCCCGGACGCGCCGCCCGGGTGGGCACCGGCGGTCGTCATCGGTCGGCTCCCGGTGCTCGGTGAGCCACTGGAGCCTCCACACGCTCGGCGCGGCGGCCACCCCTGGCGCCACGGCGGCCAGCAGGCGGCCCTGGGGCCTCCACCAGCACACGGATCCGCTGTCCCGTGAGGGATGTTGGGCACTTTTCGTTCCAATTCAATATCGAGATGACGATCACACAATAACTGTTTGTGCAGAGTTCGTTGACTGTGCGTAGATGTGTAGGCCGAGACCATCCAATAGAAATCGCGGGGGTTCCATGACGAAGGCACGTACGGCAATCGTGGCGACTCTGACAGCCATTGCACTGTCGTTAGCAGTCGCGCCGTCCTGGGCAACGGACAGTTCAACCGGAGACCCGGACTCTGCAGTTGTCACCAAGGTCACGGAAAACACACAGGTTAAGGACGCCGTCAAGGGCGCCGCGTCGGCTACGACATGGCCGATCAGTAACCACACGTTCAACCCCGGCCATCCGTCTTTCACTAACAACGCGGCCTACGGGAAGTTCACAGGTCAAGTGCATTACGGGTCCCCTCAGACGTTCGCATGGGGATTGAAGCTGAAGGCGGCCACGATAGCTCCTGCCACTGGGGCTATGTCTGAGACCGCGACTGCGACCAAAAACGGGAAGAAGGTCAACTACCACGACCGGCATGTGGGTGTGTCGCCGGCCTACCTGGTGCACTCGTCGTTCAAGACGAGCACTGGCGGGCCTTACGTCCTCACGATCCGCGAGTCGTTCCCCATCAGGGGCGGGACTCGTACCATCACCACCACCTTCACTTTCACCATCACGCTGACCTGACCGAGAGTTGATCAACTCGTTGGGGCGTGAAGTTCGCTAAAATGTCATGCCCCAACGGGTCACCTGGGAGTTAGGAAATTGGATGCTTCGAGTCCAGCGGTTCGCCGAAGTCGTACTCCGCGACCTACGGGCGCAACGCCCCGACCTGAATCCCAGCGTGACCTATACGGTCATGGGCGATCCGCCGGAACGAGTGGACCTTCTTCTTACCGATGGTTCCGGGATGGGCTGTGGATTTTCAGTGGGCCTCTCGGAGGCCGACGAGGAAATCATCTATGCGCTCGCCGATCGAATCCCTACAGCATTCGTCGAACTCTTCCAGGTGGGGCTTCCGGTAGTTCCGGGAACTCAACGACCGGCTGTGCCGGTTACCGAAGGGGGTGTTGTAGCATGGCGAGATCCGAAACACCTGACGAATTGGTCATGTCCTGTGGGGCAGCTGTAGAGGCTGTCTCGTGTGGTGCGCCTTTTTAGCAGAATCGGCCTGCACGCGACGCCGAAGAAAGCAAGGAAGTGCTTCCCTGAAGAGGCAGCCTCCCGTCAACCAAGGCGGGGTCGGCCGAGATACGGCGGAATTGTGAGTCGGGTACCGGATCAAGCGTTCAGGAACGGCACTGCAGGTCGCCCACTCTGCCGACACCGAAAGGACAGCAGCGCCGTTGGCAGGGCGAACACCGCAGTGGTGCTTCACCTGTCTGCGCTCACGCTCAGTTCTGCGCCGGTCGTGGTGTAGTGGCCTCCTTGCTCTCGGCGTTTTCCGGAGAAGTCGGAAGTCTGTCGGCGGTGTCCGTGATCTGTCGGCGTTATGTCGGCGGAGGTTGAGACCTTGGGCGGGTTGGTGCTCCCCATGAGCACACTGCCCGAGAGCGCAAGGAGCCCGTCATCGTGTCTTCCGCATTCCAGAGCCGACCGTGGGACGTTCACCGGCTGCCGTCCGCCCGGGGCAGGACCTTCCTGGTCACCGGTGGCAACGCCGGGATCGGCTACTTCGCCGCGGAGCAGCTCGCCGCCGCCGGCGCCATCGTCGTACTCGGCAGCCGGGACGCCGCGAAGGCCGAGGCCGCCATTGCCTCGATCCGCTCGCGCGTCCCCGGCGCGCACGTGCGGCACCTTCAACTGGACCTTGCCGACCTGTCGTCCCTGAAGAACGCCGTGGACAGGTTGGATGTCGATCACCTCGACGCGGTGGTCCACAACGCGGGGGTCGCGCTCGACGACCCGCCGCGTCGGGAGACCGAGGACGGCCACGAGTTGATGTTCGGCACCAACCACCTCGGCCACTTCGCGCTCACCCAGTGGCTGGCTCCCCTGCTGTCCGCGGCGCCGGCGGGCCGCATCGTGACGGTGGGAAGCTTCGCGGCACGGTCCGAGCGGCTGGACCTGCGCGATCTGCAGTCGACCAGGGACTACCGGCCCAAGCGCACCTACGGCCGGTCGAAGCTGGCGCAGATGTGTTTCGGCTTCGAACTCGATCGCCACCTGCGGGCCGTCGGCAGCACGGTGCTCAGTGTGGTGGCCCATCCCGGCGGCGCACTGGACTCCCTCACCCCGTCCCGCCCGCCGGTACGCGTGACAACCCCCGGCGAGCGACTGCGAGCCCTGCCCGCCGGGCTCCTGGTGCAGGGCAAGGACGCCGGAGCATGGCCCGTCGTCCGTGCCGTTCTCGACCCGGACGTACAGGGAGGACAGCTGTGGGGGCCGAGAGTCTTCGGCCTGCGTGGCACACCACGGCGGGAGCCCGTCCCCTCCCACATGGCCGACCCGGCCGTCGCCGCTCGCCTGTGGGCCGCCAGCTGTGAACTGGCCCGCACCGATCCGCATCTCGGCTTTCGGTAGGCACGGAGCCGCGCCCGGGTTCGGCAGGCGCGGGCGGTCACCCACTTGATCACACCGTCACACATGCTCCCGCTGTATTGATCACGGGCGACGCTCACAGCCTCACCATCCGGATGACCGTCCGCGACTTCCCCGGACGGCCAACTCGGCACGCCGGCAACGCCCCACGCCCGGCCTGCGCGCTCACTCACCGTCCATGTCAGTCGCATCCACTTCAATGCCTGCCATGGACGAACAGGAAGAACTCCTCTCGGCTGTCCACCACCTGGCCTGGCCAGGCACGGGCGATCTGGAGTGTGACGAGGCAGGACACCCCACGGGACACGTACGCCTGGCGCTGTCGGAGGACAACAATCTCTCCGCGCTCCAGGAGGCACTCAGCGGACAGTACGGGCGGCCGCGCACCTCGCCATGGGCGGGTTCGCGGATCCGACCGTGAACAGCCGGACGGGGCTTCGCTCTTGGCCCCGTTCGGCGATCGGATCGTGGAGATGACGTCCTGGGTGGACGGGGTCGTCGCCGTCACGGGATGGGACACCACGCGTGCGCGTACGATCGACTGGGCGCCGATCGAGACCCGGATCGGGACCGCACTGCCCGCTGACTACAAGCGGCTCGCCGCGTTGTTCGGGCACGGCGCATTCGACGGCTACCTGCACCTACACGTAACCGATGCCGGTTTCGAGAGCGATGACATCGTCCTGCAGACCGCGTGGCTCGGCGAGTGGGCCAACACGCACGGCAGCAACCTGTGGAGGCCGTACGACGTGTACCCGGCCCCCGGCGGGCTGCCGGAGTGGGCGGGCTCCGAACAGGCCGACAGATTCTACTGGCTCACCGATCACCCGGACCCCGACAGGTGGCCCATCCTCGTGACAGAGGACATCCCCGACTCCTGGCAGCGGTTCGACGAGACGACCGCCGAGTTCATCTACCGCATGCTCACCGACCGGCAGCACCCGTTCTCAATGGCCCGCTACTTCGACGTTCACTGGTTCGACAGCTACGAGTAGGCCCGGGCCTGAACCTTGGCCCTGTGGGAGCCATCCGCCCGCCCCGGGAATCAGCGGGTCGGGCCGCGCACCAACTGCCGGCCGGCCTCGACCTGATCGCGCTCGGCGGAGACCCCGCCCGGCAAGCGGCCGGCCCGACAACGCCCGGCCCAGCCATGTGCTCGGCGCGGTGATCGCAGCCGTGGAGGAGGGCACGCCGTTCACCGCTTGGTGACCGCGCCGACCGGGCGACAGGCGTGAACGCTCGCGGTGAGCGGGCACGCGAACTGCTCGGCCAGTGGGCAGCACCGGGTTTCCCGGCTGTGGCCGGTCAGCCAACGCGCTTCCACTCCTGGCAGCGCTGCGTCTGGAAGTACTCGCCCTTGTTGAGCGTCACCCGCCCCGGGCCTGTCAGGTTGTCGTTGGCGATGATCGCGTCGAACTCACCGCTGGCATTCTTCAGCCGGGCCCAGTAGCACCCGAAGTCGTCGTCCGAGCCGGCGGACTTGTACGTACCGGCCTTGATGTCCTCGCCGACCAGGTACTCACCGTCACCGCTGAAGCTGTCGGCCGGGCCGGTCTCCGCCTTCTTCTTGGGCGCCTTCGGCTTCGCCGTCTTCGTCTTCGTCACGGTCGGCGCGGGACGGGCCTCGGCGGTCTCCGTGACGGTTACCTTCGGCTGCGGTCCTGTGGCGGCGCTTCCGTCGGCGTGAGTGTCCGCGTCGGCGTTGCCGCTGGAGCCGATACCCGTACCGATGAGCAGGGCGACGCAGGCAACAGCGCCGTGGGTGAGCAACGCCTTCTTACGTGAGGGCTTCCGCGTCGGCGAAGCGGGCGGCGGGGTGGGGAAACCGGGCTGGGGCTGGTGGTAGGGGCCGGGGTACTGGTACTGCGGGGTGTCGCTCATGGTGTGCTCCAAGTGGTCGTACTTCTGTATGAGTTCGGGGTACGGAGGGCGAGGAAGGGCCCAGACCTGATGCGTACGCGATCCAGCTACTGGCCGCGGATCTTGCGTCCCGCCTCGGTGCCCGGGTAGAGGATCGCGTCGGCGACGCGTCCGCCGGAGTCCTTGACGCCGCCGCTGAAGTTGAGGCGCCCGGAGGCGCTCGCCTTCGCTGCCACGCCGTCCCAGTAACGGGCCTCGCGCTCCCACCGGATGCCGGTGAGGAGCCGGCGCAGTTCGTCGGCGCTCAGCGCGTTCACGGATGCGGCCCACGGCATGGTGTGGTGCACGGCGATGCCCAGCCCCGCGAGCACAGCCGGTGCCGTGATGGCGCTGCGCGAGACGAAGTCCGCGCTGTGGTCGGAGATGAGGCGCGCCAGCAGCGGGACCACGTTCTGTTCCACCTGCTCGGCGCCGGTGCTGGCCGGCAGCTCGTCCTCGTGGACGGTCTCCGCCGAGCGGGACAGACCGTTCCGCCCGTAGATCGCCGTGATCACCAGGGCCCGCAGCGCGGAGAGGGTGATGACCTCGGAGTCGGTCTTCCCGACCTGCCGCTTACTGGCGTTGACGAGCTTGGTGAACGGGACGAGCTTGTCGTCGATGTCCACCTTCACCGCGTCGGCGACGCGGTGGGCGAGCCGGGTGGCGAAGTCACGCTGGTCCATGGACATGGCCAGGTTCTTCGCGACGACGACGCCCTGCACGTTCCGGTCGTAGAAGATCTGCCGCGCGTCGGCCACGGAGAGGTCCACGTACAGCTCGAACGGCACGCGCACCTGCGCGAGTTCGGTGTAGGTGAGGCCGAACCGCTCGGGGTCGTCGTACAGCTCGTGCCAGGCCGTCGTCTGCGTCTCGCCGTCGATGGCGACCACCGACGTGCCCGGAGTGATGGTCAGGGTGCGCAGCCCGGTGCCGGGGAGCAGTTCGTCGCTGAGCGCGGCGAGCGGCCCCTCGTGCCAGAAGGTGATCGGCGGGGTGGACCAGCCGGCCGCGAGCTCGCCCTGCACGCCGTCGGCGATGTACTCGGCGTACGAGCCGACGTTCTTCCCCTTCTGCGTGGACTTCAGCGCCCGCTGCACCAGCGACCGCAGCTCGGCGTGCCGCCGCACGGCGCCGGACGCGGCCTTGAGCGTCTTCGTGTCCTCCTCGCGGCGGGGCGAGGGCACGAGCTGGACCAGCGTCGGCACGGACATGGTCCCGATCACGGCGTCCGCACGGAACGGCATGACGGTGAGCTGGGTTCCTTCGATGACCGCGGTCGGCATGGTGATGCGCATGACGAATCCCCCCATGGGATCGGTGAAGCGAGTGCGGCGGCGGTGCCCGGTCCCACGTGTGGAGCCGGTCGGCGCGACGGCAGGTCGACCAGGCCGCAAGGGTGCTGCAACAACCTTTGATCGGAAGCAACAACAGATAAGCATGACAGTGAAAGCACTGTCAATCGACTTGACGCCTGCAACCTCAGCGCTAAGGTGATTGTTGTCCGCACCGAGGAAGTCGTGCCGAGGAACGCAGCCACGTCAACGCGCCCCTGAGCCGGGGTTTGTCGACCGACCTGGCCGCCTGCACGGCCCGGCAACCAACCCGTATCGGCCTGAACGGCTGCCTCGGCCTTCACACATCGACCACAATGGAACCCAGCGCCCTGGTCCGGGCGGTTCATCGAAGGGAACGTGTTGAACAGCAGCAAGCACACGGAGCTGGCGAATCACGCCTGGTCCGTCGCCGACCTTCTGCGCGGCGACTACAGGCAGTCCGACTACGGGAAGGTCATCCTTCCGTTCACGGTGTTGCGCCGCCTGGAATGTGTTCTGGAGCCGACGCGCGACAAGGTCGCCGAGACGGCGGGGCGCTTCGCGGGCCAGGACATCGACACGGACCACTTCCTGCGCCGGGCGTCGGGCCGCTCGTTCTACACCACGAGCCCGCTGACCCTGAAGATGATCGCCGCCGATCCGCAGAACGCGGCGCAGAACCTTCAGGTGTACGTCGGTTCCTTCTCGGACAACGCCCGCGAGGTCCTCGACAAGTACGAGTTCGCCCAGCAGATCCGCAAGCTCGACAGTGCGAACCTGCTCTACCAGGTCATCGGCAAGTTCACCGACCTGGACCTGCGCCCCGAGGTCGTACCCAACCACAACATGGGCTACATCTTCGAGGAACTGATCCGGCGCTTCGCCGAGCAGTCCAACGAGACGGCGGGCGAGCACTTCACGCCTCGCGAAGTCATCAAGCTGATGGTCAACCTGCTGATCGCCCCGGACGGCGACGCTCTCAGTGTCCCCGGTGTCGTACGTACGGTCATGGACCCGGCCTGCGGGACCGGCGGCATGCTCAGCGCGGCCGAGGATCACATCGCGGCCCTCAACCCGGACGCCACGGTGGAGGTGTACGGGCAGGAGCTCAACCCGGAGTCATGGGCGATCTGCCGGTCTGACCTCATGATCAAGGGGCAGGATCCGGAGAACGTTGCCTTCGGTAACTCCTTTTCCAACGACGGCCACGCTCGGGAGAAGTTCGACTACCTGCTGGCGAACCCGCCGTTCGGCGTGGAGTGGAAGAAGGTCAAGGAGGACGTCGAGTACGAGTACAAGAACCTCGGCGACTCCGGCCGCTTCGGCGCGGGCCTGCCCCGCATCAATGACGGCTCGCTGCTCTTCCTCCAGCACATGATCTCGAAGATGAAGCCGGTGGACGTGCACGGCGGGGGCGGCTCGCGCATCGCGATCGTCTTCAACGGTTCGCCGCTGTTCACGGGCGCGGCCGGCTCGGGCGAGTCGGAGATCCGTCGGTGGATCCTGGAGAACGACTGGCTGGAGGCGATCGTCGCCCTGCCGGACCAGCTCTTCTACAACACCGGCATCTCGACGTACTTCTGGATCCTGACGAACCGAAAGGATGCCCAGCACAAGGGCAAGGTTGTTCTGCTGGACGCGCGCGACCAGTGGGTGAAGATGCGAAAGTCGCTGGGCGACAAGCGCAAGGAGTTGGGCGACGGCACGAGTGGCAAGCCGAACCACATCGCCGACATCACGCGCCTGTACGGGGACGCGGTGGCGGCTGCGGCGGACGCGGAACACCCGTTGCACGGCAAGGTGAAGATGTTCGACAACTCGGCGTTCGGGTACCAGCGGATCACGGTGGAGCGGCCGTTGAAGCTGCGGTTCGAGCTGACGGAGGAGACGCTTGCGGCGCTGCTGTCGTCCAAGCCAGTGCAGAAGTGGGCGGAGGAACGGTTCCTGCCGCGTGAGCCGGAGCTGGCAGCGAAGGCGAAGGCGCGCCGGAAGCTGACGGACGAGGAGGACGCGCGGTTCCGGGAATTGGCGGAGGCCGAGACCGCGCTGCTCGCGGACGCGCTGCATCCGCTGAAGGACTCGACCTGGGCAACCAAGTCCGAGGCACAGATGGCCGTGCGGGACGCGATCGCTGAAGCCGGGCTGCAGGGGCCGACCGGAGCACCATTCGCGAAGGCGCTGCGGGACACGGTGGGTGTACGGGACCCGGAGGGCGAGGCCCAGAAGATCAAGAGCGAGTCGGAACCGGACGGCGACTTGCGGGACTACGAGAACGTGCCGCTGGGCGAGGGCGTGGACGAGTACCTGAAGCGCGAAGTACACCCGCACGTGCCGGATGCGTGGATCGACCACTCGAAGACGAAGGTGGGGTACGAGATTCCGTTCACGCGGCACTTCTACGTGTACGAGCCGCCGCGGCCGTTGGCGGAGATCGACGCGGAGTTGAAGACGCTGGAAGCGGAGATCCAGGCGTTGCTCGGAGAGGTCACGAAATGAGCGGAACTCGAATCGCCCCCTGGCTCGCCGAATCGCAATGGCCGACGGCACCCATTCGCCTCGTTGCCCGATTGGGATCTGGACATACTCCGAGCCGCAGTAAGCCCGAGTACTGGAATGACTGCACTAAGCCATGGATCACACTAGCTGATGTATGGCAATTGCGGAGCGGGCAGACGAGCGTCATCACGGAGACGAAGGAAAAGATCAGCCAGCTGGGGCTGGCGAACTCATCAGCCGTCCTTCATCCTGCTGGCACTGTAATTCTTTCTCGTACGGCATCGGTCGGATTCTCGGCCATCATGGGTTGCGATATGGCCACAAGCCAGGATTTCGCGACTTGGACTTGCGGACCCCAGTTGGACTCTCGCTACCTTCTTCACGCTCTACGGGGAATGGCCCCGGATCTCAAGCGTGTTGCTACCGGTTCGACTCACAAGACCATCTACATGCCAGAAATTGAACAACTGAGGGTTCCTTTGCCTCCGGTGGAGGAGCAGTGCCGCATCGCAGACTTCCTCGACGCTGAGACCGCCCGCATCGACACCCTGAGGCAGAGTCGGCGCCGTCAAGCGATCCTGTTGGAGGAACGCTCAAGCAGCCTGGTATACGACATCGTACGCGGCAAGGAGGAGCCGGGGCTGCGCAGAGCAAGTGGTATCGACTGGCTCGGCAGCGTTCCAGCCCACTGGCCCGTCATGCCTGTCAGCTATCAGTTCGAAGTACTCCTGGGCAAGATGCTCAATCAAGAGAACGTCCTCGGCTCGCATCCGGCGCCCTACCTCAGAAATACGAACGTGCAGTGGGACCGAATTACAACCGACGACCTACTACTTATGGACTTCCCTCCCCAGGAGCGTCAGCGCTACGCCGTGCGCCCAGGCGACCTCCTAGTGTGTGAGGGGGGCGAGCCAGGCCGTGCGGCCATCTGGGATGGGCAGGCGGACAACATCTATTACCAAAAGGCCCTGCACCGAATTCGGGCGAGGGGCTACACGTCACCACGGTGGCTCTTCTACTGTTTGCGCGCGGCCACTGCTCAGAATGTCTTCGCCGTAGAAAGCAACGCCACAACGATCTCTCACCTGACAGGTGAGCAGCTACGTGCACACAGGTTTCCCTTCCCCGAACGAGACGTCCAAGACCGTCTGGCGGCCCGCCTTGATGTGGCTTCACTCCGCCAGAAGGCCTTGGCAGACTCGCTTCGCACTCAATCTGCCGTGCTCACCGAACGTCGCCAAGCCCTCATCACCGCCGCCGTAACCGGCCAGTTCGACGTCTCCACCGCCAGCGGCCGCAACGTAACGGACGGAGTGCAGGCATGAGTCCCATCCACGACGAGGGCGCCTTCGGCGAGGCCATCGTCGCCTCCATGACCGAGCGCGGTTGGCGCGAAGCACGGCCCGAGGACTACCAGGCGGACCTCGGCCTGGACACCAACGAGTTGTTCACCTTCCTCGGCGAGAGCCAGATCCACGAGTGGAACGAACTCCTCGCCGTCTACGGCAACGACGTCAACGCCGCCCAGCGCGGCTTCGCCCAGCGCCTGGACAAGGCGATCAGCGACGACGGCCTCCTGAACGTCCTCCGTAACGGCGTGAAGGACCGGGGTGTCCGTCTCCGCGTGGCCTACTTCAAGCCGAATCTGGTCGCCGACGACGCCGTCCTCGACGGCTACCGTGCCAACCGTCTCACCGTTGTACGCGAACTCGCCTACGCCACCAAGCAGGCCGACTGGAACAACCGCCTCGACCTGACCCTGTTCATCAACGGAATCCCCGTCGCCACCGCCGAGTTGAAGAACCCACTCACCCGGCAGGGCGTCGAGCACGCCAAGGAGCAGTACCGCACCGACCGCGACCCCACCGAGCTGATCTTCACCCGCCGCGTCATCGCGAACTTCGCGGTCGACCCGGACCTCGTCTTCGTCGCGACGCAACTCCGGGGCAAGAACACCCGCTTCCTTCCCTTCAACACCGGCTCCAACGGCGCCGGCCTGCCCGGCGGGGCGGGAAACCCTGCCCCGACCGCGTACGGCAGGTACGCCACCTCCTACCTGTGGGAACAGGTCTGGGCGCGGGACAACTGGCTCGACCTGCTCCAGCGCTACGTGCACCAGCAGAAGACCAAGACCCCCGGCGGCGGCACCACGAAGTCGACGATCTTCCCGCGCTTCCACCAGTGGGACGTGGTCAAAAAGCTGACCACCCACGCCGCAACCCACGGCGTCGGCCAGAACTACCTTGTCATGGCCTCGGCCGGTTCCGGCAAGTCGAACACCATCGGCTGGCTCGCTCACCGCCTGAGCGACCTCCACGCCGACATCGACCCCCGCGCTCTCGACACCGACGCCCTGTCCGCCGGACGGATCAAGCCGGGCGCGCCGGTCTTCGACAAGGTCATCGTCATCACGGACCGCCGCAACCTCGACGCCCAGCTCCGGGAAACGGTCGGCAGCTTCTCGCTGACCGAGGGCCTGGTCGTGAAGGTGGACGAGAAGCACGGTTCGAAGAGCGAGCAGCTCGCCCGGGCGCTGTCCCGCGACACCGGCAAGATCGTCACCGTCACCTTGCACTCGTTCCCGGCGCTGCTGGACTACATCCAGCGGAACCCGACCGAGATAAAGGGCACCAGCTTCGCGATCATCGTCGACGAGGCCCACTCCTCCCAGTCCGGCGACGCTGCCACCGCCGTACGCGCGGCCCTCCGCGACCTCGGACTGGACTCCGATTCGGAAGACCAGGGCGCGACGGCCGTCACGGTCGACGAGAAGTTGAAGAAGAAGGCCGCGGAACGCTCACAGGCCGCGAACCTCTCGTACTTCGCGTTCACCGCCACCCCGAAGGCCAAGACACTCGAACTCTTCGGCACCGAAGACACCGTGGACGGCAAGGCGGCCTACCGACCCTTCCACACGTACTCCATGCGGCAGGCCATCGAGGAAGGTTTTATCCTCGACCCGCTGCGTAACTACGTCACGTACAACACGTACTGGAAGCTGGTGAACCAGAACCCGGACGAGCGTGAGGTGGACCCCTCCAAGGGAAACAGCCTGCTCGCCCGGTACGCCCTCACTCACGAGTACACCGTCTCCCAGCACGCCCAGGTGATCGTCGAGCACTTCCTCGCGCACTCCCGGGGCCGGCTCGGCGGGCGCGCCAAGTCCATGGTGGTGACGGCCTCGCGGCAGTCCGCCGTTCAGATGGCACGGGCGATCAAGAGCTACATCAAGGACCGGGAGTACGACACCAAGTACCCGGATCTCGGTGTCCTGGTCGCCTTCTCCGGCTCGCTCACCATCGACGACGAGGAGACGACCGAGCCCAAGGAGAACGCCGGGATCGCGGAGAGCGCGCTGCCGAAGGCGTTCGCGTACACCCGAGCCGACGACAAGGCGGTCAACGCAGGCGGCCGGGGTCAGCAGGAGTACAAGATCCTGGTCGTTGCGGAGAAGTACCAGACCGGCTTCGACCAGCCACTCCTGACGACCATGTACGTCAACAAGAAGCTCACCGGCATCTCCGCCGTGCAGACCCTCTCCCGCCTCAACCGCACCGCCGACCGCAAGAACCAGGCCGACCTGGCGGTCCTGGACTTCACAAACGAGGCCGAGGACATCCGGGACGCGTTCCGCCCGTACTTCGAGGAGGCCAACACCCTCCCCTCCGACCCGAACCTGCTCTACACCGCGCAGAGCGCGGTCATGTCGGCGCCGATCATCTCCGAGTCCGAGATGGACGAGTTCACCGCCGCGTACTTCGCGGCGAAGGAGAAGGCGGCCGGCTCGCAGGCCAAGTGGGAGAAACTGCACGCCGAGCTGTACCGGCTCCTCTCCCCCGCCGTTGCCCGCTTCACGCCCCTCCTGCAGAGCGAGGAGGAGGACGACGTGGAGACGGCTGAGGAGTTCCGCTCGAACCTCAACGACTACGTACGCAAGTACGGCTTCCTCGCGCAGATCGTGCCCTACCGCGACGTCGAGCTGGAACGGCTCCACCTCTACGGCCGCTACCTCCTCATCCGGCTTCCCCGCCGCGCTGACGGTGGCGTCGACATAGGGGAGATCGACCTCAGTCACCTGCGGGTGGAGAAGACGGGCGAGGTGGACATCTCCCTCTCCCCCGAGGGCGCGGCCGAGCTCCGGGGCTTCGGCGAGGGTGCGGGCGGCGCGGCCGAGGCGGAGAAGTCACTGCTGTCGGAGCTGATCGACCAGTTCAACGCCAAGTTCGGTACGGACTTCACCGAGGAAGACGTCCAGAAGCCGTTCAACAAGACCAAGGAGGACCCGAAGGTCCGGGCAGCGGCCGTCGTCAACGACGAAGCCAACTTCGGCAAGGTCTGGGACAGGGCGTTCGCCGACAACATGGCCGACCACATTGAGACGACTGCCGGCATAGGGCGCCAGTACTTCGGCCCCGACAAGAGCTTCCGGTCCAACCTGGACCGCAGTGCGCGTCGGGCGGCTTGGCGGATGATCCGCCGCGAAGAAGACGTGGACGAGTAGTCCCCGGCCATACGGAAGGGTCCCGCCGCAACGCCCGTTCGGCGCACGGCGGGACCCTCCCGTCTACGTTGCTCAGTTGGCGACGTGGCCGACAAACCCAGCCCACGCGCCGGGGCCAACGGTCATCACAGGGCCACTGACATTCTTCGAGTCGCGGATGTGCACGTGAGTGGCTGCGGCAGCGAACTCCACGCACTCACCGCCATCACCGGTGCTGTAGCTGCTCTTACGCCAGGCGACCTCGACGCACTCGCCGCCTTCAGCACCGCTGTAGCTGCTCTTGAACCAAGCCAGCTCCTGCGTGGCAGGAGCATCGGTGGTGTTCATAGCTCTCCCAGCAACTTCTCGACAAATTCCAGAGACTCCCGCGGAGTGAGAGCCTGCGAACGGATGATCCCATAGCGAGCCGCTACGGAGCGCACCTCATCGCGGTCGGTCAGCAGGATGCTGCGTCCCTGTACTTCCAAGTAGGCGATCTGCTCACCGCCCTTGCGCGTGATCATGGTGAAAGGCCCATCCAGTCCAGCATTATCTTCACGGTCTGTCGGCATGACCTGAACCTCAACACTGCGCTGACGGCCCACGAGAAGAATCTGCTCAAGCACACCTCGCAGTACGGCCCTTCCACCGAACGGTCGGCGCAGTACGGCTTCCTCGATCACGAAACTCATCAACGGAGTAGGCCACCGGTGCAAGACCTCCTGCCGAGCGATACGAGCCAACACTCGCTGTTCGATGGTGTCCTCGTCGAGAAGAGGTCGCCGCATCGCAAGCAGAGCGCGTGTGTACTCCTCCGTCTGTAGCAGTCCAGGTACAGCGCTCACTGCATATAGAAAGAGCTCCAGCGCCTCAGCCTCCAGCCGCGCAGCGTCCCGGAAGAACGCCGGGTACTGGGAGCGCGCCAACTCCTCCTTCACGGCAATCAGCAGCCCTCCGGCCTCCAGCACCTGATCCGCCTTGTCGATGAACCCCGGCTGCGGAACCCGCCTCCCCTGCTCGAACGACGCAACCGACTGCGCCGCGTACCCCACCCGCTTCCCGAACTCCGCTCGGTCCAGCCCCGCCCGCACCCGCAACAGCTTCAACTGCCGCCCGAACGCGACCGCAACCCCATTCTCCGACCTCCCGTCCGACGGTGTCTCGGATGAGGGCTCCACGCCTCCCCCCGTACCCGCGCCCGCAACCGCTTCGTCCTGCCTCATCGCCACCCCGCCTGTCCCACGTACGTACACGCCGAACGCCCGCCGCGTACAAGCAGCCCGCGACGGCGCGTCACCCCTGGTCACGCTACGCCACCAGACGTCACCGTGGAGCCATGACCAGTAAGCCACCACCCCCCGTACGTCCCATCCGCACCACCCAACCCCGCTTCCCCTGGCATCACTTCACGATGTGCTTCACCTCCACCCCACGCGGCGTCCGTCTCGCCCGCCGCCTGGCCGGCGAACGTCTCGACACCTGGGGCATCCCCTACGGCAGCGATGCCCACGACGCGTTGACGCTGGTCGTCTCGGAACTCGGCGCCAACGCCGTACGCCACGGCCTGGTCGCCGGACGTGACTTCCGCCTCCGCCTGTCCGCCGAAGGCACGACCGTACGCATTGAGGTCACCGACACCCGCGGCGAGAGCCTGCCCGCCCTGGCCGAACCGTCCGACGAACTGGAGGGAGGCCGCGGCCTGCTCCTGGTGGCCGCGCTCACGGACCGCTGGGGCTGGTATCCGTGCGAGGGCGGGCCGGGCAAGACCATCTGGGCCGTGCTGGAGGTGGGGCCGGCGTAGGTCCTCGTGACGCCAGGCATGGCGCCCGCGTGTGCCGTCCGCGCGGAAGCCCATCAGCACCAGCACGCACGACTTCGAGAGCTGATCGCCATGAACGATGGCTACCGCGAGTCCGCCGACTCCTGGGGCGACCTGCTGCGCGACTGCCGGCGGCGCGGGATGCGCGCTCCCGTCCTCGCGGTCGGCGACGGCGCACTCGGCTTCTGGAAGGCCCTGGCCGAAGTCCTCCCCGAGACCCGGCACCAGAGGTACGAGGTGCACAAGATCGCCAACGTAGCGAACGCCCTGCCGAAGTCCGCGCAGCCCGGCGCGAAGAAGGCCCTGCAGGAGATCTACAACGCCGAGGACCGCGACCACGCGCTCAAGGCCGTCGCCGCGTTCGCCAAGAGCTACGGCGCGAAGTTCCCCAGGGCTGTCAAGAAGATCACCGACGACGTCGACGAACTGCTGGCGTTCTACGACTTTCCCGCAGAGCACTGGATCCACTTGCGCACACCGAACCCGATTGAGTCGACCTTCACCACCGTCCGCTTGCGGACCAAGGTCACCCGAGGTGCCGGCGGCGCGGCCGCCGCCTTGGCCATGGTCTTCAAGATCGTCGAGTCCGCCCAGGCCCGCTGGCGGGCCGTGAACTCACCTCACCTCGTCGCCCTCGTCCGCGCCGGACCCCGCTTCGAACGCGGACAGCTCATCGAGCGCACCCAGCCTCTCTCGGCATGACAACCTTGCTGTCCCTGTCGCCGTGCCCTACCTGGGCCAAGATCAGGATGCTGGGTGTCACAAAGGCGACAACATCATGAGGACCTCATCGCGATCATCATCGGAGGCCAGCCGAAGAGCCCCGGGCCACCTGCCGATCTCCTTCCAGCCGAGTCGGCCATAGAACTCTTCGAGACCGACCCCACCGCGGGCGGCAAGGTGCAACTGCTCCAGGCCCATCTCGTCACGGGCGACCTCACGGACCCGGCTCATCAATGCTGCGCCGATCCCCTGGCCCCGGACGCCGAGACGGGTCTGCACGTGGTGAATCGTGCCCCAGTGCGCGACGGGCGGGTGGGGATCGCAGCGGATGTTCAGCCAGCCCGCGACGGTGCCATCGGCCAGGGCGATCAGAAGGCGGCTGGTCGTTGGGGCAAGCTTCTCGATGATGCGGTCAAGGGCAGCGGTGACCTCGGCGGCATTCACCGGCGGAAAGGGGAACCCGGCCGCCCCACCCGCATTACTCACCTCGGTCCAGCACTCCACGAGGGTCTGCTTCAGCTCGTCAGTGATCTCGTGCGGGTCAACGATCTGGGTGAAGCCAAGGGCGTTTCTGCTGGTCATGGGGACGAGTGTCACAAACGAGCCCCGCTCCTCGACACTCGGGGGCACCCACCCGAACTTCGCTGGCGCAGACAATGATCCACAGGATTGACAATTACTCGCGCTACTCCGTTCACCTGCCGAGTCTTGGACGGGAGGCCTCCACTCGTTGTCCGAGCCGGTCTCTAACCTGTGCACATGCGCTACTTGGCAGATAGATTCGCCCTCGACGCTCTGGGGCGCGGCCGTTCCGTCGAACAGTTCCTCGGACCGATCCGATCCATGCGGCGGAGCGGCCGGGAGTCCGCTACGTAGAGGTCAGGCCGAAGAACGGGCGATACGAGATCTTCCTGCACACAGTCGAGGATGTGGGCCACGAGACCTTCAGCGATCTGGTCGAGTTCCCACCGCTCGACCCGGATGACGAGGAGAAAGAGTGCGGCCGCCTGGTCGTAGTGGCTGGTGATCCACTCGCAGCCCTCAGTGCAGCCGAGGAGCACACCGGTGCCGTCCGCCACCGTTGGGTCAACGCAACGATGACGCAGGATGAGTACAACGACTTCGTCCAAGCCGGGCGCCCATCACACAGCTCGCCCGATGGACACCCTTGGCCGGCGCCCAGGGAGCAGCCCGAACGATGACGGCCGATGATTCACCGGCTCTGAGGAGTGCCCCGCATGTCGCACAAGCTCCCGATCAGCGCGGCCCTTCAATCCCTACGAGACGAGCTAGGAAGCAATCACCACGAGTTCGCTGAGTCGACCGCTCACGACGCCTGGCCAGCGTTTCTGCGCTTCGGACGGCAGCGCTTCGACACGCCTGCGGCCCCCGACTCCGACGGACTGCTCATCCAATACGGAACGCATGCCTTCGGCGGTCCACCGATGTTCACCCTGGACCTCTGCCGGCAGTTCGAGATCAACGATGTCGAGGGCGAGCACTACCACTACGTTCAGGTCCACTGCGAGCTCCGATACGCGCTCCAATCGTCGCTTCAGCATCTTGGAACCTTCGACTCGTGGTTCTTCCATGACGCAGGCAGCGACCTCGACACCTGGGCTGCTGGGCTCGGCATCCACCTGGAGCTGCTCCGGGGTCACAGGCCTGCCAAGATCCGCCTCTACGAGGAACTGCTGTAGACGAGGGCAACAACTGAGACGATCAAGTGTGGAAGGTGATGCCTCCGTGGCTGTCGCCGCCCTGGACGAGTGTCTTGACGTGTCCGCTGTTGGTGTTCTGCACAGCCGCGCCCTGGACCGGGTTCGTCGTGACGGCCGAGAGATCGTGCACGAGGCCGAGAAGGTCGGGGTGTTCGGCCAGGACAGCTGCCAGGTACCCGGACCAGTACGCCCGCAGAAGAGCCTCCCGACCCTCTCCGCCACGCGCGAACTCCTCGGATTGGCTCAAGGTGACGTTCAGACGGTGCTCTATCTCTGCCTGCGGCTCACTGGTCTGCCTGCTCCAGCGGCGAGCCATGGCTGTGCGGACGTGCGTCCAACCGTCAGCGAGAATCGCAGTCACCAAGGACTGCACGCCTGGAAGGATTGCCGTCGTTGTCGGGTCCCTAGAGCAATGACACACCTGCGAAAGCGAGTTGTCGACCGGGCGTCGCCGCGGGCCACGACCCGATGGCTTACGTATGTGCCGCGCCTCGGCAGCCCGGCGTGGAAGCCGGGGCGCAGAGTGGGGACACAGTGGGGCCGGCGTAGGTCCTATGGCCGGACGTAGGGCCGGGTCATGATCTCCATGTTGTGGCCGTCCGGGTCCTCGAAGTACGCGCCACGACCACCGAAGAGATGGTTGATCCGGCCGGCGTCAGTGTGGCTGGGGTCGGCGTAGTAGGTGACTCCGACCGCTTCCAGTCGGGAGATCATGGCGTCGAACTGCACCTCGGGCACGAGGAATGCGTAGTGCTGCGACTGGATCGGCTCGTCCCGCTTCTCGTAGTAGTCAAGCGTCACGCCGTTGCCGATGTCAACGGGCAGGAACGGCCCAAATGGAGCGCCGACCTGCAATCCCAGGATCGCGGCGAGGAACTCGGCCGACAGGTGCCGGTCACTGGCGTAGACGGCGGTGTGGTTCAGCTGGACGGTGGTGACGGTCAGTCCTGTTTCGGGCTGGTGCTGCTGTGCGTGCGGCATTGCTGGTACCTCTCCAGGTCTTGGATTCCGCGAGAATGCGGCGCCATGCGCCGGCGCCGGGCGGGAAGACATGGGAGGGGGCGGGGCTCTTGCCCGCCACGCGCTCACGCCGAGGCCGGGCGCCTCTCTCGTGCATGGCCCAAGGCCGACCCGGTAGTCACCCGGCCCATCCTAGTTGATGAATTCCAGGGGGTCAGTGATCGTAAGCGGTAAATGTGCGCAGGACAGGTTGCCCGGTGTGGTCGTTGTGCCAGATCGCAGCAGTCAGCGCGAGGATCCGCTGCATGACGCGGGCGATGACACCGCGGGGAGTGTTACCTCGATGCTGTTCGAGGTCGAGCTGTCCCTTGAAGGTCTCGTTGATCGACTCGATGATCTGCCGCAAGGCCTTGTCAGAGATCCTGAGACCTCAGAGCCCTTGGGCGGTGTCAGTGGTGGATGCCATCATCCCGAGACATGAGCAGAGACGACAGCGACGAAGCCTATGTGGTCGACCTATGCAACCAGATCCTTGAGGAAGCAGCACTCCCTCAGCACAAGTTCGACTGGCTGCTTGGTGACCCTGGCACGAGTGGCCGACAGGTCAAGTTGCCAGTCGATGCTTTCTGGCCTGGCCATCATCTGGTGGTCGAGTATCGGGAAGTCCAGCACGATCAGCCGGTACCGCACTTCGACAAGCCGCACATACTCACCGTCAGCGGCGTGCACCGGGGCGAACAACGAGCCATCTACGACGCCCGCCGCGACAGTCAGATTCCAGCGCGCGGACTGCGACTCGTGGTGATCCGGCCTGCGGATCTCGACGCCGACAGCCGAGGTCGACTGCGGCGCAACCGGGATTCCGACCTGGAGGCCGTGCATAAGCTCCTCGCCCGGACCAGCGAGGAAGACCGCGTGACCGGCGCGTTCCGGCGGTGGTTGATCTCCGAGGGGTGGACTCCAGTCACCCCCACCGACCGCTGGACAGACATCGAAGCCGTGCGCGGTGAAGAACGTTTGATCTGTGAGGCAAAGGGCCGCACCAGCGAGAAAGGCATCGACGCCGACATCGCCTACGGCCAGCTCCTGAGGAGAATGACGAACGAGGCCGCGGCCAGCCGGTTCGCCCTGGTCGTGCCGACGTCCTCTGTGAAAGCCGCCGAGCGGGTTCCGCCCCATATCCGCCGTGTGCTGCGGATAGACGTGTACGAGGTGACGGACAACGACCAGGTGCGACCCCGTCTGGCGTAGGTCACCCCCATTCCAAGGAATCGGCTGCGCGCAGGAGACGTGGGAGTCCAACGCCATTGTGTGGAGACAGAGTTGAACTCCCTCGGTCCACTTTGTCTTCACACCCGAAGAGCCACGTGCGGCAGCCTTCACGTCACGGGACCGGCGTCGGTGTTACAGCGGCAGCTTGAATCCGTCGTGGCTCGGGACGAAGTCGAGCGAGCCGTAGAAACGGTGTGCTTCGGCGCGCCGCTTGTTGCTGGTGAGCTGTACCAACATGCAGCCACGGCTGCGTGCCCGGTCGATAGCCCAGCCAGGTGAGCAGCTCACGGCCGAGACCAGCACCGCGCCGGTCAGCGCGCACCCGCACCGCCTCGATGAGTGCACGCTCCTGGCCGTGACGCCCCAGACCCGGGATATAGGTGAGCTGCAGGTAGCCGACGACCGTACCGTGGCCCTCGTCCAGGACCACCATCTCGTTACGTCCGTCAGCGTCCACGGCCTCGAAGGCTCGCGCGTACGCCTCGTCGACCTCGACAGTCCGGGGATCCGCCACGGTGTCCTCGTCGGACAGGAGCGCGATGATCGCGGGCAGGTCTCGCCGCGTCGCAGTACGGAAGATCACGCCGAAAAGAATGCCAGGAGCCCCGACTCCGGTGATCTACCGGGTCCTCAATTGCCGACACCGTCGTTAGGGGCCGCCGCGCGGAAGAGGGCCAGGAGGGCCTGAGCCGGCTGGGCGTCCGCGTCGAAGAACTGCGTGGTCAGTGCGGGTGGCACGGCCGTGCCGTGCATGCGGACCTCGTGGCACCTGAAACAGAACGCCGCCTCAAACAGCGTCAGGTCAAGAGAGTCCTCGTATGCCCGGATGCTCCAGCCCGGCGAGAAGCCGCAGCGGTGCTGTTCACTGCCGGGCAGGTTCTCGATCAAGGTCAGAGCGTCGGCGGCCTCGGCCCCGGCCCAGTGAGCGACCGCCCTGCCGGGGTATGAGTGGCCCCACTCAGTCGGGAGGGCGGAGATCCTTACTACCTCGATCAGCACGGTAGTGGCAACGGCTTCGGCGGGGAGCTGCATGTGCGCAGTCTGCCCGCGGCCGTCAGTTGAGGCACGGCCGAGAGGCAATCCGCCACGCGAAAGACCGAAGCACACCGTCAGCATTCGGAATGATTCGTCCAGTAGCCGTCGTGGCCTGGTGCATGCCAGATCTCGGCGCTCCTCCGGTAGGGGCCCTCGTGGGTGACTGGAAAGCGACGGACCCGACCCGCCCGGCGCGCCGCCGCTGGACTGGAGATCGCCGGACCGGAGAGACTTGGCCCCCAGTCAAACCGGGTCGACGCGCCGCAATACGCGTCGGCCAAGTACACGCACACACGCACGGGGGCAATGTGCCACAGCAGCCGCAGCCGATCGCCGGTCGTTACGAACTCCTGGAGGAGCTCAACAGCGGCGGCATGGGAGACGTGTGGCGTGGCTACGACGCGGTGCTCGACCGGCCCGTCGCCGTGAAGGTGATCCGGCAGCAGGCCGTCTCGGGTTCTCCGCAGCTGGCAGCGGAGTTCGCCAAGCGGTTCAAGCGGGAGGCGCGGATCACCGCGCGGATCCAGCACCCCGGGGTGCCGCAGGTGTACGACGCGGTTCTTGACGACGCCGACACAGCGTACGAGCGGCTGTTCCTCGTCATGGAGCTGGTCGACGGCGTTCCACTGTCCTCGTACATCCACCCGGAGCACCCGCTGCCGGTCAGCTGGGCGGTTGCCGTGGCGGCGCAGGTGGCCACCGTGCTGTCGTACGCGCACGATGTGCCGGTGATCCACCGGGATCTCAAGCCCAGCAACATCCTGGTCGCCCGCGACGGGACGGTGAAGGTCCTGGACTTCGGCATCGCGGCGATCCTGCGGACCGACGTCACCAAGCTGACCGCGACCGGCAGCCCCATCGGCACCTATCAGTACATGGCACCGGAGCAGGTGCGCGGCGGACGTACCACCCCGCAGACCGATCTGTACGCGCTCGGCTGCGTGCTGCACGAACTGCTCAGCGGGCGGCTGCTGTTCACGGCGGACAGCGAGTACATGGTGATGCACCAGCACGTCAACACAGCCCCCACCCCGCTGCGCGAACTGCGCCCCGACGTGCCGGCGGCGCTGGAAGAGCTCGTCCTGCACCTGCTTCTCAAGGCTCCGGAGTCGCGGCCCGCCGACGTGCAGGAGGTGTACGAGCGGCTGCGGCCGTTCCTGCCGCCGCCCGGGGACAAGGCGGTGCTCGGCGAGACGGGTCCGGAGGGGGCTCCCGACCCGACGGGGATCTTCCGCAATCCGTACGCGCCGCGTGCCCGGCCGGGGGCGGGCAGTGCCACTCCCCCTCCAGCCGGCCCCGGTGCCGTGCCCGTTGCGCCCGCTCCGGTACCCGCGCAGCTGCGCGAGGAGATCAACGAGGCATACGCGCACTCCGACGCGCTGCTGGCGGAGGAGCGGTTCGCGCAGGCCGTCGAGGTGCTCGGTGAGATCATCGAGCCGGCGGCACGCGCACTGGGCGCCGAGAACGTCAAGGTCCTGGAGCTGAGAACGCGGCGGGCGGCGATCCGGCTGCTCGGCGGTGACTACCGGGCCGCGCTGCCCGAGTTCGACGCCCTGGCCGACGCGTACGCGCGGACCGACGGGCCCACCGGCGAGGCCGCCCGCGCCTGCCACGCACAGGCCGCCCGCTGCCGCGCCGAACTCGGCCAGGTCACCGACGCGCTCGCCGCGCTGCGGGGTGTCCTGGACGTCGTACGGGCCGTGGACGGCGATGTGAGCGAGGAGGCCGTCGAGCTGCGACGGGACATCGGCATGCTGCTGCTCGCCCAGGGGCAGGCGGCGGAGGCCCACCGAGTCCTTGGGCCACTCCACGATGACCTGTGTCTGGTGTTCGGGCCCGATGACGAGATGACCGAGGAGGTCGCCGAAGCGCTGGCGCTGATCCGACTCGACCTCGACGGGCCGACATCCTGACGTCCACCCTCCCCATCGCCCGCTCACCGGAGAGTCCGATCCATGCCGCACCTCGCGTTCGACATCGCCTTCTGCGCCCAGCTCAGCAAACTCCAAGGCAGCATCAAACAGGGGGTGTTCGATGCCTGGGAGAAGTTCGAACGACTCACCCTGGACCAGCTGTTCAAGGACCCAGGACTGAAACTGGAGACGCTGAAGCGCGCCCGCGATCCGCACATCCGCACCATTCGCATCGACCAGGGGACGCGGGGCGTGGTCCTCGCGCCCGACAGCGGCGACACCTACGTACTGCTCCGGGTGATGCCGCACGACAAGGCGATCGACTGGGCGATCAAACAGAAGGCCAGCGTCAACGCGGTCACCCGGGCGGTGGAGATCCGGGACATCGCGATGCTCGACGAGCTCACCCCGGCGTACGAGCGCATCGCGCCCGCCCCCGACCAGCGGTTGTTCGCGCACGTCTCCGACGGTGACCTGTCCGCGCTCGGCATCGACGGGACCACCCTGCTCCAGGCCCGTGTCCTCACGGACCTCGAGCAGCTGGAGGTCTTCGCGCCGTACTTCCCGCAGGACCAGAGGGAAGTCCTCGAGTACCTGGCGGCGGGCTTCACCGTCGAGGAGGTGTGGCGGGACGTGGTGTCCGTCAGCCTCGCCAACGCGCCCGCCGAGGACGCACCGGTGGACACCACCGATTTCGCGACCGCCATCCAGCGCAGCCGTGCCCGGATCGCGCTCGTCACGGCGTCCGAGGAGCTGCGTGACATCCTCGACAAGCCGTTCGCGGCCTGGCGGGTGTTCCTCCATCCCTCGCAGCACAAGGTCGCCTACCGGGCCTCGTACTCCGGGCCCGCCCAGGTCACGGGAGGACCGGGCACGGGCAAGACAGTCGTCGCGCTGCACCGCGTACGCCATCTGCTGCGCTACCTGCGCGATGGTGAACGCATTCTGCTGACCACATACACCAACGCACTCGTAGCCGCTCTGCGCGCCGGACTTGCCGCGCTGGTCGAGGACGAGTCGCTGCGCGACCGGGTGGACATCATGACCGTCGACGCGTTCGCCGCCCGCGTCGTGTCGACCTCGCGGCGGCCGCTGCGCGGGGGCGAGGAGGAGGCGCGCTGGGTGCAGGCCGCGAAAGCCACCGGGTTCACCGGCACCCCGCAGTTCCTCGGCCAGGAGTACAAGCACGTCGTCCTCGCGCAGAACGTGCGGACCCTGGACACGTACAAGGAGTGCGAGCGGCGCGGACGCGGCAGCGCGCTGCCCGCATCGGGCCGCGAGTTGGTGTGGCGCACGATCAATGAGTTCACCGGTCGGCTCACGCAGGACGGACTCCGTACGTACCTCGGTACCTGCGCCGAAGCAGCGGATCTGCTGCAGGCCGCCGGCCCGCGCTACCGGCACGTCGTCGTCGACGAGGCACAGGACCTGCACCCCGCGCAGTGGCGGCTGTTGCGTACGGCCGCTCCGGTCCGCCCCGACGACCTCTTCATCGCGGGCGACCCGCACCAGCGCATCTACGACTCGAAGGTGTCGCTCAAGGCGGTCGGAATCAAGGTCGCCGGCCGCTCGACGAAGATGCGCAGGAACTACCGCTCCACGCACGAAATCCTCAGCTGGTCCACCGCACTCCTCGTCGGCCGCCCCTTCGAGCAACTCGCCGACGACACCCGCAACGAAACCTTGCTCGGCTACCGCTCGTCCCTGCACGGCAGCGGACCCGAGGCGTACGGCGCGGCCACCGAGGACGCTGAGCTGGACGCGCTCGTACAGCGGGTCCGCGACTGGCTCGACAGCGGCATAGCCCCGGGCGAGATCGGGGTGAGTGCCCGGTTCAACAACAACTGCGACCGCGCGGCGGAGCGGCTCAGGGCAGCGGGCATCCCGGCCGTCCGACTGCGCGGCGACACCCCCTCGGAGGAGGAGGCCGTGCAGGTCGGCACGATGCACTCCTTTAAAGGGCTGGAGTACCGGTGCGTCGCGGTCATCGGGGTGAACGACGGCGCCCTGCCGTACGCGAGAGCCGTCACCCCGGCCGATGTCGACCGCCTCCAGCACGAGGCGGATCTCCTGGCGGAACGCTGCCTGCTGTTCGTCGCTTGTACGCGGGCGCGGGACGGGCTGTACGTGTCGTGGTCGGGGCGGCCGAGTGAGTTCCTGGCGGAGGCGGGGATCTGAGGTCTCCTGAAGACGGCCCGACCGTCACCGGCCGGCCGAGCCCCGCCACCTCACCCCGGCCCGGGTCCGCCGGGGGGTCGGCACCTCCGTGAGAAGACCACGAGGCGGTAGCCGTGAGCGCGTGCTCACCCCTGTCGGCGCGTCAGGCGGCCGGCCTCGGCACGGTGGCCGGCTTGGTGGCGAGCAGCGTAGTGATCTCATCGGTGAGGTGCGGGCCGAGTTCGCCCCAGCCGTCCTTGTAGCCGTAGACGCCGCGCAGGGTGCGGGCCTCGTAGTCGCCGTTCAGGATCTCGATGTCGGTGGGCGTGATGAGTGCCGGGTGGGCGACGCCGACAGCCGCCGAGATCCTCATCAGCTCCTTGCGCAGGGTGCGCAGGTAGACAGCGGCCCGGGTGGCCTTCGAGGTCGGGTCGATGCCGCGGGCCAGCCGCGGGTTCTGGGTGGCGATGCCGGTAGGGCACTTGTCGGTGTGGCATTTCTGCGACTGGATGCAGCCGATCGACAGCATGGCCTCACGAGCCACGTTGATCATGTCGGCACCCAGTGCGAAGGCGACCGCGGCGTTCTCGGGCAGGCCGAGTTTGCCGGAGCCGATGAAAGTCAGGTCGTCGGTCAACCCCAGCTCGGCAAAGGTGCCGTAGACCCGGGAGAAGCCCATCCGGAACGGCAGGGACACCGAGTCGGCGAAGGTCAGTGGCGCCGCCCCGGTGCCGCCCTCGCCGCCGTCTATGGTCACGAAGTCGACACCACGGTCGCCCCGCGCCATCAGCGTGGCCAGCTCCTGCCAGAAGTCCAGCTCTCCCACCGCGCTCTTGACCCCGACCGGCAGACCGGTCTCGGTGGCGAGCAGTTCGACGAAGTCGAGCATCGAGTCGACATCGCTGAACGCGGTGTGCCGTGACGGGGAGGCGCAGTCCTTGCCGACCGGGATGCCGCGGATCTCGGCGATCTCCGGTGTCACCTTCGCGCCCGGCAGCATCCCGCCAAGACCTGGCTTGGCGCCCTGGGAGAGCTTGATCTCTATCGCCTTGACCGGGGCGCCGGCGACCACATCCTTGAGCTTGTCGATGTTGAAGCTGCCGTCCTCGTTGCGGCAGCCGAAGTACGCCGTACCGAGCTGAAGGATGAGGTCGCCGCCATTGCGGTGGTACGGCGAGAGGCCGCCCTCTCCCGTGTTCTGCATCGTGCCCGCCAGCGCCGCCCCTTTGTTGAGCGCGGTGATCGCCGCTCCGGAGAGGGATCCGAAGCTCATCGCCGAGATGTTCACCACGCTCGCCGGCCGGAACGCCTTGGCGCGCCCGCGTGGCCCGCCCAGCACCTTGGCCGAGGGCACCGGAGCCTGCGGGTCGTGCGTGTCGGGCAGCGTGCCGGCGAAGGTGCGCTGCTTCAGGTACGCGTGCCCCTGTATGTGCTCGACGTCATTGTCGGTACCGAACCCGAAGTAGTTGTTCTCCTCCTTCGATGACGCATAGATCCAGGTGCGCTGGTCGCGACTGAACGGGCGCTCCTCGTCGTTGGAGGTCACGATGTACTGCCGCAGCTCAGGCCCGATCGTCTCCAACAGGTACCGTGCGTGCCCGATCACCGGGAAGTTCCGGAGCAATGCGTGCTTCTTCTGAACGAGGTCGCGGGCTGCCACCAGCGCCAAGCCTGTTGCGGTGGCCGCGACGATGCTCCGGGCGCGCATGAACGTTCCTCTCCTCGATGCTCGACTCCATCGGCATGCGGTGGACGTCGTCGTGTCGGGCGTTGGGCGGCGGGCACGACCAAGTGGGCGTCAGCGTCCGGCGGAAAACGCGCGATTTGATACTAGAAGGCCGCGCGGATGGACGTGTGATCAGGGTCGTCGGGTGGGGCAGGTAACGAAGCGGTCGTACTCGGCTGGCCGCCGTCGGCGGGAAGTGTTGCTTCAGGGACTGGACGTGGCTCCCGCCGGATGGTTCGTTACCGGAGCCGGGGGCGTCTTACTGGCCGAGGGGGCCGCGCCGGGGGTGCGCCCAAGCGGGACGCCCTGATTTGCGCTGGTGGGATACGCGAGGACGAGGGCGACGGCGGCGGCTGTCGCGATGAGCCACAGGATGTTTCGAACCATGGGGCGTTGCCTCCGGGCGTTCGTACTCAGAACGCGAAGCGTTCGAGGTGGATGTGTGTGGCCGGGGCTCCCGCGCGGCGGGCGGCGTCGGCTGCGGACCGCCCCCAGGCGTCGGGGCCGCAGATATAGACGTCGTGCTCGCTGATGTCCGGCACAAGTTGCTGAAGCGCGATGTGGTCGTCCTCTGTGGCGTGCTCCGGCTGCCATGAGGCGCGTCCGCGGGCTCGATGCCCGGGGAGGTAGACGATGCGAACGCCGCGTCGCTGCGCCAGTTCGTCGAGCTCCCGCCGGAGGACGAAGTCGTTCTCACTGGAGGCTCGATACAGAAGCACCGCCTCACCTGCTGCGTAGTCGAGGTCCGTCAGGAGCGCGCACAACGGAGTGATACCGATCCCGGAGGCCATCGCAGTGAGCTTGCGTCCGTGCCTGGACTCTCCGGTGAACCTGCCATAGGGGCCTTCGAAAAGCACCCGGGTACCAGGCCGGAGCGTGCGCAGACGCCTGCTGTTGACGCCGACCTCCTTCGCGGTGATCCGCAGCACATCACCGTGCGGTGGAGCCGAAAGTGCATACGGATTCCCCCGGGTCCAGCCTCGTCCGTCGCGGAAGCGCCAGATGAAGAACTGACCCGCCTGTGCGCGGAGTTTGTCGAGACCACGGCCGCGGAGGTGCACCGACACATTGCCCGGGGCGTCCTCGACCACCCGCTCGACGACCACCCGGTGGCGCGCCGAGCGCAGCACAGGCATGGCCACGCGGAAGACCAGCAAACTGCCGAGCGTCACCACGTAGAGGCTGACGATGTACACCTGGGTCCATGGCTGCTTGAACTCGCTGCCGGCCCAGACCATGTGCGGAATGACCAGTCCGATGCCGAGAAAGGTGTACAGGTGCAGCAGATGCCACGAGTGGTACCGCAGGCGCTTGCGAGCGGCCCGGCTGGATGTGATGCCCACGATGACCAGCAGTACCGTGCCGAGAGTTGCGAGCATCATGCCTCGCCACTCCGCGACCATCCACCACAGTGCCCCGAGTGGGGAACGACCGTCGCGGACCACGTAACTGAACGCGAGCAGCACGATGTGTGCCAACATCAGGTTCAGCGAGGTGAAGCCACTCAACCGATGGATACGGACGAGCCGATCGCGGCCCATCGATCGTTCGATCCACGGTATGCGTGCCATCAGGACGACCTGAAGGAACATCAGGTCGGCGGAGATCAGGCCGGTGAGCGTGCCAGGGTATTTCAGTGGCCCCTCGGCCTTGGTCACCAGGTGCCCGATGGCGCCATCCTGAACCCACAGATAGACGAAGAACAGCAGGCTGGCGCAGAAGGCTGCCGCACAAAGGCGGCGCACCATGGCAGCGTTGAGTCTCTCTTTTTTGGACGGTGACCGGGAAGTCTTTTGTCGGCCGACTCCGAAGGCGGGCGATGAGATATCCGGGATCTGCTCGGTCATGCGGGAGCCTCCTCGCGGGGTATACACGAAGTGAGTGGGGATGCACGCCTGTTTACGTGGGCGCCTCCACGGGCCGTCATTGATGACTCCGGTATCCAGGCCAGGGAATTCAGGCCGCCTGTGGATGGAAGTTATAGACGGCAAGCGTGGCCGGGATACCCTCCTGCGCCTTCTGTTCATTTCGTTCGCAGGCTGAGAGACGAGCCCACTTGGGTGAGGGGCGCCGCTCCTGGGCCGGCACCGTCGCCGCCGGACCTGCCGTCGCCAAGTCCGCATCGGAGGACGCCCCGCCTGCGCCTCGCGAGCGCGATGCCCTGACGGCCTGGTCCGCCCCATCCACGCGGCAACTACTGGACGCACTGCGGGAAGCCGGCCCCGGATCGTGGCTTGGTCCCGGTGCACACGTACGACGCCCAACTCACCGTGGGCGCCCGGCGGGCGCTGCCGTCACTCCGCTCACAGCGGTAGCCAGAGCCCGTACGTCCCGCCCCTGAAGGGGCAGTCCGCAGCCTCGCGTGGTTAGTGTGACCAGGTGACGTACTTCAACTCGCTTGATGGCAGCGCCGAATGGCAGAAGAACTTCGAGCGGCGGCTTCGGACCCTGTACTCCGCCGGGCTCAGCGCCCTCGCCGTGGAGCGCAGGCTCCAGGAGATACGCGAAGAGATCAACGACTGGACCGTGGCCGAGATCAGGGACACCGGGGTTCGGGTGGGATACGTCGCCGTGGGCGTGGCCGAACGCAACGGCACGCTCGCGGGCCGAATCGGTGACCTGTGGGTCGAAGCGGACCATGCGGGGCGGGGGCATGAACAGGCCGCCCGCGCCTGGGCCGAGACGTGGTGCGAGGAGCGCGGCGCGCGTAGGCTGGACGTACAGGTCACCGACCCGGAGAGCGAGTTGTTCGCCGACTATGCCGTCCGCGGGCAGACCAGGACGCGTCTCATCGCGGGCCCGCCGGGGTCACTGGGGGGCGTCAGCGCACGGCCGATGACCGAGGCCGAATATCCAGGATGGCTCGCCTCCGAGAAGGCTGCCTACGTCGGCGACATCGTTCGGGCGGGCGCCCTGAGCCCCGAGGATGCCGCGCGCAAGTCCGACCGCGACTTCGACGAGCTGATCCCCGAGGGCCTGGCCACGCCGGACAACAGCTTCCTGGTCCTCGAAGCGGCGGGCGAGCGGGTCGGCACCGGCTGGCTGAAGCACGATTACCTCCCGGGGGTCAGCTACGGTTACTCCCTGCACGTCCACGAAGAGCACCGCGGCAAAGGCTACGGCCGGGCCGCGATGGTGACCGGTGAGCAGGCCGCGCTCGACGCCGGCGACTCGGCGCTGATGTTCACCGTGTGGGGCGGCAATGAGGTGGCGATGAGCCTGTACACGAGCGCGGGCTACCGGGTCCTGGAGGAGCACCGTTCCATCGAGCTTCCCCGCACGGCCGGCTCCGCGCCCTGACCGCACCCCACCGAGCCATCGAGTTCCATGTGCCTGACATGTGGGCAGTCAGTCGACGTACACAGTGGCCGTGGATGCACGGCATGAACGAGGAGTAAGAGCGTGACCGACGACCATCGCACGGGACCACCCAACTTCGGCAGTGAACGCGAGATGCTGCGGGCTTTCCTCGACTACCACCGAGCGACCCTCGCCATGAAGTGCGAAGGACTTACCGACGAGGAACTGCGGCAGCAGTCGATGCCGCCGTCGACGCTGTCGCTGCTCGGTCTGGTGCGGCACATGGCGGAGTTGGAGCGTACGTGGTTCCGCCGCGCGTTCGAGGACAACGACGCCCCGATGGTCTGGTCCGACAAGACCGACTTCCAGGCGGCGTACGACGCGAGTGCATCGACCAGGACGGAGGCGTTCACAGCCTGGGAGGCCGAGGTGGAGACGTCGCGCCGCATCGAACGGGAGGCCGACTCGCTGGACGTGGCCGGGTTCCAGCCCCGGTGGGACGAGGAGGTGTCGCTGCGGATGGTGATGGTGCACGTGCTCCTGGAGTACGGCCGCCACAACGGGCACGCGGACTTCCTGCGAGAGGGTGTCGACGGGACGGTGGGCGCCTGAGTCCGGGGCTGGGTTTTCCGGGAGCCTCTGCACCGGACGAGCCATAGGTCCCCACACCCGTCCGCCCAACGTAGGCCTCAGCGCGAAGCGCTTGCGGGAGAGACCCGGCTACGCGAGGGTCTCCAGGGCCGGGGCGATCACTGCGAAGGCCCGGTCGATCAGTGCGGCCGGGTCTTCGGCGCCGTCACCGGCGCTCCACCGGTGCAGCACTGCATCAAAAGCGGTGAGCGCCATCCCCGCGGCCATCCGGGGATACAGATCGGTCTCGGGGTCGAGGCCGAGTCGGCGCGCCAACTCCGCCGTCAGATCGTCGCGCCACTGAGCCTGCCGCTCCAGGAAGCGTGCGTGCAGGGCGGGTGTGCGCAGAATCAGCTGCACCACTCGCAGGGCCCTGGCCGGCTGCTCACCGTCGGATCGGTCTCCGCAGGCAGCCATGGCGGTCCAGACGGCATGCCGCAGGGCAGGCGAGGGTCGCTCGTCGGCGGGGCGGGCTGCCAGTTCTGCGTGCATACCGGCTCCCATGTCGGCCAGGAACCGGACGACCACGTCCTCCTTGGACGCGAAGTACCGGAAAAAGGTCCGTTTGGACACACCGGCGGTGGTCACGATCTCGTCGATGGTGACTACGTCGAACCCTTTGAGCGCCAGCAACTGCAGCGCCGCTTCGGTCAGTTCGTTCGCGACGAGCTGACGTTTGCGTTGGGCCAGGCTCGTTTCGGGTCGGGGACTCACCAGACAATCGTAGCGCGATGCCGCAGGTGGCACTCAGTAGCGTCTTGACACTGAGTGCCACACGCGGCACTGTTTGCCACATGACACAGGATCAGCGTTGGACTACCGAGCAGATCCCGGACCAAACCGGGCGAGTATGCGTCGTCACCGGAGCCAACAGCGGCCTCGGCCTGGCCACTACCCGGGCGCTCGCCCGTCGGGGCGGTCACGTGGTCCTTGCAGTACGCGACGAGGCAAAGGGCCAACGGGCGCTCTCCGAGGTCACTGCCGAACTGCCGGACGCGCACCTCGAGGTTCGGCGGCTGGACCTGGCCGATCTCGACTCGGTCCGGGAGTTCGCCGACCAGTTGCGCGCCGACCATCAACGGCTGGACGTACTCGTCAACAACGCCGGTGTGATGGCGCCGCCTCGATCGCTGAGCGCCCAGGGTCACGAGTTGCAGTTCGCCTGCAACCACCTCGGTCACTTCGCGCTGACCGGGTTGCTGCTCGATCTGCTGGCCTCCCCCAAGCCCTCGGCGTCGCTCGAGCAGAGCGGATCCCCGCGTCACGATCCCCGCGTGGTTACGGTGAGTTCGATCAATCACCGGCAGGGACGCATCCGCTTCGACGACCTCACGGGCGAGCGAGGTTACTCACCCATGGCCTTCTACAACCAGTCGAAATTCGCCAATGCGGTCTTCGGACGGGAACTCCACCGTCGGCTGACCGAGGCCGGCAGCCCGGTGCGCAGTGTGCTCGCCCACCCCGGCTATACCGCCACCAACCTGCAGATGAGTGCGCCGGTCGGCCTGTGGCGGGTGGTGCTGGGCCGCCTGGGGAACCCGCTGTTCGCTCAGCGCCCGGAAGGCGGTGCCATGCCACAGCTGTACGCGGCAACCGAGCCGGGGGTGGCGGGCGGTGAGTTCATCGGGCCGGACGGCCTGGCCGAATTGCGCGGCGGGCCGACACGGGTGCGGTTGTCGCCTGCGGCGGCCGACGCCGAGACGGGCCGACGCCTGTGGGAGTTGTCGGAGCGATTGACCGACCTGCGCTTTCTGCCTCCGGCATCCGCCTGACGACCGCCGCCGCGACGCCCGCGCGGCTCAGCTGTAGAAGTCCCGCTGCCACCGGTGCTTGGCCAGTACGGCGAGTTGGTCGGCGGTGAGCGGGCGTCCGTCGCTGAGGGCCGTGTTGCGCTCGACGTTGCGTACGGTGCGCATGCCGGGGATGACGGTGGAGACCGCCGGCGAACTCAGCACGAAGCGCAGGGCGGTCTCGGCCATCCGGTCGACGGTGATGCCGAGGTCGGCGACGATCGCGGAGACCCGTTGTTCGACCTGGGCCGGCCGGTCGTCACGGAAGTAGCGGTTGCGCCAGTCCCCCTCCGGGAACGTGGTGTCCGCGGTGATCCGACCGGTCAAGCCCCCTTCGTCGAGGGCCACCCGCACGATCACCCCGACGCCGTGCTCGACACAGGCCGGCAGCAGCTCATCGGCCGGCGCCTGGTCGAAGATGTTGTAGATGACCTGCACACTGTCCACGGCGCCGCTGCGTACGAGGGCGAGCGCGTTGTCCGGCTGGTGGTCGTTGACGGAGACGCCGAAGAGGCGGATCTTGCCCTCCCGCTTCAGGTCCGCGATCGTCTCCAGCCAGTCCCCGCGGCCGACCCAGTCATCGCTCCACACGTGGAACTGCAGTACGTCGAAGTGGTCCAGGCCGCTGACGCGCAGGCTGGTCTCGAGGGATTCGCGGATGTACCCGCCCAAGAACGCATCGGCCGGGTCCAGGCCGAAGGGTGGCGGCCACACGCCGTTCTTCGGCGGCACCTTGGTCGCGACGCGCACCTCGTCGCCGGCTGCGGCCCGCTCGCGTACGACCCGGCCGACGATGCGCTCGCTCTCGCCGTATCCACGGGCGGTGTCGATGAAGTTCACGCCGAGGTCGATGGCACGGTTCAGAGCCCGTACGGACTCGTCCTCGGTGGCGCCCACCCAGCTGGACTCGCCGATGCCCCAGGCGCCGTAACCGACCTCGGACACCGACAGTCCGCTGCGTCCCAGCTCGCGGTAGCGCACGATCATCCTCCACACGTCGTGATCTTCGGCCCGGCGGGGCCGAAGGACCCCGCCGGGAATCAGGTTGACGATAGGCGAACAGGGCGGTGGAGTCAGGCGGTTTCCCGGCGGCGGACCGTGCCGGGGGGCGGTCTACTGTCGCGCGTGGCCCATGGCCGCCCCGGCAGTCACCTGACGGAACATAGGGGCCGCAGCCGACCCGGGCAACGTCCGCGGTTCTCCGCCCCGTTCGGGCGAGCACGAGCGTTGACAGGGACACGTCGCGCCTTTACGGTGGCGGCGCCATTACATCGATGTAAACCGTTCGGCGTCCCCTCTCCTTCCTGGGCCACCACCCGAAGGGATCGCTATGCACCCCACCGAACCACACCCCGCCCGCCGGCCCGCACGTCTCACTGCGGTCATGGCCGCGGCCCTGCTGGGCCTGTTGCTCGCCGCTCTCCCGGCGACCGCGAGCACCGCTCCAGCCGCCGCGGGCCGTCACCCGGTCCTGCAGGTCGCACAGCGCGGGCCGACCACGGCCGCCGCCGGGACCACCTTTCGTAACCCGCTCAACACCGGTCCCGACCCGTTCATGACGCACTGGAACGGCAACTACTATCTGACCAGCACGCAGGGCGACCGCGTCGCCATGTGGCGGTCGCCCTCGCTGAGCACCCTGCTCGCGACGGACCCGGTCACCGTCTGGACCGACGGCGACAGCTCGCGCAACCAGCACATCTGGGCACCGGAGTTCTACCGATTCGGCGCGCACTGGTACCTCTACTACACGGCCGACGACGGCATCGACGACCACCACCGGATCTACGTACTGGAGTCCGACCGGGACGATCCGACCGGCCCGTACCACTTCAAGGCGAAGCTCGCCCCGCCCAACCACGCGAACGACTTCGCGATCGACGCGAGCATCCTCCAGCAGAACGGCAAGCTGTACCTCGCCTACAGCGGCATCAACCAGTACCAGCACAACGGCCTGAACCTGGCTCCGATGTCCAACCCGTACACGGTCTCCGGCAACGCGGTGGCCATCAACGCGGCCGGTGGGTGCCCCGAGGTGCGGGAGGGGCCGGAGTTCCTGTACCGCAACGGCCGTACCTGGCTGACCTACTCCACCTGCGACACGGGTAAACCGGACTACCAGCTATGGATGATGTCGCTGCCCGCAGCAGCGGATCCACTGGTGCCGGCCAACTGGACGCAGCACCAGGGCGCCGTGTTCTCGCGCGCCGACGACCACGGCGTGTTCGGGCCGGGTCATCACGCCTTCTTCCGTTCACCGGACGGCAGTGAGGACTGGATTCTCTACCACGCCAAGACCACCTCGGCGTACACCTACGGCAACCGGACCACCCGGGCACAGAAGTTCACCTGGCGGGCGGACGGCAGTCCGGACTTCGGGCGGCCGCTGGCCCTGGGTGCGACCCAGGACCTGCCGTCCGGCGACCCGGGGTCCGGCAACTACTGGATCAACGACGACGGACGGTCCTCCGGGCCCGGCGGCATCAGCTTCGGCGGCACCTGGAATTCCGGCACCGGTTGCGGGACCCAGTGCTTCTGGGGTGACGACCACTGGATCGACCAGGCCGGAGCAAGCGCCACCTTCTCCTTCACCGGCACCCGGATCGCCCTCCTCTCGGTACGCGATGTGGGCAACGGATACGCGGCGCTCAGCATCGACGGCGGGCCGGAGGTCCGGGTGGACTTCTACGGTTCCCCGCGGACCGGCGAGACCGTCCAGTACCTCAGCCCACGACTGCCGGCCGGCCCGCACACGCTGCGCGTCCGCGTCACCGGGGAACACGATGCGCAGTCCCAGGCGTCGTTCGTCAGCATCGACCGGGCGGAGGTGTACGGGTGATGCTGTGACCCGGCCCGAGGCGCTGCGCCCGGTCATCGACAGGCCCGGCGGGGCAGGAGAGGCCGTCGTGTGCGTCGGCGCCGGGCTCCGAGTCGGCGCCGACGCCCGGAGCTGCGAAAACGGCGTCCAGGGTCCCTCGTCGGCGGGTCCGGGAATTCATTAACATTTTCCCTACCCAATGGGTCGAAATGGGCGCAAACTGGTGGTGGCACGGCGATGAACCGTGCAGCGCGGTCTGACTCACACAAGAGAAGGAGGCGAGTCGTATGGCCGACGTCTCACGCCACAGGGGTGATCTGGGCAGTTCCCAGCACAGGCAGGATCTGGGCAGCCACCCCGACGTTCCGGAAATGCAGGCTCGGTACGCCCAGATGCTCGGGGGACGCAGGACGATGCCGATGGACGGGCCACTGTTCCTGGTCGGCCTGTACTGCGCCATATCGCCATGGGTGATCCACTTTTCGGCCACCCAGCCCTCGCTGATGATCATGAACCTCATCGCGGGTGTTGCGATCGGGCTGATGGCACTGGCGTTCACCATCGCCCCGGAGAGGACGTCCGGTCTGGGGTTGGCCATGTCCGCGCTCGGCGTATGGCTGATCATCGCCCCGTGGATCGTGGGCAGTCACCCGGACAAGGGGATCATCATCAGTAACGCCGTCATCGGCGGCCTCACGATCCTGCTCGGTATGGCCTGCGCAGGCATCGCCATGAAATCCATGCGACACAGTCGATCGACCTGAGCCGCATCCCCGGTCGGCGACGCTGCCACCAGGCGATCGCCGACCACCGAAAACCAGTCGGCGCCGTCTCCTGCCCGAGTCGGCGCCGGCTGGTGCGTGTGCGGGGAGGCCGGTTCATGTGCGGACGAACGACAAACGCCAGATGGGTGGCGCCGACCGGAATTCGGTCGGCGCCACCCATCTGTCGTGCTGGTGTCCGAGGGGGGACTTGAACCCCCACGCCCGATAAAGGGCACTAGCACCTCAAGCTAGCGCGTCTGCCATTCCGCCACCCGGACAAGGTGTCTGTCGGCCACGGCAGCGTTCCCCGCGGCGACAAGAACAACAATACCAGGGGTTCGAGGTGTCCCTCACCTGCGTTTCCCGTGGTCATGCCGGGTGGGCGGCGGGCGGGAGGGCTGTGTGCGACGGTCCGCGGACCGTCGCACGCGGCTCCTCTACCGAACGTTTGCGGACCGCTGCGCTGAGCGACGACGACGACCGGTGCCAGGCGGCGCTCACGGCATCAGGTGGTACTCCGGGAAGTTCCCCGGCAGCCGTTCGTCGTCCGGGCCGTCGGTCACCGCCCGGACGAGCAGCTCGCCGCCCACGAAGGCCCCGCGCCAGGATGCTCCGAAGCCGCCGAAGAGCTCGTCGCGGTCGCCGCGCGAGCGCGGCTTGGAGCGGCCGACCTTGAAGGCGCGGATCTGCGGAGCCAGCCGTTCGTACGTCGCCGGGTCGTCGGTCGACAAGGTGGCGACCAGCGCCCCGTTCGAGGCGTTCATGGCGGCCAGCAGTTCCGCCTCGGTGTCGACCAGGACGATGGTGTCGACCGGGCCGAAGGGTTCCGCGTGGTGCAGCGGGGACGACGGGGGCGGGTTGAGCAGGGTGACCGGCTGGAGATACGCGGAGGTGTCCTGGCCGGGAAGGAAACGGGCGTCGGCGACGGACCCGCGGTGCACCGGCACCGCGCCCCGGTCGATCGCCTCGGCCACCTGGTCGCCGAGTTCCTTGGCCTTGGCCGCGTTGATCAGCGGCCCGAAGTCCAGCTCGGGCAGCGGGTCCGACGGGTGCTCGACCGCCAGCGGGTGCCCGGTGCGCAGGGACCGCACTGCGGGCAGGTAGGCCGCCAGGAACGCGTCGAAGGCGCTGCGCTGGACGACGAAGCGCGGGTAGGCGGTGCAACGCTGCTTGCCGTAGTCGAAGAGTTTGGGGATGACCGCGGAGAGCGCCGCCCAGTCGGTGTAGTTCCAGATGCCCCAGGTGTTCAGACCTTCCTGTTCGAGGATGTGGCGCTTCCCGAGGTCGGCGACGGCGGTGGCGATCCGGGCTCCGGTGTCCCGTCCGCCGACGAAGGAGACGCAGCCGATCTCCGGGGAGCGGACCAGCGCCTCGGAGAGCTCGCCGCCGCTGCCGCTGACCAGGGTGACGGGGATGCCCTCGCGGGCGGCGAGGGCGGCGGCCAGCGTGAGGCAGGCGACGCCGCCGTCGGTGGGCGCCTTGGCGATGACCGCGTTTCCGGCGAGCGCCTGCACCAGCATCGCGTGGACCAGCACGGACATCGGGTAGTTCCAGCTGGCGATGTTGGAGACCGGTCCTGTGAGCGGGGTACGGCCTTCGGCCATCCGCTCGATGTGGTCGACGTACCAGCGGACTCCGTCGATCGCCCGGTCGACGTCGGCCTGGGCGAGCCGCCAGGGCTTGCCGATCTCCCAGACCAGCAGGAGGGCGAGCAGTTCACGGTGTTCGGTGAGCGCGTCCAGGGTGGCGGACACGCGGGCCCGGCGCTCGGGCAGCGGGATGTGCCGCCAGGCGTGGTGCTGGTCGAGCGAGGCCCGGACCGCCTGCTGGGCGGTGCGGGCGTCGAGGCGCGGCGGGCCGGCGATGGGACTGCCGTCGATCGGGCTGGTGGCGGGCAGGGCACGGCCGTCGTCCTGCCACCGGCCGTTCCAGAGGTTGCGGACCCGGTCGTCCGCGAAGGCTTCGGGGGCGACCGCCCGGCAGCGCTGCCAGGCGTCCGACCAGGAGGTTCCGGGCTTGAGAAGGAGGGTGGGTGCCATCGTTGAGTCTCCGCTCGGGTGGGGCGGGGCAGGTGGTGGCTTTCGTGGTGCACGACGGGCCGCCCTCGCACGGGGCGGCCCGCCGTACCGAGAAGGTAGTGAGGGTGGGGCGGTCCGCGATACGTACCGTCCGTGAAGTATGAGTGACGTCACGTAAGGCTGGGAGTGGTTTCCCGTGCTGCCGCGAGTCGCCCGAGGACGAGTTCCGCGGTCTCGGACGGCGTCGATCCGACGCTCACTCCGGCCGCTTCGAGTGCTTCCTTCTTGGCCTGCGCGGTGCCCGAGGAGCCGGAGACGATCGCTCCGGCGTGGCCCATGGTCTTGCCCTCGGGCGCGGTGAATCCGGCGATGTAGCCGACGACGGGTTTGGTGATGTGCTCGGCGATGTAGGCGGCGGCGCGTTCCTCGGCGTCGCCGCCGATCTCACCGATGAGGACGATGAGTTCGGTGTCGGGATCGTCCTGGAAGGCGGCGAGGCAGTCGATGTGCGTGGTGCCGACGACCGGGTCGCCGCCGATGCCGACCGCCGACGAGAAGCCGATGTCGCGCAGTTCGTACATCAGCTGGTAGGTGAGCGTGCCGGACTTGGACACCAGGCCGATCCGGCCCGGCTTGCCCGCGATGTCGGCGGGGATGATGCCGGCGTTGGACTGTCCGGGACTGATCAGGCCGGGGCAGTTGGGGCCGATGACGCGGGTGCCGCGGGCGGCCGCGTAGGCCTGGAAGACCACCGCGTCATGCACCGGGATGCCCTCGGTGATGACCACGGCAAGGCCGATACCGGCGTCCGCCGCCTCGATGACGGCGGCCTTGGCGAAGGGCGGCGGGACGAAGACGATCGTGACGTCGGCGCCGGTGGCCTCGATGCCTTCGCGGACCGAGCCGAAGACGGGGACGGTCCGGTCCTCGACGAGGACGCTGGTGCCTGCCTTGCGGGGGTTGACTCCGCCGACGATACGGGTGCCTGCGGCGAGCATCCGGCGGGTGTGTTTCATGCCTTCGCCGCCGGTCATGCCCTGGACGAGGATCTTGCTGTCCGCGGTGAGGAAGATGGCCATCTCAGACTCCCTGCTCGGCGAGGACCGCGGCCCGGCGGGCCGCGCCGTCCATGGTGGTGACCTGTTCGACGAGCGGATGCGCCCGGCCGTCGAGGATGGCGCGGCCGCGGGCGGCGTTGTTGCCGTCGAGGCGTACGACGAGGGGCTTGGTCAGGCGGACTGATTCGAGGGCCCGCACGATGCCGTCGGCCACCGCGTCGCAGGCGGTGATGCCGCCGAAGACGTTGACGAAGACCGAGGTGACGGCCGGGTCGGACAGGATGACGGAGAGACCGTCGGCCATCACCTGGGCCGACGCTCCTCCCCCGATGTCGAGGAAGTTGGCGGGTTTCGCGCCGCACCCCGCGACCACGTCGAGGGTGGACATCACCAGGCCCGCGCCGTTGCCGATGACACCCACCCGGCCGTCGAGCTTGACGTAGTTGAGCCCCTTGGCGGCGGCCGCGGCTTCGAGCGGGTCGCCGTGCGGGTCGGTGTGCTCGGCGCCCCAGCGGGCCTGCCGGAAGCGGGCGTTGTCGTCCAGGGTGACCTTGCCGTCCAGGGCGAGGATCCGGCCGTCGGTGGTGCGTACCAGTGGGTTGACCTCGACCAGCAGGGCGTCCTCGCGGGTCAGCACCTGCCAGAGCTGCTGGAGTACGGTCGCGGCCGCCGCCGGGAGGTGGGCGGCCGCCGCGATCTCAACTGCCTTCGCCTCGGTGACGCCTTCCGCGGGGTCGACGGGGATACGTGTCACCGCTTCGGGGCGGCTGGCGGCCACCTCCTCGATCTCCATGCCGCCCTCGGCCGACGCGATGGCGAGGAAGCCGCCGGCCGCGCGGTCCAGGACGTAACTGACGTAGTACTCGGCCTCGATGTCGACCGGCTGGGCCAGCATCACCGAGCGGACGACATGGCCCTTGATGTCCATGCCGAGGATCTGGCGGGCGGTGAGTTCCGCGGAGACCGGGTCGGCCGCCATCTTCACCCCGCCCGCCTTGCCCCGGCCGCCGGTCTTTACCTGAGCTTTGACAACCACTCGCCCGCCGAGAAGTTCGGCAGCCGCTCGGGCCTCGCGCGGGGCTTCGACCACTGCCGCGTCCGGCACCGGGATGCCGTGGGCCTTGAAGAGTTCCCTTGCCTGGTGCTCGTACAGATCCATGCCGGCTCCCTGTGCTGTGAAGGAAAGTGCCGCACGCCCCCTGGACACCACCCACCGGATGCGGGATAACAAGGTTCATACAGTATTCGTCGACTGTATGCAATCTACCGCGACGGAGCTTCACGACCCCTACGAAGGGAACGGACTTCGCTATGCCCGACCCCAGCCAGGACCTCATTTCCGGTGGGCACTTGGTCGCCAAGGCGCTCAAAGCCGAAGGGGTGGAAGTCGTCTACACCCTGTGCGGCGGCCACATCATCGATATTTACGACGGCTGCGTGGACGAGGGCATCGAAGTCGTCGATGTCCGCCATGAGCAGGTCGCCGCGCACGCGGCCGACGGCTATGCACGCATCACCGGCAAGCCCGGCTGCGCGGTGGTCACGGCCGGGCCCGGCACCACCGATGCGGTGACCGGCGTCGCCAACGCCTTCCGCGCCGAATCGCCGATGCTGCTGATCGGCGGACAGGGCGCGCTCAGCCAGCACAAGATGGGGTCCCTGCAGGACCTCCCGCACGTCGACATGATGACGCCGATCACCAAGTTCGCCGCCACCGTGCCGCACACCGCACGCGCCGCCGACCTGGTCTCGATGGCCTTCCGCGAGTGCTACAACGGCGCACCGGGCCCCTCCTTCCTGGAGATCCCACGCGATGTGCTGGACGCCAAGGTGCCCGTCGACCAGGCCCGCGTCCCGCAGGCAGGCCGGTACCGGGCGTCGACCCGCTCGGCCGGCGACCCGGCGTCCATCGAGAAGCTCGCCGATCTGCTGGTGCACGCGGAGAAGCCGGCCATCCTGCTCGGCAGCCAGGTATGGACGACCCGGGCCACCGACTCGGCGATCGAACTGGTGCGGACCCTCAACGTGCCCGCCTACATGAACGGCGCCGCCCGCGGCACCCTGCCGCCCGGCGACCCGCACCACTTCCAGCTCTCCCGGCGCTACGCCTTCTCCAACGCCGACCTGATCGTCATCGTCGGCACCCCCTTCGACTTCCGGATGGGATACGGGAAGCGGCTGTCGCCGGACGCGACCGTCGTGCAGATCGACCTCGACTACCGCACGGTCGGCAAGAACCGGGACATCGATCTCGGGCTCGTCGGCGACGCCGGACTGATCCTGAAGTCCGTCACCGAGGCGGCCAGTGGCCGGCTCAACGGTGGTGCGGTCAAGCGGAAGGCATGGCTGGACGAGCTGCGCACGGCCGAGCAGACCGCGATCGAGAAGCGGCTGCCGAACCTCACGTCGAACGCCTCGCCGATCCACCCCTACCGGCTGGTGAGCGAGATCAACGACTTCCTCACCGAGGATTCGGTCTACATCGGCGACGGCGGCGACATCGTCACGTTCTCCGGGCAGGTGGTGCAGCCCAAGTCGCCCGGCCACTGGATGGATCCGGGGCCGCTGGGCACCCTCGGCGTCGGCATCCCCTTCGTACTCGCCGCCAAGAAGGCACGGCCCGACAAGGAAGTGGTGGCGCTCTTCGGCGACGGCGCGTTCTCGCTCACCGGCTGGGACTTCGAAACGCTGGTGCGCTACAACCTCCCGTTCGTGGGGATCATCGGCAACAACTCCTCGATGAACCAGATCCGTTACGGCCAGGCCCAGAAGTACGGCCCGGAGCGGGAGCGGATCGGCAACACCCTCGGCGACGTCCACTACGACAAGTTCGCCCAGATGCTGGGCGGTTACGGCGAGGAAGTCCGCGACCCGGCCGATATCGCACCGGCCCTGCAGCGCGCCCGCGAGTCGGGCAAGCCCTCGCTGATCAACGTCTGGGTCGACCCGGACGCGTACGCCCCCGGAACCATGAACCAGACGATGTACAAGTAGGGAGCCCCCGCGATGACCCAAGCACTTGAGGCCCCGAAGGCTCTGGCCGGCATTCGTGTCCTCGACATGACCCATGTCCAGTCCGGGCCCTCCGCCACCCAGTTGCTGGCCTGGCTCGGCGCCGACGTCGTCAAGCTCGAAGCACCGCACGGCGACATCACCCGCAAGCAGCTGCGGGACCTGCCGGATGTCGACTCGCTCTACTTCACGATGCTCAACTGCAACAAGCGGAGCATCACCCTCAACACCAAGTCCGAGCGCGGCAAGGAGATCCTGACCGAACTGATCCGCCGCTCCGATGTGCTGGTGGAGAACTTCGGACCCGGCGCGGTCGACCGGATGGGCTTCACCTGGGAGAGGATCCAGGAGATCAACCCGCGGCTGGTGTACGCGTCCATCAAGGGCTTCGGGCCGGGCCCGTACACCAACTTCAAGGCGTACGAGGTCGTCGCCCAGGCGATGGGCGGCTCGATGACGTCGACCGGTTTCGAGGACGGACCGCCGCTCGCCACCGGCGCGCAGATCGGCGACTCGGGCACCGGGGTGCACCTGGTCGCCGGGATACTCGCCGCGCTCTTCCAGCGGGAGAGCACCGGCCGCGGTCAGCGCGTCAATGTGGCCATGCAGCACGCCGTGCTGAACCTCTGCCGGGTGAAGCTGCGTGACCAGCAGCGTCTGACCCACGGCCCGTTGGCGGAGTACCCCAACGAGGACTTCGGCGAGGAGGTGCCGCGCAGCGGCAACGCGAGCGGTGGCGGGCAGCCCGGCTGGGCGGTGAAGTGCGCCCCCGGCGGTCCCAACGACTACGTGTACGTCATCGTCCAGCCGGTCGGCTGGAAGCCGATCAGTGAGCTGATCGGACGCCCCGAGCTGGCCGGCGACCCCGACTGGGCGACCCCGGAGTCCCGGCTGCCCAAGCTGGGCAAGATGTTCCAGCTGATCGAGGAGTGGACGTCGACGCTGCCCAAGTGGGAGGTGCTGGAACAGCTCAACTCCCACAACGTGCCGTGCGGACCGATCCTCTCCACCAAGGAGATCATCGAGGACGCCTCGCTCGCCGCCAACGAGATCGTCGTCGAGGTCGAGCACCCGGAGCGCGGCACCTTCACCACCGTCGGCTCCCCGCTGAAGCTCTCCGACTCCCCGGTGGAGGTGCGCTCATCGCCGTTGCTCGGCGAGCACAACGCCGAGGTGTACGTCGGTGAGCTCGGTTTGGGCGACGAGGAACTGCGACTGCTGAAGACGAACGGAGTCATTTGATGACGCAGCAGGACAAGGCGGGCGTACGGGCGGTGCTCGACGCCGCTCTGGTCGAGGGCCGCAAGGCCCTGACCGCCCCCGAGGCCAAGCTGATCGCGGACGCCTACGGCATCCCGGTGCCGGCCGAGGCGCTGGCCGAGTGCGCCGACGAGGCGGTGGCCTTCGCCGACCGGGTCGGCTTCCCGGTGGCGCTGAAGATCGTCTCGCCGCAGATCGTGCACAAGACGGACGCGGGCGGTGTCCGCATCGGGCTGACCTCGGCCGCCGACGTGCGCGCCGCCTTCACCGCGATCGTCTCTAATGCCCGCGCCTATGATCCGGCAGCCGAGATCAAGGGGGTCCAGGTCCAGCAGATGGTGCCGGCCGGCACCGAGGTGCTGGTGGGCACGGTCACCGACCCGACGTTCGGCAAGGTGGTGGCCTTCGGGCTCGGTGGCGTACTGGTGGAGGTGCTGAAGGACATCACCTTCCGCCTGGCCCCCGCGTCGCCGGACGACGCGTTGTCGATGCTCGACTCGATCCGGGCGGCGGAGATCCTTCGCGGGGTGCGCGGCGGGGCCGCCGTGGACCGTACCGCGCTGGCCGAACTGATCGTCGGGGTGTCCCAGCTGGCCGGGGACTTCCCGGAGATCGCCGAGATCGACCTGAATCCGGTTTTCGCCTCGGCGGACGGGGTGATGGCCGCGGATGTCCGGATCCTGCTCGACCCGAAGATCGCGACGCCCCGGCGCCGCTACAGCCGGGACGAGATCCTCACCTCGATGCGGCGGCTGATGCAGCCCCGTTCGGTTGCCGTGATCGGTGCCTCCAGCGAGGAGGGGAAGATCGGCAACTCGGTGATGCGCAACCTCATCGACGGGGGTTTCCCCGGAGATATCCACCCGGTGAACCCCAAGGCCGATGACATACTCGGCCGTAAGGCGTACAAGAGCGTGATGGATGTTCCCGGTGAGCCGGATGTGGCGGTCTTCGCGATCCCCGCGAAGTTCGTGGCCGCCGCCCTCGAAGAGGTCGGCCGCAAGGGAATACCGAACGCCGTTCTGATCCCTTCCGGCTTTGCCGAGACCGGTGAACAGGCCCTGCAGGACGAGATCGTGCAGATCGCCGAACGGCACGGGGTGCGGCTGCTCGGCCCGAACATCTACGGCTACTACTCGACGTGGCAGGACCTGTGTGCCACCTTCTGCACGCCCTACGACGTCAAGGGCGGGGTGGCCCTGACCTCGCAGTCCGGCGGCATCGGGATGGCCATCCTCGGCTTCGCCCGTACGACGAAGACCGGGGTGTCGGCGATCGTCGGCCTCGGCAACAAGTCGGACCTCGACGAGGACGATCTCCTCACCTGGTTCGGTGAGGACCCCAACACCGAGTGCATCGCCATGCACCTGGAGGACCTGAAGGACGGCCGCGCCTTCGTCGACGCGGCGCGGGCGACGGTGCCGAAGAAGCCGGTCGTGGTGCTCAAGGCAGGGCGTACCAGCGCCGGCGCCAAGGCCGCGGGGTCGCACACCGGAGCGCTGGCCGGCGACGACGCGGTGTACGAGGACATCCTCAGGCAGGCCGGTGTGATCCGCGCACCGGGCCTGAACGACATGCTGGAGTACGCGCGAGCGCTGCCCGTACTGCCCACCCCGAAGGGCGACAACGTCGTCATCATCACCGGGGCCGGCGGGTCGGGGGTACTGCTCTCGGACGCCATCGTCGACAACGGGCTCTCGCTGATGGAGATCCCGGACGATCTGGACGCCGCCTTCAAGGCGTTCATCCCGCCCTTCGGAGCGGCGGGCAACCCCATCGACATCACCGGCGGCGAACCGCCGTCGACCTATGAGGCGACGATCCGCCTCGGCCTGGAGGACCCGCGGATCCATGCGCTGGTGCTGGGTTACTGGCACACGATCGTCACTCCCCCGATGGTCTTCGCGGAGCTGACCGCGCGGGTGGTCGCGGAGTTCCGCGAGCGTGGCATCGAGAAGCCGGTGGTGGCTTCGCTGGCAGGCGATGTGGAGGTGGAGGAGGCCTGCCAGTACCTCTACGAACGGGGCGTCGTCGCGTACCCGTACACGACGGAGAAGCCGGTGGAAGTGCTCGGCGCGAAGTACCGATGGGCTCGGGCCGCCGGGGTGCTCGACTGACCCCGGCTCCTCTGAGCGAAAGGTTTGGACAGGGGGCGCTGGCCAGTTCTTTCGAAACCAAGGGGACCACACATGAGTACAGAGAACGAACGGTCGGCGACCGGGTCGGTCGCGTACCGGGAAGTGACGGACAGCAAGGGCCGTGTCTACCGCGTCGGGGAAACGGACCGGGACATCCTGGGCCACTCCCGCAAGTGCATGGTGTACCTGCCGTGGGCCGCGATGATGGCCATCAGCGTGTCGGAGTACGCATACGGTTCGGCGGAGGACACCCTCTCCGCGGCTCACGGCTGGACGCAGAGCAACACCTTCTGGATCCTGAGTGTCTGGGTCTTCTTCCAGGCGGGCATCGCCTTCCCGGCCGGCTGGATGCGGGAGAGGGGGATCCTCACGGCCCGCCGGGCCATGTTCACCGGCTCGGCGCTCTGTTTCGTCGGTTTCCTCGCACTCGCGCATCTCGACAACGTGTTCCTGGCGATCTGCGGCTTCGGTGTCATCGGCGGCCTCGGCTCCGGCCTCATCTACGCGACCTGTATCAATATGGTCGGCAAATGGTTTCCGGAACGGCGCGGTGCGAAGACGGGCTTCGTCAACGGCGGCTTCGCGTACGGCTCGCTGCCGTTCATCTTCATCTTCAACTACGCCTTCGACACCGGTAACTTCGCTGAGGTGCTGGACCTGATCGGCGTGTACGTCCTGATCGCCGTGATCATCTGCGGCTGGTTCTTCAAGGACCCGCCGAAGAACTGGTGGCCGTCGGACGTCGACCCGCTGAGCTTCGCCGGCAACAAGAAGAGCGCCCAGAGTCTCGCCAAGAACCCTCCAGCGGTGAAGCAGTTCACGCCGAAGGAGGCCATCAGAAGCGGGATGCTCCCGCTGATGTGGATCACCGTGGTCATGACCGCCGGTGTCTCCATCTTCGGCATCTCCTTCCAGGTGGACTTCGCCAAGGAGGTCGGCTTCGGCCCGCTGGTGGCGGCCTCGTCGATGGGTGTGATGGCCGTCGTCAACGGCGTCGGAAGGGCCGTGGTGGGATGGCTGTCGGACCTGTGGGGCCGGAAGCTCACGCTGTTCTTCGTCATCCTGGTGCTGGGTCTTGCCCAGTTCGGGGTGATCTGGGCCGGTGACATGCGCAGCGAGTGGCTGTTCCTGTTCTTCGCCTTCCTCTCCGGATTCGGCGGCGGGGCCTTCTACCCGATGTTCGCCGCCCTGACGCCGGACTACTTCGGGGAGAACTACAACGCCACCAACTACGGGCTGGTCTACAGCGGAAAGCTCGTCAGTGGCCTGTTCGGCGGCGGTCTGGGATCGATGGTGGTCGACGCCTGGGGCTACAACGGCGCCTACGCGCTCGCCGGTGGTATCTCCATGGTGGCGGCGGCGCTCGCCCTGCTGCTGAGGCAGCCGGGCCGGCCCAGGGGCAGCGGCATCGTTCCCAACCCGATGCCGGTCAGCCGCGAAGCGGTCTGAACGGCCGCGCACCGTCCGGGCGACCGGAACCAGCAAGCGGCCCTCCCCACGGCTCTCGTCGAGCCGCGTGGAGGGCCGCTGCGGGGTTTCCGGCAAGCGTCGGGGGCCGGGCCGGGCAGCCTGCCCGGTCAGTCCTGCTCGCGCTGGTGGTAGGTGGTGCGGGTGTGCTCGGTGTGCTCGCGCATGATCGTCCCGGCGGCCTGCTCGTCGCGGGCCGAGATCGCCTTGATCAGCTCGCGGTGTTCGATCCACGACTGCCTGCCGCGCAGCCGGGCGACGGGCTGGTAGTACCAGCGCACCCGGCGGTCCACCTGAGCGGCCAGCTCCGCCAGCACCACGTTGCCGGCGAGTTCCATCACCTTGGCGTGGAACTCGGCGTTGGTCGCCACCGCCAAGTCCACATCGTCGTCCGACACGGCCTGCTCGCCCTGGGCGCAGAGCTTCTCCAGCGCCGCGATCCCCGCCGTGCCCGAGTTGGCCGCAGCCAGCCGGGCGGCCTCCGCCTCCAGAAGGGTCCGGACCGACAGGAGCTGGTCGGCCTCCTGACCGGTGGGCTCATGAACGAACGCGCCCTGAGCGGGTCGCAGATCGACCCAGCCCTCGGTGTTCAGCCGCTGCAGGGCCTCACGCACCGGCTGCCGCGACACCCCGAGATGGCCGGCGAGCTCGCTCTCGACCAGATGCTGGCCGGGCCTCAGGGCCCGGGTGGTGATGAGCTCGAGCAGAGCTTCGTACACCCGCTCGCGCAGCGGCCCCGGCCGCTCCAGCTTCGGTACGGTCCCTTGCGGCAGTCCTGCTGACAACATCACAGTCCCCCTCGTGGCCCCTCGGGAAGCCAACGGCACCTGGTCATAAGAGAGTAGAGCAATTGGCTATCGTCTACAGTTTACCGAGCACAATGGCCAGTATGCCGCAAGGTGATGTTGCACGCGTCACTTTCGGGAGCGCTTCGGGGGCTGGACTCCTCAAGAGGCTGTGCTCCTCAGGGGCAGCGGATGACCTGGCCGGCGTACGAGAGGTTTCCGCCGAACCCGAAGAGGAGCACCGGCGCCCCGGACGGGATCTCCCGGCGCTCCACCAGCTTGGAGAGCGCCATCGGAATGCTGGCGGCGGAGGTGTTGCCGGAATCGATGACATCACGGGCGATCACCGCGTTCACCGCGCCGATCTTCGCGGCGACCGGCTCGATGATCCGCAGATTCGCCTGGTGGAGCACGACGGCGGCCAGTTCCTCGGGGGTGACGCCCGCCTTCTCGCAGACCCGGCGGGCGATCGGCGGCAGTTGGGTGGTGGCCCAGCGATAGACGGACTGGCCTTCCTGGGCGAAGCGCGGAGGTGTGCCCTCGATCCGGACCGCGTGTCCCATGTCCGGTACGGAACCCCACAGCACCGGCCCGATGCCCTCCTCGTCGCCGGCCTCGACGACGGCGGCGCCCGCCCCGTCGCCCACGAGCACGCAGGTGGAGCGGTCGGTCCAGTCGGCGATCTCGGCCATCTTGTCGGCGCCGATGACCAGCGCACGCCCCGCGGACCCGGCCCGCACCGCGTGGTCGGCGATGGCCAGCGCGTGGGTGAAGCCGGAGCAGACCACATTGACGTCCATGGTGGCCGGCGAGCCCATGCCGAGCTTGGCGGCCACCCGGGCCGCCATGTTCGGGGACCGGTCGATCGCCGTGGAGGTGGCCACCAGCACGAGGTCCACGTCCAGCGGCGTTACGCCCGCCGAGGCCAGCGCCTTGGCTCCGGCCTGCGCGGCCAGCTCGTCCACCGGTTCCTCGGGGCCCGCGATATGCCGGGTCCTGATGCCCACCCGGGTTCGAATCCACTCGTCGCTGGTGTCCACCAGGGCGGCGAGATCCTCGTTGGTCAGCACCTGAGCAGGCTGGTAGTGGCCGAGTGCGGCGATGCGTGTACCGGTCATGCCAGGGGGCCCCTCTGCTGCTGATGGCTGGAGCTTTCCAGTCTCGTCAGCGACTGATCAGTACGACGGCACGTAAAGCGCCAAGATTCGGGCGTTCCTCTTGGAGGCTTTACATGACGGCCCGGTATGCCGAGCCAAGAAGTCCCCAAGGAGCCGGCGAGAACTGTGACAGCCCTTGTCGACGGACACTCCATACTGTAGACACTATTTTGTCGACATGGCGTGCAACAGGCGCGACCCCAGAGTCGGCCCACCACGGAGTTCGACCCCCGGTTTCCATCGGTACCCTCGACCGAACGGAGAGCCCTCGTGAGAGTCGCAGTTCTCGGCGCCGGAGCAATCGGCGCCTACGTCGGAGCCGCGCTGCACCGCGCAGGAGCCGACGTCCATCTGGTAGCCCGTGGACCGCATCTGGCGGCCATGAGGCAGCACGGAGTGCGGGTACTGAGCCCGCGCGGTGACTTCACTTCCCGGGTGCACGCGACGGACGACCCGGCCGACATCGGCCCGGTCGACTACGTGTTCCTGGGGCTGAAGGCCAACTCGTATGCGGCGTGCGGGCCGCTGGTCGAGCCCCTGCTCCAGCAGCACACCGCGGTGATCGCCGCACAGAACGGCATCCCGTGGTGGTACTTCCACCGGTACGGCGGCCCGCACGAGGGCCACCGCATCGAGAGCGTCGACCCCGGCGGCGCGGTCAGCGCCGTACTGCCGCCGGAGCGCGCCATCGGCTGTGTCGTCTACGCGGCGACGGAGCTGGCCGGACCAGGGGTGGTCCAGCACCTGGAAGGGACCCGGTTCTCCATCGGCGAACCGGACCGGACGGTGTCGGAGCGCTGCCTCGCGTTCAGCGAGGCCATGCGGACCGGTGGACTCAAATGCCCGGTCGAGGCCGATCTGCGCAACGACATCTGGATCAAACTGCTCGGCAACATCTCCTTCAACCCGTTGAGCGCGCTGACCCGGGCGACCATGCGGCAGATGTGCGTCCACCGCGACACCCGCCAGGTCATCGAAGTGATGATGGCCGAGACGCTGCAGGTCGCGACCGCGCTGGGCAGCCGCCCCGACATCTCGATCGAGAAGCGGCTGGCCGGCGCCGAACGGGTCGGCGACCACAAGACCTCGACGCTCCAGGACCTGGAGAAGGGCAAGCCGCTCGAACTCGACGTACTGCTCGCGGCGGTGGTGGAACTCGCCGATGTGACGCGGGTGCCGGTGCCGACGCTGCGCACAGTGCACGCCATCGCCGATCTGCTGGGCCGCTCGACGGCAGCGGCCGCCTGATGGGCGCGCCCCGATGCGGCACCCCCTCCACAAACGTGTTGCGCAAGGCTTCCGTTCAGCAGCGGCCTACAGAATACTGTATGCAATAGGGCGCTGATCATCACCATGAGGAGCGCAAGCGTGAAAAAGCGAGACCGAACGCCGAAGACGTACGCCCGGCTCACCCACCCCCTGGTGCGCGACGAACACGGTGAACTGCGCCGAGCGAGCTGGGAAGAGGCGCTGACCAGGGCCGTGGAGGGATTCCGTGCGGCGCGCGGAGCCTTCGGGTTGTTCTCCTGCTCCCGTGCCACCAATGAAATGAACTACGTGGCGCAGAAGTTCGCCCGCGTCGTGATGGGCACCAACAACGTCGACTCCTGCAACCGGACCTGCCACGCGCCCAGCGTCGCCGGACTGTCGGCGGCCTTCGGATCGGGCGGTGGCACATCCTCCTACGAAGAGGTCGAGCACACCGACCTGATCCTGATGTGGGGCTCCAACGCCCGGTTCGCCCACCCGATCTTCTTCCACCATGTACTGAAGGGGATCAGGAACGGCGCCCGGATGTACGCCGTCGATCCGCGCCGCACCTCCACTGCCGAATGGGCCGAGAGCTGGCTGGGGCTGAACGTCGGCACCGACATCGCGCTGGCGCACGCGGTCGGCCGCGAGATCATCCACTCCGGGCTGCACAACCGGCCGTTCATCGAACGGGCCACCACCGGCTTCGACGCGTACGCCGCCGAGGTGGAGCCGTGGACCCTGTCGGCCGCCGAGAAGGTCACCGGCGTACCCGCCGAGGCCATCCGCGATCTGGCACACACCTACGCGCGCGCCGAGCGGGCGCAGCTCTGCTGGACGCTCGGGATCACCGAGCACCACAACGGCACCGACAACGTGCGAGCGCTGATCAATCTGGCGCTGCTGACCGGCCACGTCGGGCGGTACGGCTCCGGGGTCCAGCCACTGCGCGGACAGAACAACGTGCAGGGCGGCGGCGACATGGGGGCCATCCCCGACCGCCTGCCCGGCTTCCAGGACCTGCTGGAGCCCGCGGTGCGCACCAGGTTCGAGGCCGCCTGGGACACCGTGATCCAGCCGGATTACGGACTCAATCTCACCCGCATGTTCGAGGCGATGGAGAGCGGCGATCTCCGGGCGGTCTACTGCATCGGCGAGAACCCGGCCCAGTCGGAGGCCGACAGCGAGCAGGCCATCGAGCGGCTGAAACGGCTCGACTGTCTGGTGGTCCAGGACATCTTCCTCACGAGGACCGCCGAACTGGCGGACGTGGTGCTGCCGGCGACCGCCGCCTGGTGCGAGACGGACGGCACCACGACCAGCAGCGAGCGACGGGTCCAGCGGGTCCGCAAGGCGGTCAGCCCGCCCGGCGAGGCGCGCGAGGACATCGAGATCATCTGCGATATCGCCGAGCGGCTCGGGCACGCCTGGAAGTACGCGGACGCCGAGTCCGTGTGGAACGAGCTGCGGTCGGTCTCCCCCGACCACTGGGGCATGACCTACGAGCGGCTCGAGGAACACCAGGGCATCCGCTGGCCGTGCCCCGACACCGAACGCATCGAACCGAGCTTCCTGCACGGCCGGTTGTGGGACGCCGACCCGGTGAGGCGCGGTCGGCTCGCCCCCTTCGGCATCGTGAAGCACGACCCACCGGTCGATCTGACGGACGAGGGGTTCCCGATCCGGCTCACCACGGGGCGGCGGCTCGACTCGTACAACACCGGTGTGCAGAGCGGCAGTTTCGCCTCGCCGCTGCGCCGCGGCGAGTACATCGAGCTCTCCCCCGAGGACGCGGCGGCCTACGGCGTGGAGGCCGACGAGGAAGTGCGGGTCGCCTCCCGGCGCGGGTCGGTGGTCGCTCCGGTCTGGATCGAACCGGGGCTGCGCCCCGGGCTCGCCTTCATGACCATGCACTTTCCCGACGAGGTCGACACCAACCAGCTGACGATCGAGGCGAACTGCCCGATCGCCGGGACCGCCGAGTTCAAGGCCTCCGCCATCCGGATCGACAAGCTGCCTGTCGCAGCCGTGAGGAGCTGACGCAGTGGACCTGCACTTCGGTGACAGCAAGCCGACGGACGAGGAACGGGCGGCGGTCGACGCGCTGCTCGGTCCGGCCCCGTCGGCATGGGAAGGCGCGGAGGATCGTAGCGACGCGGATCTGCGCTGGGCCCGTGGCGGGCGAGAGGCGCGCGAGCGGCGCGACCAGCTGTTGCCGGGGCTGCACGCGATCAACGACCGGGTGGGATGGATCAGCGAGGGGGCCCTGGACTACCTCTGCCGCCGGCTGACCGTTCCGCCCGCGGAGGCGTACGGGGTCGCGACGTTCTACGCGATGTTCGCGGTGAAGCCACGGCCGGCCAAGGTGGTGCACGTCTGCACGGACCTGGCCTGCGCGGCGCAGGGATCGGCGGCCTTGTGCGCGGGGGTGGAGGAGCGGCTCGGCACCGCCGGTTCATCGCTGAACGGCGCGACCTGGCAGCCGAGCCCCTGCCTGGGCCTCTGCGAGCGCGCTCCCGCAGCCCTCGTACTCCAGGCAGGCGAGCGACCCCCCACCGCCGGACCGGCCGTAAATCAAGCCCCTCCGGCCGCACCTCACCTCCCACCGGGGCCACATGAAGCCCCTCCTGGGGGTCCCCCCGGACGAAGTCTGGGGGAGATTGAGGAGCGGGGTCCGGGGCAGAGCCCCGAAGTCCCCAGCGGCAGCGGGGTCGTGCGGCGCCAGGCCTCCGCCGTAGTCGCCCCCGCCACCGCAGAGGCGATCGCCCTCGCCACCGCGGCCCCCGAAACCGCCCCCGCCGAACCCCCCGCAGCCATGGCCGTACCCCAGGCCGGCCGGCAGGGCCTGACCCTGCTGCCCAGGGTCGGCGTCGTCGACCCCGCGTCGCTCGACGACTACCGCGCCCACGGCGGCTACTCCGCACTCCGGCGCGCCTTCGACATCGGCCCCGCCGCCGTGATCCGGGAGGTGACCGACGCCGGTCTGGTCGGGCGCGGCGGTGCGGCGTTCCCGACCGGGCGCAAGTGGCAGGCCACCGCGTCGCAGCCGGACCACCCGCACTACCTGGTCTGCAACGCGGACGAGTCGGAGCCCGGCACCTTCAAGGACCGCGTGGTGATGGAGGGCGACCCCTACTCGCTGGTCGAGTCGATGACCATCGCCGGATACGCCACGGGTGCGCACCGTGGGTACCTCTACATCCGGGGCGAGTACCCGCGCGCGGTGGCCAGGATGGAACACGCCATCGACCAGGCCCGGTCCCGCGGTCTGCTCGGTGCGAACGTGCTGGGCCACGGGTACGCCTTCGACATCGAGGTGCGGCGCGGCGCGGGCGCCTACATCTGCGGCGAGGAGACGGCCCTCTTCAACTCGATCGAGGGCTACCGCGGCGAGCCCCGTTCCAAGCCGCCCTTCCCGGTGGAGAAGGGACTCTTCGGGAAGCCGACCGCGGCCAACAACGTCGAGACGCTGATCAATGTGCTGCCCATTCTGGCGATGGGCGCCGCAGCCTACGCCGCCATCGGTACGGCGACGTCCACCGGGCCGAAACTGTTCTGCGTCTCGGGCAGCGTGCGACGGCCGGGGATCTACGAGCTGCCGTTCGGCGCGACCCTCGGCGAGCTGCTCGAACTGGCCGGCCCGCCGACGACCCTGCGGGCCGTACTGCTGGGCGGGGCCGCCGGCGGCTTCGTACGACCCGACGAGCTGGACATCCCGCTCACCTTCGAAGGGACCCGGGCGGCCGGTACGACCCTCGGCTCGGGCGTCGTCCTGGTCATCGACGACAGTGTCGAACTGCCCAGGATTCTGCTGCGGATCGCCGAGTTCTTCCGCGACGAGTCCTGCGGCCAGTGCGTACCCTGCCGGATCGGGACCGTACGCCAGGAGGAGGCGCTGCACCGGATCCTGGACCGCAGCGGCGCCGATGCCGCCGCCGACATCACGCTGCTGCGCGAGGTCGGCAGGGCCATGAAGGACGCCTCGATCTGCGGTCTGGGACAGACCGCCTGGAATGCCGTGGAGTCGGCCATCGACCGGCTGGGTGTCTACGCGCCGGCCGGGCCCGAGAGGAGTGCCCAGTGACCGCGATACCCCTTCAGCCGCCTCGGCGGCTGATTGCATTCACGCTCGACGGCCAAGAGACCAGGGTCCCCGAGGGCTCGACGATCCTCGACGCGTGCCGGGCGGCCGGCACGGACGTACCGACCCTCTGCGAGGGCGACACCCTCACGCCGAAGAACGCCTGCCGGGTGTGTGTCGTGGAGGTCGAGGGCGCCCGTACGCTGGCGCCCGCCTGTTCGCGCCGCGCCGAAGCGGGCATGGAGGTGCGGACCGACACCGAGCGCGCCCGGCACAGCCGGAAGATCGTCCTTGAGCTGCTCGCCTCGTCGACGGATCTCTCCACCACCCCGCGGGCCGCCGAGTGGATCAAGGAATACGCGGCCGAGCCGGGCCGCTTCGGAGCCGATGCGGCGCGACTGAACGAAGAGCCGAAGGTCGACAACGACCTGTACGTCCGTGACTATGACAAGTGCATCCAGTGCTACAAATGCGTGGACGCCTGCGGCGAGCAGTGGCAGAACACTTTCGCCATCTCGGTGGCGGGCCGCGGCTTCGACGCCCGGATCTCCACCGAGCACGACGCCCCGCTCACCGACTCGGCGTGCGTCTACTGCGGCAACTGCATCGAGGTGTGCCCGACCGGAGCACTCAGCTTCAAGTCGGAGTTCGACATGCGGGAGGCGGGTACCTGGAACGAGTCGGCGCAGACCGAGACGACCACGACCTGCGCCTACTGCGGGGTGGGCTGCAACGTCACCCTCCATGTCCAGGACAATGAGATCGTCAAGGTCACCTCGCCGCACGACAACCCGGTGACCCACGGCAATCTCTGCATCAAGGGCCGTTTCGGCTTCCAGCACGTACAGCAGCACTGATCGAGGAGTGGGACGGATTCCTATGGGACGGGTCACCGAACGCCGCCGCGTCGTCCGTATCAGGGACGGGGCGGTGACGGCCCGCCCGGACACTCTGGTGGCCGAGGAGCCGCTGGAGATCCGGCTGGGCGGCAAGGCGCTGGCCATCACCATGCGTACCCCGGGAGACGACTTCGCGCTGGCGGCCGGCTTTCTGGTCAGCGAGGGCGTACTGGGCTCGGCGGACGAACTGCAGTCGATCGTCTACTGCGCGGGGGCGACCTCCGAGGGCGTCAACACCTACAACGTGGTGGATGTGCAACTCGCGCCGGGCGTCGCGCTGCCGGACATCACGCTGGAGCGCAACGTCTATACGACGTCCTCGTGCGGTCTGTGCGGAAAAGCCAGTCTGGACGCGGTCCGTACCACCGCTCGTTTCCCGATCGCCGACACTCCCCCGGTCCGGGTCGAGCCGGAGTTGCTCGCCCTTCTCCCCGACCGGTTGCGGGCCGCGCAGCAGGTCTTCGACCGGACCGGGGGTCTGCACGCGGCGGCGCTCTTCTCGCCGGAGGGCGAACTGCTCGACATCCGGGAGGACGTCGGCAGGCACAATGCCGTGGACAAGCTGGTCGGCCGGGCCCTGCAGAACGACCGGCTCCCGCTCTCGCAGGCCATCCTGCTCGTTTCCGGCCGGGCTTCGTTCGAGCTCGCCCAGAAAGCGGTGATGGCGGGCATTCCGGTGCTGGCCGCCGTCTCGGCTCCGTCCTCACTCGCCGTCGATCTGGCCGCCGAGACCGGTCTCACCTTGATCGGGTTCCTGCGCGGCTCCTCCATGAACGTGTACGCGGGCGACGAGCGGGTCGCCCTGCACACCGGGGTCTGACACGCCCCGCGGCACGGGTCGGTGGACCGGCCGGCGGGGAGCGCCCCCTGCGCCGGCCGGTCCTGGGCCCGTGCCGGGTCACCGCTGCCCTTACGGCTCCGGGTACCGCCCAACGGCAGTACGGTCGGGGACATGACCCGTGAGCCGTCCGCATCCCAGCGCCGGGTGGTGCGTACCGCAGACCCGGAGTCCGGGCTGCTCCAGGGCCCCGCGCCGGCCCTCGCCGCACTGGTCGCGCAGGGCCTCGCGCTACGCCATCCGCGGCCCCCGCACCGCCACTATCTGACGGCGGCCGGGCGGCAGCTGCGGGACCGGCTGGACTCCGAACCGCTTCAGTTGGTCCCGCCCCCGGAGCCCGGACCGACGACGGCGATCGGGGTGTTCAGAGCGCGCACCGGCATGGCGGACGGTTCGTCGGACGGCCCGGCCGAGGACCCGCAGCGTGCGCGGGAAGTGCGCAGCGCCTGGGACGGTCTGCTGGAGATGCGGCGGGTCACCAATCCCGACCGTTCCGTGCAGCGGCCGTGCGGCTGGGAGCGTACGCATCTGACGCAAGCCGCGGCCCTGGCGCTGGAGGCGGGCCACTGCCGTGGGTATCTGGTGAGCGAGTCGGCGCAGCCGGAGGCGGTGCGGGTGGACGGGCCGGACTCGGTTGCGTACACCCGGGCGCTCGAGCAGGCGGGGTGGCAGACCTCGGCCCATGCGGACCGGCGGGCGGGTTCGGCGTATCTGCTGGCCTCGCCGCGGCGCAATTAGCGCCTCTGGTCCCCTGGGTCACCGCACGGCCGCCGCCTCGGCCGGAGACCCGTCGGCCTCAGCGCCGGCCGCCCGTTCGCTGTCGCCGGCCTGTTCGTTCTCATCGGGCAGTGGGTCGCGCGAGCGCCGCTTGGCGATCACCGCACACACCATCAGCTGCATCTGGTGGAAGAGCATCAGCGGCAGCACCGCCAGCGACGCCTGCGCGCCGAACAGCACACTCGCCATGGGCAGTCCGGCCGCCAGACTCTTCTTCGAACCGGCGAACTGGATCGCGATCCGGTCGCCCCGTCCGAAGCCGAGCCGCTTGGCGCCGTACCAGCTCAGCGTCAGCATCACGGCCAGCAGCAGGGCCTCGACCGCGAGCAGGCCGAGCAACCGGACGAAGCTGACCTGGTGCCAGATGCCGCGGACCATCCCTTCGCTGAACGCCGTGTAGACGACCAGCAGGATCGAGCCCCGGTCCACATAGCTCAGGACCTTCTTGTTCCGCACCAGGAACCCGCCCACCCAGCGCCGCAGCAGCTGACCCACCAGGAACGGCACCAGCAGTTGCAGCACGATCTTCAGCAGCGAGTCGGCGGAGAAACCCCCGCCGGCGCTGCCCAGCACCATGGCGGCCAGCACCGGGGTGACGACGATTCCCGCCAGCGAGGAGAAGGAGCCCGCGCAGATCGCCGCGGGCACGTTGCCACGGGCGATGGAGGTGAAGGCGATCGACGACTGGATGGTCGAAGGCACCAGGCAGAGAAAGAGCAGTCCGTTGTAGAGCTGCGGCGTCAGGATCACCGGGACGAATCCCTTGGCCGCGAGACCGAGCAGCGGGAAGACCGCGAACGTACAGACCAGGACCGACAGGTGAAGCCGCCAGTGCTTCAGCCCCGCCACCGCCTCACCGGTGGAGAGCCGCGCGCCGTAGAGGAAGAAGAGCAGCGCCACCGCTCCGGTGGATGCCCCGCCGGCCACGTCTGCGGCCCCGCCGCGGGCCGGCAGCAGCGCGGCCAGCGCCACCGTCCCGATCAACGCGAGGATGTACGGATCGATCGGCAGCCAGGACGGAAGCTGCAACGTGCGGCGGCTCATGTTCTCCACTTGCTCTCGGGGGTCGGTTCGTGCCCTCTCCATCGTCCACGCGATCCCCATGATCGGGAATCCTGCATACCACTCTGACTGATATCACGGAACGCTATAACCTCGGACCCATGTACGACCCGGCGCAGCTGCGCACCTTCCTCACCGTGTCACAGACGCTGAGCTTCACCCAGGCCGCCCAGCGTCTCGGCCTGCGGCAATCGACAGTGAGCCAGCATGTGCGCCGACTGGAGGGGGCGACCGGCCGCACCCTCTTCAGTCGCGACACCCACAGCGTGGAACTGACCGAGGACGGTGAGGCGATGCTCGGCTTCGCCCGCACGATCCTCGGTGCCCATGAGCGGGCGGCGGCCTTCTTCGCCGGCTCCAGGCCGCGCGGGCGGTTGCGCTTCGGCGCTTCGGAGGACTTCGTACTCACCCGGCTGCCGGAAATCCTGGAGTCCTTCCGCACCGATCACCCGGAGGTCGACCTGGAACTGACCGTCGGGCTCTCGGGCATCCTGCACGAACAGCTCGCGGCGGGCGGACTCGATCTGGTGCTCGCCAAGCGGCGTAACACCCGCAGTCACGGTGAATTGGTCTGGCGGTCCACGTTGGTCTGGATCGGCGCTCCCCGCCTGCACATCGACCCGCAGCGTCCGCTTCCGTTGATCCTCTTCCCGCCGCCCGGCATCACCCGTGCCCGGGCGCTCGACGTACTGGAGCGGCACGGGCGGTCCTGGCGCATCGCCTGTACGAGTACCAGCCTCAGCGGACTGATCGCGGCGGCGCGGGCAGGCCTCGGCGTCATGGCGCACACCCGGGGGCTGATCCCACCGGGCCTCACCCGGATCCCGGCGCGGGCCGGACTGCCGGAACTGGGCGATGTGGACTTCGTACTGCTGCACGGGCGGGAGGGAGCGCGGGCGCAGGACGCGGCGGACGCGTTGGCCTCGGCGATTCTGGCGGGGGCGGATCGGCTGCATCGGCACGTGTAGCCGGCTCAGGCGCCGACCGGACCGGATCGGCGCTCCTCGTAGGTGAGTTGCTTCACCCGGCGCAGCATCGGGGTGCACTCCACGTGCTGGACCCCGTCCAGCCGGCCCAGGCGGCCGCTCACGTAGGCGTAGAGGGCAGCGACATCGCGGCACACGATCACCGCCAGGAGATTGCACGCCCCCGACGTCGCGCCGGCGAAGCTCACTTCGGAGTGGGTGGCCAGTTCGCGGCCCACGGAGTCCAGGGCCGAAGGGGCCGCGGTGATCCACAGCATGGCGGCGGAAGCGTAACCGAACCGTTCGGTCTCGAACTGCACGTCGATGTAGAGCGCCCCGGATTCCAGCAGCTGGTCCAGGCGTCGGCGTACGGACGATTCGGAGCGGCCGGTCGCCTTCTCGAGCTCGGCGAAGGTCGCACGGCCGTCGCGTTCCAGAGCGGCGACCAGGGATTCGTCGTCCGCCGTGATGACGGGGGCCTGCGGTCGTCCGTCATGGTGCGGACGGAGCGCCGCCACCTGTGCGTCGCTGAGGGCACGGCTCTTGGCCATCCAGGACTCGGGTCCGCCGAAGAAGCGGTGGAGCATCTGGTGGGCCTGGATCTCGACGATGCTGGGGGTGCGGGGCAGCTTGCCGAGGAGCAGTTCGTCGTGTTCGTCGCGGGTGCGCGCCCTGGTCATGCCGACGACTTCGGTGCCGCCCGAGGTGAGCGCGATCCACGCGGTGTCCGGACGACGGGCCAACGCCCTGGCGATCGACTCGGAGGCATCGGGGGTGCAGCGCAGCCGGAGCGTCCAGGTGTCCTGGCCGAGGACGACCGGGTCACGAACGCCGACGACACGCAGGCCGCCCTCGGTGCGCAGCCGCCGGTAGCGGCGGGCGACCGTCTGGTCCGAGACGCCGAGTACGGACGCGAGCCTGCTGAAGGAAGCCCGGGCATTGATCCCGAGAGCCTGCAGCAACTGCCAGTCGAAGGCGTCGTGGTCGCGGAATTCCATCGCTTCACCGCCTTCTGGTGTCGGGTTCCACCGGATGATCCGCCCTGATGCGAACATCTCGCCGATCGGGACCGATCGTACGTGAGCACGCAAGACGAATACGGGGAACAAGGAGAAGACGATGCGCAAGTGGGGGCCGCTCGTCGCGGTCTGTCTGGGCACTTTCATGCTGCTGCTCGACGTGACGATCGTGATCGTCGCACTGCCCGACATGGCGGGGTCGCTGCATGCCTCGCTCTCCGATCTCCAGTGGGTGATCGACATCTACGCGCTGGCGCTGGCCGCGCTGCTGCTGGGTGCGGGTGCGGCTTCCGATGTGACGGGGCGGCGCAGGCTGTACGCGGCGGGCACGGCGCTGTTCGCGCTGGCCTCGCTGGCCTGTGGTCTCTCGACCAGCCCGGCGATGCTGATAGCCATGCGCGGTATCCAGGGGGTGGGCGCCGCCGCGATGTTCGCGACCACGCTGTCCCTGCTCGCCGCGGCCTACCAGGGACGTGACCGCGGGATCGCGCTCGGCGTCTGGGGCGCGGTGAGCGGGGCCGCTGCCGCGATCGGACCGGTGCTCGGCGGGGTGCTGACACAGTCGCTGGACTGGCGGTGGATCTTCTTCGTCAACCTGCCGGTCAGCGCCGCGGCTATCTGGCTCACGCTGCGCTCGGTCACCGAGTCGCGGAAGCAGGGCGACAGCCGGGTCGACTGGGCGGGCACGGCTGCCTTCGCGGTGTTCGCCGGTGCGCTGACCTTCGCCGTGGTGCGGGCCGACACGGTGGGCTGGACCTCGGCGCGTACCGGCGCGGCCCTGGCTGTGGCGGTGCTCGGGCTGCTGGCCTTCGTGGTGATCGAGAGCCGGGCCGCCCATCCGCTGCTCGACCTGGCACTGCTGCGCCGACCGTCCTTCGCGGTGGTGATGCTGGGCGCGCTGGCGTTCAACGCGACGGCCTTCGGCGTGCTGCCGTACACCTCGATCTGGCTGCAGACCCTGCTGGGGCTGAGTCCGGTACGGGCCGGGCTCGCCGTGCTGCCGCTCGCCGTGGCGTCGTTCGTTGTGGCTGCGGTCGGCGGCCGGCTGCTGCACGGCAGGTCGCCGCGGCTGGTGATCGGCGGCGGCCTGGTGTTCATCGCCGCCGGGGCGCTGGCACAGGGGACGCTGGACGCCGATTCCGGGTGGAGCGGGCTGGCCGTCGGACTGGTGCTGGCCGGCGTCGGGGTGGGCCTGGTGTCGCCCGCTCTGGCGGGGGCCGCGCTGGCCTCCGTACCGCCGCGCAACGCCGGCATGGCCAGCGGGGCCGTGAACACCTTCCGCCAGTTGGGCTTCGCGCTGGGGGTCGCCGTGTTCGGCACCGTGGCCACCTCACGGATGGAGCACTCCCTGCCGGGCGGGCCGGTGGCGCCGCACACCGCGGCGCACATCCTGGCGGGCGGTGGGGCCTCCGCACTGCGCCCCCGGATCGCGGACCGGGCGCTGCACAGTGCCTTCGCCGCGGGCCTGGACGGTGCCGCACTCGTCGCCGGGGCGCTGGCCCTGCTGGCCGGAGTCGCGGTGCTGGTGTTCCTGCGGCCCGCACCGGCCGGGAAACCCCCGGTGCGTGAGCACGAGCGACTGGCCACAGCACGCCGGTAGCGCAGAGCCCGGAGACGCAAAGACGAAGCACCGTGACAGCGGGTGCCCGCGCGAAACCGTGCGGGCACCCCTGCCGCATTCGTGGACAGTTGGCCTGTACCAGTCCACCAGCCCTGCGCAGGTCAACGGGGTGAGCGGTCCTGGTGCCTTCTCCGTACAGATTCAGTGGAGATTCCGGCTCTCGGAACTTACTGTTCGGTCAGGAGGGCGCCCAAGGCCTTCCCCATGTAGGGACATTTCACCCGACGACACCTGCCAATTCCGCACATCTCCGACCACTCGATCCCTCTCCCGCCCGACTCCGCCTTGCGGTACCGTCACGCGCTGTGCGGAGCGTCACATAGGAGCAGGTCACTTGCGCGAGTTCACTGTCCCACCCATGGTGACGGCGCCCCAGGTCGGCGGACTGGCGGACGTCGTGTTCGATTACGCCGAAGAGGATCCCCACCGGGCGGCGCTCGGCCGGAAGAAGGACGGCCGCTGGCACGACGTGACGTCGGGCGAGTTCCGGGATCAGGTGCTGGCCCTGGCCAAGGGCCTGCTGGCCGACGGGGTGCGGTTCGGCGACCGCGTCGCGATCATGTGCCGTACCCGCTACGAGTGGACGCTCTTCGACTTCGCGCTGTGGACGGTGGGCGCCCAGCCGGTGCCGATCTACCCCACGTCCTCCGCCGAGCAGGTCTTCTGGATGCTCTACGACTCCGAGGTCACGGCGTGCATGGTCGAGCACGAGGACCACGCCATGACCATCGGCTCGGTGATCGACCGGCTCCCCAACCTGCGCCGTCTCTGGCAGTTGGATGCCGGTGTGCTCGACGAACTGCTGAGAGCCGGCGCCCAGGTCGACGACGAGGTGGTGCACCGCCATCGCCGGGCGGTCACCCCCGATTCGGTCGCCACCGTGATCTACACCTCGGGAACCACCGGGCGTCCCAAGGGCTGCGTGATCACCCACGCCAGTCTGATGTACGAGGCGGACACGATGGTCGCCCGCTGGGAGCCGGTGTTCCAGTCCAAGCGCGACAACAACGCTTCAACCCTCCTGTTCCTGCCGCTGGCCCATGTTTTCGGCCGGATGGTCGAGGTCGCAGCGGTCCGCGGCCGGGTCATGCTCGGCCACCAGCCCGAACTCGCCGCCCGGGCGCTCCTGCCCGATCTGGCCGCTTTCCGGCCGACTTTCATCCTGGCGGTTCCGTACATCTTCGAGAAGGTCTTCAACGCGGCCCGGCGCAAGGCGGAGGCCGACGGGAAGACGGGCCCCTTCGAGAAAGCCGTCGAGGTGGCCGTGCGCCACGCGGAGGCCATGGAGCACAAGGCCTTCGGCATCGGGCCCGGACCCTCGGCGGGGCTGCGGATGCAGCACCAGTTCTTCGAGAAGGTGGTCTATTCGAAGGTGCGCGACGCGATGGGCGGCCGGGTGCGGCACGCGATGTCCGGCGGTTCCGGGATGGACCGGCGGCTCGGGCTGTTCTTCGCGGGCGCGGGCGTCACCATCTACGAGGGGTACGGTCTGACCGAGACCTCGGCGGCAGCGACGGCCAACCCGCCCGAGCGCACCCGCTTCGGCACGGTCGGCCAGCCCATACCGGGCTCCACCGTGCACATAGCCGACGACGGCGAAGTGTGGGTGTACGGCCGGCACGTGTTCTCCGGATACCTCAACTCCCCCAAGGCGACCGACTCCGTACTCAACGACGGCTGGCTGGCCACCGGCGACCTGGGCGCGCTCGACGACGACGGCTATCTCACCATCACCGGGCGCAAGAAGGAGATCCTGGTGACCTCGGGCGGCAAGAGCGTCTCGCCGGGCGCCCTGGAGGAACGGGTACGCGCGCACCCGCTGGTCGCACAGTGTCTGGCCGTCGGCAACGACCGGCCGTACATCGCGGCACTCGTCACGCTCGACCAGGAAGCCGTCGAGCACTGGCTCACCATGCACGGCAAGGAGTCGATGCCGCCGGCCGCCCTGGTCCGCGATCCCGACCTGGAGACCGAGGTCAGACGGGCGGTGGTGGCCGCGAACACGCTGGTCTCGCAGGCCGAGTCGATCCGTACGTTCCGGATCCTGGCGCATCAGTTCTCCGAGGAGCACGGGCTGCTCACTCCTTCGCTGAAGCTCAAGCGCAAGGCGATCGAGACGGCGTACAGCGAAGAGGTCGAGGCGCTGTACGGGTGACGTGGGGGGCGGCAATCCGGCGCACTCCGTGATCCTTCATCATGGAGGGACCAACCGACGACGTATGAGGAGTCAACCGCTCGTGAGCAAGGTCCCCTCCCTCACCCTCAACAACGGTGTCGAGATGCCGCAGCTCGGCTTCGGTGTCTGGCAGATCGCCGACGACGAGGCCACGAAGGCCGTGGGCACCGCCCTGGAGGCCGGTTACCGCAGCATCGACACCGCAGCCGTCTACGGCAACGAAGAGGGCACCGGCAGAGCGATCGCCGGATCGGGGATCGCGCGTGACGACCTCTTCGTCACCACCAAGCTGTGGAACACCGAGCAGGGCTACGACTCCACGCTGCGCGCCTTCGACACCTCACTGGGCAAACTCGGCCTCGACTACGTCGACCTGTATCTGATCCACTGGCCGGTCCCGGCCAAGGACGCCTACCTGGACACCTACCGGGCCTTCGAGAAGATCTACGCGGACGGCCGGGCCAGGGCGATCGGTGTGTCCAACTTCCTCCCCGAGCATCTGCGGCGGCTCCTGGACGAGACCTCGGTGGTCCCGGCCGTCAACCAGATCGAGCTGCACCCGCACCTTCAGCAGGCCGAGTCACGCGCCTACCACGCCGAGCACGGTATTCGCACCGAGGCCTGGTCGCCGCTCGGCCAGGGCAAGGGGCTGCTGGAGGTTCCGACTCTCGTCGCGATCGCCAGGAAGCACGGCCGCACGGCAGCCCAGACGGTGCTGCGGTGGCATCTGCAGACCGGGAACATCGTGATTCCCAAGTCCGTGACACCGTCCCGGATCAAGGAGAACTTCGACGTCTTCGGTTTCGAGCTCGATGCCGACGACCTGGCGGCGATCGCGGCGCTGCACGAGGGCAAGCGGCTCGGCTCCGACCCGGCGACGATGAACCTGGGCGCCTGACCCGCTACCGGTTCCCGGTCAACGGAGCGCCGGCTGAGGCTGTTCCGAGGCGCCGGACGGGCCCGCTCCGGGCCGTCCGGTGCCGAACGCGATCAGCCGGTGGACCGGGTCGGGCCGCCGGCTGCCCGGGTCAGGCAGTGCGACGAGTTCCACCGCGAGCCGCTCCGCTGCGGCGCCGCGCACCGCGAGCCGGGAAGCGTATCTGCCCAGCAGCACATCCTCCGCCGTCGCGCTCGGCGTCCGGCCCTGGCCGTACCCGGTGAAGGAGGCCTCGCCGACCGGCCGCATACCGTGTCCGGCCGCGTACCGCTCGATGAGGTCGGCGCGGTCGCTGGGATTCCTCGTACGGTGCGGGGCGAGCACGGCGTCTATGTCGCTGCCCACGTCGTGGCCCTGATCCTTGTCGACGGTCGTGATGAACACCCCGCCGGGGCGCAGCACCCGAGCAGCTTCGGCCACCACCGTCCGCGGCTGCGGGAGCATGTGCAGCAGCCATATCGCGCTGACGGCGTCCACCGAGGCATCGGGCAGCGGCAGTCGGCGGACATCGGCGAGGACGATCGCACCGGCCATGCGATCGACCGCCTTCCGCGCCATGCCGTGAGCGGCGTCCGCGCCGAGGACCCGCAGGCCGGGGCGGACCAGGCGCTCGGTGACGATCCCGGTGCCGCAGGCGATGTCCAGCAGCGTGCGGGCACCGGCGGGCACCAGGGTCAGCACGGCTGCTGCGGCGGCCTCGGCCCGGGGCGTTCCGCCCCGCGTCTCGTCGTAGACGGCGGCCTCGGTGTCGTAATCCAGCATGCCGCCATCCTGTCAGGCGGCACCGTGCCCGGGGGCGATGTCCTCGACGCGGCGGGCCAGGCCGAAGTCCTTCTCGGTGACCGCTCCTCCCGCGTCGTGCGAGTTCACCGTCAGGCGGACCGTGTTGTATCCGAGGGTCAGGTCGGAGTGGTGGCCCAGCTCCTCCTGGATCTGGGCGATGTGGACGACCAGGGCGGTGGCGGCGAAGTGGTGCGGAAGGCGGTAGAGGCGAGCGATCCTGTCCCCCTCCAGCGACCAGCCGGGCAGCTCGTGCAGCCGGTCCTCGATGTCCTTCCGCGGCAGCGGGGCAGCAGGCATGTGCGGGGGCTCCTTCCCAGTAGCGGTGTCTGCGAGGTTACGGTCTGGGTATGACAACTGTCGCGCTCGACACAGGGGTGGGGCCACTGCTGCGCGGATGGCGGGAGCAGCGTCGGGTGAGCCAGCTCGAACTGGCCCTGCGCGCCGAGTCCTCGGCGCGCCACGTCAGCTTCATCGAGACCGGCCGCGCGCGCCCCAGCGAGGCGATGATCCTGCGGCTGGCCGAGCATCTGGACGTCCCGGTACGCGAGCGCAACGCGCTGCTCCTGGCGGCCGGCTACGCGCCCAGATACGCCGAGACGATGCTCGACGATCCGTCGATGGGTGCGCTGCACGAGGGAATCCAGCAGCTGCTCCGGGGTTACGAGCCGTATCCGGCGCTGGTGGTGGACGGTTCGTACAACGTCGTCGCCGCCAACAGCGGGACCACCATGCTGCTCGAAGGGGTGTCCGAGCGGTTGCTCAGCGGTCCGCTCAACGCCATGCGGCTCACCCTGCATCCGTCGGGGCTCGCCCCGCGCATCCGCAACCTCCGGGAGTGGCGCGGGCACCTGCTGCACCAGATGGAGCGTCAGATGGCGCTGGCTCGCTCCGAGACACTGCGCACCCTGTACGACGAAGTGGCCGGATATCCCCTGCCGGAAGCCGGCGACGGCGCAGGTGCGGAGGGCGCCGACGAAGGGGAGGCCCCGCTTCCATGTCCCCGTTTCGCGCTTCCGCTGCAGATCGAGCACCGGGGGCAGGTGCTGTCCTTCGTGTCGTCCATCTCGACCTTCAACACCCCGATGGACGTCACGGTCTCCGAGCTGGCCATCGAGACGTTTCTGCCGGCCGACCCGGCGACGGTCGAGCATCTGCAGTCGATCGGGCGGTAGACCACGCGCACGCTCAGTCCCGGTTCGCGTGCCGTGCCCACAGCGGGATCACGATCCAGTACAGGACGAACCAGGCGACCATGGCGCCGACCAGCCACACGGCGGTGGTGTTGTGGACCGCGACCCGCAGGATCAGCAGCAGCGACGAAGCCGTGGTGCAGAGCAGCAGGCCGAGTCCGAGGACCGTGAGCCGGGAGGCCCAGACGACGGTCTGCGGCTTGAGCCGCTGGCCGGTGAGCAGCCGGTGCAGGGAGACCGGCGCGATGAGTGCGCCGGTGGTGGCGGCGCCCAGCATCACGGTCACCACGTAGATGTGGCGGTCGGTCGGCGACAGATCGCCGAAGCGCTGCTGGAAGACCACCGTCAGCAAAAAGCCGAAAAGGATCTGCACGCCCGTCTGGGTGACCCGCAGTTCCTGAAGCAGGTCCGTCCATTTCCGGTCGGCCCGCTGCTCCGGCGTCTCGTGGCGGCCCCATCCGTCGTCGCTGCCGTCGTCGCGACCCGGGCCGTTTTCACTCATTCGCATAGACTGCCCGCCGGTACGGCGCCTTGAAACCGGGGTCGTCGGCCGTGGGGAGGCGATGAATGTGCGCGAGACGCCTGTGAACGTCTCGGAGCGCCCGGGGGTGCCGGCGGCACGGACGCGGCGGGAACTCCTGACGGGCGCCAGGGACGCCGTGAAGGACCTGGACGCGGTGATGCTGCTGGTCGAGGACGACGCGGGTGACGCCCTGCTCGTCGAGGAAATGCTGATCGACAGTGACCTGGATTTCCCTCTGACCTGGAGCAAGTCGCTGGCGGAGGCCCAGCGGTTCCTCAGTACCTGCCGCACCCCGGTGTGTGTCCTGCTGGATCTGCACCTGCCGGATGTGCGCGGCCTGGAGGCGGTCACCGCCATCGTCCGGACGGCCCCGGACGTGGCCATCGTCGTACTCACCGGTCTGGCGGAGGCCGACGCGGGGCTGGCCGCCGTCGCCACCGGCGCACAGGACTATCTCGTCAAGGGCAGGCTCGACCCGGAGTCCCTGGGGCGGGCGGTCCGTTACGCCCTGCAGCGCAAGCAGGTCGAGCAGTCGGCTGCCGCGCTGCAGGCCAACCGGCTGATGGCGGAGGAGAACGCCCGCCTGGAGCGCGGCCTCCTGCCGGTGCCCCTGTTGCGCGGGCCGGACTTCGAGGTGGTCGCCCGGTACACACCGGGCCGGGCGCACGGACTGCTGAGCGGCGACTTCTACGACGTCGTGCAGACCGCCGACCGGACCGTGCACGTGGTGATCGGTGACGTGTCGGGGCACGGGGCCGCCGAAGCGGCGCTGGGCGTGTGTCTGCGGGTTGCCTGGCGCACCGCTGTGCTGTGCGCGATGGACCACCTGGAGCAGATACGGCTCCTGGAGGAGATCCTGGTCGCCGAGCGGTCCGATCCCCGCATCTTCGCCACCGTCACCTCGCTGGTCTTCCCGCCGGACGGCGGCCGGGTGCGGGTCACCCGGGCCGGCCACCCCGGCTTCCTGGTGCGCCATGGCACGGCGGTGAGCTGGGACGAACCGGCCGGCGGGATGGCCCTGGGCCTGCTGCCCGGGGCGGCCCGGTGGAACGAGACGGAGGTGGCCCTGCCCCCCGGCGGCCATGTGGTGCTCTTCACCGACGGGCTGTTCGAAGGCCGTACCGGGCCCGATTCCCGACTGGGCGAAACCGGCCTGCTGCAACTGGCGCTGCGAAACGGGGCGCTGGCGGCCGACGCTTTCGTCGACGCCCTCGTCCGGGAAGCGACCGAGGGTGCCGCGCCGTACGGAGGACTCGCGGACGACGTGGCGGTACTGCACCTGGGGTGGGGCACGACGCGCCATGGCTGACGACGGAGCCCGGGAGGACCGGGGAGAGGTGGCGGGCTTCCGGTCCCGGCTTTCGGTGCAGAACTGGGTCCATCTGATCCTCGCCGGTTTCGTGGTCGTGGCCTGCGTCTGTACCGCGGTCGGCGGCGTCTTCCTGTCCCGCACCGACGACCGGACGACCGAGCTGGTCGACCACATCCAGCCGGCCCGCGCCGCCGCCTTCCAGCTGCAGAAGTCCCTCCTCGACCAGGAGACCGGGGTCCGCGGCTACGCGCTCAGCGGTGACCGCTCGTTCCTCGATCCGTATGAGCAGGGCAAGCGGGACGAGCAGCGGTACCTCGCCGCAATCGGCGGGTTCCTGGACCGTGGCGAGCCATACGCACAGGATCTGGACCTGATCCGGCACGCCGGGCAGACCTGGCGGCGGGAGCAGGCGGAACCGCTGATCGCTGACGTACGGTCGGCGGGACCCGGTGCCGGCTCCGCTGCCCCGGCCCAGCGCAGCACATCCGCCTTCGACGCCGTGCGGACCGACCTCGCGCTCCAGCGGAAGCACATCGAGACGGCCCGGGTGCGGGCCCGTCAGCAGCTCGCCGACGCACGCAGCACCCAGGAGCGGGCCCTGCTGACGCTGGTCGGCGCCTTCGCCGTGATGGTGCTGGTGCTGGGCGTGCTGCTGCACCGGATCGTGGGCCGGCCGCTGCGTATGCTGCGCACCTCGTCGGACAGGGTGCGCAGCGGAACCTTCGACCGGCGGGTCAGGGTCCCCGGGCCGGACGATGTGCGGGCCGTCGGGGCGGCCGTGGAGGACATGCGCAGGCGGCTGGTGGACGAGCTCGCCGAGGCACGGGAGCGTGAGGCGCTGCTGGCCGAGCAGGCGGACGAACTGCGGCGGTCCAATGCGGAGCTGGAGCAGTTCGCCTATGTCGCCTCACACGACCTGCAGGAACCGCTGCGCAAGGTCGCCTCGTTCTGCCAACTGCTCGACAAGCGCTACGGCGAGGAACTGGACGCCCGGGGAAAGCAGTACATCGACTTCGCGGTGGACGGTGCGAAGCGGATGCAGGTCCTGATCAACGACCTGCTCACCTTCTCACGGGTCGGCCGGGTCCTGGACGGCCGGCAGCCGATACCCCTCGACGAGTCGCTGGACCGGGCGCTGGACAACCTCGCGGCGCTCGCCGAGGAGTCAGCGGCCACGGTCGTACGGGAGGATCCGCTGCCCCGGGTCACCGGCGATCCGACCGGCCTGACCATGCTCTGGCAGAACCTGCTCGGCAACGCCCTCAAGTTCCGCAGCTCCGACGAGCCGTGCCGGATCACCGTCGGCTGTGTCAGGGAAGCCGACGAGTGGCGGGTCACGGTGTCCGACAACGGTATCGGGGTACCGCCGGAGTTCGCCGAGAAGATCTTCGTGATCTTCCAGCGTCTGCATGCCCGCGACGCGTATGAGGGAACGGGCATCGGTCTCGCCCTGTGCCGGAAGATCGTCGAGTTCCACGGCGGCCGGATCTGGCTGGACACCTCGACACCGGCGGGCACCCGGATCCATTTCACCCTCCCGGTAAGGAGCGAACCGTGACCGTCCCTCTCGAGTCCATCGTCATTCTGCTGGTGGAGGACGACCCCGGTGACGAGCTGATGACCCGCGAGGCGTTCGCGGACAACAAGATCCAGAACACCCTCCACGTGGTCCGGGACGGGGAGGAGGCACTCGACTTCTTCTACCGGCGCGGCGCGCACAGCGAGGCGCCGCGCCCGGACCTCGTACTGCTCGACCTGAATCTCCCCAAGTACGACGGACGGCAGGTGCTGGAGCGGATCAAGTCGGATCCCGGCCTGTGCGACATACCCGTCGTCGTGCTGACCACCTCCGCGGCCGAGGAGGACATCCTGCGCAGCTACCAGCTGCACGCCAACGCGTATGTCACCAAGCCGGTGGATCTGGAGCAGTTCCTTTCGGCGGTGCGCCAGATCGACCACTTCTTCCTCAGCGTGGTGCGGCTGCCGAGGCAGGCCTGACCGCCCGCTAGCGGCTTTCCAGAACCAGTTCCAGCTCCTTTTCCTGGTCTCCGAAGGCCGTGCCCTTCTCCTGCACGGTGAACGTTCCCTCCAGGACTCCGCGGAGCACGTCGACCGCGTGGTAGCCGCCCTGCACGCTGGCCGTCATGGGGGCCGTGAGGGTGGTGGCCGCCGGCTCCCCCTGGGCGGCCTCCCGCACCTCGTAGGCCGCGGTCCACACGGTCGGCCGACCGCCGTCGGTCTCCATCTGCGGTACGTCGGACGCGGCACGGTCGGAGGGGAACGCGGCCCGCAGCGCCTCGAAGACGGCCGCCGCGTCGTCGTGGGAGCGGCCGGTGAGCGCCACCTTGACCAGGGCTTCGGGGTTGTCTGTTCCGGGCATAGTGCTCACTTTCCTTACCCATTCCCTTCAGGCTTCAGGACTCGTCCGGTTCGGCTCCGTGCCAGACCGTGGTGATGTTGCAGAACTCGCGGATGCCGTGGCCGGCCAGCTCGCGTCCGTAACCCGAGCGCTTGACGCCGCCGAAGGGCAGGGCGGGATGCGAGGCCGTCATCCCGTTGACGAAGACCCCGCCGGCGTCCAGATCCCTGACGAACCGGTCCACCTCCGCGTCGTCCCGGGTCCAGACGTTCGAACTCAGCCCGAACGGGGTGTCGTTGGCCAGCTGCACCGCCTCGTCGATGCTGTCCACCCGGTACACCGTGGCCACCGGGCCGAAGGTCTCCTCGCGGTGGATGCGCATCTCGGCGGTGACGCCCATGAGCACGGTGGGGGCGTAGTACCAGCCGCGGTCGAGGTCCTTCGGCCGCTCGCCGCCGCAGAGCACGGTGGCTCCCCGGTGCACGGCGTCGTCCACCAGCTCCTCCAGGGTGGCGCGGCCCTGTTCGCTGGCGAGCGGTCCGACCTCGGTGGATTCGTCCATCGGGTCGCCCACCTTCAGCGCCGCCATCCGGGTGGTGAAGCGGTCCACGAAGGTGTCATAGACGTCCGAGTGGGCGATGAAGCGCTTGGCCGCGATACAGGACTGCCCGTTGTTCTGCACCCGGGCCGTCACCGCGGTGCTGACCGCCCGCTCGATGTCCGCCGACGCCATCACGATGTACGGGTCACTGCCGCCCAGCTCCAGCACGGTCTTCTTGACCTCGTCGCCGGCCACCGCGGCGACCGACCGGCCGGCCGGCTCGCTGCCGGTGAGCGTCGCCGCCGCCACCCTGGGATCACGCAGGATGGACTCGACCTCGCCGGAGCCCACCAGCAGGGTCTGGAAGCAGCCTTTCGGGAAGCCGGCCCGGTGGAAGAGATCGCCCAGGTAGAGCGCGGTCTGCGGGACGTTCGAGGCGTGCTTGAGCAGCCCCACGTTGCCTGCCATCAGGGCGGGGGCGGCAAACCGTACGACCTGCCAGAGCGGGAAGTTCCAGGGCATCACGGCCAGCACCACGCCGAGGGGCCGGTAGCGGACGTACGCACGATCGGCGCCGGAGTCCCGGGCGTCGGCGTCCGAAGGGCGCTCGTCGGCCAGCAGCTCGGCGGCGTGCCGGGCGTACCAGCGCATCGCCTTCACACACTTGGCCGCTTCCGCACGGGCGGCCGGCAGCGGCTTGCCCATCTCGGTGGTCATGGTGCGCGCGATATCGTCCTGCTCCTTCTCCAGCAGGTCGGCGGCGTGGTTCAGCAATCGCGCCCGCTCGTCGAAATCCGTGGTGCGGTACTGCCGGAAAGCGGCGTCCGCGGTGGCGATCCGGTGCTCGATCTCCTGGGCCCCCAGCGCGTCGAACGTCCGGAGCGTCTCGCCGTTCGCGGGGTTCACCGTGGCGATGGGCATGAGGTGTTCCTCCTAGTACTCGCTGTCACGACCCTGCCGCGCCCGGCACCGCCTCGCAACGCGGGCCACCTTGTGGCCCGGCGTCGGGGACGCCGTGGGCGGCAGCCGCCAGCGCGGAGTAGACGTCGTCCGTTCCGGTGGCGACACAGAGCAGCTGCGCCACGGTGTCCAGCTCCCGGCGTATCTCCGGGGTGCCCTGCACCGAGTACTGCCGGGACAGGGCCTGATGACGCTCGACGAGGTTCCGCAGGATGACGGGGTGGGCGAGCAGCACGGTGATCTCCTCGGAGAAACGGACGGGCGGGTTCGATCTTCGGGTGCCCTGAGGCCGTCCTTTCATGCGGTGCGCGGCCCGCACGGACGCCCGCGCGGCGGGCACGGCTTGAATCAGCCGGGTTGTTCGCCGCCGCTGCCGCGCTGCTTCATCCGGACGTCACGCCCCCTTCCCTTTCCCCCACTCCTCTGGAAACACTCAGCTGGCCCCTGCCCTCACACCGCGAGAGGTCCCCACACTCATGCCTCAGCTCAACCGGCGCCGATTCCTCCAGATCGCAGGCGCGACCGCGGGCCTTTCGGCCCTGTCGGACAGCATCGCCCGCGCCGCCGCCATCCCCGCCGCGCGCCGCTCGGGCACCATCGACGACATCCAGCACATCGTCGTCCTGATGCAGGAAAACCGTTCCTTCGACCACTACTTCGGCTCCATGAAGGGCGTACGCGGCTTCGGCGACCCGCGTCCGGTGACGCCGGTCGGCGGCAAGCCGGTCTGGTACCAGTCGGACGGCAGCAAGGACGTGCTGCCTTACCACCCGGATGCCGAGGACCTCGGCATGCAGTTCATCGCCGGCCTCGACCACGACTGGGCGGGCGGGCACCGGGCCTGGAACCAGGGCAAGTACGACCAGTGGATTCCCGCCAAGTCGGCGGGCACCATGGCGCATCTGACCCGGCAGGACATTCCGTTCCATTACGCGCTCGCTGACGCGTTCACCGTCTGCGACGCCTACCACTGCTCGTTCATGGGGGCCACCGACCCCAATCGTTACTACCTGTGGTCCGGCCATGTGGGCAACGACGGCAAGGGCGGCGGCCCGGTCCTCGGCAACGCCGAGGCGGGGTACGGCTGGACGACCTACCCCGAGCGTCTGGAACAGGCCGGGGTGTCCTGGAAGATCTATCAGGACACCGGCGACGGCCTGGACGCGGCGGGATCCTGGGGCTGGATCGACGACGCCTACCGGGGCAACTACGGCGACAACTCGCTGCTGTACTTCAACACGTACCGCAACGCGAAGCCGGGCGACCCGCTCTATGACAAGGCCCGCACCGGCACCGACGCGAAGAGCGGCGACGGCTACTTCGACCTCCTCAAGGCGGACGTGCAGGCGGGCACACTCCCGCAGATCTCCTGGATCGCCGCCCCCGAGGCGTTCTCGGAGCACCCCAACTGGCCCGCGAACTACGGCGCCTGGTACGTCTCGCAGGTGCTGGACGCGCTCACCTCCAACCCGGAGGTGTGGAGCCGAACGGCTCTCTTCCTCACCTACGACGAGAACGACGGCTACTTCGACCACGCCCTGCCGCCGTTCCCTCCGGCCTCGGCCGACCGCGGCGCCTCCACCGTGGACACCTCGCTGGACTACTTCCCCGGCGACTCCGCCTACGCGGCCGGCCCCTACGGCCTCGGTCAGCGGGTGCCGATGATCGTCGTGTCGCCCTGGAGCACCGGCGGTTACGTCGACTCGGAACTGTTCGACCACACCTCCATCCTGCGGTTCATGGAGCGCCGCTTCGGTGTGCACGAGCCCCACATCTCGCCCTGGCGGCGCGCCATCTGCGGCGACCTCACCTCGGCGTTCGACTTCGCGCTGAAGGACACCGGGCGGGTGCCGCTGCCCGACACCGACGGCTACCGGCCGCCGGACAACAAGCGGCACGACAGCTACGTGCCGAAGGCGCCGGACCGTCCCGCCCTGCCGAAGCAGGAGGCAGGGGCCAGGCCGACCAGGCCGCTGCCCTACGCTCCCCTGGTGGACGGCGCGGCCACGCCCGCCACCGGCCGGTTCACGCTCACGTTCAGCGGGGGCGCGGCCGCCGGGGCATGCTTCACCGTCACCTCCGCGAACCGTACGGACGGGCCCTGGACATACACCACCGAGGCCGGCAAGAAGATCTCAGACACCTGGAACGCGGCCTATTCGAAGGGGGCCTACGACCTCTCGGTGTTCGGGCCCAACGGCTTCCTGCGCACCTTCCAGGGGCCCGGCTCGACCGCGGGTCCCGAGGTGACCGCCCGGCATGATCCGGCAGGAGGCGGTGGCATCGAGCTGACCATGACGAACGCGGGCAGCGCCGACTGCCATCTGACGGTGGCCAACGCGTACGGCGGAGCGAGCGAGACCTTCACGGTGCGCTCGGGTCAGCGCGTGGTGCACCGGCTGGGGCTGCGCTCCACCCGGCGCTGGTACGACCTGACGGTGGTGTCCGACACGGACCACACGTTCCTGCGCCGGTTCGCCGGGCATGTGGAGAACGGCACGGCCGGGGTGAGCGATCCGGCGATCATCACCGGCTGACCGGGTTGGGGCCCGGCACCGCTTCCGGTGACACCGGCGGTGGTGCCGGGCTCAGCCGGCCCGTTCGGGTACCACGCCGTCCGGCGCCGCGGCCTGGGTACCCAGGGGCACCTGCGGGCCCGCGCACTCGGTCAGCCAGCGCCGCAGCACGGTGTGCACCTGCTCGGCGCCGATCAGCTCCGCGCCGTCCGCCACCGGCGCGGAGAACTCCCGTGGCGAGAGCAGAAAGGGGTGCGACTGCTCGCCCCCGAGGCCGCCGTGCGAGCCGATCTGCCCTTCGAAGGCGTGCACTTCGCCGCTGGCCGGCTCGTACATCGAGTTGACCATGATGTCCGCGACATGCGGGAAGGTGTCGGTACGCCGCACCGCGTCGGCGGCGCCGGGGCCGAAGTGGGCGAGTGGGCCCTCGCCGTCGACGAGCTCCGCCACAGGGACCTCGACGCCGCCCGCGCCGAGTACCACCGCGCCGTGCGCCTCGCTGCCGACGAGCAGGAACCCGATGCCCGGGTGGTTGGCCAGGGTGGGCAGCAGCGCCGGGAGGCGGCGGTCCAGTTCCTCGCGCGTCATGCGTCCCGGCGTGTCCGGGAAGGAGATCAGCCCCAGATTGCCGGAGGCCAGCACCACCGGATCCGAGCCCGGTTCGGGCAGCATTTCCGCACCGCCCTGGGCCGGTCGGCGCAGCATGACCCGCACGGCGTCCCGTGCCTCGGCGCCGCTCCTGGTCCGGCGGGCCCGGGCCGGCACCGGCAGGCCGCAGCCGGCCCGCACCAGCTCCTTCAACGTCAGCCCGTATCTGCTGTCGAAGGGACGGCCGGGGCTCTGGCCATGGTCGGAGAGCAGCACGATCCGGTACGGGCGGGGTGCGTGCTCGGCGACCTTCGCGATCAGCGCCAGGGAGCGGTCCAGGCGTTCGAGTACCTTGGCCGCGTCCCTGCTGCGCGGGCCGCTGTGATGTGCCACCTCGTCGTAGGCGACCAGGTCGGCGTAGACGGCGGTGCGCCCGGCGAACATGTCACCGATCACCGCCGCGACCACCACATCGCGCTCCACCACGGTCGCGAAGGCGCGGATGAACGGGTACAGCCCGCCGCGCTTGATCCGCGGCTCGTCCTTGCGGATGCGGGCCCGGGTGGACTGACCGATCTCCCGGCCCACCTCCGCGACGAACGACATCGCGGTACGGACGGCGTTCGCGGGGTCGGAGAAGTACGCGAAGTAGCCGGCCCGGGAGCGGTTGCGCCTGCCCCGCCGGGCCGCCATGGACAGCACGAGCGCCAGCTGGTCGGCGCCGCCGCTGAAGAGGTTGCCGCGGCTGGCGCCGTCCACGGTCAGCAGCCCGCCGTCGCCGGTGTACTCGATGGCCCGGCGCTGCAGGACGGCCGCGGCGGCGGGCCGGTTGCAGACCACCACGTCACCGGTTTCCTTCTCGTACCAGCGGAAGGCGGGGATGTCGTGGTTGGAGCCGTGCAGGATGCCCAGCTGGCTGGCGCCGGTCTGGCTCGACCAGTCGGTCCGCCAGGTGTCCAGGCGATGGGTGGCATCGAGCCATCCCGTGACGGTCGGCATCAGGCCCTCGCCCATCGCGCGCAGCAGGGTCGCATGACCGACGCCGTCCAGCTGCAGGAAGACGGTGCCGTGCAGAGCGCCCGGCCCGGCGGCCTCACCGCGTCTGCGTCTGCGGCGGTCCGCGAGGCGCGAGAGTCTTCGCCGGTACGCCTCGTCTTCGCGCACCGCGAGCGACGTCGAGGTGGCCGAGGCGACCGCCGACATCACCGCGGCCACCACGATCGCGGTCTCCGGATTGGACTCACCGCGGCCGTCCGGGATCAGCCGCAGGGCCAGCAGCAGCAGCGAACCGTTGAGGAAGAACACCAGCAGGCCGAGGAGCAGCGCGGGCACCAGCAGCAGCGCGCGCACCACCAGGGGCCACACCAGAGCGCTCAGCAGTCCGAACGCTCCGGCGCCCCAGCCCGCCGTCATCGCCACCCGGGTCGCGCTGTCGCCGTTGTCGGCCTCCAGCTGGAAATCAGGCAGCAGCCCGGCGAGCACCAGCATGGTCAGCGCGGACACCACCCAGACCACCGTCATCCGCAACAGGGCGCTGCCCGCCCTGCGCCACCGCCCTGCCCTCACGCTTCTGCCACCTCACGTCCTGTGGGCCGCCTGCGGGCCCGGCGAGCCAGCTTTTCACAACGCGGGAGGTGGCCCCGCGTCACCGCCGGCCGGAGCCGGGCGCATAGGCTCGTCGGGCGTCGTGGAACGGCGGTGCGGGCAGCCGCCGGCACGGGCGGCGCAGATCGGAGGTGGCGGGGTGACGGTCGAGGTGACCTGGTGGGGACATGCCACCTGCACGATTGAGGACTCCGGGCTGCGGGTGCTGACCGACCCGCTCTTCGTCCGCAGGCTCGCCCATCTGCGCCGCAGGCGCGGAGCGGTGCCGCCGCAGCGGGCCGCCGACGCGCAGGTCGTGCTGGTCTCACACCTGCACCTCGATCATCTGCACCTGCCCTCGCTGGCCCGGCTGGCACCCGGCACCCGGCTGATCGCACCGCGCGGAGCGACCGGTGCGGTGCCCGGCCTGCACCGGCTCGGACTGCCCATCACCGAGGTGGCGCCCGGCGATGAAGTGCGGGTGGCGGACCTGCGCGTACGGGCGGTGCCCGCCCACCACGACGGCCGGCGGCTGCCGGTCGGACCCCAGCGCGCGCCCGCCCTCGGCTATGTCGTCACCGGTGAGGCCAGGACCTACTTCGCCGGGGACACCGGGCTCTTCGACACCATGGCCGATGCGGTCGGCCAGGTCGATGTGGCGCTGCTGCCGGTCGGCGGCTGGGGCCCCTTCCTCGGCCACGGACATCTGGACGCGCAGCGGGCCGCCCGGGCGCTGACCCTGCTGCGGCCGCGCTCGGCGGTGCCGGTCCACTACGGCACGTACTGGCCGGTCGGCATGGACCGCGTCCGCCCGCATGAATTCCACACGCCGGGCGACGAGTTCGTACGCCAGGCGGCACGGCTGGCACCTGAGGTATCGGTCCACCGGCTGAACCACGGTGAACAGGTGCGGCCCGAGGTGGCCAGGTGATCAGTGAACTCGTGGGCCAGGTACCCACCGAGTCCACTCAGCAGGCCGCGGGCTACCCCACGCTGTTCCTGCTGGTGGTGCTGGGCTCACTGGTCCCCGTGGTGCCGACCGGGGTGCTGGTCAGCACGGCGGCGGTGGTCGCCTTCCACCAGAGCGACCCGTTCTCGCTGCTCTTCGTGTTCGCCGTGGCGTCCTGCGCGGCATTTCTCGGGGACATAGCGCTGTACTGGCTCGGCCGGCGCGGGGTGCATTCGAAGAACGGTTCGCGCTGGCTGGAAGCGCTGCGGAAGCGGGCGCCGCAGGCGCGTCTCGTCCAGACCACGGAGAAGCTCGAGCAGCACAGCAAATCGGTCCTGGTGCTCTCCCGGCTGATCCCCGCCGGGCGGATTCCGGTGATGCTGGCGTGCCTGCTCGGCGGGATGCCGCTGCGGATGTTCGCCCGCGGGGACATACCGGCCTGTCTCGTCTGGGCCGCTGCGTACCAGCTGATCGGGATCCTCGGCGGCTCGCTCTTCGACGAGCCGTGGAAGGGCGTCTTGGTGGCGGTCGCACTGACGCTGCTGGTGAGCGGCGCACCGGCGGCGTGGCGCAGGCTCAGGGGTGCTTCCTGAGTCCGCTCGCTGGCCGACGGTCCCCCGTCGGTGGCGGTGCAGACGTCATCGCAGCCGGTCCAAGGCCGTCGCGAACGCGGTCAACGCGCGGGCCACGTGCGGCAGTTCCAGTGGTTCGGGCGAGGCGAGAGACTCCAGACGCTGCCGGCGGGTCGCGCCGAGGAACGGACCGGTTGCGAACCGCACCCGCAGCGCATCCAGATCGTCGCCGAAGCGATGGCCGCCCTGGGTGGGAACGCCGAAGCGTTCGCCCAGGAAGTTCTCCAGTTCCAGCGCGTCGGTGACCCCCCGGGCCTCCAGGCCGCGACGCAACGGCCCCAGGTCGGCGTAGAAGTAACGGCCGGCGGCGGGCGGCCGGGCGAGCGCGCCGGCGGCCAGCACCGCGCGGTGGGCAGCGGCGGCCACTCGGGCGTACGCCGCCGCGGCCTGCCGGGCCCGCTCCCGTACCGCCCGCGGCTCGCCGAGGGCGTGCGCGGCCGCCGCGGCGACCGGCCCCGCCACCACCGCGCCGACCGCGGTGAGGACGTCCAGTGCCCTGGCCCGCCGGGCCGAGCCGCCCGCGGTGTCCGGGAACCGGGCGACGGCGACCGGCCAGGCGGTCGGGGTGAGCGAGCCCGCCAGGTCGACGGTCACGGTGACCCGGTCCGGGCGCATTTCGGCGGGGCTGAGGAGCACTGTCTCCCGCGGCCGGTGGAGGGTACCGTTCCAGGTCTCGTCGCTGATGAGATACAGCCCCTCGGAGACGGCGGCCTCACAGGCCTCGTGCGTCACCTCGGGCGGCGCGACGGTCCCCGTCGGGTCGTCGGCGACGGAGAGCAGCAACAGCCGTGGCGTACCGCCCTCGGCCCGCACCCTGCGCACGGTCTCCAGCAGCGCATACGAATCGGGCACGCCCCCGCACTCGGCCGGGGTCGGCACAGGGTAGGCGCGCCGCCCCAACAGCCGGGCCTGCGGGCTCCACCAGGCAGGGCACGGGCGTGGCACCAGCAGATCACCGCCCTCTGCGGCGAGCAGCGCGAGGAGCAACGACTGCACGCCGTCCGCCGCGACCACATGGTCGGGTCCGCACCGCAGCCCGCGCCGGCTCCAGTAGCCGGCGGCCGCTTCGCGCAGCGCCGGTCCACCGCCGGGCGGCTCCGGCCCGGTACGGGACACCGCTGCGCCGAAGACGGCGGCCAGTTCGGGCAGCACCGGGAGCCCCGGCCCGGGAGCGGGCGGACCGTAGCGGACGGGGCCTCTGCTCTCCTGGACCGCTCGCTGCATACCACCACCTCCGTCGGCTTCCGGGCACCACGTCCCGCCCCCGAAACCTCCCCCCGCACCCTTTATACGTAGGTTTGCCGGACGGGGCGACCGGGTCCGCGTTCTGCGCGCGTTCTGCTCATCCGACGCCCGGCAGGGCGGACACCCTGCGCTCGCTCGCCGCGGCCGGGCGGGCCTGCCCGCGCGCCTGCCGGGCGTGGACAACCGGCTCCCTCAGCACCTGGTTCCGCAGCCGGTCGCAGCTGCGGGCGATCAGCCGGGAGACGTGCATCTGCGAGATCCCGAGGTTCTCCGCGATGCTGCGCTGCGTCATGTCCCGGAAGAACCGCATGTAGAGGATCTCCTTCTCCCGCTCCGGCAGACTGCTCAGCCCCGGGCGCACCGCCTCCCGTTCGACGACGGTCTCCAGTGCACCGTCCGGCCGGCCGAGGGAATCACTCAGCGAGTACCCGTCCCTCGCGCCCGGGAGCACGGCGTCCAGGGAAAGCGCGGAGAAACTGTCCAGGGCCTCGAGACCGGCGGCGGCCTCCTCCTCGGTCAGGGCCGCCTGCGCCGCGATCTCCGCCAGGGTGGGCCGATGGCCGCTCGCGGTCTGTTCCAGCTGCCTTTTCGCGGTGCGCACCCGGTTACGCAGATCCTGAACCCGGCGCGGCACGTGGAGCGTCCACAGGTGGTCGCGGAAGTGGCGTTTGATCTCACCCGTGATGGTGGGCACCGCGAAACTCTCGAAGGCCGCGCCGCGGTGCGGGTCGTAGCGGTCGACTGCCTTCACCAGGCCCAGTGCGGCCACCTGCTGGAGGTCGTCGAGGGCCTCGCCGCGGTTGCGGAACCGGATGGCGATCCGGTGAGCCATCGGCAGCCACTGGCCGATGATCTCCTGCCGCAGCGCTTCGCGCTGCGGACCTTCCTCCATGACCGCCAGGGACAGGAAGGCTTCGGTGGTGTCGGGTGCGTCGTCGTGCGGATGCTGACGGTTTGCCGCGTGTGGGGTGCGCATCGGTTATCCAGCTCCCGGAACGGTGTGATCGGTGCGTTCACCGCGGGGAGTCGTCCGGTCTCCGGTCTGCCACGCCCGGAGCGCACTCCACCCCACGGACGTGCCTCCGGTCCGAAGCACGGCATTCGCCTGCCCCGCGCTCAGGGGCACAAACGGCGCGCCTCACCCGTCAATGACGCCGGGGGGACGGAATCTTCTCCTCGCGGGTCAGCATGAGGTCCTCATAGCGACCGAGCGCGAGTACGACACCCAACATGAACACCGGAATGCAGACGGCTATGAGGGCCATCGGCCCGTCCCTTCCTTGCCGGATTCCCGCCTCACGGGTCACCCGTACGAGTCCGGGCAAACACCCATGTTTGTGTCACCGCGTCACCGGGACCGCCCCCGCGGTCACCGAGGCATGGCCGCCGCGCACCGGGGGTACTCCGAACGAGGCCGTTTTCGTGCACCGCGGTCCCGGCCTTCCGGCACGGAGACGAGGTGGGCAGCGATGACAGAGTTGGTGCGGGACGCCATGACGGCGGGCGTAGCAGCCGTACGGCCGGACGCCTCTCTCGTGGAGGCAGCCCGGCTGATGCGGGTTCAGGACGTCGGAAGTGTGCTGGTCGCGGAGGGCGACCGGCTGGTCGGCGTACTCACCGACCGGGACCTCGCGGTGCGTGCGACCGCCGATGGCGCCGATCCACTGACGGTCAGCGCCGAAGCCATCTGTTCACCGGCGCCGGTGTGCGTCGGCCCCGACGACGAGGCGGCGAAGGCGGTGTCCTTGATGCGCCGGCACGCGATCCGGCGGCTGCCGGTGATCGAGGACGGCAGACCGCTCGGAGTGGTGACGCTGGGGGACCTCGCGCGGCTCCGGGACCCCGAATCCGCGCTGGCGGACATCAGCCGGGCCTCGCCGGACACCTGGCCGGACGTACCCGGCCTCCGCGACGTCTAGTTCGTTTGTCGCGCGGTTGACCCGGGTACCGCGCCGCCAGGCCGGGAAGCCACTCGGTGCGGAAGCGACTGACAAAGGCCGGCGTGTCGGCCGTGCCGAGGACATACCCGACGGCACGGTCACCGTCGAAGAGCGCGTCCCGATCGTCGGGCCGGTAGAAGCTGATTCAGGTTTGGGAGCGCTCCCGCAAGCGCCGGAGGCATGGCCGGGTGCGCACGGGGTACGACGACCCGTCATCGGTGCCGTTATCCATCGCCGTCCATCGCTGTCCGGGGATGGGAGGCTTGGCCGGGCCCGGTACCGTCCGTCGAGAGGTTGGTTCTCCCATGTCATCCGCTGTTCCCCCCGCCGGTCCAGGACGGTACGGGCGGCTGGCCGACTGGCTCGGCAATCAGGATCGAGCCCTGTTCCACACCGCGGCCACCCGACGATGGCCCGGTGCGGGCCCCGTGCTCCCGCGGCTGAGCCGCAGCGCCAATCACGGTCTGCTGTGGTTCGGCGCCGCGGCGGGCATCGCCACGCTGGGCGGCTCGACCCGCGCCCGGCGGGCCGCACTGCGCGGGGTGGCCTCACTGGCGGTGGCGTCGGCCGTGGTGAACACGGTCGGCAAGCACGCGGTCCGCAGGACGCGGCCGATCCTGGACGCCGTGCCGGTGATAAGGCAGTTGAAACGGCAGCCGCACACCACCTCCTTCCCGTCCGGGCACGCGGCCTCGGCCGCTGCCTTCGCGACGGGTGTCGCGCTGGAGTCCAGAAGCTGGGGAGCCGCGGTCGCACCGCTCGCGGTCGGTGTCGCGGCCTCACGCGTGTACACCGGCGTGCATTATCCGAGCGATGTACTGATCGGGGCGGCGCTCGGTGTGGGCGCCGCCTTCGCCGTCCGCGGTCTTGTGCCGACCCGAGGACAACTGCCGGCGCCCGGCAGGCCGCACACCGATGCGCCGATACTCCCCGGCGGCCAGGACCTGGTCGTCGTGGTCAACAAGGCCTCCGGGTCCGCCACCGCCAAGGCGTCCCTGGTGCGGGACGCGCTGCCGCGCGCCGAGGTCCTCGAGTGCGAGCCCGAGGAGCTGATGGAGACCCTGGAGAAGGCCGCGCGGAGCGCTCGGGCGCTTGGCATCTGCGGCGGTGACGGGACGGTCAACCGGGCGGCCGCCGTGGCGGCCCGGCACGGCGTGCCGCTGGCCGTGTTCCCGGGCGGCACGCTCAATCACTTCGCGTACGACCTGGGGATCGAGGAGGTCCACGACACCTGCCGGGCGCTGGCGTCGGGCGACGCGGTCAAGGTCGACCTGGGACGCTTCGTCCCGGGCCCGGGCGGTTCGAGGAGCGAGCCGGGCTACTTCCTCAACACCTTCAGCCTGGGCGTCTATCCGGAACTCGTACGGATCCGGGAGCGCTGGTCACCACGGATCGGTGGCTGGCCGGCCGGCGTGCTGGCCGCAGTGCGGGTGCTCAGCTCCGAACAGCCGCTCAGGGCCGAGTTCCAGGGCCGGGACCGGGCGCTCTGGATGCTGTTCGCCGGCAACGGCATGTACCAGCAGATGGGCCCCACGCCCGGCCGGCGCTTCGACCTCGCGGACGGCCTGCTGGATGTGCGGATCGTGCACGGAGGCCGACTGCCCGGACTCCGGCTGCTGGCCGCGGCGCTCGCCGGGCCGCTGTCCCGCTCCCCCGTGCACGCGGCGGAACGGTTGCGCCGGGTGCGGGTGGGCGGGCTGCCGCCCGGCACCCCGCTGGCCTTCGACGGCGAGATCAACGAAGCGCCGCCGGAGCTCTGGATCGACAAGGCGGACGAGGCGCTCACGGTGTACCGTCCGCTGCCGCTGTAGCCGCATCCGTCACATCGAGATAGACCTGGTCGGCCTCCGGCCAGGCCTTCACGATGGCGGCCCTGATCCGTATGGAGACGAGCTCCAGCTTCTCGCTCTCCAGCCCCGGCACCAGGTCGATGCGGGCGGCCACCAGCGTCGAGTCGGCACCCAGTCGCATGGTCAGCAGCGAGGACACCACGTCGATCTCGGGCTGCGCGTTGAGCAATTCCTCGATCTGCTCCCGCAGTTCGGGGTCGGCGGCTTCGCCGATCAGCTGGTCGCGCGCGTCCTTGCCCAGCCGGTACGCGACGTAGACCAGCAGGGCGCCGATGGCCAGCGAGGCCGACGCCTCCCAGACGATCTGCCCGGTGACCATGTGCATGCCCACCCCGCCCATGGCGAGCAGCACGCCGAGCACCGCGGTGCCGTCCTCGGCGATCACGGTGCGCAGGGCGGGATCACGGCCGATGCCCTTGCCGGGCTGGCCGCGCACCTGCAGCAGCGCCCTGAGCAGCGAACTGCCCTCGGCGATCAGGGCGAAGGCCAGCACGACGAGCCCCACGACGTAGCCGGTGGTGCTCTCCTGTCTGTTTCCGCCGCGCAGCGCCTCGATGCCCTGGAAGACGGAGAAGCACCCCCCGGTGACGAAGATGCCGACGGCGGCGAGCAGGGCCCAGAAGAAGCGCTCCTTGCCGTATCCGAAGGGGTGCTGCCGGTCGGCGGGTCGTTTGCTGCGGCGGAGTGCGAAGAGCAGGAAGACCTCGTTGCAGCTGTCGGCGACGGAGTGCGCGGCCTCGGAGAGCAGAGCCGGCGAACCGGCGAAGAGGCCGCCGAGCAACTTGGCCGCAGCGATGACGAGGTTGGCGGCGAGCGCCACCAGGACCGTCACCCGGGTCTTCCGGTCCGATCCGTTGTCGGCCGGTGCCTTGTCGGCCGGTGCCTTGTCGGGATGGCTCACTTCACGTCACCCGGCTGAGCCGACGGCGGGCCGGCCCCAGTGTCCGGCCGTGTGCGAGGAGTCCCGCCCACGGCTTGGACCGGGCCTGTTCCAGTACGTCGCCGACCTCGGTCAGTGACCAGCGCCGGGCCGTCAGGCCGGGCTCGTCGAGCGCCTCCCAGGTGAGCGGCGCTGCGACCGGAGCGCCGCGCCGGGGACGTACGGACCACGGCGCGACGGCGGTCTGGGCATAGGCGTTGCGCTGGACGTCCACGTAGAGCCGGTCCCCGCGGGCCTGCTTCCGTACGGCCGTGGTCAGCCGGTCCGGACGGCGGGCCGCGAGCACCTCGCCGACGTCCCTGGCGAAACTCCGCGACTCGTCGAACGTGGTGTCGCCGGTGAGCGGAACGATCACGTGCAGTCCTTTGGAGCCGGTGGTCATGAGAGCCGACGGCAGGTGGAGCGTGTCGAGGAGTTCCTTCAGCGCGAGCGCGGCGTCCCGTACGGCGCGGAAGTCGTCGCCCGGCGGATCGAGATCGAAGACCAGCCGGTCCGGCCGCTCCGGCCGGTCTGCGCGCGACAGCCAGCGGTGCAGCGTGAGGCAGGCCTGGTCGGCGAGGAAGACCAGGGTCGCGGTGTCGTCGCAGACGGTGTGGGTGACGGTGCCGCCCTCCTTGCCCACCGTCACCCGGCGTACCCAGTCCGGATAGTGGTCGGGAGTGTCCTTCTGCATGAATCGAGGGCCTGTTATGCCGTCGGGGTGCCGCTCCAGCATCAGTGGCCGGTCCCGCACATGCGGCAGCATGGCGAAGGCGACCCGCCGGTAGTAGTCGGCGAGGTCGGCCTTGGTGAGGCCGCCGTCGCCGTCCGGGAAGAGGACCTTCTCCGGACGGTGGATCTCGACGCTCCGGCGACCCGCGCGCACCGTGTGTGCCTTGCTTGTGGTCATGGGTCCGCAGGTACCCCCTCGTGCCGGACGGAATCGTCAGCGGACCACCGCTTCCTCCAGCAGCAGCCGGATGGCTGCCGCCACCGTTTCGCCGTCGATGCCCGCGGCTTCCAACTGCTCCTGCGGAGTGGCGGAGCCCGGCATGTTCGTCACGGCCAGCCGCACCAGCCGCGGCACCGGCCTGCCGTCGGCGAACGCCTCGGCGACCGCGTCACCGAGACCGCCCTCGGGGTGGTGGTCCTCGACCGTCACCAGGCAGCCCGTCTGGTCCGCCGCCGTCCGCAGCGTCCCGGCATCCACCGGCTTGACCGAATACAGGTCGATGACCCGCACCGCGATGCCCTCAGCGGCGAGGATGTCCGCCGCCCGCAGGCACTCGTGCACGGTCTGCCCGGCGCCCACCAGGGTCACCGCGTCGTCGGCCGCCGAGCGCAGCACCTTGCTGCCGCCGATCGGGAACTCCTCGTCGGGTCCGTAGATGACCGGGCTCTCACCCCGGTTGGTCCGCAGATAGCGGATGCCCTGCGCACCGGCCATGGCCGCGACCAGCTTCGCCGTCTGGTTGGCGTCGCTCGGATACAGCACGGTGCTTGCGTGCACCGCGCGGAACATCGCCAGATCCTCGAGTCCCATCTGCGACGGGCCGTCCTGTCCGATGGCCACTCCCACATGCGAGCCGACGACATTGAGGTCCGCGCCGCTGATCGCCGCCATCCGGAAGAAGTCGTGCGCCCGGGTCAGGAAGGAGGCGAAGCTGCAGGCGAACGGCGTGTAGCCGCGCACCTGCATACCGACCGCGGCGGCGGCCAGCTGCTGTTCGGCGATGTAGCACTCGAAATACCGGCCGGGGTGTTCCTTGGCGAAGAACTCGGCGCGGGTCGAGTCGCCGACCTCCCCGTCGAGCACGACGACGTCGCCGCGTGCCGAACCGAGGGCGGTGACCGCCTCACCGAAGGCGTTACGGGTGGCGACCTCGTCACCGAGCCGGTAGCGGGGCAGATCGAGACTGCCGTTGCCGGCCGGGGCAGCGGTCCGGGCCTTGTCGGGTTTCCGCACGTCGATCCGGATGCTGCGCCGGCCGCCGAGCTCCTCGATGGCCTCGTCCGCATCGGGAAGCGGCTTGCCGTGCATCCCCTCACGGTCCTCGACGGCCGCCACTCCGGACCCTTTGCGGGTGCCTGCGATGATCGCGGTCGGGCGGCCCGTGACGGCGCACACCTCCCGGTAGGCCGCGTCGACGGCCTCGATGTCGTGTCCGTCGACCTCCACCGTGTGCCAGCCGAAAGCACGCAGCCTGCGCGCGTAGGCATCCAGATCGCGCTGGTGGCGGGTGGGCCCGCGCTGTCCCAGCCGGTTGACGTCGACGATCAGGGTGAGGTTGTCGAGATGCTCGAATCCGGCGTGTTCGGCGGCTTCCCAGACCGAACCCTCGGCCATCTCGCTGTCACCGCTCAGCACCCACACGCGATAGGGGACCCGGTCGAGGTGCTTGCCCGCCAGCGCCACGCCCACCCCGATGGGGAGCCCCTGCCCCAGCGAGCCGGTTGCCACATCCACCCACGGAAGGCGCGGCGTGGGGTGGCCCTCCAGTCGGCTGCCCTTCTTGCGGAAGGTGAGCAGTTCCTCGTCGTCGATGGCGCCCGCTGCCAGGTACATGGCGTACAGCAGGGGCGAGGCGTGGCCCTTCGACAGGATGAAGTGGTCGTTGCCCGGATCGTCCGGCCGGCCGAAGTCGTATCGCAGATACCGGGCGAGCAGGACGGCGGCCAGGTCGGCGGCCGACATCGACGAGGTGGGGTGACCGGACCCTGCCGCACCGGCGGCCCGTACCGCGTCGACCCGGAGCTGCTTGCCCAGTTCGGTCAGTTCTGCGTTGTCGGTCAGTTCTGCGCTGACGGTCTTGCTCATGCGCTCCACCTTTCCCGGTGCGGCTGGGATCCGGCCGGCGGGGACTTACGGACAGACGCTCCGGGTGCCCGAGCCGGTCACGGCAAAACGTTCCAGGGGGGTGAAGCGTCGAGGCCTTGCCCGCATGGCTGAGATTGCCCGCATACTGAGATTTCTATCTCACAATCCGGCCGACACCTCTAAGGTGAGGGCACCGCTTCGCAAGAGCCGGACGTCGATCGAGGGAGATCCGCCATGTCGAAGGAGACAGCCGTTTACACCCACGGCCACCACGCCTCGGTGCTGCGCTCGCACACCAGGCGGACCGCCGCCAACTCCGCCGGGTATCTGCTGGACTCGCTCAAGCCCCATATGCAGATCCTGGACATCGGCTGCGGCCCCGGCACCATCACCGCGGATCTGGCCGAACTCGTCCCGGACGGCCGGGTCATCGGGGTGGACATGGCTCCCGCGATCCTGGAGCAGGCGCGTGCGCTGGCCGCCGAACGGTCCCTGGCCAACACCGACTTCGCGGTTGCGGACGTGCACGCACTGGACTACCCGGACGACAGTTTCTGCGTCGTCCACGCACACCAGGTGCTCCAGCATGTGGGCGATCCCGTCCAGGCGCTGCGCGAGATGCGCCGGGTCACCAAGCCCAACGGCATCATCGCGGTGCGCGACGCCGACTACGGCGCCTTCACCTGGTCCCCCGCGTCCCCCGGGCTTGACAGGTGGCTGGAGCTGTACCGCCGGGTCGCCCGCGCCAACGGCGGCGAGCCGGACGCCGGGCGCCGACTGCTGTCCTGGGCCCAGCAGGCCGGCCTCACCGACATCACAGCGACGGCGACGAACTGGGTGTTCGCCACCCCGGAGGAGCGTGACTGGTGGAGCGGCCTGTGGGCCGAGCGCACCACCGCGTCCCGCTACGCGCACCTGGCCGTGGAAGGCGGCCACACGACACCGGAGCAGCTGAGCGAGATCGCCGACGCGTGGCGGGAATGGGGAGCGCGCGGCGACGCCTGGTTCATGGTGCCGCACGGCGAGATCCTCTGCCGGGTCTGAGGCGGGCGCTCAGGAGCGAGCGGACGAACGAGCACGTACGGGCGCGCGGCGGGCCTGCGGATTTCGATCTCATGGCCCGCCGGCGCCAACTAGGCTCGTCGTATGGAGATTCTGGGCACCACGCTGCGCATCTGCGTCGACGACCTCGAGACTTCGGTGTTCTTCTACGAACGCCTCACCGGCGCCAAGGCGTTGCGCTTCGAGCGCGGCGGCGTGTCGGTGGCCGCCGTCAGCTGCTTCCTCCTGATGAGCGGCCCCGAGTCGGAGCTGGCGATTCTGCGCAAAGTGACGGCGACCATCGCGGTGCAGGACGTCGACGACGCCCTGGCCGCGCTCAACGACGTCGGGGCCAAGGTCATCGCCGGGCCGGTACCGACCCCGGCGGGACGCAACCTGATCGCGGTGCACCCGGACGGATCGGTGTTCGAGTACGTCGACCGGAAGCCGGCTGCCGCGTAACGGCCGGTCCGTCCCGGCGAGTCCGGTCCCGGCGCCGCGGTTACCGGGCTCCCGGGCGCATCCGGTACTCGTAGGCGTCCGGCAGAGGTTCGTCGGTGAGGGCCGCCCAGACCTCATTGAGGATCTCCGCGCCTTCCCGCAGATCCGCCACTTCGAAGCCGGCGTCGAAGAGCGCCCGCGCGGCACCGGTCTCCCCTTCGGCGATGAGCAGCTGGGCCTCGATGAGACGGAACCGGCCGCGCTGGCGGATCGAGGGGCGCAGCCGGTGCCACACACCGCGGGCCTCGGAGCCGCGGCCCACCGCGAGCAGCGCCTCGATCGCCTCCCGGCCCAGGGCGGCCAGCACCGCCGTCCAGGGCTCGCCCTCGCGGATCTCGGCGCACAGGTCGTCGAAGGCTTCGGCGTAGCGGTCGGCGGCGCGTTCGTGGTGGCCGCCGCAGAGCTCGGCGACGGCCAGGCAACGCAGCAACGGCCAGCGGGACGGGGCCAGTTCCAGGCCGCGCTCCCAGCTGCGGACCGCCTGGGCGAGATCGCCCTCGTGCCACTGGGCGACGCCGAGGTGGTACTCGGTGAGGGGGTCGGCGGGCGCCGTCTCCAGCATGTCCCGCCAGTGCCTGCCCACCAGCGAGGGGCCTGGCGGCGTGACCCGGCGCGGGACGGGGAAGGAACCGGAGCGGTACAGCTCGAGCCAGGGCTGTTGCGCTTCGCCGATCGTCGACTCGTCGAAGGGAGTACCGGGGAGTTTGTGGCCACCGCGCAGGACTTCGAGCGCCCCCCAGCCGGAACCGTTGGCCAGTGTCTCGTGCGGTTCGAGGTCGGCGCAGGGCCGCCAGGCCGCGTACGCCGCGTCGACCTGCGCCCGGGGCAGCGCCTCCGCCAGCCGGGCTTCCGCCTCGCGGTGGGCGGCGTCCCAGTCGCCGCCGTGGACGGCCGAAGGTTCCGCGGCGAGCGGCCCGTACGCCTCCAGCCAGCTGAACTCGGCGCCCGGGTCGAGGCGGACATGCTCCAACTGGGTGCGGGCGAGCCCCGCCTGGATCTCGGCGTACCCGGGGGTACCCGGTTCGGTCAGCCACTGCTGCCACCGGCGGCCGCCGGTGCCCGAACCCCAGACGAAGAGCTTGCGGCCGCTCAGCCGGTCGGTAGAGGTCTGGACGAGCCCGTGGCCGCTCGCGTCCAGCGAGGCGATCCACTTCCTGGCCTCGCGCGGGACCTCGTAGAAGTAGTCGGCCGGGTACGCGCTGCGCAGCGGATAGCTGCGGTCGGCGCCGTTCCACTCCGGAACCGGGATCCGGCGCAGGCTGCGCTCGTAACCGAAGTGCCAGGCCTCGTCGGCGGGGGCCAGCACCCGGGTGTCCGGGTCCTCGGGCACCGCGATGTTGGACCACCAGTAGGTCGGCACGGTCTGCTCGTGGGGGTTTCGGATGCGTACGCCCACGTGGAGGAAGTCGGAGCTCTCCGGCAGCCACAGGTCCACCTGGAACGGCAGGTCGCGCAGCCGCTCCCACTCCCACAGCCGCAGCATCTCGCCGCCGTCCGGGCCGGCGACGAGCGCGGCGTGCAGGGGAGCACAACTGAGGGTGGTGTGGCCGGTGGCCCCGATGTTCCACTCGATGCCGCCGGAGAACCAGGCGCCGTTGAGTGCGAAGTCCGCGGGCTGCAGGACGGGGTTGCGGTAGAGCAGTTCCCGTCCGGTCGGCTTGTGGAACAGCGAGTGGATCCGGCCGCCGAGACCGGGCAGCACGGTGGCCCGCAGTCGGTCGTTCTCCAGCACCACCGCGTCGATGCCGGTGGGGGTGCGCTCCCGGCCGTACCCGTCGAGGATGCGGACCGGCAGCAGCGTACGCAGCGGTGCGTAGCCGACCTGCCGTGCCATGTCGCGGGGCATGCCGACCCGTCCCTCGGCGTCCACGGTGTGCATCTCGTCGAGCGGGCGCAGGGCGGGCAGTGGGTTCTCCGCCCCCAACGGGGCGGCGGGCAGGGTCAGTACGGCACGTCGCACGGTCGTGGCCATGGCAACCTCACTCGCTCGCACGGGCCACCGTCCGCCCGGCGCCCCTGATGACCATGGAACACCGGCGACGCGATCCTGACCAGGGGGTCCCCCGGCCAGGATTGCCCGAAGTCCCCGGCGCCGGGTCAGTGGCCGCCGGGAAGCATCTCCGCGGTGATCGCCCAGCGTTGGTGGTCCCGCCAGGCACCGTCGATGAAGAGGAAGTCCGGCGAATAGCCTTCCAGCCGGAAGCCGGCCCGCCGCACCAGGGCGATCGAGGCCTCGTTGGCCGGCTGGATGTTCACCTCGAGCCGGTGCAGCCCGAGCGGGCCGAAGGCGTACCGCATCACCTGGTCCAGCCCTTCGCCCATCAGCCCACGGCCCGCCGCGTGTGCGAAGGCGCCGTATCCCAGTGCGCCGCTGCGGAAGGCACCGGTGACGATGTTGTTGATGTTGATGAAACCGGCGATACGGCCGGCTGCGGGGCCCGCACGCTCGCAGACGAGGAAGCCGGCCTTGGCCGGGTCCTCGATCAGCCGGCGGGCGTACACCGCGAAGGCTTCGGCGTCCGCGGGTGGGAAGAGCCAGGGGTGGTGCAGCTCCTTGCTCTTCCCGGCCAGCGTGGTGAACTCTTCCGCGTCCCGGTACGAGAAGTGACGGATGCCCACGCGAGGGCCTTCGGCGAGGTAAGCGGTTGTTCCGGGCATCCGGTCAGGTTACGGCCCGATGCACGCCGTCGCGCGGCGGGGCGGTGCGCCCGGCGTCAGCGCAGCGCCGGTGCGTCGAGGGTGAGGGTGCCGGCGTCGGCGTCGAGCACCGCGGGGAGCCCGAGCGGCATGGTCTGCGCAGGGGTGCAGTGGCCGAAGCCCAGGTCCGCCACGACGGGGACGCCCAGGGCGCCGAGGCGGTCCCGCAGCACCGCCGCTGTCTCCTCGGCGGGAGCGCAGTCCTGCCAGGAACCGAGGGCGATCCCCGAGACGCCGTCCAGCCAGCGGGAGCGGAGCAGTTGGGTGAGGATCCGGTCGAGGCGGTACGCCTCCTCGCCGATGTCCTCGATGAGGAGCAGTCCCCCGCGGGCCGACGGGCGGACCTGCGGGGTACCGAGATCGGCGGCCAGCAGGGAGACGCAGCCGCCGAGGGTGACCCCGGCCGCCCGGCCGGGGACCAGCGGGCGGGCCGTGGCCAGGCCGAGGGTCCGCACCGATTCGGGCTCGAAGAGGGTGGCCCGCAGGGACTCCTGGGTAGCCGCGTCCTTCAGGAAGGCGACCGCTGCGACCATCGGGCCGTGCAGGGTGGCCAGGCCCATCCGGACGGCGAACGCCTCGTGCAGTGCGGTCACATCGCTGTAGCCGAGAAAGACCTTCGGCCCGGCTGCGCGCATCGCGCTCCAGTCGAGCAGGTCGACCATGCGCTGCACACCGTATCCGCCCCGCGCACAGAAGACCGCGGACACCGTGGGGTCGCACCAGGCCTCTTCGAGGTCGCGGGCGCGCGCCCGGTCGGTGCCCGCGAGGTAGCCGAACTGCGGGTGCCGGTCGAGCACATGGGGCATCACGACCGGATCGAGGTCCCAGCCGCGGAGTATGTCGAGACCGTCCGCGAGCCGGTCCTCGGGCAGCGGCCCGCTGGGTGCCACCACGGCGACCCGGGAACCCGGCCGCAGGCGGGCGGGCCGGGTCAGCGGAGACAACGGGGCCAGCAGGGTCGCGGTCACTTCTCCAGCTCCAGAACGGGGATGTCGGGGCGCGCGATGCCGAAGGCCTGTGCGTACAGGGACAGTTCAGCCTCCAGGGCGCGGACCAGAGTGTCGACCCGGCGAAATCCGTGGCCCTCCCCCTGGAAGGTGAGATACGCGTGCGGTACGCCCCGGCCCGCCATCCGCGTCAGGAAGCGCTCACACTGCACCGGCGGGCAGATCACGTCGTCGAGCCCCTGGAGCAGCAGGAAGGGTGCGGTGACCTGCTCCGGGTGGGACGCGGGAGAACGCTCGCGGTAACGCTCGGGGACCTCGGCGAACGGCCCGATGAGGCTCTCCAGGTACTTGCACTCGAAGTCGTGGGTGCCGTCCTCGGACGCCCAGTCCGTCAGGTCGAGGATCGGGTAGCTGATCGTGCCGCAGGCGTAGACATCGGTGGACACCAGGGAGGCCGCGGAGGTCCAGCCGCCCGCGCTGCCGCCGCGGATCGCGAGCCTGGCCGGATCCGCGTTGCCTTCGGCGGCGAGCGCCAGGGCCACGGCGGCGCAGTCCTCGACGTCGACGACGCCCCACTGTTCACGCAGCCGGTTGCGGTATTCCCTGCCGTATCCGGTCGAGCCGCCGTAGTTGATCTCGGCGACGCCGATGCCCCGGGACGTGAAGTAGGCGATCTCCAGATCGAGTACCAGCGGGACCCGGCTGGTGGGTCCGCCGTGCGCCCACATCACGTAGGGCGGGCGTTCCCCGTCGGGCGCGGTGTGGTCCGGGTTGTGCGGCGGGTACACATGGGCGTGGATCTCGCGGCCGGCCGGACCATCGAACGTACGGACCACCGGTTCGGGGTAGTAGGCGGGGTCCACGACGTCGTGGTGCGGGGAGCCGATGACGCGTGGGTGCCCGGTTCGGGTGTCGAGCTCGACGACCTCGTATCCGGTGTGCGCTCCTGCCGCCAGGCCGACGACGCGGGAGCCGGCCACGGACAGCGTCGACGCCCACTCGGTCCAGGGGCCCGGCACGTCGACCAGTTCGCCGGTCTCGGGGTCGAGCACGCCGAGTGCGGTGGCGCCCTTTCCGTGCACCACGGCGATCAGCCCGCTGTCCAGCGGTTCGAACCACTTCTGCCCGATCCGCCAGAGCGGCCCGCCGAACTCCTCGTCACGGGGGCAGAGCGCGAGGTCCCCCCGGTCGGGATCCGCGCAGTACAGATTCCACCAGCCGGTACGGTCCGAGGCGAACAACAGCCGTCCGTCGGCGGCCCATTCGACCTGCGCGACCGACTCGTCGGGGCCACCGGCGCACTGCCGGGCCGTCCCGAAGGTGCCGTCGTCGCCGACGTCGGCGAGCATGACGTCCGTGCCGTCCCACGGCATTCGCGGATGGTCCCAGCCCAGCCACACCGCACGGCGCCCGTCCGGGGACAGCCGTGCGCCGGTGACGAAGCGGTGCCGGCCGTCGGAGAGCTCACGTACCGCGGAACGGTCGTCGGCGGCCGAACCGTCGAGCGGGACGGCCGCGATCCGCCGCCGCACATCGGTCGGCGACTCCCCGGTGAACTCTTCGACCACACACCAGACTTCGCCCCGGTCCAGGTGGATCGTGGGGTCCACCCAGCGCAGCCCGTCACCCACCGCGGAGAGCGGCGTGAGCGGGCGCGGCTCCGCGGCCCGGTCGGGCTCGTACGCGTACAGCCGCTGGTCGGCGAAGTCGACGAAGACCACCAGCGGCCCTCCGTCGGAGCGCGCCGTCCCGGCCCACGGGTGTCCGCCGTACTCGATGACCCTGCTGCGCACATTCCACGGCGCGGGCAGCGCCGACTCCTCGGCGCCGTCCGCCCGCCGCCGCATCAGCGCCCGCCGGCCGCCCTCGGCCGGGCGCGGCGCGGTCCACCACACCTCGTCGCCGACCGCTCCGACGAACTCGGGCCGGCCGTCGTGCGAGGCCGCGAGCGCGGCGTCGATCGGTGACGACCAGGTTCCGTACGCCCCGGTGGCTGTCATGGTTCCCACTCCCCTATGCGGTACGCAGATAGTGATCGAGCACCCGAACGCCGAAGTGCAGGGCGTCCACGGGCACCCGTTCGTCGACGCCGTGGAACAGTGCCTGGTAGTCGAAGCCGGGCGGCAGCTTGAGTGGCGAGAAGCCGTAGCCGGTGATGCCGAGGCGGGAGAACTGCTTGGCGTCGGTACCGCCGGACATGCAGTACGGCACGACGTGGCCCTCGGGGGCGAAGCGCTGGACGGCGGCGCGCAGCTTGGCATAGGTCGGCGAGTCCACCGGCGCCTGGAGCGCCACCTCGCTGTGGTCGAACTCCCAGTCGACGTCCGGGCCGGTGAGCCGGTCGAGCGTCTCCCGGAACTCCTGCTCGCCGCCCGGCAGCACCCGCCCGTCGACGTAGGCGGTCGCGTGCCCGGGGATCACATTGACCTTGTAACCGGCTTGCAGCATGGTCGGATTGGCGCTGTTGCGCACGGTCGCCTCGACCAGCGCGGCGGCCGGGCCGAGCTTGCCGAGCAGGCCGTCCACGTCGAAGTCGGCCGCTCCGGGGTCCGCCTCGATGCCGTGCAGTGCGGCGATCTCGGTGAGCGCCGCCCGCACGGTGGGGGTGAGCCGCACCGGCCACCGGTGGTCGCCGATTCTGGCGATGGCGGCGGCGAGTCTGCTCACCGCGTTGTCCCGGTTGACCTTGGAACCGTGGCCCGCTCTGCCGTGCGCGGTGAGCTTCAGCCAGGCGGTGCCCCGCTCCCCCGCCGCGATGGGGTAGAGCGGCATCCCGGCCCCGGCGTGAAAGGTGAAGGCGCCGGACTCGCCGATGCCTTCGGTGCACCCCTCGAAGAGAGCGGCGTGCCGGTCGGCCAGGAAGCCCGAGCCGTCGACCGCGCTGGCTTCTTCGTCGGCGGTGTAGGCGATGACGATGTCCCGCCGTGGGCGGATGCCGTCGCGCGCCCAGGCGCGGACCACCGCGAGCACCATCGCGTCCATGTTCTTCATGTCTACGGCGCCCCGACCCCAGAGGACGCCGTCCCTGACCTCCCCGGAGAAGGGATGTACGGTCCAGTCGTCGGGCTCCGCGGGCACCACGTCGAGATGGCCGTGGACCAGCAGTGCGTCGGCCGACGGGTCGGTGCCCTCGATCCGCGCCACCACATTGGTCCGGCCCGGGGTGCGTTCGAGCAGGACCGGCTCGATTCCGGCGCCGGCCAGCCGCTCCGCCACGTACTCCGCGGCCGGCCGCTCCCGGCAGTCCCCGCCGCCCCGGTTGGTGGTGTCGATCCGGATCAGTCCCGAGGTGAAGTCCACCACTTCGTCGAGCGCCCGGCCGCCCAGCGCCGTCTCCTCGGTCGTTCCCACGTCAGCCATACTGTTCCTCCACTGCGGACGAGACGATCGTCGTGACCGCCTTGAAGGTACGGATGCCTTCATACATCGTCCCGCTGGTGTACTCGACACGCCGTTCGCCGGTCCGCAGGACCCCCGGAACGACCGTCGCGGCGCCCACCAAATGCTCCGCGTCGAACTCCAGCTGCACGGTGAAGGACTCACCGGTCACCGGCTCGTGCCGTACAGCGAGCGTCGCGGCCTCGGCCGCTGCCGACCGGATGTCGGACGCGGTCCGCGCGGGGGTACGGCAGACCGCCGCATACCGGGAGACATGGTCCTTCACCGCCACCGTGCGCGCCTGCGGGGCGTAGCCCCGGGCATCCTCGCAGGTCAGGTCGTCACCCGTGACCAGCACGACGGGGACGCCGTACTCCGCGACGACATGGGCGTTCAGCAGCCCCTCGCTCGCTCTGCTGCCGTTGAGCCAGACGCCGGTGATGGAGTTGGCGAGGTAGGTGTGCGCGAGGACCCCCTCCATACCCGCGCCGGTGTGATAACCGATGAAGGCGATGCCGTCCACGTCGCCATGCTGCACGCCTTCGACCATGGAGAGCGCCTTGTGTCGCCCGGTGAGCATCTGGACGCGTTCGTCGAGCTGCTCGATGAGCAGGTTGCGCATGGACCAGTGGGCTTCGTTGATGAGCACCTCGTCGGCGCCGCCCGCGAAGAAGCCGACCGCGGCCGCGTTCACGTCGGAGGTGAACAGGGACCGGCAGCGCTCCCATTGCGGCGTGCCCGGCAGCACATCACCGGGCCAGGTCACGCCTGTCGCGCCCTCCATGTCGGCGCTGATGAGGATCTTCATGCGGCATCACGGTACGCGGTCGGGAACCCACTGGCCAGGGGTGTTTTCCGTGTCAGAGGTCCAGTCCACCGAAAGATCAGCTGCCCGGCCGAACAGCGGTCGGCCGGGTGGGAACACGCCCCGCCCGGCCGACCGCCGACTCCTCGGATCCCGCGAACTCAGGACGCGGCGGCGAGCACGAACCACCGGGCCGGGAGATCGATCCGGCTGCCGTCGGGCATCTTCTCGGTCTGGGGCAACACCGTGTCACCGTCGGCCAGAATCGTCAGTCCGGCCGCCTGCAGCAACTCCGGTACCTCCTCGTCGGTGGCGCCCGCCGGCTTGAGGCCGTGGTCGAAGACCCGGCGCAGCTTCTTCGGCGGACCGTCCGGGGCCTCGGCCGCCGCCTGCAGGACGTCTTTCGATGCGGGCGTCAGCTCGACGACGAACGCCCGGCCCTTCTCGCCCACCAGTTCCGCGACCGCTGCGGCGACCGCCGGACGGGCCGCCGGCTCGCTCTGGTGGATCACTGCCCGCATGTAGACGTTGGTGTCGCCGATCCGCTGGTGCAGCGCACCGACCGCGACCGCATCCACCAGGTTGAGCTGCTCGTAATCGGCAACGCCCGCGGTGTCCGCACGCCGGGCATGCTCGACCGCGGCTTGCGAGAGGTCGACTCCGAGCGCGCGGGCGAAAACGGTGGAGAGATAGCGGGTCTGGGTGCCGCTGCCGCAACCCAGGTCCACCACGGGCAACGAGGTGTCGGCGTACGGCAACAGCAGCCGGCAGTGCGGCTCCGCGGACAGCGAGGCCTCCGCGTCCCAGATCGCCTCGCCGGGAGCGTCGGATGTGGCGGCCCAGAAGCCTTCCCATGACTGGCGATACTGCTGCGACACGTCCATGCGCACTCCCAAGTCCAGCTCGTTCGAAGCACTTTGCTCAGGAACGGACTACCCTCCCGGACGCGCCGGAAGCAAGAGCACGGGCTGACTCCTTGTCAGCGACACCCGGCTGTCACCAGGTGTTCGAGCCAGGACGCGGGTTTCGGCTCAGCGCCTGCTCGAACCAGACGGTCTTGCCGTGGGCGCTGGCGCTGGTGCCCCAGGTGCGGGCCAGACTGCTCACCACCAGCAGACCGCGTCCGAACTCGTCGTGGGCAGAGGCGTTGAGCAGTGCGGCCGGAGCCGGTTCGTCGTCACTGACCTCGCAGAGCAGGGCGTCGGTCCTGACCAGCCGCAGTCCGATCTCCTGGGTGCGGCCGTGTTTCACGGCATTGGTGACGAGCTCACTGACCATGAGGACCGCCGACTCCACCGCAGCAGGCAGCCCCCACTCGAGGAGTTTGTCGCGCGCCAACTGCCGGGCCCGTGCCACCTCGCCGGGGTCGAGGGCGAGGTGCCACTCCGCGACGCACTCGTCGGGAATGCCGTTGACCCGGGCCATCAGCAGCGCCACGTCGTCCTTGCGGCCGTCGCTCGGATTCAGCGCCCGGATGATCGCGTCGCAGGCGTCGTCCATCGAGGCGGCCGGGTGGGCCGCCGAGGCGCAGAGCGCGGCGAGGCCGTCCCCGATGTCCTGGCCCCGCACTTCGACCAGGCCGTCGGTGCAGAGCACCAGACGGTCGCCGGGGCGTACCTGGACCGTCGCGGTCTCGAAGGCGACTCCGCCGACCCCGATCGGCGCCCCGGTCGGCAGCTCGATGAGTTCGGCCCGGCCGTCCTCGGCACGGACCAGCACGGGCGGGATGTGCCCGGCGTTGGCGATCTGGATCTCGGAGCGGATCGGGTCGTAGACGGCGTACAGACAGGTGGCCAGATACTGGTCGCCCAGCCGCTGCGCGAGATCGTCGAGGTTGCGCAACAGCTGGGACGGTGGCATTTCCATGGTGGCCATGGTCAGTACAGCGGTACGCAACTGCCCCATCATGGCTGCCGAGTTGAGCCCGTGACCCATCACGTCGCCGACCACCAGGGCGGTGCGTGAGCCGGGCAGTTTGACCGAGTCGAACCAGTCACCGCCGACCCGGCCCAGCCGGGCGCCGGGCAGATAGCGGGTGGCGATGTCGCAGCCCGCCATCCTTGCTTCCACCTGGGGCAGCATGCTGTCCTGGAGCGTCTCCGCGACGTTCTCCTGGTAGGTGTACATCCGGGCGTTGTCGAGGACAAGACCGGCACGTGCGGCGAGCTCGGCGCCGGTGGTGCGGTCGATGTCGTCGAAGGGTTCACGACCCGGGCGGCGCATCAGCACCATGAACCCCAGGACCACGTCGCGGGCCTTCAGCGGCACGATCAGCAAGGACCTGTTGCTGATCAGCGGGCGCAGGTCACGCTTCTCGAATTCACCGGAGATGCGGTCGCTCAGCTCCTCGCTGACGTACGGGATGATGACCGGCTCGCCCGTGACCATGCACTGGAAGAATGGGGTGTGTTCGGGGAAGGCGATCGCCTCGCCGACCGGCACGGTGTCGTCCCAGCGGCCCGGTTCGTCGTTGTGCTCCACCCAGACCCGGTGCCAGACCGTGGTGACATCCGGCGGGCCGTCCGGAAAGCCCTCACCGGCCAGCACGGCGGCCCGCAGATGGGTCCCCGCGAAGTCGGTGAAGCGGGGCACTGCGGCGCTCGTCACCTCGCGGATGGTGCGTTCGAGGTCGAGCGACGTCCCGATCAGGCCGCTGGCCTCGTTGAGGAACTCCAACCGCTCCCGGACCGCCGCATACTCGAGGTCGAGCTCCGGGCGGGGTGCGGCGAGGAGCTGCACCGCGGCGTTCTCCGATGTTCCGGCCGCCGTGGTCCAGCGGCGGGCGGTGCGCCGCGGGACTCCCCAGTCCGGGGTGACGGGGACCCGGTCCCGGTGACTGAACTCCAGGACCGGGTAGCCGAGTTCGAGCACCTGGGAGACGATCCCGGTAGCCTCCTGGACGCTCATGTTCGGCAGGATCTCGGGGAGCCGACCGGCCAGTTCCTGATAGCCGGGGAAGTCGGTGTGCAGCGCGAACCCCGGGGCGACGGTCTCGGTGTCCGCGTCCGTGTGCTCGTCACCCTCGCGCAGTTGGGCGGCGTCGGCCGAGAGCACCAGCAGCCGCTCGGGACCGGGTCCGACCAGCGGGTAGGCCCACCAGAGGACGTCGATACGACCACGCCGGGCTTCGTCGATCCTGGCCCGGCCCGCAGCCGGGTAGGCGATCGTCCCGCTCAGCGAGCTGTCGAGCTCGGGGCCGAAGTCGGAGTAGGCGCTGTCCGGGCCCCGGCCGTCTCCTTGCGCCAACGCACCGGATACCGGAAGGAGTTCACTGGCGGCGCAGCCGACGGCGTCCTCCTTGCTGACACCGAAGAGCCTTCGGGCGCCGGTCGACCAGTGCGACACGAGTCCGCCCGCGTCCACGACGACCACGGCGAGCGGTACTCGGCCCGCCGTGGCGTCGCGTGGCTGTGGTGTCCTCTGCGGCGGTACACCAAGGTCCATGGGTGGAAGGCTCCTTCCCGGCCGCAAGACTCTGCGGTATGTAACTCCACCGTACGGCCCAGCGTCCCGGGTCCGCCGGTCATCGGCGGAATCCGCCCGCACGGGTGGTGCGCCGGCGCACCCGATCGGCTGCGCCGGACCGGCCGTCAGTCCTCGTGGCCCAGTTGGAGATCGCGTTCGGTGCGGCCACCGCCCGCGACCTGGAGTACGGTCGCCACCGGCGGATAGCCTGCGGCGATCACGGTGTACTCACCCGACGAGAGATCGACGAAACGGAAGGTGCCGTCCGGACCCGTGGTGAGCGTGTCGACCACATTGCCCGCTGCGTCGAGCAGCGTGACGCGCGCGTCCTCCACGGGGCGGCCGCCGCTCGCCCGGACGGTGCCGCGCAGCAGTGCGCCGCCTGCCAGTTCGATGTCCTGCCGGGTTTCGCGTGCCGCCTGCACGCTGACCGGCAGGGCGGCGGGGCGGAACGCGGGGGCACTCCCCGCCAGGGTGTACTCGCCGGCCACCAGTTCGGTGATCACGTAGCCGCCCTCCCGGCCGCTGCGGGTGCTTGCCACCACCTCCCCGCGTACGTCGGTGAGGGTGACCGCGGCGTCGCGGACCGGCGTTCCGTCGGCGTTGAGCACGCAGCCCGCCAGCCGTCCGGCTCCGCCGAGGACCACGTCGAGATCGACCGGGCGTTCCCCGACCGTGACGGTCACGGCCTGCGGCTGGTGCCCGCCGGCCGCCGCGATCATGACGTACGAGCCAGGTCCCGGCACGCTGAGCGCGTAGCGCCCGTCCTCGCCGCTCGCTCCGCGGCCGATCTGGCGTCCGGTGACGTCGATCAGCGTGAGAGCGGCGCGCGGCACCGTGGAGCCGTCGTAGTGCTGGACCGTTCCGCACACCGGGACACCGGAGAGCACGGGCGGGGTTGCAGGGACGCGGGCCGACGGAACGGCGGCGTCCGGGGCGGCGGCGGGGGCGTTGTGGGACACCAGCGGTTTCTCCTTGAGGAAGAAGGCGAAGAACAGGCCGAGCACAAGCACCGGCACGAGGTAGAGGAAGATCCGCGGCATCGCGTCCGCGTACGCCTGGATGTAGCCGTCGCGTACCGCGGGCGGCAGCGCGTGGACCAGTTGCGGGGTGATCGACTCGGCGTCCGGCAGCTGTGCCCCGGCCGGGATCCGGGCCGCCAGGGCGTCCGTGAGGCGGCCCGCGAAGAGCGTGCCGAAGACTGCCGCTCCGACGCTGCCGCCGATCTGCCGGAAGTAGTTGTTGGCGCTGGTGGCCGTGCCGAGGTCGGCGGGCGCCACGGAGTTCTGCACGGCCAGCACCAGGACCGGCATGATCAGACCGATCCCGACACCGAGTACGGCCATCCAGACGCTGTAGGAGAGCTGCGAGGTGTCGACCTCGAGGCGCGAGAGCAGCCACATGCCGACGGCCGATACGGCGCTGCCGAGCAGCGGATACAGCTTGTAGCGTCCGGTGCGGCTGATCAGTTGGCCGGACAGCACGGAGGCGATGACGACGCCGCCCATCATCGGCAGCATCAACAGCCCGGACTCGGTGGCACTGGCCCCGTCGACCATCTGCAGAAAGGTCGGCAGGTAGCTGGCAGCCCCGAAGAGCGCCACACCGACCACTCCGCCCACCAGAGCGGTCACATTGAAGATGGAGTCACGAAACAGCCGCAGCGGGATGATCGGTTCGGGCGCGAAGTGCTCGACGACGATGAAGAGCACGGCCGTTCCGAGCGCTCCGGCGCCCAGAGCGATGATGGTGCGGGAACCCCAGGCGTACTCGGTCCCGCCCCAACTGGTCAGCAGCACCAGGCAGGTGGAGGCGGCGGCGAGCAGCAGCGCCCCGAGCACGTCGAGGCGTGGCTTCGCCGTGGGCTTGGGCAGTTTCAGTACGACGGCGATGACGGCCAGGGTGACCAGGCCGAACGGAACGTTGATGTAGAAGCACCAGCGCCAGGAGGCGTGGTCGGTGAAGAAGCCGCCGATCAGTGGTCCGGCGACGGAGGCGAGACCGAAGGCGGCGCCGATCAGCCCCATGAAGCGGCCGCGTTCCCGCGGCGGTACGACGTCCGCGATGATGGCCTGCACGCCGATCATGAGACCGCCGCCGCCGACGCCCTGGACGGCCCGGAAGGCGATCAGCTCGTCCATCGTCCTGGACCAGCCGGCCAGTGCCGAACCGCAGACGAAGACGACGATCGCGAAGATGAAGATGCTCTTGCGGCCGAAGAGATCGCCGAGTTTGCCGTAGACCGGCAGGCCGATCGTGGAGGCGAGCAGGTAGGCGGTGACGGCCCAGGACATCTTGTCGAGGCCGTGCAGTTCGCCGACGATCTTCGGCAGCGCGGTGGCCACGATCATCTGGTCGAGGGCCGCGAGCAGCAGAGTGAGCATCAGGCCGACGAAGACCATCCGCACCCGGCGCGGGCTGAGTTCGCCGTGCTGCGGCTCCGCCGGCGCCGACGGGACCGGGACGGCCACCGGTCGCGTGTCGACCGAACCGTCCGGTGCCGGCCCGTTCGGTGCCACCCCGCGGGGCGCCGGCTCGTCCTGGACCGAACCGTCCTGCACCAGAGTGATCCCACCCACGTATTGCTCCCCTCGTCACGCCTGCGCCGCCCTTTTCTCGCATTCGACGACAAGGGGGTGCAAGCGCGACGATTGGCGCGCCAGGCGCACGCCGGGGGCTTCAGCGCCGGTGGGAGCCCCTACGGCGTACAACTGGGCCGTCGGGAAAACCACTCGAACCGGTGAGCATGACTTCCGCCCGAACGGGGCGAACGGTTACTTGGCGACTTCGGCGGCGAGCTTGTCCAGCTCCGCGTCGTAGATACGGCCGAGTCCCTTGGGCGCGAAAGTCTTTTCGAAGAATCCGCCGATGCCGCCGGCCCCGTTCCACACGGTGGAGACGACGACCTTGGACTTCCCGTCGCCGGCCGGGGTGACCGTCCAGGTGGTGACCATCGAGGAGTTGCGATCCTTCTCGACGAGCTGCCCCTCGGTGGGCTCCGACACGTCGAGCAGGCAGTCGCGGATGCGCTTGCTGGTGGCCTGGAGCTTCCAGTGCACGACGGTGCCCGCACCGTCGCCGCCCTCCCGGACCTCGTACTCGCTGAAGTGCTCGGGCAGCAGCTTGGCCCGCGTACCGCTGTAGTCGGCCAGCGCGTCGAACACCGCCTCCGCATCCGCCGCGATGATCCGCTCCGTGGTGGCCTCTACCTGCGCCATACCAGTTCCTCCAGCTGTCGTTCTTCGCTCGGTGTGATGAACCGCCTGCTGAGCCAACCACCTCGGACGCGAGCACGGAAATCCGGGTTGCACTCATGATACGAACGGGTGTTCTATTTAGCGAAGGGGCCGGGCTATCGAGGAGGCACCATGCGCTGGGACCAGCTCACCGAGGACGGTGCGGACGACGGCGGCGCCGCGAGCGCCGCGCTGTTCGGTGCGGGAGCGGTGACCACGCGCCGCTTCGACACCCCGGAGTTCCGCGGGATCACCTTCCACGAGGTGCGCGCCCGTTCGATCGTGAACCGGGTGCCCGGTGCGTCCCGTATGCCGTTCGAATGGACGGTCAACCCCTATCGGGGCTGCAGCCACGCCTGTGTGTACTGCTTCGCCCGCAGTACCCACAGCTATCTGGACCTGGACACCGGACTGGGTTTCGACTCGCAGATCGTCGTCAAGGTCAACGCCCCGGAGTTGCTGCGCCGCAAACTCGCCTCCCGTCAGTGGCAGGGCGCGCACATCGCGATGGGTACCAACGTCGACTGCTACCAGCGTGCCGAGGGCCGCTACCGGCTGATGCCCGGCATCATCTCCGCCCTGCGGGACCGGGCGAACCCCTTCTCCATCCTCACCAAGGGGACGCTGATCCTGCGGGATCTGCCGCTGCTGCAGCAGGCGGCTGAGGTCACCGACGTCGGCATCTCCCTGTCGGTCGGCTTCGTGGACGAGGAGCTGTGGCGCACGGTCGAGCCCGGCACGCCGTCGCCCCAGCGGCGGCTCGACGCGCTGCGCACCCTCACCGCGGGCGGTATCGACTGCGGCGTGCTGATGGCACCGGTCATTCCCTTCCTCGGCGACCGGCCCGACCAGCTGCGGGCCACGGTGCGCGCCATCGCGGCGGCCGGGGCGACCTCGGTGACACCGCTGGTGCTGCATCTGCGGCCGGGGGCGCGGGAGTGGTTCATGGCCTGGCTGGGGCAGCACCACCCGCATCTGGTCCGACGCTACGAACGGCTGTACGCGGAGGGCGCCTACGCACCCAAGTGGTACCAGCGCCGGATCACCGGCCAGGTGCACGCGCTTGCGGCCGAGTACGGCATCGGGCCGACGCAGCGCGGTATGCCGCGCCGCATACCGGTGCCGCCGGAGCCCGGGCCGGCCGAGCCCACCCAGCTCACACTGCTCTGACCCCCGGCCCCGGCCCGCCGCTGACCGCCGTCACCCGAGACGGCTGAGCGCGTCCGTCGCAGCAGCGGCCAACAGGGGCCGGCGGAGGGCCGCCGCCAGCACAGGCCGGGCCCGTGGATCGCGGAGTCGCCCCAGCCCCTCCACGCAGGCCAGCGCCACTCGCGGGTGCGGATCGCCGGGCGCGATGAGCCGCTCCAGGGTGCGGATCAGTGCCGGTACGGACTCGGGCGCCCGCAGCTCGGTCAGCAACCGGACCGGATGCAGCGCGTACGCGGTGCGCAGGCCGTTCGTCGCGAGGGCCGCCGCGGCGCGCGCGGTGCGCGGATCGTCCAGCCGGGCAAGTGCGTACGCCGCCGAGACGCAGCGCTCCGGGTCCCGGTGGTTGAGCAGCAGCACCAGCGCCTCGAAGGCCCGCCCGTCGCCGGCGCAGCCGAGCCGGAAGGCCGCCAGCTCGCGGGCCCACAGCGGCTGCCCGGCGGCCGTGAGGACCACGGCCAGTTCCTCGTGGTCCCCGGTGACGGTCAACCGCAGAAACTCCGCAGACCCGCCCGCTTCGTTGTGCAGCCGATCGGTGAGCGACCGCAGTTCCTCGTCCGTGCCGGAAGCCATACGCAGACCTTAGACAGGCCGGAAGCCTGAGCGATCCAGATCACAGCTTTCCAGGTATGGCGCGCTCGTTACTCGCCAGTTACTCTCAAGTGAGCGGGTCACACACCCCCGCTGGCACCACCCTCAGGGCGGCCTGGTGACGCAGCCGCCACGAGCGTTCGTCGGTTCAGCAGTGCCTGGCTTCTCCATCGCCAGTACGACGCGGCCCCGGGACCGGGCCCGTCGGACCTTCACCACGACACCTCACGCCCGGATGCCCGGCCGTACCTCCCGTACGCCGCACACCGTGCGTCCCTCAGTCGTCACTCATCCCAGGAGTCCCCTGATGGACACCCCTCTGCACACCATCGCCGTGGTCGGCCTCGGCACCATGGGCACCGGCATCGCCGAGGTCCTCGCCCGCGCCGGACGCGAGGTCATCGGCATCGACATCAATGCTGCCGCGACACGGCGCGCCGTGACCGCACTGGAAGCCTCCACCGCGCGCTCGGTGCTGCGTGAACGCATCAGTGAGCACGAACGGCAGAACATCCTGGCCCGGTTCCGCACCTTCTCCGACCTCCAGGCGGCGGCCGACGCCGACCTGGCGATCGAGGTCGTGCCGGAGTCGTACGAGACCAAGCAGCAGGTCTTCCGCGCCCTGGACACCATCGTGCGGCCGACCGCCATCCTGGCGACCGGCACCAACGCCCTCTCGGTGACCCGGCTCGCCGCGGACACCTCGCACCCCGAACGCGTCATCGGGCTGCACTTCTTCAATCCGGCACCGGCCATGAAGCTGGTCGAGGTGGTGTCATCGGTGCTCACCGCGCCGCCGGCCGTCGAGGCGGTCACCGCTCTCGCGCACGAGCTCGGCAAGGAGCCCGTCGGGGTCGGCGACCGGCCCGGCTTCGTCGCCGACGGACTGCTCTTCGGCTACCTCAACCAGGCAGCCGCCATGTACGAGGCCAAGTACGCCTCCCGGGAGGACATCGACGCCGCGATGCGGCTCGGCTGCGGTCTGCCGATGGGGCCGCTCGCGCTGCTCGACCTGATCGGTATCGACACCGCCCGCACAGTCCTGGAAGCGATGTACGCCGCGTCCAAGGACCGGCTGCACGCTCCCGCGCCGATCCTCAAGCAGCTCAGTGACGCCGGGCTGCTCGGCCGCAAGTCCGGCCGGGGCTTCTACGCGTACGAGGCTCCGGAAAGCGCGGTCGTGGTGCCCGACGGCCGCACCCCGGCGGCCGACGCCGAGGCCGCCGTCGGCCGGCGGATCGATTCGGTGGGTGTCGCCGGGTCGGGCACGATGGCATCGGGCATCGCGGAGGTCTTCGCCAAGGCCGGCTACCGGGTGGTGCTGGCTGCCCGCAGCCCTGAGAAGGCGGACGCGGCCAAGTCGCGGATCGCCAAGTCGCTTTCCCGATCTGTCGACAAGGGCCGGATCACCGCCGAGGCCCGCGACGCGACGCTGGCGCTGATCACTCCGGCCGGTTCTCCGGACGCCTTCGCCGAGGTGGATCTGGCCGTGGAGGCGGTGGCCGAGGACCTGGCGGTCAAGCAGCAGCTTTTCGAGACGCTCGACAAGGTCTGCAAGCCGGGCGCGGTGCTCGCCACCACGACGTCCTCGCTGCCGGTCATCGCCTGCGCCCGGGCCACCACCCGCCCCCAGGACGTCATCGGGATGCACTTCTTCAACCCGGCGCCGGCCATGAAACTGGTCGAGGTGGTCCGTACCGTCCTCACGGCCGACGACGTTCACGCGACCGTGCGGGAAGTCTGCACCACGATCCGCAAGCACCCGGTGGACTGCGGCGACCGGGCCGGATTCATCGTGAACGCGCTGCTGTTCCCGTACCTCAACAACGCGATCAAGATGGTGCAGGAGCACTACGCGACGCTCGACGACATCGACGCCGCGATGAAGCTGGGCGGCGGCTATCCGATGGGCCCCTTCGAGCTGCTCGACGTGGTCGGACTCGACGTCTCGCTCGCCATCGAGCAGGTGCTGCACCGGGAGTTCCGCGACCCGGGCCTGGCCCCCGCACCGCTGCTCGAACACCTCGTCGCGGCGGGCTGCCTCGGTCGCAAGACGGGGCGCGGTTTCCGCGAGTATGCCCGGCGCTGAACCGCGCGGCGACCGCGCTGATCCGTGCGGCGACTGGGGCGGGCTGCTGGAACCCGGCAGTGGCCCGCCCCCGCAGGCACGTCCGGCCGCGCACATGCAGTACGTTCGGACCATGCCCCAGTCCACTGGCCCCGCACGACGCCCGACCCGCAAGAAGGCGTCGTCAGCCGCTCCGGAGAGTGCCGCGGGCAGCCGGGCTGCCGCGCAGCGGCTCAAGATGCGCCGCGAACTGGCATCGGCCGCGATGGAGCTGTTCGCCGCCAAGGGATACGAGGCCACCACGGTCGACGAAGTCGCCGCCCGCGCCGGGGTGGCCCGCCGGACCTTCTTCCGGCACTTCCGCTCCAAGGAAGAAGCCATCTTCCCGGACCACGACGACACCCTGGTCAGGGCCGAGGCGGTGCTCAACGTGGCGCCGCCGCACGAGCACCCGCTCGACACCGTGTGCCGGGGCATCAAAGAGGTCATGCGGATGTACGCGTCGTCGCCGGCGGTCTCGGTGGCGCGCTACAAGCTGACCCGCGAGGTGCCGACCCTGCGGGAGGCGGAGATCGCCTCGGTGGCCCGGTACGAGCGGCTGTTCACCCGTTATCTACTGGGCCATTTCGACGAGCACGACCAGCACGACGGCAACGACGACCCGCTGCTCGCCGAGGTGGCGGCGTCGGCCGTGGTGACCGCGCACAACCACGTACTGCGGCGCTGGCTGCGGGCGGACGGGCAGGGCGACGTGGAGGCCCAGCTGGACCACGCCTTCGCCATCGTCAGGGACACTTTCGGCACCGGGATAGGCGCCGGCCGCACGGCTGAGCGCAGACCGGCTGCGACGGCCCGGAGCAACGGCGAGGTCCTGGTGACGGTGGCACGTACCGACGCACCGCTCGACGAGGTCATGCGCACCATCGAGAAGGCGCTGCGCAAGCACTGACCGCTCCTGACCGCATCCGTACTGCGACGGCCGTCCCTTCCGGGGCGGCCGTTTTTGCTCATCCGTGACCGTCGGATGACAACTGGGCGAATTTGTTGGCACTCAGTGTCTTGCGACTTGGCACGCGGTGCCATACGTTGAAGGTGTCCGGGCGGCCGGCGTGCAGAACCCTTTCGTACGCCGGCTGTCCCCGTAAGCCTCCCGGCTTGCGCGCCCGGATGCCTGCGTCACAGGCACCTCCCGCGCCCCACCACGGCGTAGCCACTCGCTTTTGGACCCACCCTTTCGCCGAACCGACGGCACACCTCCACATCAGCACTGACGTTCCCCCTGGAGCGTTCCCAAGACCGAGCGTTCCCTCAACGCTTCGCCGGAGGCAGCACCGTGAAGGAAATCCTGGACGCGATCCAGTCGCGGACCCACACAGACAGCGGATCCGCCGCGGCGACGGCGGCCGACTTCGCCGCCCTGGCTCTCCCCGAGTCGTATCGCGCGGTAACCGTGCACAAGGACGAGGCCGAGATGTTCTCCGGCCTCGCCAGCCGGGACAAGGACCCGCGCAAGTCCCTGCACGTCGAGAACGTGCCGCTGCCGGAGCTCGGCCCCGGCGAGGCGCTGGTGGCCGTCATGGCCAGTTCGGTGAACTACAACTCCGTCTGGACCTCGATCTTCGAGCCCGTGTCGACGTTCAGCTTCCTGGAGCGGTACGGGAAGCTGAGCGAACTCACCAAGCGCCACGACCTGCCGTACCACATCATCGGCTCCGACCTGGCGGGCGTCGTGCTGCGCGCCGGGCCGGGAGTCAACGCCTGGAGGCCGGGCGACGAAGTGGTCGCGCACTGCCTCTCGGTCGAGCTGGAGAGCTCCGACGGCCACAACGACACGATGCTCGACCCGGAGCAGCGCATCTGGGGCTTCGAGACGAACTTCGGCGGTCTCGCCGAGATCGCGCTCGTCAAGTCCAACCAGCTGATGCCCAAGCCCGATCACCTCAGCTGGGAAGAGGCGGCAGCCCCCGGCCTGGTCAACTCGACCGCGTACCGCCAGTTGGTGTCGCGCAACGGCGCCGGGATGAAGCAGGGCGACAACGTGCTGATCTGGGGGGCCAGCGGCGGCCTCGGCTCGTACGCCACCCAGTTCGCGCTGGCCGGCGGCGCCAACCCGATCTGTGTCGTCTCCAGCGATCAGAAGGCGGAGATCTGCCGGAAGATGGGGGCCGAGGCGATCATCGACCGCAATGCCGAGGGCTACCGGTTCTGGAAGGACGAGCACCACCAGGACCCGCGTGAGTGGAAGCGCTTCGGCAAGCGCATCCGTGAACTGACCGGCGGTGAGGACGTCGACATCGTGTTCGAGCACCCGGGCCGCGAGACGTTCGGCGCCTCCGTGTACGTCACCCGCAAGGGCGGCACCATCGTCACCTGCGCATCGACGTCGGGCTACACGCACGAGTATGACAACCGCTATCTGTGGATGTCGCTGAAGAGGATCATCGGCTCGCACTTCGCCAACTACCGCGAGGCGTGGGAGGCCAACCGCCTGATCGCCAAGGGCAAGATCCACCCGACGCTGTCCAAGGTGTACTCGCTGGACGACACCGGCCAGGCCGCCTACGACGTGCACCGCAACCTGCACCAGGGCAAGGTCGGCGTGCTGGCGCTGGCGCCCCGGGAGGGCCTGGGCGTGCGGGACCCGGAGATGCGCGCCAAGCACCTCGACGCCATCAACCGCTTCCGGAACATCTGACATGAGTGGCCGTCACAAGGACCGCCCCTGGCTCATGCGGACCTACGCGGGGCACTCGACCGCGGAGGCGTCCAACGAGCTCTACCGGCGCAACCTCGCCAAGGGTCAGACGGGTCTCTCGGTCGCCTTCGACCTGCCGACCCAGACCGGCTACGACCCCGACCACATCCTCGCCCGCGGCGAGGTCGGCCGGGTCGGGGTCCCGGTGTCCCATCTCGGTGACATGCGGCGGCTGTTCCAGGACATCCCGCTGGAGCAGATGAACACCTCGATGACCATCAACGCCACCGCCATGTGGTTGCTGGCGCTGTACCAGGTGGTCGCCGAGGAGCAGGGCGCGGACCCCGGCAAGCTGCAGGGGACGACGCAGAACGACATCGTGAAGGAGTACCTGTCGCGCGGGACGCATGTCTTCCCGCCGGGACCGAGTCTCCGGCTGACCACCGACATGATCACGTACACGGTGGCCAACATCCCCAAGTGGAACCCGATAAACATCTGCAGCTACCACCTGCAGGAGGCGGGCGCCACGCCGGTGCAGGAGATCGCCTACGCGATGTCCACCGCGATCGCGGTCCTCGACGCCGTACGCGACTCGGGGCAGGTGCCGCCGGAGAAGTTCGACGCGGTCGTCGCACGGATCTCCTTCTTCGTGAACGCGGGAGTCCGCTTCATCGAGGAGATGTGCAAGATGCGGGCGTTCAGCCGCATCTGGGACCAGGTCACCCGCGAGCGGTACGGCATCACGGACCCCACGAGGCGCCGTTTCCGCTACGGCGTCCAGGTCAACTCGCTGGGTCTGACCGAGGCCCAACCGGAGAACAACGTCCAGCGCATCGTGCTGGAGATGCTGGCCGTCACACTCTCCAAGGACGCCCGCGCCCGCGCCGTGCAACTGCCGGCCTGGAACGAGGCGCTGGGTCTGCCGCGGCCGTGGGACCAGCAGTGGTCGCTCCGTATCCAGCAGGTACTCGCCCATGAGAGCGATCTGCTGGAGTACGAGGACATCTTCGCCGGATCGCACGTCATCGAGGCCAAGGTCGAGACGCTGGTCGCGGAGTCCCTCGCGGAGATCGACCGCATCCAGCAGATGGGCGGTGCGATGGCCGCCGTCGAGTCCGGCTATCTCAAGTCGGAGCTGGTCGCTTCGCACGCCGCCCGCCGGACCCGTATCGAGAACGGCGACGAGAAGATCGTCGGCGTCAACTGCTACGAGTCCACCGAACCCAGCCCGCTGACCGCCGACCTGGACGCGGCGATCATGACGGTCGACCCGGCCAACGAGGCCCGGGTGGTGGCCGCGCTGCACGCCTGGCGGGACAACCGCGAGGAGAGCCGCGCACAGGAGGCGCTGGCCGCTCTGAAGGCGACCGCGGCGGGCGACGGCAACCTCTTCGAGGCCACCGTGGAGTGCGCCCGTGCGGGTGTCACCACCGGCGAGTGGTCCTGGGCGTTGCGCGATGTGTTCGGCGAGTTCCGTGCGCCCACCGGGGTGAGCAGCGCCCCGGTCGCCGTCACCGCCGAGGAGGGCACCCCGCTCGCCACCGTACGGGCCGCCGTGACCCGTACGGCCGAAGATCTCGGAAGCGGGCGGCTGCGGCTGCTGGTGGGCAAGCCGGGCCTGGACGGTCACTCCAACGGCGCCGAACAGATCGCGGTCCGTGCCCGCGACGCCGGCTTCGAAGTGGTCTACCAGGGCATCCGGCTGACGCCCGAGGAGATCGTCGGCGCCGCGCTCGCCGAGGACGTGCACTGCGTGGGCCTGTCGATTCTCTCCGGATCGCACGCCGAACTGGTGCCGGACGTACTGCGGCGGCTGTGCGAGGCGGGCGCGTCCGACATCCCGGTGATCGTCGGCGGGATCATCCCGAACGGCGACGGTGCCGCGCTCAAGAAGGCCGGCGTGGCCGCCGTCTTCACCCCTAAGGACTTCGGTATCACCGAGATCATCGGACGTATCGTCGAAGTGATCCGGACAGCGAACAAGCTCGACCCTCTGGAGGTCCCCGCATGACCGCGCCCGTAGCGCCCTCGTCCCCCGTGAACCGTCTGCGGCCGCGCCGCTCCTGTCTCGCCGTACCGGGTTCCAATCCCCGCTTCCTGGAGAAGGCCCAGGGCCTCCCGGCCGACCAGGTCTTCCTGGACCTGGAGGACGCCTGCGCACCCCTCGCGAAGGAGGGCGCCCGGCACACCATCGTCGAGGCGCTGAACCAGGGCGACTGGACGGGCAAGACCCGGGTCGTACGGGTCAACGACTGGACCACCCACTGGACGTACCGCGATGTCGTCACGGTCGTCGAGGGGGCGGGCCAGAACCTCGACTGCATCATGCTGCCGAAGGTCCAGGACGCCCAGCAGGTGGTCGCGCTGGACCTGCTGCTCACCCAGATCGAGAAGACCATGGGCTTCGAGGTCGGGAAGATCGGCATCGAAGCGCAGATCGAGAACGCCAAGGGCCTCGTCAACGTCAACGAGATCGCGGCGGCCTCGCCCCGGACCGAGACCATCATCTTCGGACCGGCCGACTTCATGGCGTCGATCAACATGAAGAGCCTGGTGGTGGGCGAGCAGCCGCCCGGTTACGGCGCCGACGCCTACCACTACATCCTGATGAAGATCCTGATGGCGGCCCGTACCTACGACCTGCAGGCGATCGACGGACCGTACCTGCAGATCCGCAACGTCGATGGCTACCGCGAGGTCGCCCGGCGCGCCGCCGCGCTCGGCTTCGACGGCAAGTGGGTGCTGCACCCGGGGCAGGTCGACGCGTCGAACGAGATCTTCTCGCCGTCGCAGGAGGACTACGACCACGCCGAGATGATTCTCGACGCCTACGACTGGTGCACCTCCGAGGCGGGCGGCAAGAAGGGCTCGGCGATGCTCGGCGACGAGATGATCGACGAGGCCAGCCGCAAGATGGCGCTGGTCATCTCCGGCAAGGGCCGGGCCGCCGGCATGCAGCGCACGTCCAAGTTCGAAGCCCCGGAGGTGTGAGCGATGCAGTTCGGACGAACCTATGAGGAGTTCGAGGTCGGCGCGGTCTACAAGCACTGGCCGGGAAAGACCGTCACCGAGTACGACGATCATCTTTTCTGCCTGCTGACCATGAACCACCATCCGCTGCACATGGACAGCAACTACGCCGAGGAGACCACCGATTTCGGCAAGAACGTCGTGGTCGGCAACTACATCTACTCCCTGCTGCTCGGCATGTCGGTCCCGGACGTCTCGGGCAAGGCCATCGCCAACCTGGAGGTCGAGTCGCTGAAGCACATCGCGCCGACCTTTCACGGCGACACGCTCTACGGCGAGACGACCGTCATCGACAAGACACCGTCGCGCTCCAAGAACGACCGCGGAATCGTGTACGTGGAGACCAGGGGCTACAAGCAGGACGGCACGGTCGTCTGCGTGTTCCGCCGCAAGGTGATGGTCCCGACCGAGACGTACATCAAGGAGCGCGGCGGAGAACAGCCCGGCCGCCCGACGCCCGCCAACTAACCGCGTGCCACCAACTGCGTGAAGTCACAGGAGAAGCAGTCATGAGCCGACTCGCCCAGACCCCCGGTCTCACCGATGTCCAGCAGGAAATCCTGGCCACCGTCCGGGACTTCGTCGACAAGGAGATCCTGCCGGTCGCGACCGAGCTGGAACACCGCGACGAGTACCCGGCACAGATCGTCGAGGGCCTCAAGGAGCTCGGCCTGTTCGGGCTGATGATTCCCGAGGAGTACGGGGGCCTGGGCGAGTCGCTGCTCACCTACGCGCTGTGCGTCGAGGAGATAGCGCGGGGCTGGATGTCGGTGTCCGGCATCATCAACACCCATTTCATCGTGGCGTACATGCTCAAGCAGCACGGCACCCAGGAGCAGAAGGAAGCCTTCCTGCCGCGGATGGCGCTCGGCGAGGTGCGGGGCGCGTTCTCGATGTCGGAGCCGGCGCTCGGCTCGGACGTCTCCGCGATCACGTCGAAGGGCGTACGGGACGGCGAGGAATACGTACTCAACGGCCAGAAGATGTGGCTGACCAACGGCGGCACCTCCTCGCTCGTCGCGGTGCTGTGCCGGAGTGACGAGGGTCACCCCGAGGGCACCGCCGCGCACAAGTCGATGACCACCTACCTGGTCGAGAAGGAGCCGGGCTTCGGCGAGGTCCGTCCAGGTCTGACCATCCCCGGCAAGATCGACAAGATGGGCTACAAGGGTGTCGACACCACCGAGTTGATCATGGACGGGCTGCGAATTCCGGCCAATCGCGTACTTGGTGGTGTTACGGGCCGAGGGTTTTACCAAATGATGGACGGAGTGGAGGTCGGCCGGGTGAATGTGGCAGCGCGTGGCTGCGGCGTCGCTCAGCGCGCGTTCGAACTGGGTATCGGTTACGCACAGCAACGTCACACCTTCGGCAAGCAGATCGCCCAGCACCAGGCGATTCAGTTCAAGCTGTCCGAAATGGCTACCAAGGTGGAAGCCGCCCATGCGATGATGGTCAATGCGGCACGCAAAAAGGACTCCGGGGAACGAAACGACCTTGAAGCAGGGATGGCCAAGTACCTGGCCTCCGAGTACTGCAAGGAGGTCGTGGAGGACGCCTTCCGTATCCATGGTGGATATGGATTTTCCAAGGAGTACGAGATCGAGCGGCTCTACCGCGAGGCGCCGATGCTGCTGATCGGCGAAGGTACCGCCGAGATCCAGAAAATGATCATTGGCCGACGACTCCTCGAAGAGTACCGATTCCAGGGCTGATTGTCCGATTCGGGGCGATATATCAGCGAAGAAGGTCACACCCAGTCATCGTCTTCAGTCTGCCGACTCGGCTTCCTGGCTTGCCCAGTTGTGGTCCACAACCGATAGCATCGCCCGAAAGCCGCCGTCCCCCGTCACAGCGCGGCATCATCCGCTACGAAGGTCATTCATGCCCCACAGCCAAACCTCTGCACCACGCGGCCGGGTCCGTCTTGCGCGCGGAGCATCGCCGTGGCTCCTGCCGACTGTCGCGACCGCCGCACTCAGCCTGACCCGGGCCCGCAGGTCCGGGCGCTGGGCCGCTGTCGCCGTGCCCACCACCGTGCTGGCGGCGGGCATGCTGTGGTTCTTCCGCGATCCCGAGCGGGAGATCACGCAGGGCCGGGTCATTTCGCCGGCCGACGGCGTAGTGCAGAGCATCATGCCGTGGAAGGACGGACGCACCCGCGTCGCGATCTTCATGAGCCCGCTGAACGTTCATGTGAACCGCGCCCCGCTGGCCGGCACGGTGACGTCGGTCGAGCACATCCCCGGCGGTTTCGTTCCGGCGTTCAACAAGGAGAGCGAGAACAACGAGCGCGTTGTCTGGCACTTCGACACCGAGCTCGGGGACATCGAGATGGTGCAGATCGCCGGCGCCGTGGCACGGCGCATCGTGCCGTATCTCCCGCAGGGTACGAAGGTGGACCAGGGAGAACGGATCGGCCTGATCCGCTTCGGCTCGCGTGTCGACATCTACCTTCCGGAAGGTATCGATGTCGCGGTCGAGGTCGGCCAGACCACCACCGCGGGGGTGACTCGAATTGACCGTGATTGATCCGGAGACGCAGACCGGCTGGGTGCCGGAGGCGGACACCGAGGACGACACCGAGGACATGCCGCTCTCCTTGCGGCTGTCGATAGCGGACACGCTGACTCTCGGTAACGCGACGTGCGGTTTCATGGCGGTGTACTTCACCACCACCGGGATCCTCATCCCGCATTTGCAGGGCAGCCAGGAGACCGGCATGGCGCGGCACTCCGCCGCGACCGCCGTGATCCTGATGCTGATGGCGGCGATCTTCGACCTCTGCGACGGTCTGGTGGCGCGCAAGCTTCGCAGCTCGCCGATGGGCGCGGAGCTGGACAATCTCTCCGACCTGATCAGCTTCGGGCTCGCTCCGGCCTATTTCGTGCTGGTGTACGGCATGGTCGCGGACGACGCGCATCAGCGGGTCGCCGCGGTGGCGGCGATCGTGGTGTTGCTGGCGGTGGTGCTGAGGCTTGCCCGGTTCTCGTGCGTGACCTTGAAGGACGGCATGTTCCAGGGCATGCCGAGCCCCTTCGGAGCGCTGACGGTCGTCTCGATCGTGCTGCTCGAGCTGCCCTTCGTGCCGACGCTGCTCGCGGTTCTGGGCGTCGCCTGGCTGATGGTGAGCCGGGTCGAATACCCGAAGCCGCGGGGCATCCTCGCGGTCGGGATGCTCAGCTGGATCGTGGGCGCGATGGGGCTGCTCGCCGCATGGGCGTTCGACGCACCGGGCGGCCAGCTGCTGCTGCAGACCGGCTGCGCGCTGCAGGTGGTCATGGGCGCGGTCATCCCGCTCTTCGCCACCGCGCGCCGGGTGAACACCTTCCGGGGCAACCGCCGCGAGGCGCGTACGGCGCAGCTGCCGTAACTCCCGTACAAGACGCCGAGGGCCCGGGTGCACACCGCACTCGGGCCCTCGGCGTTGCGCCTGCGCCTACGGCTGTGTGCTGCCGGCAGCGGTGGGCGCCGTCACGAAAACGCGCTCGAGGAGCCCGGCCAGCGCGGCCCGGTCGTCCGCGCCGAGTGCCTCCAGGCGGCCGAGAGTGGCGTGCATGGTGGCGCGGATGGTGTCGACGGCGCGCTCGCCCTCCTCGGTGAGGACCACGTTCTTGACCCGCCGGTCGGTCGGGCTGGGCTCGCGGCGCACCGCACCGCGCTTCTCCAGGCGATCGATGATCCCCGTCATGTTCGAGGCGTCGCAGGCCAGCGTGATCGCGAGGGCGCGCATCGCGGACGGTCCGCGCCGCAGCACGGCCAGCGTCCTGCCCTGGCTGGCGGTGAGACCCTCGGTGGCGGCCGCGGCGGTGAAATCGCCGTAATAGGAACCGAGGGACACCGACAGCAGCTCCATCAGCCGGGCCGTGTCGGGCCCTGGGGTTCTTGGGGCGGGGATTCCTGGCATGCTGCGTACGTTATGCCGGAAACATTGACGATCTCAAACATTGCGGTCGCTGCTGAAGGTGCTATGTACGCCGTGCGGCCGGTCCTCGCCCGACCCGGCCCCACGGCGTACGTGCGCGTCAGCTCAGGAAATCGCGCGCGATGTTCTCCGCGACCTGCTCGAGCAGCGGCCCCGCGTAAGCGATGCAGCGTGCGGTGTCGGGTTCCAGGTCGGTGAGGGCGTAAGCACGGCGGATTCCGGCCCGGCCGAGCGCCTCGGCCGGCAGCATCAGCCGGCCGCAGACCGCGACGACCTCCTTGCCCGCGGCGCGGGCCGCCGCGGCGACGCCGGCGGGCGCCTTGCCGTGCAGGGTCTGCTCGTCGAGCGACCCCTCACCGGTGATCACCAGAGTGGCCCGGGCCACCGCAGGGGCGAACCCCAGCACATCGAGCATCACCTCGATACCGGCCCGGAAGCTCGCACAGAGGCCGACCAGCGCCCCGTAGCCGATCCCGCCGGCAGCGCCCGCTCCCGGGGCTCGGGCGGCATCGGCGGCCTTCGAGCCGATGGCCTTCTCCAGGACGACGGCGAAATGTCCGAGCGCCGCGTCCAGCGTCTCCACCTCCCCGGGTGCGGCACCCTTCTGCGGCCCGTAGACCGCCGCGGCTCCCTTCGGCCCGGTGAGTGGGTTGTCGACATCGCTGGCCAGCACGATCTCCGTGTCGGCGAGGCGTGCGTCCAGGCCGGACAGGTCCGCGGACACCAGATCCCGCAGCCCGCCGCCGCCCGGCCCTACCGGCTGTCCTGCCGCGTCCAGGAAGCGGGCACCGAGCGCGGCGAGCATGCCGGCGCCCCCGTCGGTGGTGGCGCTGCCTCCGACCCCGAAGACGATGGACCGGGCGCCCGCGTCGAGCGCCGCCCGCAGCAGCTCGCCCGAGCCGTACGTGGTCGCGGTGAGCGGCGCGAACACTCCGGCGGGCAGGTGCTGGAGGCCCGATGCCTCGGCCATCTCCACGACCGCTACCCCGTCGCGCAGCGCGAACGCCGCGTCCCGCTGCTCACCGAGCGGCCCGGTGACCCGCACCTCACGCCGCTCGAAGCCGGCCACCACCGCGGCGGCGACCGTACCGTCGCCGCCGTCCGCAACCGGCAGTGTCTCGACCTGCACGGTGGGAGCGATCTTCCGCAGCCCCGCCGTCACCCGCTCGGCGACCTGTACCGCCGTGAGGGACCCCTTGAACTTGTCAGCCGCCACGAGCACCCGCGGGACCTCAGATACTGCTCCGTCCGTCACCTTGCTATTCCCTTGCTTTCGAACAGGCAGTCGCGCCGACCCGACCTTATCCGCTACGGCGTTTTTCCAGAAGGAGCAGCCGGATGCGGCTGCTCCTCCCCCGCGGCGCCGCGCATCGATCCGCGGGCCCGGACCGGGGCGAGGTGCGTACCCTCGGCCGCATGACCCTCATCGCCATCCTCAGCGGCGCCGGGATCTCCACGGACTCCGGTATCCCCGACTACCGGGGCCCCAACGGCCTGTGGCGCCGCGACCCCGAGGCCGAGAAGCTGGTGACCTACGACTACTACGTCGCCGATCCGGACATCCGGCGCCGCTCCTGGCTGATGCGCCGGGACAGCGAGACCTGGCACGCCGAGCCGAATGCCGCGCACCACGCCATCGCGGCCCTCGAGCAGGCCGGAGTGCCGGTGCGGGTGATCACTCAGAACGTCGACGGGCTGCACCAGCTGGCCGGTGTCCCCGCGCGCAAGGTGCTCGAGCTGCACGGGTCGGCGCGGGCCGTGGTGTGCACCGGCTGCGCGGCCCGATCCTCGATGGCGGAAGCCCTGGAACGGGTGGCGGCCGGTGAGGCCGACCCGCCGTGTCTGCTGTGCGGCGGCATCCTCAAGTCGACGACCGTCATGTTCGGCCAGCGGCTCGATCAGCGGGTGCTGAGCGAGTCGATCGCCATCGCCAAGGCCTGCGAGGTCTTCATCGCGGTCGGCACCAGCCTCCAGGTGCAGCCCGCCGCTTCCCTCGCCGGGATCGCCGCCGAGGCCGGGGCCCGGCTGATCATCGTCAACGCCGAGGCCACACCGTACGACGAGCTCGCCGCTGAGGTCGTCCGCGAACCGATCGGAACGGCGCTGCCCGAACTGCTGAAGCGGTACCCGGCCTGACCTGCGGGCCCGGCGATGCGAGCAGGGGGTGGGGCCGCGCTCAGAACAGCACGTCGGCACCGGCTGGACCGGCATCGGCCCCGCTTTCGAAGGCCAGCAGCCGCTGCTTACGGTCCAGGCCGCCGCCGTAGCCCGTGAGGCTACCGGTCGAGCCGATGACACGGTGGCAGGGGACGATGATCCCGACCGGGTTCTTGCCGTTGGCCAGGCCCACGGCGCGTGAGGCGCCGGGCTTGCCGAGGCGGTCGGCGAGGTCGCCGTAGGAGCGGGTCTCGCCGTACGGGATCCGCTGGAGCTGCTGCCAGACGCTGCGCTGGAACGGGGTGCCGTGCAGGGCGAGCGGCACGGTGAACTCCGTGAGCTCGCCGCCGAAGTAGGCGGTCAGCTGGCTGACGACCGCGTCGAAGGGGCGCGGGTCGGGTGCGCCGAAGGTCTCCTCGGGTGGGCGGTGGCGCTGGTCGGTCATGTAGAGGCCGCTCAGTACTCCGTCGGTCGCGACGAGGGTGAGCGGACCGTACGGGCTGTCGATGACGGTGTGCTGCCTGACGGACATGAGTCACGTTCCTCAGTGTGGAAGGTTGTTGATGGGGTGGGTGTCGGTGGCCCACAGATACTGCACGGCGTAGGCACGCCACGGGCGCCAGGCGGCCGCGGCGGCGGTGAGAGCGGCGGGGGTCGACGGGAGGCCGAGGCCGGCGGCCGCGCGGCGTACTCCCAGATCGGTGGGGAGGAAGGCGTCCGGGTCGCCGAGCGCACGCATCGCGATGGCCTCGACCGTCCAGGGGCCGAAACCGGGCAGCGCCGCGAGCCCGTCGCGGGCCGCGTCCCAGTCGCTGTCGAATCCGAGCTCGAGGGACGCGTCGGCGAGGGCACCGACCAGAGTGGTGAGTGTGGTGCGCCTGCTGCGGGGCAGCGCCAGCTTGTCCGGGTCCAGGGTGGCCAGTGCCTGCGGCGCGGGGAACAGGTGGGTGAGGCCGCCCCTCGGGTCGTCGACGGACACCCCGTGTGCGGTGACGAGCCGGGCCGCGTGGGTGCGCGCGGCGGCGGTGGAGACCTGCTGGCCGAGCACCGCGCGTACCGCGAACTCCGCGGCGTCGACGGTACGCGGTACCCGCCGCCCGGGAGCCTTGTCGACCAGCGGCGCCAACAGGGGGTCGGTGCGCAGCTGTTCGTCCACCGCGACCGGGTCGGCGTCGAGGTCGAGCAGCCAGCGGCAGCGGCTGATGGCGTGCGTGAGGTCGCGCAGGTCGGTGAGCGAGAGCAACGCACCGATGTGGTCGGGGTGCGGGGTGAGTTCGGCGATGCCGTGTCCGTGCGGGAGCGAAAGCGTCCTGCGGTAGGCGCCGGCGCGCCACTCCTCCACGCCGGGGACCGCGGTTGCCACCAGGTGTCCGAAGAGGTTGTCGGGGTTGAGCGGCGCCCGGAAGGGCAGCCGGAGCGAGATCGTGCCCGGGGTGTGCGGCTGCTTGCTGCGTGCGGTGCGGGTGCGCAGGTCGCTCGGCGAGAGGGCGAAGACTTCGCGGACCGTGTCGTTGAAGGTGCGGATGGAGGAGAATCCTGCGGCGAAGGCCGCGTCGGCCATCGGCAGGTCCGTGGTCTCGATGAGGATGCGGGCGGTCTGGGCCCGCTGCGCACGGGCCAGCGCGAGTGGTCCGGCGCCGAGCTCGGCGAGCAGCTGCCGCTCGATCTGACGGGTCGAGTAGCCGAGCCGCCCCGCCAGGCCGGGGACCCCTTCGCGGTCGACGACACCGTCCCTGATCAGCCGCATGGCCCGGGCCACCGCGTCGGCGCGCGCGTTCCATTCCGGTGAGCCGGGGCTGGTGTCGGGGCGGCAGCGCTTGCAGGCCCGGAATCCGGCCTGCTGACAGGCGGCGGCGCTCGGGTAGAAGGTCATGTTCTCGACCTTGGGGGGCACCACCGGGCAGCTCGGCCGGCAATAGATCCCGGTCGTCAGGACCGCCGTGAAGAACCAGCCGTCGAAGCGGGCGTCCTTCGACTGGACGGCGCGTACGCAACGCTCGGTGTCGGTGTGCATGACTCAAGCATCGGGCACCCGGGCCGCTCGGGCTGGCGAGAATCCGACATCAACCCGGCGGTGCCTCGGGCCCCTCGGCGGCCAGCGCCTCGGCGAACTCCCCGTAGGCGTAGTGGTCGAACAGCACGAAGCGCACCTCTTCCACCGGGTCTGCCACGGCTTCCCTGACCGTACGGACCGCGATGCGCGCCCCGTCGTCCATCGGCCAGCCGTAGATCCCGGTGGAAATGGCGGGGAAGGCCACCGTCTTCGCGCCCAGGTCCGCTGCCACCCGCAGCGCCTCGCGGTAGCAGGAGACGAGCAGCGCCGAGCGGTCCTCGGTGCCGGACCAGACCGGCCCGACGGTGTGAATGACCCACCGGGCGTCCAGTTCGCCCGCGGTGGTGGCAGCCGCCCGGCCGGTGGGCAGGCCCTCTGCGTAGTGCGAGGCACGGAGCTCGCGGCAGGCCTCCAGAATGCCGGGGCCGCCCCGGCGGTGGATCGCGCCGTCCACTCCCCCGCCGCCGAGCAGGCTGGAATTGGCCGCATTGACGATGGCGTCCACCTGCTGCCGGGTGATGTCTCCCTGGACGAGGGTGATGGCGGTCATGCGACCATCATGCCTGGCGCAGTCGACGCCACACGGCCTTCGCCGCATTGTGCCCCGACATGCCATGGACCCCCGGGCCGGGCGGGGTCGCGGACGAGCAGAGGTACACCGCCGGGCGCGAGGTGGTGTACGGAGACAGGGACACCTTGGGCCGCAACATCAGTTGCAGCCCGGAGGCCGCACCGCAGGCGATGTCACCGCCCACGTAGTTCGCGTTACGGGCGAAGAGCTCGGGGGGACCGGCGGTGGCCCGGGCGAGCACCCGGTCACGGAAGCCCGGCGCGAAGCGCTCGATCTGCCGTTCGATGGCCCCGGTGAGATCGCCGTCCCAGTTGTGCGGGACATGGCCGTACGTCCAGAAGACGTGCTTGCCCTCCGGGGCGCGCGAGGGATCGACCAGGCTCGGCTGAGCGCTGATCAGGAAGGGCGTCCCGGGTGCCCGGCCGCCCGAGGCCTGGCGCAGTGCCGTGCCGATGTCCCGGCTGCCCGGACCGATCTGGACGGTGCCGGCCCGCCGCGGCTCCTCCGCCGTCCACGGCACCGGACCGTCCAGCGCGTAATCGATCTTGAAGACGCCGGCGCCGTACCGGTATCCGTCGTAGGCACGGCCCAGGCCGGCGATCCGCGCGGCCGCCGTCGGTGACGTGTCGAAGACGTACGCACGGGCCGGCGGCAGATCGTCGAGCCGCTTGACCTCGAAGCCGGTGTGCACCGACCCGCCCAGGTCGGTGAGATACCCGGTCAGCGCGTCGGAGATGGACTGGGAACCGCCGCGTGGCATCGGCCAGCCACCCTCGTGCGCGGCGAGGGCGAACATCAGCCCTACGGCACCGGTGGCGAGGCCACCGAGCGGGGCGATGACATGGGCCACCAAACCGGCGAACAGCGCCTTCGCCCGGTCGTCGCGGAACCGCTTCATCAGCAAGGTCGACGGCGGCAGGCCGGTGAGACCGAAACGGGCCAGCGTCACCGGGTCGCGCGGCAGCGCGGTCGGCGGCAACGACATGAAGTCCCTGGCCAGGGTGTCCCACTTGCCCAGAAAGGGAGCGACCAGCCGCCGGTAGGTCCCCGCGTCGCGCGGCCCGAAGGAGGCCGCGGTCTCGGCGACCGAACGGGCGAGCACGGCGGCGGTTCCGTCGTCGAACGGGTGGGCCATCGGCAGTCGGGGGTGCAGCCATTCGAGGCCGTACCGCTGGAGCGGCATGGTCTTGAAGACCGGCGATCCGACGCCGAGCGGGTGGACCGCGGAACAAGGATCGTGCCGGAACCCGGGCAGCGTCAGCTCCTCGGTCCGCGCGCCGCCTCCGACGGTTTCCCTGGCCTCGAAGACCTCGACGGCGAATCCACGGCGGGCCAGTTCCACCGCAGCGGTCAGCCCGTTGGGTCCCGCCCCCACGACGACGGCATCGAGCATCGACGGCACCTTCGGACTCCTTCGTCAGCCGATGGCAGATGCCCCAGGATATTCCCGCGCGCCGACAGCGCCGCCGGGGGTAGCGTGCGCCCGATGAACACGCCCACGAACCCGCCCATCGAGGCCACGGTCGCGACGATGGCCGAGCGCCTCTGCGCCATCCCCGGCATCCGGGCGGTGGCACTCGGCGGCAGCCGGGCCCGGGGCACGCATCGGGCCGACTCGGACTGGGATCTGGGCCTCTACTACCGGGGTTCGCCGGCTCTTCCCGCGCTCACCGAACTCGCCTGCGAAGTAACGGACCGGCCCGTGGACGTCGCCGGTCCCGGTGGCTGGGGCCCGTGGGTCGACGGCGGCGCCTGGCTCACCGTGGACGGCGTGGCGGTGGACTGGATCCTGCGGGATCTCGACCGGGTCGAGCGGGTCTGGGCGGACTGCCGCGAAGGCCGGTACGAGGTGGGCGTCCAGCCCGGACATCCGCTGGGCTTCTGGTCGCCCGCGTATCCGGGAGAGGTGGCGCTGAGCCGAGTACTGGCGGATCCGACAGGAGAACTGACCACGCTGCGGACCCGGACGCTCAGCTATCCCGAACCGCTCCGCAAGTCTCTGTCGGAGGCTGCCTGGGAGGCGGACTTCTCGGTGGTCGCGGCCAGGAAGTCGGCGGCGAGCGGGGACGTGCTGCACGGATCGCTGTGCCTCTCCCGGGCGTTCGGGATTCTGGCCCAGTCGCTGCATGCGCACCACCGCGTCTGGTGCGTCAACGAGAAGGGCGCCCTGGCGGCCACCGCCGTATTGCCGGACACCCCGGCGGACTTCACGGCCCGGGTGACCGCCGCGCTGACCGGCCTCGGCCCGGCAGCCGTGGAGGCGGCCGCCGGCCTGGTGGCACAGGTGCGGGCGGTGCTGGCCGACGACGCGTAGGGCGGCGGCCCACGGGGGCCGCCGCCACTGCCCGGGCCGCCTTTACCGGGCCGCCGTCAACAGGCCGTGCACCCGGCGGGCGGTGGCCGCGTCCCGCGCGGCGGTGAAGGGCAGCGCGTTGCCGCCCGTGATGCGGAACGGCTCGCCGGTCAGCGTCAGATGGGCGCCGCCCGTCTCCTCCACCAGCAGCAGTCCCGCCGCGTGGTCCCAGGCGAGCTCCCAGTTGAACGCGACCGCATCGAGCGCGCCCCTGGCAATGGCCAGATACTCCAGTCCCGCCGAGCCGCAGGGCCGGACGCGCACGCCTTCGGTCCGCAGATTCAGCAGCGACTGCTTCTGCTCGGACGTGGTGAAGTCCGGGTGCGATGTGGCGACTTCGAGCATGGCGCCGACTACCGGTGTTCCTCCGCGGAGCGGCTCGCCGTTGAGCCGGGCGCCCCGCCCCCGTACCGCGACGGCCATCTCGTCGAGCGTTGCGGCGTACGTCCAGGAGGCGAGCAGTTCGCCCCGGTGGGCGAGCGCCACCAGTGTGCAGAAGCCCGGTTCGCCCCGGACGAACTGGCGGGTTCCGTCAACCGGGTCGACGATCCACACCGGTGCGTCACCGCGGATCGCGTGGTACGAGGACGGGTCGGCGGCGACCGCCTCCTCACCGACCACCACCGAGCCCGGCAGCAGTGCGGTGAGTGCGGCGGTGAGATGTTCCTCGGCGCCGCGGTCCGCCACCGTCACCAGGTCGTGCGGGCCGCTCTTCTCGGCGATCTCGTGTGCGGCGAGTTGCCGGAAGCGCGGCAGGATCTCGGCGGCGGCGGCTTCACGGACCGCCGCCTCGACCTCGGACAGATCCCCGCCAACGAATTGTTCGATCATCGTCCCATCTGAGCACACCGGTGTGACAGCCAAGTGCCCGGTCAGCGGCCTACGGCATAACCCTGCATGCCGCGCGGGTTCGCCGCTGCGCTCAGCACGCCCGTCTCCGGGTCGCGGGCGACCGCACAGAGCCGTCCCTCCGACCAGGCGTCGCCGACCGTCACCAGATGGCCGCGCCGGCGTAGCTCGTCGACGGTCTCCTGCGCCATCCGCGATTCGACCGTGACGCTGCCCGGTCGCATCGCACGCGGGTAGAAGGAGCCGGGAAACGAGTCGTTGTGCCAGTTCGGGGCGTCGATGGCGCCCTGCAGGTCCAGACCGCCGCGGACCGGGGCGCCGAGCGCCACCGCCAGGAAGAAGTGCAGCTGCCACTGGTCCTGCTGGTCGCCGCCCGGAGTGCCGAAGGCGAGCACCGGTACGCCGCCTTGCAGCGCCACCGACGGGGTGAGGGTGGTGCGCGGCCGGCGGCCCGGGGTCAGGGAGTTGGGCAGTCCCTCGTCCAGCCAGGTCATCTGCAGCCGGGTGCCGAGTGGGAAGCCCAGCTCGGGCACGACCGGGTTGGACTGGAGCCACCCGCCGCTCGGGGTGGCGGAGATCATGTTGCCCCAGCGGTCCACGATGTCGAGGTGGCAGGTGTCCCCCCGGGTGGCACCGTCCTTGGCCACCGTCGGCTCCCCGGCGCCGTCGGCCGGGGTGCCCATGGCGTCGAAGCCCGGCTCGCCGGCCGCGACCGCGGTGGCCTGCCTGCTCAGCCTCGGCTCGCGTCCGTCGGGGCGGCCGGGGCGCAACTCGTGCGAGGCCCGGTCGGTGATGAGGGCGCGGCGTTCGTCGTTGTAGGCGTCCGAGAGCAGCGCGTCGAGCGGGACGTCCGCGGCGTCGCCGTACCAGGCCTCGCGGTCGGCCATGGCCAGTTTGCAGCCCTCGACGAGGAGGTGGACGTACTCAGCGGAGCCGTACGCGGGAAGCTCCGGGGGCAGCACCGCCAACTGCTGGAGGAAGGCCGGGCCCTGGCTCCAGGCGCCCGCCTTGCAGAGGGTCCAGCCGTTCCAGTCGTAGGTCGCGGGCGCTTCGTAGCCCGCGGACCAGCCGGCCAGGTCCGCGGCGGTGAGGGTGCCGGTGTGCCGGGCGCCCGAGGTGTCCATGGTCGGCCGGGCCGCCTGGCGTACCAGTGCCTCGGCGATGAAGCCGGTACTCCAGATCTTGCGGGCGGCGTCGATCTCGGCCGCCCGGTCACCGCACGCCGCATCGGCTATGAGGCGGCGCCAGGTCGCGGCCAGCGCCGGGTTGCGGAACAGCTCGCCGGGCACGGGGGACTTGCCGCCGGGCAGATACACAGCGGCGGAGGACTGCCACTCCGTCTCGAAGAGCTCCCGTACGACCTCGACGGTCTGGCCGACGCGCTCGACGGGGGCGTGGCCGTCCTCCGCGTATCCGATCGCGTACTTCAGCACATCGGCGAGGGATTTGGTGCCGTGATCACGCAGCAGCAGCATCCAGGCGTCGAAGGCGCCGGGCACCGCCGAGGCCAGCGGTCCGGTGCCGGGGACCAGGTCGAGGCCGAGGGAGCGGTAGTGGGCGACGGTCGCGCCCGCGGGGGCGACGCCCTGGCCGCAGAGCACCCGCACCTCGCCGCCGGCCGGGGCGAGGATGATCGGCACCTCACCGGCCGGGCCGTTGAGGTGCGGCTCCACGACGTGCAGCACGAAGCCGGCGGCGACGGCGGCGTCGTACGCGTTGCCGCCGTCCTCGAGCACGGCCATCGCGGACTGCGAGGCCAGCCAGTGGGTGGACGACACCATGCCGAAGGTGCCCTGCAGTGTCGGCCGGGTGGTGAACATGTGGTGCGGCTCCATCAGTGTGCGGTTGCCGTTGCGGTTGCACCGGCGTTTTCTGTTGTGGTTGCGGAGGAGGCGTCCGGCGCGGTGCCGTCGTCGGCGACGAGATGGCAGGAAGCCTGCCATCCACCCCCGAAGGTACGCAGCTCGGGGACCTCCGTACGACAGCGGTCCACGGCGAGGGGACACCGGGTGTGGAAACGGCAGCCGGCCGGCGGGTCGAGCGGGCTCGGCAGCTCACCATGGAGCACGATGCGCTCTCGGGTGCGCTGGGTGACCGGGTCCGGGACCGGCGCAGCGGAGAGCAGAGCCTGAGTGTACGGATGCTTGGGGCCGGCGAACAGTTCTGCCGTCGGTGCTTGTTCCACGATCTGGCCCAGATACATCACGGCGATCCGGTCGGCGAGGAACTCGACGGCGGCGAGATCGTGCGTGATGAACAGACAGCCGAAGCCCCGGTCCCGCTGCAGATCGGCGAGCAGATTGAGCACCGAGGCCTGTACGGAGACGTCGAGCGCCGACGTCGGTTCGTCGGCCACCAGCAGATCGGGGCCGACGGAGAGCGCGCGGGCGATGGAGATGCGCTGGCGCTGGCCGCCGGAAAGCTCGTGCGGATGACGGTCGGCGTGTTCTGGACGCAGTCCGACCTGGCCGAGCAGTTCCTCGACCCGGGCCCGGACCGCGTCCCCCTTGGCAAGCCGGTGCAGGGTGATCGGCTCGGCGATGATCTGCCCGATCGTCATCCGGGGGTCGAGCGAGGAAGACGGGTCCTGGAAGACCAGATGGAAACTCTTGCGCAGCGGTCGCAGGGCGCGACTCGACATGTGCGAGACATCGGTGCCGTTGATGACGACGCTGCCGCCGGTGGGCTCGTCCAGGCGCACCGCACACCGGCCGACGGTGGACTTGCCGCTGCCCGACTCCCCCACCAGGCCGACGACCTCGCCGCGGCCGACGGTGATGGAGACTCCGTCGACGGCGCGGACAGGGCCGAAGTGGCGTTGCAGGTCGCTCAGTTCGAGTACCGCATCAGTCATAGCGTGTTCTCCTCAACCCGGTCTGCGGCCGTCATTGCCGCCGTCGCGCCGATCAGCGCCTCCTGGTGCCAGCAGGCCGCCCGGTGCGCGGCGTCGACACCGGACGCGGGGCCCACCGCCGCCAGGCGGGGGCGCCGGGCCCCGCACGAGTCATCGGCGAGCGCGCACCGGGGGGCGAAGGTGCAGGCGTCCGGCTGCACATCGAGGCTGGGCACCAGCCCGGGTATTTCCGGCAGCCGCCGTTTGCCCTCGCCGCCCGGCTTCAGCACGGCTCCGAGCAGGCCCCGGGTGTACGGGTGCCGGGGCGCCGCGAACAACTCGTCGACCGGGGCCGCCTCGACCGCCCGGCCCGCGTACATCACGAGCACCCGGTCGGCGGTGTCGGCCACCACGCCCAAGTCGTGGGTGATGAGCACGATCGCCGTGCCGAGCCGCTCGCGCAGCGACTGCAGCACCTCCAGAATCCCTGCCTGGACGGTCACATCGAGGGCGGTGGTCGGCTCGTCCGCGATCAGTACGGAGGGGTCGCAGGCCACCGCGATGGCGATCATGACACGCTGCCGCATGCCGCCGCTGAGCTGGTGCGGATACTCGTCGATCCGTTGCCGGGGCGCCGGGATGCCGACCAGGTCGAGCAGTTCGACGGCTCGCTCCCTGGCCTCCTTGCGGCTCAGCCCCAGGTGACGGCGGAGCACCTCACCGATCTGCCTGCCGATGGTGAGCACCGGGTTCAGCGAGGTCATCGGCTCCTGAAAGATCACCGCGATGTCGTTGCCGCGTACCTTCCTGAGCTCCTTGTCGGTGGTGCCGATCAGCTCGTGTCCGCTCAGCTTCGCCGACCCGGTGGCGGTGGCGGTGGCGGGCAGCAGGCCCAGCACCGCCATGGCAGTGACGGACTTCCCGCATCCCGACTCACCGACCACGGCGAGGACTTCGCCGCGTTTCAGGTCGTACGAGACGTGGTCGACGGCGTGCACGGTGCGTTCGCCGGAACGGAAGGAGACCGAGAGGTCACGGACGCTCAGGACCGGTTCTGCTGCCGCGCTGACAGGATTCATTCTGACGGGGCTCATCGGGTGGCTCCACGGGGGTCGAGGACGTCGCGCAGTCCGTCACCGAGCAGGTTGAAGGCGAGTGTCGCCGCGACGATCGCAAGGCCGGGGAAGACCGCCATCCAGGGCGCGGGTGCCAGGAAGGACTGCGCGCTGGAGAGCATCACGCCCAGCGACGCGTCCGGTGGCTGGACTCCGAGGCCGAGGAAACTGAGCAGTGCCTCCCCGATGATCGCGGCCGGCACCCCGACGGTCGCCTGGACGATCAGCGAGGACGTCGCATTGGGCAGGATGTGCCGGAAGAGCACGGTGCCGTCGCCACCGCCGTTGGCCACGGCTGCGGCCACGTAGTCGACGTGCTTCAGCCGGAGGGTCTCGGCCCGGGTGATCCGGATGACCGCCGGGATCTGCGAGATGCCGATCGCGATGGTGGCGTTCGTCAGCGAGGGGCCGAGGATTGCCGCGAGGCCGACCGCGAGCACCAGGAACGGGAAGGCCATCATGGTGTCGGTGAGCCGGGAGACCGCACCATCGGTGAGCCTGCCGTAGTAGCCGGCGGCCAGCCCCAGCGGCACGCCGACCACGAACGCGAGCAGCACGGCCAGAACCCCGACCTGCATGGACGCCCTGGCCCCGTACACGATCCTGGACAGCTGGTCGCGGCCGAGGTCGTCGGTGCCGAACCAGTGCGACCAGCTGGGCTCGGCGAGCACGTGCCCGAAGTCCGGCTGCGCCGGGTCGTACGGAGCGATGAGCGGGGCACAGATCGCGGCCAGTACGAAGACGGCGGCGATCACTCCACCGGTCAGGGCGAGGCGGTTCCGGCGCAGGGCGCGCAACTTCGCACCGCCCACCCCTTGCCGTACCACTGCAACCGATATTGCCGTCACCGGGCACCTCCGAGCCGGATGCGCGGGTCGATCACCGAATAGAGCACGTCGACCAGCAGGTTGATGAAGATGTACGCGGCCGAGGTGCAGAGCACCACACCCTGCAGCGTCGCGTAGTCGCGGGTGAAGACCGCATCGATGGTGAGCTTGCCGAAACCGGGGAGCACGAAGATCTGCTCGGTGACGACGGCCCCGGAGATGAGGTGGCCGAGTTGCAGGCCGAGTACGGTCACCACGGTGACCAGCGAGTTCCGCAGGGCGTGGCCGCCGACGACCTCCCGTCGGGTGAGGCCCTTGGCCCTGGCGGTGCGGACGTAGTCCGCGGAGAGCGAGTCGAGCATCGCGGCCCGTGTCTGGCGCATCACCACGGCCGCGAGACCGGAGCCGAGCACGATCGCCGGCAGCACCATACGGCGCAGATTGTCCAACGGATCGGTGCCGAACGGTACGAAGCCGGAGGCGGCGAAGACCGGCAGCGCGATGGCGAAACCGAGCACCAGGATCATGCCCAGCCAGAAGGTCGGTACCGAAAGCCCCAGCAGCGCGACGGCGTTGGCGAACCACTCGGCCGGCCTGCCGCGCCGTACCGCCGCGACCACTCCGGCGCCGATGCCCAGCACAACGGCCAGCAGCAGTGCAAGCGCGGAGAGTTCGAGGGTGATGGGCAGCGCCGCACCGATGGCATCGGCCACCGGAAGGCCGGTGCGAGAGGAATTGCCCAGGTCGCCGGTGAGCGCGTGTCCGATGTAACGCCCGTACTGCACCATGATGTTGTCGTTGAGCCCGTAGCTCTGCCGGATCGCGGCAAGCGCGGCCGGGCTGCGCTCCTCGCCCGCCATGGCGAGCGCCGGGTCGCCGGGCAGTGCCCGGATGCCTGCGAAGACCACCACGCTCACCAGGAAGAGCGTGATCAGGGACTGACGCACCCGGGTCAGCAGATATTTCGTCACCGTGTGTACCCCGCGGATTTCACTCGGACCAGGCCGTCGCCGTAGACGTGAATGCCGGAGACGGATCTACCGGCGACGACATAGTTCTTCTGCCGGTAGAGGTAGATGAGGGCGTGCGCCGCGGCCACTCGCTTCGACAGTTCCTGGTAGATCCGGGTGCGCGCGGCCGGGTCGGCTTCGGTCCTGCCGCGCTCGATGAGCTGGTCGGTCTTGGGATCGCCGTAGCCGTAGGCGTTCATCGCGCCCTGTGTCTGCAGGAAGTTCGAGATGTTGCCGTCCGGGTCGAGCCGTCCGGACCAGCCGCTGGTGAAGGCGTCGTAGTGCCCGTCGTCGGTCTCCGAGAGAAGGGTCGCGTACTCCATGGGCTGCAGGACCACATCGAATCCCGCCTCCTTGGCCATGGCCTGGACGACCTGGCCGATGCGGCTGGACTCGGGCGTCGTGGACACCTTGAAGCCGATCCGGACCGGGGTCTTGACGCCCGCCTCCTTCAGCAGCTTCTTCGCCCGGGCGATGTCGCGCTTGGGGCAGGCGGACGGCTGCACACCGGGCGCGATGGCGGACTCGGGGGAGATCGGACCGCAGGCCGGCTCGTACATCCCCTGGAAGACGACCTTGTTGAGCAGGTCCCGGTCGATGGAGAGCTCGAATGCCTCCCGGACCCGGACGTCGCGGGCGATCGGGGTGTCGAGCTTCCCCGGCTTCTCCCCGAGCCCCTTGACGTTGCCGACGTTCAGCCCGATGCCCTGGTAACCGAGCGACGGCGAGTTGAACAGCTGCAGCTTGGGCTCGGTGAGCGCGCTGCGCACATCGACCGGTGCCATCTGGTCGCCGACCTGGACGTCTCCCGAACGGAGATGGGCCAGCCTGACGCTGCCGTCGGGGATCGGCTTGTAGATCACCCTGTCCAGATGGACATGCGCGGCATCGTAGTAGTTGGGATCCTTCTCGAGCACGATCCGGTCGCCGCCGACCCGCTCGACGAAACGGAAGGGGCCGACACAGCTGGGGTGATTGGTGAAGTTCTTGCCGTACTTCTTGAGCGCGGCCGGTGACATCACCATCCCCGACCGGTCGGCGAGCACACCGGTGAGCGGGGTGTAGGGCTCCTTGAGCTTCAGCTGCACGGTGTAGCGCCCGGTCGCCCGGACCGACTCCACCGGCGCGAGCTCGGTGGCCCGTGCGGAGCCCGGCAGATCACGGTGACGCAGCAGCGAGGTGACCACGGAATCGGCATCGAGCCCGGTGCCGTCGCTGAACTTCAGGTCCTGGCGGACCCGCAAGGTGACGGTTCTGCCGTCCGCCGAGGTCTTCGGCAGCGCCGCGGCCAGTTGCGGCACGATTGTGCCCCGCTGATCGATGTCGTACAGCTTCTCGCACATCCCGGCGAACACGGTCCGACCGACGAGGGTCTGCGCGAGGCTGGGGTCGAGTTTGTCGGGGTCCGCGTTCAGCGCGACGGTCAGCGTGCCGCCGTCGCGTACCGGCCGGGCGTCCGTCATCCGTACCCCGCCGACCTGCGTGGCTGAGGACTGGAGCGACGTACAGCCCGACATGAGGAACACCGAGGCAACTGCCACCGGGGCAACCGCTTTCAGGCGCACGAGGGGATTACCTTCCGCCAAGGACGATCAAGGAATACCGCAGACCGTATTTCGCATACAGTCCACAGGACAACCCCTGCCGACCTGCTGACGGACGCCTCTTGATGAAGATCGGGTAACGCCGCACGGCAAATCGGTGCACACGGCACGTAACCCTACCCGGCGGCCGTGGGGCGCTGCGTCAAAAGATGCGGGGACCACCGGTCCGCGCTCTGCTGGAGCCCTCGGGACGGACGTGCGAGCAGTACCGGGTCGAGCTGGTCGTCACCGGCCCGGCTACCGCAAAGACCTGCACGGGGCGATCGCGCGTCGGACAGCCTCCACCCCGTTAGGAGAACGCCGCTATGAGCGATTACCCGGCAGAGGACCCTCGGTCGGCAAACAGAAGGCCGGCCAACAGAGGTGGGGCGCAGGGTTCACACCTCGGACCCGCCACGACCACACCGGACGAAGCAGAGAGCTACGAGGCGTGGCGGGCGCGCAGTCGCCTGGTCCTCACCCCGATCGCCGCGCCGTCGATCCTGGGCCTCTTCGGGTTCGCCGCGTCGACCTTCATGGTCGCGTCCAACCTTGCCGAGTGGTGGGGGGACGCGTTGATCTCGCCGATCATTCTGGCGCCGTTCGTGATCTTCTTCGGCGGACTGGCACAGTTGGCGGCCGGCATGTGGGCCTACCGGGCCCGGGACGGGGTGGCCACCGCCATGCACGGCACCTGGGGGGCCTTCTGGCTCGGCTGGGGTCTGCTCACGCTGCTGATGGCTGCCGGGATCCTGCCGGTGGGCGCGAAGCTCACCCAGGCGTTCGGTTTCTGGTGGATCGTGCTCGCCGTGGTGACCCTCTTCGGCGCCATCGCCGCGCTGGGCGACAATCTCGGCCTGTTCCTGGTGCTCATCCTGCTGACCGCCGGGTCGTCGCTGCTGGCCGCCGGGATCCTGGGCGGCTATCACAACGTCGTGCTGGCCGCCGGCTGGGTGCTCGTCGCCTCCTCCGCCGCCGCCTTCTACACCGCCGGTGCGCTGATGCTGCAACAGGCTTTCGGCGGCCGGGTCATCCTGCCGCTGGGCACCTGGAGCCTGCGGGGCAACCTTCCCGGCCACCGGGCATCGCGGCCCATCGACTACCCCGGCGGCATGCCGGGAGCCAAGATCGGGCAGTGACGGGTGCGCACGGTGCGTCCGGTCATGCGGACGCACCGTGCGGCGGCGCCTTCGGCGGCGGACCGCGTCGCGACGAAACCCGCGTCCGGCGGCATCGTGCTTGCGGGTAGGGGTACTCGCGACCGGTCCGAGCCGACTGGGAGGCATGACATGAGGATCACCCCCCTGCTGACGGAGGACGTCGTGGACGTCCTCGAGCGCCAGCACTCACAGATCAGAGGAGCCTTCGCGAAAGCCGCGCTGCCAGGGCCCGGGCGACGCAAGGCATTCGAGAACCTGGTGCGCCTGCTGGCCGTGCATGAGGCGGCCGAGGAGGCCCACGTGCACCCGAAGGCGCATCGCGCGCTGGCCATGGGCAGCGCGGTGACCGCCCGTCGCCGGCGGGAGGAGAAGGAAGCCAAGGAACTGCTGACCGCGCTGTGGCGCACGGGACCGGACTGCAAGGGCTATCTGCGGAAACTGACCCGGCTGGCAGCAGCCGTCCAGCGGCATGCCGCCCGGGAGGAACGGGAGGAGTTCGCAGCGCTGCGCCAGGCGGTCAGCGCGCGCCGCCTGCGTCTGCTGGCGGCCGAGGTACGTCTCACGCAGCTGTACGCGCCGACCCGCCCGCACCGGTGGGTGAACAACGAGCTCACCAACAAGCTGGCCGGACCCCTCTTCGGCCCCCTGGACCGGGGGCTCGACGTGGCCCGCCATCTGCGGGCGCAGCTTTCCGGCACTGGCTGACCTGCCGCCAGGCGGCGGTCTCGCAGGGACGGCCGCAGACGAGGACCCCGCTCGAGACAGGAGTGGCCGCGATGACATGGACAGCGCACGACGAGTTCCGGCTGCGACAGATCGAGGACCACCTGGTGGGCTCCGACCCCCGGTGGGCCAGACAGTTCGTGGAATGGCGGGCCCCCGGGCGGTACCGGCGGATCGATCCCTGGCGCATGGCGCTCCTGGTGATCGCCACCGCCCTCGGCGTGGGCCTGGGCATCGGCAACGTCGCAGTCGTCCTGATGGCTTTCGTGGCTCTGATCGGGGTGACGGCAGCCGCGCTGCTCGCGGGTCTGCGGCGGGCCCGGCGCGACACCGGGTGCGGTCGCTGAGTCCCACGCCACCGGTCTCCGTCCACCCTGCCGCGCGCCACCTGTCCCACCCTTCATCGTCTACAGTGCAGTAGACCGTCTATTGCACTGTTGGCATCCGGGTGTCCGCCCTTGCCACTCCCTCCAGGAAGAAAGGGCCCGCGCCCATGGTCGCCCCCCTGCTCGCAGCCTCTCCGCTCGCGGTGAACGTGCTGGACGCGCAGTCTCTGCTGTCGGCATTCGGGGTGGCCGGCATCGCCGTGGTGCTGTTCGCCGAGACGGGACTGCTGGTCGGGTTCTTCCTGCCGGGCGACTCGCTGCTCTTCACCGCCGGACTGCTCTGCACCGGCACGTCCAGCAGCGGCCTGCACCTCTCGCTACCCCTGGTGCTGCTCGCCTCCGCCGTCGGCGCACTGGCCGGTGCACAGTGCGGCTACCTCATCGGACGGCAGGCGGGCGGGCCGATGCTGGCCCGCAGCCGGTCCGGACGACTGCGGCAGGGGGCCGACCGGGCCGAGGAGCTACTGGCGCGGTACGGCCATGCGAAGGCCATCGTGCTGGCACGGTTCATCCCGGTGGTGCGCACCGTGCTCAATCCGATGGCGGGCGCGCTGCACGTCCCGGCGCGAACGTTCACCCTCTGGCAGGTGATCGGCGGCCTGCTCTGGAGTCAGGGGCTGGCGCTGGCGGGGTACGCACTCGGCTCTTCCATCCCGAACGTGGACCATTATCTGCTGCCGGTCATCGCGGTGATCGTCGTCCTGTCGCTGATCCCGCTCGCCGCCGAACTGCGGCGCTCGCGCAAGCGGGCCGCCGGCCACGTGGAATCCGGCCGGTGATGCCTGCCGTCCCACCGGTCACGCATCGCAAGGGCCTGGCCGACCTGACCCTGTCGACCGCGGTGGGAGGCCTGGCGGCGTTCGCGGTGCTGGCGATGGTCGCGGCCGGTCGGCACGGCGCGCCGTTCCTCGCCGACAGCGCTCTGCATTCCTGGTCGGTGCACCACCGGCCGGAGGTGGCGGTGGCCACGGCGCGCGGCCTCACCTACACCGGTACCGGTGTGATCCCGTATCTGCTGGTCGCGCTCGCCGGTCTGGTCGTCGGCCGCGGCGCCCGGCAGCGGCTGCTCACCGGCGCGGCGTTCATCGGCTGCCTCGCGCTGTGCCAGGCACTGCGGTACGGCGTGATGGTGCTGGTGGCGCGCCCGCGCCCACCGATGAGCGGCTGGGCCACCCACGCATCGGGGTGGTCGTTCCCGTCCGGACACACCACCACATCGGCCGTCACCGCCGGGTTGCTCGTCATCGCAGTGCTGCTGCGGGCACCGCGCGGCAGGGCGGCCATCGCCCTCGGCATCGGCTGCTGGGGGGTGCTGGTCGGCCTGACCCGGATCTACCTCGGCGTGCACTGGTTCACCGATGTCATCGGCGGCTGGCTGTTCTGCGTCTGCTGGCTGAGCCTCAGCGTCCGGCTCGGCCTCAGGTTCGCCCCGTGCGATGCACCCCGGCCGCCGTCGGCCCCGGACGTCTACAGTACTGTAGACGAAAACTCCCGCGGCGCCCTGCGCCGGCCGAAGCGGGAGGCGTGAGAGGCGGGAGAGGCCATGCAGGAGCCGGAAGCCGGCACCACGGCAGAACCGGAGCTCGGATTCCGGGACCGCGGACCGGCCGAGGGCACGGCCGGTCCGCCGGGTGCGAACAAGGTGCCGGAGGTGACCGTCTGGTTCTGGGTGGTGAAGGTCCTCACCACCGGCGCGGGCGAGACCGCCTCCGACTATCTGGCCCGGACGCTCGGTCCGGTACCGGCCGGGTGCATCGGGCTGGCCGGTCTGGCGGCTCTGCTGACGCTGCAGTTCCGCGCGCCCCGCTACAGCGTGTGGACGTACTGGTCCGCCATCGTCATGGTGAGCGTGTTCGGCACCATGGCCGCCGACGTGGTGCACGTCGTGGCCGGAGTGCCGTACGCGGTGTCGACGGTGGGTCTCTCGGTGGCTCTGGCCGCCATCCTGATGGTCTGGTACGCCAGCGAGGGCACGCTGTCCATCCACAGCATCCGCACCCGGCGCCGGGAGTCGTTCTACTGGGCGACCGTGCTCACCACCTTCGCGCTCGGCACGGCGGTCGGCGATCTCACGGCCGGCACGCTGCACCTGGGGTACTTCTCGTCCGGTGTCGCCTTCGCCGCTTTCATCGCGGTCCCGGCCATCGCCGGTCGTTTCCTCGGGCTGAACGCGGTGGCCGCTTTCTGGTGGGCCTACATCCTGACCCGCCCGCTCGGTGCCTCGTTCGCCGACTGGATGGGCGTGCCGACCACCCGGCACGGGCTCGGCTGGGGCACCGGGCCCGTCACCCTGGCACTGCTGGTGCCGATCGTCGTCCTGATCAACCATCTGGCGGTCAGCCAACGCGACACACCGTCGAAGGGCCGGCGGGCACACGCCGCCGATTGAACGGCAGGCCGGCTCATCGGACGAGAACGGTGGGTTCGCCCAGGGAAGACCGCCGGGCCGCCCCGGTGCTCATCATCAGCACGGTGTAGAGCACCAGCGAGGAAGCCAGCCCGACGGCCCACCCGTAGTCGGCCAGCGGCTTGAGGAAGGGGACGAGCCCGTCCACCGGGAACGGCCCCTGTTTGGCGCCGTGTTCGTCCACCGTGGAGTACGACCCGCCGACGGCCAGCAGCCCGCCGACCGCGAACGCGACGACCGCGCGCCAGTTCCACCCGCCGGTGTACCAGTAACGGCCCTGGGGCCGGTAGAGGTCGGCGACGTCGAGGACCGTGCGGCGGATGATCCAGTAGTCGGCGATCAGGACGCCGGCCACCGTGCCGAGTACCCCGCCGACCACCCCGAGCCAGGTGTAGATGTACAGCTCGGGGGTGGAGGTGAGCTTCCACGGGAGGAAGAGCACCCCGACCACGCCGGCTATCAGCGCGCCGGTACGGAAGTTGATGAACCTCGGCAGCAGGTTGGCGAGGTCGTAGGCCGGTGACACGACATTGGCCGCGAGGTTGGCGGAGACCGTCGCGATCAGCACCGTCACCAGGCCGAAGAGCAGGCCGAAGACGTTGTCGGTCTTCGCGGTCAGCGCCACCGGGTCCCAGATGGCGACCCCGTACACCGCCTCCGAACCCGATGTGACGAAGACCGAGAGCAGGGCGAAGGCAGTCATGGTGGTGGGCAGGCCCAGGGTCTGGCCCCAGACCTGGGCCCGCTGCCCCTTCCCGAAACGGGTGAAGTCCGGGATGTTGAGGCTGAGCGTCGACCAGAAACCGATCATGCCCATCAGCGACGGGAAGAAGACCGGCCAGAAGTCCGCGCCCCAGCCGTGCTTGGACGGCTGGTCGAGCAGCGGGCCGAAGCCGCCCGCCTTGTTCGCGATCCAGATCAGCAGCACGATCGCGCCGAGCAGCACGAACGGCGCCGCCCAGTTCTCGAAGCGGCGCAGCGTCTGCATCCCCCGGTAGATGATGGCCAGTTCGAACACCCAGAAGATCGCGAAGCAGAGCCAGAGCGTCCAGGGGTAACCGCCCACCTTACTGACGTCCGCCCAGCCGCCCCCGAAGACCTTCCCGAGCAACACGAAGATGCCCTGCCCGCCGATCCAGGTCTGGATGCCGAACCAGCAGCAGGCGACGGCCGCCCGGACCAGTGCGGGGAGGTTGGCGCCGCGCAGCCCGAAGGAGGCCCGCGCGAGAACCGGGAACGGGATGCCGTACTTCGGCCCCGCGTGACCGGTGAGCAGCATCGGCAACAGCACGATGATGTTGGCGAGCGCAATGGTGAGGACGGCCTGCTTCCAGTCCATTCCGAGCGCGACCAGACCCGAAGCCAGCGTCCAGGACGGGATGTTGTGCGCCATGCCGACCCAGAGAGCGGCGAAGTTGTACGTGGTCCAGGTCCGCCGGTCCGCCGGTACCGGCTGCAGGTCGTCGTTGGCGAATCTGCCGTCCGGCGCCGTCCGGTCCCCTGCCGTTCCGTCTCCTGCCGTTCCGTCCGATGCCGGTATCTCGGTGTCCGTCATGGTCTGGCCGCCTCGGTCATCGCGGGGATGATCTGCTCGCCGTAGGCATCGATGACCGACTCCCTGGCGTCGTGCATGGCGTACACCGCGAACTGGTCGACGCCCAGTGCACGCAGCGCGCGCAGCTTCTCGATGTGGGCCTCGACCGGGCCGAGCAGGCAGAAACGGTCGACGATCTCATCGGGGACGAAGGCGGTGTCCGGGTTGTCGGTGCGTCCGTGGTGGCTGTAGTCGTAGCCCTCGCGCTGCTTGATGTAAGCGGTGAGCGCCTCCGGCACCAGACCGGAGTGTTCGCCGTAGCGCGACACCAGGTCGGCGACGTGGTTGCCGACCATCCCGCCGAACCAGCGGCACTGCTCGCGGCCGTGGGCGAGATCATCGCCGACGTACGCGGGCGCTGCCACGCAGATGCTCACCGAGTCCGGGTCCCGTCCCGCGTCGGACGCCGCGGTGCGCACCGCCCTGACCATCCACTCCGTGAGGAAGGGGTCGGCCAGTTGCAGGATGAAGCCGTCCGCCTGTTGCCCGGCCAGTGCCAGCGCCTTCGGGCCGTATGCGGCCATCCAGACCGGCAGCCTGCTGTCCTTCACCCAGGGCAGCCTCAGCGACCGGCCGTCGACCTCGGCCTCGCGCCCCTCGGCGAGATCGCGGATGACGCCGATCGCCTCGCCCAGCCGGGCCAGGGTGTTGGGTTTACGGCCCGCCACCCGCATCGCCGAGTCGCCCCGGCCGATGCCGCAGACCGTCCGGTTGCCGTACATCTCGTTGAGGGTGGCGAAGGTGGAGGCGGTGACCTCCCAGGTCCTGGTGCCCGGGTTGGTCACCATGGGCCCGACGGTGAGCCGGGTGGTGTGCTCGAGGATGCGGCTGTAGATGACGAACGGCTCCTGCCACAACACGGCCGAGTCGAACGTCCAGCCGTACCTGAATCCGTTGCGTTCCGCGCGCCGCATCAGTCCGACGACGGCCGACGCGGGCGGGTCGGTCTGCAGGACGAGTCCGAAATCCATGACGGAGCTCCCAGTTCAGGTGCTTGTTCCAGGTACGTGTTTCAGGTGCCTATGCCAGGTACTGGCAGGTGGCGCGCGGGGTGTACTGGCCGTGCCCGGTGCGGCCGGTGAAGTCGCGTTCGTGGATGACGACTTCACCGCGCGAGAGCACCGTCTCCACCTGGCCGGTGAGCCGCTTCCCCTCGTACGCCGAGTAGTCGACGTTCATGTGGTGGGTGTCGGCGGAGAGGGTCTGCTCGCGGTGGGGGTCGTAGATGACGACGTCGCCGTCCGCGCCGGGCGCGATGGTCCCCTTCTTCGGGTAGAGGCCGAACATCCGGGCCGGCGTCGCGCAGGCGATCTCGATCCAGCGGCGGCGGGAGATGTGCCCGTCGACCACGGCCTGGTGGAGCAGGTCCATGCGGTTCTCCACCCCCGGCATCCCGTTGGGAATTTTGGAGAAGTCGCCGCGGCCCAGTTCCTTCTGACCGGTGAAGCAGAAAGGGCAGTGGTCGGTGGAGACGACCTGGAGGTCGTTGCGCCGCAGTCCGCGCCAGAGAGCTTCCTGGTGTACACGGGGGCGCAGCGGCGTCGAGCACACGTACTTCGCACCCTCGAAGTCCGGCTCGGCGAGGTTGTCCGTGGAGAGGAAGAGGTACTGCGGGCAGGTCTCACCGAAGACGGGCAGGCCCTGGGTACGGGCGGAGGTCAGTTCGGCGAGTGCCTCGTCGGCCGAGACGTGCACGACGTACAGCGGGGCACCGGCGACCTGCGCGAGTTTGATCGCACGGTGGGTGGCCTCGGCCTCGAGCAGCACCTTCCGCACTTCGCCGTGGTAGCGCGGGTCGGTGCGGCCCTCGGCGAGCGCCTGCTCGACCAGGACGTCGATCGCGATGCCGTTCTCGGCGTGCATCATGATCAGCCCGCCGTTGGAGCCGGCCCGCTGCATCGCCCGGAGGATCTGCCCGTCGTCGCTGTAGAAGACCCCCGGGTAGGCCATGAAGAGCTTGAAGGATGTGACGCCCTCCCCCACCAGGAGGTCCACCTCCTTGAGACTTGCCGGATTGACGTCCGACATGATCATGTGAAAGCCGTAGTCGATGGCGCACCGGCCGTCCGCCTTGGCGTACCACGCGTCGAGCCCTTCGCGCAGCGAGCGGCCCACCGACTGGATGGCGAAGTCCACAATCGTGGTGGTACCGCCCCAGGCGGCCGCCCGGGTCCCCGTCTCAAAGGTGTCGGATGCGAAGGTGCCGCCGAACGGCATCTCCATGTGCGTATGGGCGTCGACTCCGCCCGGGACGACGTACTTCCCGGTGGCGTCGATGGTCCGCTCGGCGGTCCAGCCCTCTGCCACCGTGGACCCGTGGGCGGCCAGCGCGGCGATCCGGCCGTCCTCGATCAGGACATCTGCGTGAGTCTCCTCGGCGGCGGTGACGACCAGGCCGCCGCGGATCAGCGTGCGGGTGCTCATGGTGGTGCGCTCCCTCTCTCACTCCGGTCCGCCGGTGCTCCTGCCGGACGGCGTACGTGACTAGGCGGTGTGCAGGGCTTGTTCGAGGATCGCGGCGCCTGCCTCGGCCTCTGCGACGTTGAGCGACAGGGGCGGTGCGATACGCAGCACGCTGGTGTTGTGGCCGCCGCCCTTGCCGACCAGGAGTCCGCCTTCGCGAGCCGCCTCCAGCACGGCGGCGGCCGCCTCCGGATTCGCCAGGTCGGTGCCCGGCTGCACCAGCTCGACACCGATCATCAGTCCGCGGCCGCGCACCTCGCGCACCACCGGGCACTGCGCGCCGACGGCCCGCAGCCGCTCGAGCAGCAGGCCGCCGACCCGGCGGGCGTTGCCCTGCAGGTCGTGTTCCAGCAGATAGTTCAGGTTGGCGAGCCCGGCGGCCATGGTGACCGGGGAACCGCCGAACGTCGAGATCGAGTTGGCGTCCAGGCAGTTCATGACGTCCGCGCGGGCGACGACCCCGCCGATGGACATTCCGTTGCCGATTCCCTTGGCGAACGTGAGGATGTCCGGCGGCCCGTTCTCGGCGTGCGCCTGCCAGCCCCAGAAGTGGTCGCCGGTGCGCCCCCAGCCGGTCTGCACCTCATCGGCGATCCACAGGATGCCGTGCCGGTCGAGTACCTCGCGGAACGCCGCGAACAGCCCGTCCGGCGGGGCGGTGAACCCGCCGACGCCCTGGATCGGTTCGGCGATCAGCGCGGCCACGTCACGGGTCTGCCCGAGCAGGTCCTCGAGGTCGGCCACACATGCCTCGATGAAGCGGGCGTCGCTGAGCTGCGCGTACGGGCCGCGACTGCGCACGCCGCCGTGCACGTACAGCGTCTGGAGCGGGGAGAGCGCGGTCGGGGACCAGCCGCGGTTGCCGGTGATACCGACGGTGGTGAAGGAACGGCCGTGGTAGCTGTTGCGCATGGCCAGGATCTGCTGCGACCTGCGGTATGCGGTCGCCAGCAGCAGGGCCGTGTCATTGGCCTCGGTACCCGAGGTGGTGAAGAAGACCCGGGCGTCGGGGATGCCGGACAGCGCCACGATCCGCTCGGCGAGGTCCACCATCGGGCGGTTGAGATACAGCGTCGACGAGTGGATGATCCGGCCCGCCTGCTCGCTCACCGCCTTGGTCACCTCGGGCAGCGCGTGGGCGGTCATGGTGGTGAGGATGCCGCCGAAGAAGTCCAGGTAACGGTTGCCGGCCGCGTCCCAGACGTGGCGGCCCTCACCGTGGGTGATCTCGATCGGGTGCTCGTAATAGGTCGCCAGCCAGTCGGGCAGTACGGCGCGGTGCCGGTTGTACAGATCGGTCACGGCTGCACCAGTCCTTCGTACGCGTCGGGGCGGCGGTCCCGGTAGAACGCCCACTGCTGTCGCACTGCCTCGATCAGGTCCATGTCGAGGTCGCGGACGAGGAGTTCCTCCTCCTTGTCGCTGGCGACCTCGCCGACGAACTGTCCGCGCGGATCCACGAAGTAGCTCGTGCCGTAGAAGTCGTTGTCGCCGTACTCCTCCCGGCCGACCCGGTTGATGGCCGCGATGAAGTACTCGTTGGCCACGGCCGAGGCCGGCTGCTCCAGCTGCCAGAGATGCGCGGAGAGGCCGCGCGAGGTGGCCGAGGGGTTGTAGACGATCGAGGCGCCGTTCAGGCCGAGTTGACGCCAGCCCTCCGGGAAGTGACGGTCGTAGCAGATATAGACGCCGACCTTGCCGACGGCCGTGTCGAAAACCGGCCAGCCGAGGTTCCCCGGTTTGAAGTAGTACTTCTCCCAGAACCCCTTGACCTGCGGGATGTGGTGCTTGCGGTACTTGCCGAGGTACGAGCCGTCGGCGTCGATCACCGCGGCGGTGTTGTAGTAGAAGCCGGTCTGCTCGAGCTCGAAGACCGGGACGACGATCACCATGCCGGTCTCGCGGGCGAGTTCCTGCATCCGGCGGACGGTCGACCCGTCGGGAACGGCTTCCGCCCAGCGGTAGTGCTCGGGTTCCTGCACCTGGCAGAAGTAGGGGGCGTTGAAGACCTCCTGAAACCCTATGACCTGGGCGCCCCTGCGGGCCGCCTCCCGGGCGTGTTCCTCATGTTTGGCGATCATGGATTCGGTGTCGCCGGTCCAGGTGGCCTGGACCAGCGCGGCGCGTACGACGTGAGACACGAGCAACTCCTTCACCAGGGCGCCACGAACGTTCTACGCACGTAGACAGGATGCGTAGGAGGAGAACGTAAGCCCCGTCACACACGGGGGCAAGACCATCGCCGTTAACCGGCAGAGTCGATCATGTTTCGCCGCTCGGCGATCACTTCAGCCTTCCACAGTGATCACTTTGTGAGACCCGTGACACGCAGTACGCGGAGGAGGTCACGCTCGTGGGGCGGGGATGCGGCCGCAGCAGCGGAAAGCAGCTGCGGAACCAGAGCCCGGGGGTCACTCTCCGCGATCCTGGCCGACTCCTCCGGCGGGTGGGTCCGCACGAACGCGCCCAGCAGCGCCTGCGATTCGCCGGCCCGGCCGATGGCGCCGAGCGCGAGCACGATCGCTGCGACGTCGGCGACGGGGCGGGCCGCGCTCTGGCGTACCAACCGGCCGCAGTCGTGACCGCGGCCCGCGGACAGGAGCACGTCGACGGCCTCGGCCAGCCGGTCGGGTGCCAGCGAGGCGGCCTCCCAGAGCAGGGTGGCCCAGTCCGCCGCAAGTCCCGCCGCCGCCAGCTCGGTCGCGAGCACCGGCAGATGCCCGGCCGGCAGCAGCGCCGCCTGGCAGAGCAGGGCATGGGCCTCACCGCTGCGGCCATCGGCGCGCAGCCGCAGCAGCCGGCCCACCACCTCGGCGACGGCCCGCCGGGTCGCGGGGTCGTCGCCCGGCTGCCGCACGGGTGAGCCCTCCGGTTCCGGTTCGGTCTCGCGCGGCGCGCCGCCGAACCTGGCCCCGCGCGGTACGGCCACCGGTCCGGTCGGAGGCAACGGCAGGGCCGGCGCGGCGCTCGCGCCGTCGGCGTCGTCGAGTCCGGCGAACCGGGCACCGCGTGGACGGCGTCGGGCCGCGGATCCGCGCCGGAGGGGAGGTTCCCCAGCCACGGCCGCTGCTCCGCCGGCGGTCGCACCCTCCACCGGGCCGGCGGGCGAGGTGATGGCGCCCGCCCCGGCCGCGGCGCCGGGCCCGGCCACCGCAGGCACACCGCCCGAGCCGGCGCCGTGGCCGGCGTCCCACCCGGTGTCCGCCGGCGCCGCCAGCCGTGCCTGCAGCTCCGCGCACCGCGCGGTGGCCCGCCGCCCGTCGTCGCGGGCCCAGGCCAGCTCGTCGCCGAGCCGACGGGCCTCGGCGCCGTCAGCCACACGGAGCCGGTGCGCCAGCTCCCGCTCGCGCCCGGCGGCGTACGTCTGCTCACGCAACATCAGTTCCAGCCGGTCACGGACCGCCTCGCGTCCGCCGGGACGGCGGTCGTGCGCCGCAACGGAGGCCGCGTACAACTCGCCCGCCCGCACCGCGGCGGTCCGGCCGGCCTCCGGCCCACGGAGCCCGGCGTAGTCCTGGAGCAGCGCGTCGACCACGTCCCAGGGCGGCACCTCGCTCCCGTCGAGACAGGCCCGCATCCCGTCGGGGTCCCGCCGCCAGAACACGCCGCACCACCCGCCACCCGGGTCGAGTGCGGCTGTCAGATCTCGCAGGAACCGCGCGAAAGCCGCGGCCTCCGTCGGTTGGCTCACCGTCATGGCAGGCCATTCGATCGCAGCAGTGTTACGGAGACGCTACGGGCGCTTTTCGGCGACCGTCAGGGCTGCCCGACCGGATGGACCACCATCGCCGACCCGCCACCGCGGCGCACCGGTTCCGCCGCCGCCAGCCACCGGCCGTCCGGCAGGCGTTCGACGCCCGTCGCCGCGCCGATCTCCGGATTCAGCTTGAACGAGTGCCCGAGCGCCTCCAACCGGCCACGGAGCGGGCTGTTGTAGAGGGCTGGCTCCAGCTCGGTGGTCGCGGCGTTGCGCTGGCTCGCGCGCGGTGCGGCGATCGCGTCCTCCAGCGAGAGTCCGCGGTCGAGGTGGCCGATGAGAGTCTGCAGGACGGTGGTGATGATCGTCGCGCCACCCGGGGAGCCGAGAGCCAGCGCGGGCCTGCCGTCTTTCAGGACGATGGTCGGGGAGATCGAGGAGCGCGGCCGCTTGCCCGGGCCCGGGAGGTTCGGGTCGTGCACGGCCGGGTCGGCCGGGGCGAAGGAGAAGTCGGTCAGTTCGTTGTTGAGCAGGAAGCCGCGCCCGGGCACCGCCATACCGCTGCCGCCGGTCTGCTCGATAGTCAGGGTGTACGCCACGGCGTTGCCCCATTTGTCGGCCACCGTCAGATGGGTGGTGTTCTCCCCCTCGTACGTGGTGGGGGCCGCCCGGCCGGCCGAGGCGCAGTCGGCCGGATGCCGGGGGTCGCCCGGTGCGAGCGGGCTGGCGAGCACCGCGTCCTCCTTGATGAGGCAGGCGCGGGAGTCCGCGAAACGCTGGGAGAGCAGACCCCCGATCGGTACGGACTCGAAGGCCGGGTCGCCGACCCAACGCCCCCGGTCGGCGAACGCGATCCGGCTCGCCTCGATGTAGTGGTGCAGATACTGCACCTCCGACGCCTTCGAAAGGTCGGTGCGCTCCAGAATGTTGAGCGCCTCCCCCACGGTGGTACCACCGGACGAGGACGGGGGCATGCCGTACACATCCAGGCCCCGGTAGGCGACCTTCGTCGGCTCGCGGTACAGCGCCCGGTACGCGCGCAGGTCGCCGGTCGTCAGATCGCCGGGACGTACGGTGCGCGTGGAGCCGGGTGCGAGGTCCGGCTTGCGGACCGTGCGGACGATGTCGCGGCCGAGGCCGCCCCGGTACAGATCGTCGATGCCGCGGCGGCCCAACTCCTCGTAGGTGCGGGCCAGGTCGGGGTTCTTCAGGGTGGAGCCCACGGCAGGCGGCTGTCCGCCGGGCAGGAACAGCTGCGCGGTGGCGGGGAAGTCGGCGAAGCGCGCCTGGTTGTCCTGGGTCTGGCTGCGGAACGTCGAGTCCACCGTGAAACCGTGGCGGGCGATGCGCTCGGCCGGTTTCAGCACGGTCTTCAGTGACTTGCTGCCCCAGGCGTCCAGTGCGGAGTCCCAGGTGGCGGCGGTGCCAGGGGTGCCGACGCTCAGCCCGCTGGTCACCGCGTCCGCGAAGGCCAGCGGCTTGCCGTTCTCCAGGAAGAGGGAGGAGTCGGCGGAGTGCGGCGCGGTCTCCCGGCCGTCGATGGTGTGCACCCGGTGCGACGCGGCGTCGTAGTAGACGAAGAAGCCGCCACCGCCGATGCCCGCGGAGTAGGGCTCGGTGACGCCCAGCGCCGCCGCTGTCGCGACCGCCGCGTCCACCGCGTTGCCGCCCTTGCGGAGTACGTCGATCCCGGCGGCGGAGGCGTCCGCGTCGACGCTCGACACCGCTCCCCCGTACCCCACCGCGACGGGTGCTTTCCCCGGCGGCGCTCCGGCGTGCGACGGTGGCGCGCCGGCACCGAGCGACACGACGGTGGCGGCGACGGCCAGGCAGGTGAACTTCCGGGCGGTGACACGGCGCAGGTGCATCCATGGCCTCCAGAGGAGAGTGGTGGGCGGCAGCCTAGCCCGGCAGACCGGCGCCAGTCATGAACACGTCGATAGCATCCGCACCGGATACGTGCCCGGCCGGTCCACGCGGGGAGCGCGGACCGGCCGGGCCGAGGGGAACGGGCCGGTGGTCAAGGAAGCCGGTAGTCCTCGTTGAGAGCCGCGCCCGCCTCCGGGTGTGCCTGGTCGTAGCCGCGGGCGTCGCACTGGAGCCCGCCCACGATGCAGTGGTCGACCAAGGCCTTGAGTGTGCGGTCCTCCCAGGCGTTGAAGAAGTCGTAGTGGAAGGAGTAGCCGCGGCCGCTGGCGAGGTGCACCTGGCTCATGTCACCGTTGACCGGGAACGCCATCTTGAACTCGATCATCGGCACGGCGACCGGATGGTCGGCGGGGCAGACGTTGTCGTTGGTGCCGGGCTTGACGACCGGGTAGGCCATGTGGCTCTTGTGGTCCGGCGTGTCGAGGTACTTCCCGTCCCAGCAACTGGGGGCTTGGAAGCGGATGTTGAGTTGTACGTCGGCCCGGTTCGGGCAGTTCGCGGGGAAGTCGACGTTGAGGTAACTGTCGCCGCACTCCCAGCCCTCGACGAAGCCGGCATGGTGGCGGAACTCGTCGGCGCTCTGCATCGGGCTGCCCACGACGAACCGCAGTCCCTTGGGGAAGGGCCGCACACTGGTGTAGTCGGTGACGCCGGACTTGTAGTAGATGGTCTGCGGACCGACGGGGAGGATCTTCTGGTCGCCCTTGAACAGCGAGGGCATCCAGTACGCCGAGGCGTCGGCGGGCGCCTTGCAGGTGGTGGCGCCGCCGTCGAGGGAGGCGGTCGTGCTGGCGGCGTTCGTCGAGGTGTTGCCCATGAAGGTGTGGTCGTGCGACTTGCCGGGCTGGCCCGGAAAGACGATCGGATCGTCCGGAGCGGTGTGCGTGACCGAGCAGTTGGCCTGGAACTCGTGGAAGTAGCGGTGGGGCGGGTCGGCCGAGGACGGCGTGACACCGGTGACCTGACGCACGGCCGGTATGTAGCCGTCGCCGTCCGGGTCGTCGGCGGATGCCTGGGGGGACACGGCCATGGCGTGCCCGGCGGCAGCGACAGCGGCCGCGTCGGGCGCCCCGCCGTCCGTGTCGGTGGCAGCGGAGGCGATGGTGCCGATGCCTAGGACACTGGCGAACAGGGCGGTGCCGAGGAGCAGTGCGGGGAGCCGTTTCGGACTCGATCTCATGGGGGGTCTCCTGCCCGTGGAGTGGATGGAGGGCCCGCGCACGCGTGGGTGCGGCACGCGGGAGGTGCGATCGGTGCGGTGGCGGCGAACCCACTGAGGGCCCGCCGCCGTCCTCCGGGGCACAGCCGTCAGCTGTAGATCCCCAGATCGTGCAGGGAGTAGCCCCAGCTCGTGCCGCGCGCCGTCAGTTGCAGGCGCACGTAACGAGCGGTGGCCGAGACGTCGATGGTGTCGACGTCACCGTCGCCGGCGGTCGTCGAGTACACCGAGCGCCAGTTACTGCCGTCGTCGGAGACCCGCACCTCGTAGGACTTGGCGTAGGCCGGGTCCCAGACGAGTTGCAGCTTGCGCAGGGCCTTCGACGCGCCCAGGTCGACCTGGAACCACTGCGGATCGCTCCAGTCACTGGCCCAGCGGGTGTCGGTGCGGCCGTCGACGGCCATCGCCGGGGTGCAGGGGCAGTCGCCGTAGGACTGCTGCGAGGAGGAGGCGGTCGCGGGCCGGTTCAGCGCCAGGTCGGTGCCGCTCACCGGCGGGGCGACGACCTTGACCGACTTCGTCTCGATGCCGGCGTTGCCGTGCCCGTCCTCGGCCTGGACGTAGACCTTCCACACACCCAGCTTCTGCGGCGCGGTGACGGCGAAGTCGCCGTTGCCCAGCGAGCGCCACTGCGCGTCGACAAGCCGCTTGTCGCCGTTGGCGTAGTTGCCGCTGAGGTAGATCTTGTAGGTGACAGGGTCGCCGTCGGGGTCGCGGACGTTGGCGTGCACGGTGAACTCGCCGCCGGCCGGGGCCGAGGAGGCCGGTGCAACGGTCATGTCGCTGATGACCGGCGGAGTGTTGTCACCGGACGTCGAACCGGTGTAGGCCTTCTTGACGGCGTAGTACGACAGTCGCCTCAGCCCGTCGGGCACCAGGTTGAACCAGACACCGCCGAAGTCGTGTTCGGTGCCGTAGTGGAAGAGGGTGGCGCCCAGGGCCACGCCCTGGTGGCCGGTGACGCAGTTCCAGGCCTTGGTGTACCCGTCCGCCTTCTGCACGTCGGTCGGCTCGTCGGGGATGCCGTTGGCGTCGTTGGGCACCTCCCACTCACCGGCCGGACCGGTCTCGGTGATGATGTACGGCTTGGTGTAGCCCCCGTCGATCCAGTCCTGGCGGACCTTGCACACGTTGCTGTAGGAGTTCATCGCGTACAGGTCGAGGTCGGGCGCGTTGCGCTTGTAGTACGGCCAGGCCCCGGTCCAGGCGTCGGTGGAAGTGACCGGGTGGTCGGGGTCGATGCTGTGAATCTTCTTGGCGACGTCGTTGACGAAGCTGGTGTACGCGTTGCGCTCAGCCTCCAGCTGACTGCCGCTGTAGCAGTTCTGCAGACCGAGGACCGACTCGTTGCCGACGTTCCACATCAGCGTCGCCGGATGGCTCTTGTAGGCGTCCACCCACTTGGCGAACTCGGTGAGCATGTCGTTCTTGTACGTCGTGTCGGTCACGTAGTCGACACAGCCCCCGGCACCGGGTCCGCCGCCCGGTTGCAGCCAGAAACCGTTGATCACGTGGATGCCGTTGGCCGCCGCCGCGTCCAGAAGCGCCTTGCTGGAGCCGTCGGTGCCCCAGGTGCGGATCGTGTTGGCGCCCATGGCCTTCACGTCCGGCAGATACTGGGGAGCGTCCGAGATGGCCGGGCCCCAGGTGACTCCCTTGACGGTGTACGGCTGGCCGCCCACGGTCAGGCGCCAATTGCCCTGGGTGCCCTCGACCTTGACTGCGCCTGAGACGGGTGGCGGTGTGGTGCCGCCGGCAGAGCCGTAGACCTGGAACTCCCACAGCGAGTAGCCGTACCCGCCGGACCGGGCGAGGCCGTCCATCCGGACGTAGCGGCCGGTCCCGGACACAGCGAGGTCGTCGGTACCGCCGTCGCCGCCGGTCACCTTCTTCAGGGTGTGCCAGTCGGTGCCGTCGTCGGACGCCTGGATCTCGTAGTCCTTGCCGTAGGCCGCCTCCCAGGTCAGGACGACACGGCTGAGGGCCGACTCCTGGCCCAGGTCGACCTGGAGCCACTGCTGGTCACTCCACTGGCTGGCCCAGCGGGTGCCGGTCAGGTCGCCGTCCACCGCGGCGGCGGCCGCGTAGCCGTCCCCCTCCTGCGAGGATGCGGTGGCGGTCTTGCCCTGGGACAGGAGGGTGTCGGCCGCATGCGCGCTCGGTGCGAGCACGACGGTGAGCCACGACGCGAGGAGGGCGCCGAGCACGAGAAGGGTCACGGCGGTGCGGCGGGGGGCGAGTGTCATTGCGGAGGATGGTCGGGGCACGGGTACTCCTGACGGGTCGGTCCGAGGGATGAGGTCGATCCGGATCCCCTGCGGGCCGGAGTCACCACTCGACCAGCGGGTGCTGAGGTCCCCGTCGACGGGGTCGGGGGCCGGCGTTCCGTAGTTCTCGTGGCTGGATGCCGTGACGGGTTCGCCCGGGGACAACAGCTCGGGTCTTCGTGGCGGTCTCGCCATGGGCCTACCAACTGCGGACACAGAAGTCGTCTCCTTGGACAGGGAGTTGAGAACTGAAGCACGAGGGAGAGCGCTCTCCCGAACCATGCCCGGCGGTCATGTATCGGTCAAGGACTCGGACCGGGCTTTTCTTTCGCCTTGACTTAAGCCTGACCTTCAAGGCGGGCACGGTGTGGCGACGTTTCGTCCGATGCCGGCCGGTTGACGACCGCTTCCCTCGGCTGCACGACCGCCTGCCGACATTTCAGGCAGCGCTGATCCACTCCGCCCGACCGCTACGAGCGGTGGCGGCCTCTCGCAGGCCAACGGGAACTGACCATCCGCGACGGCGGCCCCGGCGACGCCGACGAAGACCTTCCTACGTTTTCGACCGCTTCTCCCGCGCCCGCACCACTCGCGCCCTGCCCGGCACCGGCATCGGACTGGCCACGGCCGCCGGATCGCCCGCGCGCACGACGCCGACCTCCCGGCCGCGCACACACCCGGCGCAGGCGCGCCTCTCCGCCTCCGGATGAGGACCCGCGACTCCACCCCGAGAAGTCGCAGCAGGGAGGGATAGGTCCGTTCGTTGTGGACGATGAACCCGAGTCCAGCGGGCTCGGCAGCAGGCGGGAGAGTCGGGCCGGCGCACCGGCAACTGTCGCGGTGCGGGCCTCGGGATCGACCGAAAGAACAAGGGGCACGGCCGGTCAGTGGCCGCGTGCGGCCTCGACGGTGAGCGCCACGACGTCCGCCGGCCGTAGGTCTTCGCTCAGCGGGTCCGGTTCTTGCGGGCCGTCCGTCTCTGCGGACGGCAGTCCATCACCGACCAGGCCGCCTCGCGTTGTCCGGCCCGGCACCACGAGAAGCCGGCGCGCAAGCACGGCGGCGCATCCTTCTGCCCGCTGCTGAAGGTCATCAACTCGCAGGTGTACGGGTCGGGCCTGGTGGAACGGGTCGCCGCTGTCACGCGGGCCGCGCAGACCCCGGCTCCGGCGTCCCGTAGCTCTCAGCGTGCGGACCGCTGACGGGTACGCCGGCCGGGGCGCACCGTCCGATCGCGGCCAGCAGACCGGCCGGGTCCAGAACGAAGACCTCCTCCTCCAGGCAGAGGCCCTTCGCGCCTTCTCCGCGTTCCATTGCCGGGCCGAGCCTGCGGTACATCGAGCGCGGGCGGCACAGCCCGGGGAGCGCGTCAGCGCCCGGCGCGAAGTCCACCACGACGTAGGAGCGGGTGCGTCCTCCCGAAGCCACCACCACACCCGACACCCCCGCCAGCGCCGCCCAGGGCACGGTACGGGTGGGCCAGGTGGGCAGTCGCACGGTCAGGCCGGCCTCGCGCGCCTCGATCCGCAGCGGGCGGACCAGGTAACCGACGAAGGTCACCGTGAAGACGGCGAGGAGCACACCCGCGATCACCATCAGGGTGCCACCGATCGCTCCGTACGCCCCGTGCATGACCGGGGGGATGGCCACCACCCAGGCGGCCAGCACGATCACCGCACCCACCGGCACCCACTGCAGCTTCCCTCGGAGCCGCAAGGTCATGTCCGTCCGTCCCGGTATTGCTCCGCTCTCTGAATTCGTCACACCGAGAGCTTGGAACGCACGACGCTTTTTCGCCAGAGGGCCGGCCGAAATCGGTGGTGCGGTCAGCTGTGCAACAGCCTGTGGTGGGAGCGCTCGGGGTCAGAGCCAACGCGGTACGTCGACCTTGTCGATATCGGGTGCGTATCCGCTGCCGCTGTCCAAGGTGACGGTGTTGGAGCCCGCCTTCAGGGCCAGCTGGACACTGACGGTGTCGACCGTGTTCCAGTCGCCCGTGGAGGGGAACTCCGCCGTCGACGGCGAAGCGTTCCGAATCGGCACCTTGCCGGCGCCGTACGCGCCCTTCTCCAGACCGGCGGGCAGATAAATGCCCGCCTTGAGGGGTGTTGGCGGCGCATCGAAGGCGCGATATCAAGGAGAGCGGCGCCCCCATCGCACACTTACGCGACGCGGGCCCGCTCGGCCTCGGCAAGCCGGTCCAACGCGGCCGACCCGCTGTACATCGAGCTCAACCCGACCGGCGCGCAGCTGACCTTCTCCTCGCCCGAGTCCGACCTGTCGTACCCGTCGGTCCCGCTGCGCGAGAAGTGATCACCGGCCGCTGCCGGGCGGGCATGGCCCTAGGAGCTACTGCCCACCCGGCAGCAGCGTTCTGGGGATGAACGGCACATCGTAGTCGAGATCCGACGCGATGAGCTTGCCTGCATGGAGGAACTCCCCTTAGGTGACGACATGACCGGGCGCAGCGTACGGAAGCGCGTCGCGTCGCCGTGCGGCGAGCCCCGGGCGCTTCACAAGTCGAGGCCTGCGCAAACTATCCGCCCCACCAAGGGACTTCACACCCGACACGCCCTAATCGGACATAAGCCGTATTTGCATTGAAATGAAGCAACCAGCCTGCCGGGGGGCGCCAGGGCCCATGGCCCCCGGTCAGGCCTCGGCCGCTTCCGCATAGACCTGCGAGAGCTCGGGGGCCCCGGCCACCGCCCAGTCGAGGCCCGCCTCCACGACGTTGATCTCACGGCCCGACACCAGCCGCACGACGGGCTGCCCTCCGGGCCAGACGTCCCAGACCGCGCCGGGGACGGTCCTGACGATGATGGTGCCGAGGTAGAGTCCGGCGTCATTACCCAGCCAGGGCAGCTCCTCCGGATCATCGCGCCAGCGCGGCGGTAGTTGGTCGAGCGCCCCCAACGACTCGGGCGAATCGTCGAGTTGCAGCCCCTCTCGCCCCGCGCGGGCTCTCAACAGCTCGCACTCGGCGAGCAGTTCGCCGACGCCTTGCGGGTCGTTCTGCATCGCCGCCGTGAGGGTTTCCGCGTACCCCGTGCCGTGCCGCCTGCGCCAGTTGTCCAAGAAGGGGATATTCACACCACTCAGCCTCGCATTCAGCAGCATGGTCGCACCACAGGCGCGCGGAAACCGCACACGTATTCGCTCGGCTATGCGCTCACCACTCCCAGGTCGACCACCACCGGCGCGTGGTCCGAGGCGCCCTTGCCCTTGCGCGCCTCGCGGTCGACGTAACTGTCCTTGACCGCCTCGGTGAAGGGGGCATTGCCGTACACCAGGTCGATACGCATGCCCCTGTTCTTGGGGAACGCCAACTGGCGGTAGTCCCAGAAGGTGTACGCCCGGTCGTACTTGAGGGGGCGCGGCAGCACGTCGGAGAGCCCCACGTCGCCCAGCGCGGAGAGGGCGGCCCGCTCGGCGGGGGTGACATGGGTGGCACCCTCGAACACGGCGGGGTCCCAGACGTCCGCGTCGGTCGGGGCGACATTGAAGTCGCCGAGGACCGCGAACGGCCGCGTGCCGGACGCGTCCTCGGCGACCGCCGCCTTCAGCGCGTCGAACCACTGCAGCTTGTACGCGTAGTGCGCGTGGTCGACCTCCCGGCCGTTCGGCAGATACACCGACCAGACGCGGACCGGGCCACAGGTCGCCGAGATCGCCCTCGGCTCCTGGACGCCCTCGTAGCCCGGCCCGCCGGGCAGGCCCGCGGTCACGTCCTCGAGCCCCACCCGGGAGATCACCGCCACGCCGTTCCACCGTCCGGTGGCGTTGACCGCGGACTCGTAACCGATCTCGCGCAGCGCCTCGGCGGGGAACTGCTCGGCGGTGCACTTGGTCTCCTGGACGCAGAGCACGTCGGTGTCGCTGCTCTCCAGCCAGGCCAGCAGTTTGGGGAGCCGGACGGTGATCGAGTTGATGTTCCAGGTGGCGATGCGCATACGACAAATCTAGCCGGTGGCTCCGACAGTCACAGTTGGGTGGACTCGCCCGGGCTCAGACGGCTGTGATCGGCCCCTCCCAGATTGCCGATGTGTGTGTCGTACATCCCTCGCGCCATGTCCTTCAGCAGCACGTCATGGATGTCGATGGCCCGCTGCGGGCTCACCTCGCGGACGTAGTCGATCACCTCGGAGACCTTGTTCCACGGCGCGTGCACCGGGAGCATCAACGTCTCCACCGGCTGGTCGGGAACGGTGAAGGCATCGCCCGGATGGAAGACCGAACCGTCGACCAGGTAGCCGACGTTCGTGATCCGCGGCAGGTCCGGGTGGATCACCGCGTGCAGTTCGCCGTGGACCTGGACGCCGAACCCGGCGGCGCTGAAGGTGTCACCGTGGCCGACCGTGTGGACCCGGCCCGGGAAGGCTGCGGAGAGCTGGTCGGCGACGCTGCGCAGCGTCCAGATCTCGGCAGCCGGATTGGCCTCCAGGCCGGCCCGCAGCCGGTCCTCGCTGAAGTGATCGAGGTGCTCGTGGGTGACAAGGATGGCGTCGGCGCCGACGGCCGCGTCCTCCTCGCTGAAGGCGCCGGGGTCGATGACGAGCGTCCGCCCGTCCTTCTCCAGGCGGATACAGGCGTGGGTCTTCTTCGTCAGCTTGATCGTCATGCCCCCATCCTGCTACGTCTCGGGCGTGGTCTCCTGCTGGATGACGGATTGGGCCACCTTGAACGCCGAGTTCGCCGCCGGGACACCGCAGTAGATCGAGGTCTGGAGCAGCACTTCTTTGATCTCCGCCGGGGTGAGTCCATTGCGCAGCGCCGCCCGGACGTGGAATGCCAGCTCGTCCAGGTGACCACCGGCGACCAGCGCGGTCAGCGTCACCGCACTGCGGGTGCGCCGGTCAAGACCGTCGCGGGTCCAGATCTCGCCCCACGCGTAACGGGTGATCAGTTGCTGAAAGTCCTCGGTGAACGCGTCGGCCGCTGCCTCCGCCCGGTCCACGTGGGCATCGCCCAGCACCTCACGGCGTACCTTCATCCCCGCGTCGTAGGGATCCGGGCGCCCCGTGGGCGCGGCATCCGGCTGGGACGGCGGCGGGGCGATCGCCGCGACAGGCCCGGCGGACGTGACGGACACAGGCCGGCCGGTCGCCGCGGGGGGGACCGGGATGCCGGTCGACGTCGACGAGGACATGTCCTGCCATGACGAGGAGAAGTGGCGTACCAGGAGGTCGGTGACGGCCGCGGGCTGCTCGACCGGTGCGAGGTGGGAAGCGCCGGGGACCAGGGCGAGCCGGGCGTCGGGTATGCCGGCCACCAGCGTACGGGCGTCAGCGGGCCCGGTGATCCGGTCCTCGGCGCCCACGAGCACGAGAGTGGGGAGTCCGATGCTGCCGAGTTCCGCGCGGATGTCGAAGGAGGCGAGGGCCTCACAGGCAGCGATGTAGCAGCCGGGATCCGTGGTACGGACCATCTGCACGGCCCACTCCACGATGGCCGGCTGGGCGGCCGCGAAGCCATGGGTGAACCAGCGCTCGGGCGCGCTGCGCGCCATCGGATCCAGCCCGTTGGTCCGTACGATCACTCCCCGCTGGCGGAACTCGTCGGCCGTGCCGAAGCGCGGCGAAGCGGCCACCAGGGCCAGTGAGGCGACCCGTTCCGGTCGGCGCAGGGCGAGCTCCATGCCGATCGCGCCGCCGATGGAGCAGCCCGCGTAACCGAAACGCTGCACCCCGAGCTCGTCGAGCGTCTCGAGCAGCAGCTCGGCCATAGCAGCGACCGAGGAGACCGGGCGGGCGGGAGCCCCACCGTGACCCGGCAGGTCGAAACGCAGGACCCGCCAGGTGCGGGTCAGCTCGGGCATCTGCCGGTCCCACATGTGCCAGGTGGTACCCAGTGAGGGACCCAAGACCAGGACCGGTGCGTCTTCTGGCCCGTCAAAGCGGTATTGGAGGGTGTTCTTCGGTGTCTCGCTCACCCGTCCGACCCTCTCATCTGTCACGAGATGTCACATCGCCGGGGTGGGCGTATCGGGTCTCGGCTCTTCGCGACGCCAGGTCCAGCACTGCCCGAAAGCCTCCGGTCGGCACGTGAGCCCGACGGGGACGGTCACCGAGGCCGGTCCCCGAATCGCGGCCTCGATCGGGGGCCGCGCTCTCGGGGACGCGGCCGAGACGGGACGGCGACCGAGCCCGATGGGGACCGGCCCCGCACCGTCCCCCTGCGGCGCAAGCAGTCGCAGAAGGGCTCACGAAACCGTTCGGGCGCCGGGAAGGCCAAGCACCCGCGGAAAGGGCCACGGCCGACCGTCGAGCAAATGGTCGAGCGGTTCGTCCGCACGGGCCCGCGCTGCTGGAGCGGGACGCCGAAGGTCGCCGCCTATCTGGCGAGCCTGCACGAGCGCGGGGAGACCCTGCCGGGCCGACGCAATGCTGCCGGGGAGCTGGAGATCGACTGGCGCCGGTTGGCCGCCGTCTTGGACTCGACCCGCCTGCCGTGATCTGGGTGGCGCACACGACAGGTACGGCGTGGGGCCACCGACCGGTGATCCGGTTCGGCGGCCCCGCTGGCGTGAGGATTCGTCGTCGCAGGGATCAGCAGCAGCTGGCCTGAGCCTCTGCGGACGCGCTGGCGCTGGTGCAACAGGTGCTCTGGGGCTGCTTGGCGAGGGTGTCGGCCTCGGCCTTGACGACATACACCTCCCAGGGCTCCCGGCCGGGGCCGTGGACCCACACCTTGTCCTGGAGGGCGTAGCAGCAGGTGGTGTCGTTATCCACCGCGGTGTCGAGTCCTTGGCCGGCGAGGCGGGTGGTGGCGGCGTGGACGTCTTCGGAGGAGGCGACTTCTACGCCGAGGTGGTCCATGCCCGTGTCCGGCTCACCCTCGCCCTGGATGAGGACGAGCTTGAGCGGGGGGTCGGCGATGGCGAAGTTGGCGTAGCCGTCGCGGAGTTTGGCCGGCTCGGTGTTGAACAGCTTGCTGTAGAAGGCGATCGAGGCGTCGAGGTCGGGCACGCGCAGAGCCAGTTGTACACGGGACATGGCAGTCCTCCTGTGGTGAGGGGTGGCGCGGGCGGGGTGTGGGGTCAGCAGCCGCCGGAGGCGGGGGTCTGGGTGGTGGTGGGTGTGCCGAGCTGGATCAGGGCGGGGGCCGGGGTGCAGCAGCCGCCTGCCGTTTCCTGGTCGGGGTCGGGGGTGTCGAAGAGGCCGGCGCCGCCGCAGACGCCGGTCTCGGGGAGGGTGAGTTCGACGCGGTCGGCGGACTCCTCGTCGCCGGCGAGGGCGGCGACGACCGAGCGGACCTGCTCGTAGCCGGTCATCGCAAGGAAGGTGGGGGCGCGGCCGTAGGACTTCATGCCGACCAGGTAGAAGCCCTGTTCGGGGTGGGACAGTTCGCGGTGGCCGTGTGGGTAGACGGTGCCGCAGGAGTGCTGGTTGGGGTCGATCAGCGGGGCCAGTTCGACGGCGGCCTGCAGGCGCTCGTCGAGGCCGAGGCGCAGTTCGTCGAGGAAGGTCAGGTTGGGGCGGAAGCCGGTGAGCACGATGACCTCGTCGACCGCATCGAGGCCGCGGCCGTCCTCGGCGACCAGGATCAGGCGGCCGTCGGCGTTCCGCTCGATGGCGTCGGTGCGGAAGCCGGTGACCGCATCCGCGTGACCGTCGTCGACGGCGGCCTTCGCGGCCAGGCCGAGGGCGCCGCGTGCGGGCAGCTGGTCGGCGTCGCCGCCGCCGAAGGTGGAGCCGCTGATGCCGCGTCGCAGGATCCACAGTCCCTTGGTGCCCGTACCGTCGTCGGCGTTGGCGAGGTCGGCCAGGGAGGCGAGGGCGGTGAAGGCGGAGGCGCCGGAGCCGATGACGGCGGTGCGCTTGCCCGCGTAACGGGCCCGTACGGCAGGGTCGTTGAGGTCGGGCACGCGGTAGGTGATGCGGTCGGATGCGGCGCGTTCGCCGAGGGCGGGCAGTCCGCTGCCGCCTGCCGGGGAGGGGGTGGTCCAGGTGCCGGAGGCGTCGATGACGGCGCTAGCGAAGATCCGCTCCTCGCGTCCGTCGGCATGAGTGATATGGACGACGAAGGGCTGGGCCTCGCGGTCGGCGTCGACGATGCGGTCGCGGCCGGAGCGGGAGACGCCGGTGACCCGCGCGCCGGTATGGACCTTGTCGCCGAGGAGCTCGGCGAGGGGGTGCAGGTAGGCGTCCGCCCAGTCGCCCCCGGAGGGGTAGGTGTCAGGGGCGGGGTGGGTCCAGCCGGTGGGGGCGAGGAGCTTCTCGGCGGCCGGGTCGACGACCTCGGCCCAGGTGGAGAAGAGGCGGACGTGCGACCAGTCGCGCACCGCGCTGCCCGCGGACGGTCCGGCTTCCAGGACGAGCGGTTCGATGCCGCGCTCGATGAGGTGGGCGGCGGCGGCCAGGCCGATGGGGCCGGCGCCGATGACCACGGTGGGCAGGGCGGCGGGCGTGCTCTTGCTCATCACGTTCTCCAGGGCAGTCAGGAGGCCATCGACCCACTGATTCGATGTCTGTCGATATGAGCGACCTTGCCACGAGGCATCGACGGATGTCAATATCGACGTATGTCGAATTCGAGTGTGGTGGAGCTGCCGGTCCTGAATCAGCCGGACGAGGCGGTCGCGCCGTGCTGCCCGCCGCTGACCGAGCGGCCCCTGAGCGCCGAGGAGGCGGAGCGGACCGCCAAGATGTTCAAGGCGCTCGGGGATCCGGTGCGGCTGCGGCTGTTCTCGCTGGTCGCCTCGCACGAGGGAGGTGAGGCGTGCGTGTGTGACATCTCCGACGTCGGTGTCTCGCAGCCGACCGTCTCCCATCATCTGAAGAAGCTGAAAGAGGCCGGTCTGCTGGCCTCCGAGCGGCGCGGGACGTGGGTGTACTACCGCGTCGAACCGAGCGTTCTGGCCGCGATGGGCCAGCTGCTCACCACGGCGATCCGCTGACTGCGCGACATCCCCTGAGGAGTTGGTGTACAGGAAATCCCGGCGAGAACGATCCTTCTGGGATTCCAGCCAGCACTTCGCGGGGGCTTCGAGCTGGCGGAGGCTCCGCGACTTGCAACCGGTACGTAGGTACAGGTTTACCGTCGGAAGTGTCCCCGCCCTCTTGGAGACGTGATGACGGGAGTGAGTGCGATGAGTGAACTGGCGTGGGTGCCGCAGTCCTGCACGTTGCCCACCGAGGAGCGGCCCCTGCGGGTCGCGGAGTGGGACGCGCTGTTCTCCGAGCGGCTGGCCTCGTCATCGAGGCCGGGGCCGCTTCGACTGCGTCTCGACCTATCCGGCGGCCCCGGCATCGAGGAGCGGGTGCGGGACCTGGTGGAGCGGGAGAGCGGCTGCTGCTCGTTCTTCGACTTCACCACCACCCCGGGCGAGGACCTGATCGGTCTGGACATCGCGGTGGACCAGGCGCACGAGAGGGTCCTGGACGCCCTGGCCGCACGGATCGCCGGGATCCAGCGGTGAGTCGGGGCCTGCGCAGCGGGCAGGTCGCCGAGGCGGCCGGCGTGAACGTCCAGACTCTGCGCTACTACGAGCGGCGTGGCCTGCTGGCCGAGCCGGAACGCAGCAACGGCGGTCACCGCCTGTACGGCGAGGACGCGGTGACCGCACTGCGGGTGATCAAGGCCGCGCAGCGGCTCGGGTTCACCCTGGAGGAGGTCGCCGAACTCCTGGAGGCCGGTCGCCACCACCACGGCAGCCCCGTGGCGGGGCTCCAGGAGCGCGCACAGGCGAAGATCGCCGAGGTCGACGCGAAGATCGCCGACCTGACCACGATCCGCACCGCCCTGGTCGCGGCGGTTGATGCGGGCTGCGACGACCTGACCGTCTGCGCCTCGATGGACTGTTGCCCCATCCCCTTCACCGACCTCGCCAAGGAGCGTCATGCCGGACGCTGTTGCTGAGCCCCCCCAGCGCGCCCCGAAGACGCTCGGGGGACTCGCCGCACTGGCCTGTGTGGCGTGCTGCGCGCTGCCCGTCCTGATCACAGCCGGGGTCGTCGGCGCAGGGGCTGGGGTGGTGGTGGGCTGGCTGCCGGCCCTCGCCGTCGTCCTGGCCGTGCTCGCCGCCGGAACCTGGTGGCTCGGCCAGCGCCGCCGCTCCTGCTCCTGCGGTTCCAAGTCCGCACGTGAGGGTGGGTGCGGCGGCTGCCAGGAGCGGGCTGGCCCGTTGAAGATCAGCGGCACGGGCCGCCGATAGGGTCAGCCGGTATGACCGTCGCTCGTTCCATCGCCCTGTTCATCGTCGCCGCCTTCTTCGAGATCGGCGGTGCCTGGCTCGTCTGGCAGGGCGTCCGCGAGCACAAGGGATGGATCTGGATCGGAGCCGGCGTCATCGCGCTGGGTCTGTACGGGGTGGTGGCCACCTTCCAGTCCGACGACAACTTCGGCCGCATCCTCGCCGCGTACGGCGGGATCTTCGTCGCAGGGTCGATCGCCTGGGGTATGGTCGCCGACGGCTACCGCCCCGACCGCTTCGATGTCATCGGCGCCCTGGTGTGCCTGGCGGGCATGGCCGTCATCATGTACGCCCCGCGCGGCCACTGACCCTGCCGGCCGCGCCCCCCACCCGCGATGACCATCGCGCAACCTCGGATGCGACAGGACACCAGCGGGGGTGGGGTGATCCCGACGAAGCTGGACAGCCGGTTCCACCTCCGGGCCGTGAAGTGCCATCTCCTGGCGGCGCAGTGCACGTCAGGCGGTCTGGAACTTCCGGCGCCAGGCGAGGGAGACGTAGACCAGCGCCACCAGCACCGGCACCTCGATGAGCGGGCCGACCACACCGGACAGGGCCTGACCGGAGGTGACCCCGAAGGTGGCGATGGCGACCGCGATGGCCAACTCGAAGTTGTTGCCAGCCGCGGTGAAGGCGAGCGTCGCGGTGCGGTCGTACGGCAGGCCGATCGCCTTGCCGAGCGCGAAGGTCCCGAACCACATCACGGCGAAGTACACCAGCAGCGGCAGCGCGATCCGGACGACGTCCATCGGCTGCGAGGTGATGGTCTTGCCCTGCAGGGCGAAGAGAATGACGATCGTGAACAGCAGCCCGTACAGCGCCCAAGGGCCGATCTTCGGCAGGAAGTTGGCCTCGTAGCGCTCGCGACCCAGCTTCCGCTCGCCGATCCGGCGGGTCAGGAACCCGGCCAGCAGCGGGACGCCGAGGAAGATGACGACGTTCAGCGCGATCTTCCACATCGAGATGTCGAGGTGCTCGCCGTCGCCCAGACCGAGCCAGCCGGGCAGCAGATCCAGGTAGAACCAGCCGAGCAGGCCGAACGCCAGGACCTGGAAAACGGAGTTGAGGGCCACCAGGACGGCGGCTGCCTCGCGGTCGCCGCAGGCCAGGTCGTTCCAGATGATGACCATGGCGATGCAGCGGGCGAGCCCGACGATGATCAGCCCGGTGCGGTACTCGGGCAGGTCTGCCAGGAAGATCCAGGCCAGCGCGAACATCACGGCAGGGCCGACGATCCAGTTGATGACCAGCGAGGACGCCATCAGCTTGCGGTCGCCGGTGACCGCGTCGAGCTTGTCGTAACGGACCTTGGCCAGCACCGGATACATCATGACCAGCAGGCCGACGGCGATCGGCAAGGAGATCCCGCCGATTTCCACCTTCGCGAGCGCGTCGTTCAGCCCGGGAATCAGGCGGCCGAGACCGAGACCGAGGGCCATGGCGAGCAGGATCCACACGGCCAGGAAGCGGTCCAGGGTGGAGAGCTTCGCGACGACGCCCGCCGCCTCGCCGCTCGCTGTGCCGGTCGCGGCGGAGGGTTCGGTGGAGGTCATCAGCAGGCCCGCTTCCGGCCGGTTTCCACGGTCTGGCGCGCGGTGGTGGCCAGTTCGGCGAAGGAGCCGGCCAGGGCGTCGATGACCTCGGGCTTCAGTCGGTAGTAGATGAACCGGCCGCACGGCTCGGTGTCCACCACTCCCGCCTCCTTCAGCACCTTCATGTGGTTGGAGAGGTTGGTCTGCTTGGCGCCGGTCTCGGCGACCAAGTGCGTGGTGCACAGCGTCTCGTGGGCGAGCAGGTTCACGATCTGGAGCCTGAGCGGATCGGCCAGCACCCGCATCAGTTCAGTGTCGACTGACGTCATCATGGGCTGATACTGTCACATCACCCAAGGCTGATACCAGTCGAGGCTGAATCATTGGGTCCCGCCGGAGGGGTTCTCATGACCGCATCCACCCCACCCGTCCTGCCCGACGAACGGCTCGCATCAGGGGCCGCCCGCCTGGCCACCCGCCATGCCGGCCACTTCTCCGCCGAGACCGTGCAGGAGCTGCTCGCCGACTCGTACGCCCGCCTCGCCGAGACAGCCAAGGTCTGCACCCATCTGGTGATGCCGGCCGAGCGCCTCACCGGCGAACGCCTCGACGCGCTCGCCCACACCCGAGCGCGGGAAGGACTCGGGTTAGCGCGCGTGCTGTTCGTATGCGCGATCGCCGCCGTACGCGAGATCCGCGACGCCATCGACGCCCACATCACAGACCTGCTCACCGCCCTGCCAAGCACCTGAACTCCCCTCTATAAGTGCACTGTTGATGCCCACCTGTAAGGAAGAACTGATGTCCTCCACCCCTGCCGCCTCCGTGCTGTTCGTCTGCGTGCACAACGCCGGACGCTCGCAGATGGCCGCCGGATTCCTCACCCACCTCGCGGGCGACCGCGTCGATGTCCGCTCCGCCGGCTCACTGCCCGCCGACGAGGTCAACCCGGCCGCCGTCGAAGCGATGAAGGAACTCGGCATCGACATCGCCGGCCAGAAGCCCAAGGTCCTCACCACCGAAGCCGTCCAGGCATCCGACTACGTCATCACCATGGGCTGTGGCGACGCCTGCCCGATCTTCCCCGGCAAGCAATACCTCGACTGGCAGCTCGAAGACCCCGCCGGTCAGGGAGTCGAGGCCGTACGCCCGATCCGTGATGAGATCCGCACCCGTATCGAAGTCTTGATCAGCGAGATCGACGCCAAGCACGAAGGCTGATCCGCCTCCGCCGCCCGCCATGGAAGCAACACTGCTGTTGCGCAGACGCGACCCGGACCAGCCGCTTCACCTGGCAAGCTAAGCCGACAGGTCGAGCATCCACCGTTCAAGAACTGGCGGGATAAAGAACGCGCCACGCCGACCGTCACGTCTCCTGCGCTGCGCCCGGCGCCGCCGGCGGATCACTTGCCGGCGGCCTGCTCCCGCAGTGCGGACTCGCTTTCAGCCTCGGACGGGTCGCCCGGGGCGACATGACCGCCGGCCGCCGTGTGCGCCGCGGTCGCGAGGTCGGCGACGGCCCGGGACGGGGCGAGGCCGTTCTCCTTGTGGCGGCGCAGCTTGCGGCCCCACTCCACGCCTGCCTGCATCGCTTCGACCCCCCGGCTCTTGCAGGGGATGAAGTCGGCGCCGTCCGCCGCGTCCTGGAACCAGAGGTAGCCGAGGAGGCCCTTGTCGTCGACGACCTCCACGTAACGCACCGGGTCATCGGCCGTGCTCGCGTAGTCTTCCGGGCCGCCCGGCACGGGGGTGAAGGAGAGCGGCTCCTCGAACCTCGGATTGCGTCGCTGCCCGTCACTCATGGTGCATCCTTGCCGCTCGTCTCTGGTGGTGCTTGTTCAGCGCGCCGTCGTTCTCGCGCGCTCACGCGCCGTCGTTCTCGCGCGCCTTCGTGCCTGCCCGCTCAGTATGCGTCGTACTTCGAGTACTTGCCGGCGTGGTCGCTCTTGTACAGCGAGCCCTTGTTGTGAGAGGAACCCGCCGGGTACTGAGAGCTGCTGTGGTGCGACGAGTGCTTGCCGCCCCCGCCGCCCTTCTTGGCTGCCTCTTCCTTGGCCTTCGCCTCCGCGACGTTCTCCGGGCGGATCAGGATGGTGGCGTCGATGTACCACTGCTCCTGGCCCTTGGAGTTCTGGTAGGGCGTGACCTTGTCGACCCGGTACCTGGAGTCGTTCTTAAGGAGCAGCTCCATCTCTCCGGCGCCGAAGTGCGAGATGAATTCCATCCACATCGCGGGGGTGCCCTCGGGGATCCGGTACCGGAAGATAAACGGCTCCTGGTCGTAGGGGGCGACGGGCCTCGGGCCGAGGGACGTGGAGAGGAAACCGAGTTCCGTGTACTTGCGCCCCTCCATCTTCCAGGGGGACTTCGCCATGCCGTCCGGGAGGAAGTTGCAACCGCGCGTTGCGATGACGTTGTGCGGAATCGGCTGCGTATCAAGGGCCCGACCGAGCCTCCTGACATGCGACTTCACATCGTCGATGCCGTGCTTGCCGGCGTTCTCGACGAACTGCCCGCGGAGATACTTGTTGGTCTCGCGGTAGGTGGGATAGCCGAGATCGAAGTCCTTCTTGGGCTCGTTGGTGTAGTCCCTGAGCGCCTCTTCTTCGCGGCGGCTCATGTGGTTCAGAGCGCCGCCCCAGACTTTCCTGCCGTACTTGATGGCGTCCTTGGGGTCCTTGAACACCCTGGAGTCGTCCCATGCGTCACCCACTCCGGGGGCCCGCTGCACGGCCAACTGCCGGGACGCCGCCGCATTGCCCGCGGAGCGCTGCAGTGCCTGCATGGCGTCGGCCGTCATCGGCTTCGCCGAGAAGAGGGATTTGGCCGAAGTGGTCGCCGAGGCTCGCTGTGCGGTGGGTTTGCGGAAGTGAGCCGTGGTGGAGGTCTGCTCCTTCTGTTCGCGCATTGCGGTCCTCGGGGGGAGTTCGGCGAGTCCCAGGGGGACGCCCGAGACCATACGGCGCTCCCATGAAAACCGCGGGGACGGATCGCCGTCCAGGTACGTTGGGGCAAGCCCCAGGGCAAGCCTCAGGTCCACAACGGCTTGTGGTCCGTGGGGCTGGAGAGCTTCCCGGTCAGGGTGGGCCGGTCAGGCCGGAGCACACTCCTGCGGAAGCGGCACCCCCTCGCCCCCAGGGGCGCCGGGCTGGACGGCCCGACCCCACACCCCTGGTGCAGGCCGTCCGCGAAGGCGTTCGCCGGTTTGCGTTCGCCGCTCTCGTTGGGGTGCGCGACGTCGTACATGTCGCAATGGCCTCCCTGCTGCTCACGCTCATCGGGACGAGGATCGACCGCAGGGAGGAGCTGACCGCGACCTGGTTCGGGCCGAAGGGCTTCGCGTCGGTGGTGTACGGGCTGCTGGTACTGCAGTCCGGCATCCCCCAGGCGGAAAAGGCGTACACGCTCATCGCCGTGTGCATCGCCTTCTCGATCGTGGCGCACAGGCAGCACCGACTTCCCGATTGCCCGTAATTTCCACGTCAATGACCTCGTCGGCATCCCGGACGAGGACGACGACGGGACCGAAACCAAGGACGCAGCGGACATGCGAGAAGGAGCTCACCGTGCGGGCACGTGACACGGGGTCCGCCAAACCCTCCTCCGGCGGGCCCCGGGCGCCGTTGCTCATCGGTGTGGAGCCCCTCGTGTCCACCTTCTGATTGACCGCAGCGGTGGTGGGATACCCAGGTGGTGCGATGAGAAGGAGGCCCCCGTGACGTGTAGGCACCTGTGCGAGGTCCGCCGCGCCCCCGGCGGCAGCCACGAGGCATCCGGCCGAACAAGAAAGAGGAGGATGAGCATGGTCCGCTCACACAGGGGAAGGGCCGGCGGGCGTCGTGGACGCGTGCTGAGCACGTGTGGTGTCGCTGTGGCGGCCTCGCTGCTCAGCGCCGGTGCCGGGTGCAGTGGTCCACCGCCTGATCGGCGGCCGGAGGCCCTGCCGCAAGTCGATGCCCATTACGAGCGGGCTGTGAGCAAGGCGCTCGACGAAGTCCCCGGCAGCCGACTGGTCTCGGTCCAGATCACCGGCCCCACCGCACCGGAGCCCGTCTGGCGCACCCGGGTGACCGACAAGGACGGCACCATCCACGTGGTCCGTGTCGACGCCTTCGACGGAGGACTGCTGGACAAGTCGGTACCGGCCGGGCAGCCGCCGGCGCAGAAGGCCCGCATCGCCGCGCTTGCCGCATCGGCGAAGCTCCTGCCCGAAGAGGCGGTCGACGTGGTGAAGAAGCCCGACTTCGGCAAGGTGACCGACGTCAGCCTGGAAAAGAGCCGGCACGACCGGACCGTGTGGTCCGTCACCGTCGCAACCGTCCAGCACGGTGAGACGCACACCTACCAGGTAGACGCGATGACCGGGAAGGTCGATAGCCAGACGTCGTCATCGCTGCCCCCCACGAGCGAGCCGGCGAGCTCTGTCTCCTCCCCTTCGGACAGCCCCAGCAGATGAGAAGACGGCCGCAATGACGCCCACGCCGCTGCTTCGCTGAGCGACGGCCGTGGCGGTCGGCGACTGGTCACGCCGTGGTGTCGCGCGCGGCAACCACTGCCTCCACCAGGTCGAGCCCTTCGGCGCGGTGTGCCGCGATCGCGTCGAACCAGCCCCGCAGAGCGATTCGGACGTCGTTCACGAACTGCTGCGCGGCCGGGGCGAGCGCCCCGGAGCGGTGCACGACCCCGAAAGGGGATTGGATCAGGGGGTCGGTCTCGACGACGCAGGCGCCGGCGTCCCATGCGGTCGCGCACATGCGCAACGGCAGAAAAGCCTGGAAACCCGAGCCCAGCACAAAGGTCAGCTGGGCCGCGCGGCTGGGGACGTTGGCCCCGATCACCACATCGATCCCGTGCGCGGCCAGAGCCGTGCGCACCGCGTCGTTCTCGTTGGGGGCGGCCTGCCGGCAGGCCAGCGGCAGGTCACCGATTTCCGAGAGGGGCCGCCGACCCGCGGCTGATGCCCCCGCGGCCGTACCAGCAGAAGCCGTTGGACGCCCAGCTCTGGGTGAACCCGCCGGCCCAGGAGGCCACCGCCTCACCCGACATGTCCGGCGTGCACATGACGGTGAGGACGCCTCCGCCGACCTCTCGGGCACTGCGCATGGCGTCCTGAGCGGCGACCACGTCGTCCAGCACCCGGCGAGCCAGCGGGACCAGCTCCAGGCCCGCGGAAGTGGGAACCAGACGGCGGCCGGTGCGGTGGAAAAGGGAGACCTTCAGTCGGCGTTCAATTGCACGGATCGAGCAGTTCCACGGTCCCTCCCCTCTCCCGCAGCCCGCCCGGGTGTCCTGTGCCCGTCCGGTGAATGCCCCTGCGGAACGTTCTCCCCGTCAGCGTGTGCCGGTGTGGGGGGCGGAGCTGCCCGGGCCCGGGCAGCTCAGCAGATCCGCGGCAACTGCTCCCCGATCGGCAGATCGACCACCCGGGTACCTCCGAACCTGGTGCGGGAC